>CAVWAI010000025.1:0-30142 GCA_963752725.1 uncultured Gammaproteobacteria bacterium
GTTTTTTCGATCATTCGATATGTCGATCGATTATTGTTGTATCGTGACGCCTGATGCAGCGCAACCCAGATAATGTCATGGGACTCATCATTACCCGGCACCGGCAGCGTGTCGTCAATTTCTACCAAAAACCGAATATCAATGTGCTCGTGTTGCGGATCATGCTGAGTTGCCGCAATTCGATGGATATCAACATCAAAAACATCTTCACTAACGAGCCTTATTTGCGACTCTTTCAGCCCTGTTTCTTCAATCGTCTCCTTCAGCGCGACGCGCAGTATATCATGGTCACCATCCGCATGACCACCCGGTTGAAACCATTGATCGAGCTTGCGATGATGCAACAATAAAACCTTATCTCTACGTGCATTCACCACCCATGTTGACCCGGTCACGTGGACCGGCCACAACTCCCTGTAAAAGCAATCTTCATGCGCCTCGATGAAACTTATCGCACGCGATACAAACGCCGATTCATCCATGAACCTCGTTCTATGTTTTTTTAATAGCTCCAGTAATTGCTGACGATGCATTGCCGAGTTACCAGCTGTCATTACCTGCAGGATCAGATGGATGCTGCACTGCAGCCATCGCTGCCGCGGCGGCTTCCGCCACATCCGCCTCACTACCAGACAAGGTCAGCCTGCCATAAGCACCGATCGCTTTAACATCAATAATGGTGATATTGGCCGCTTTCTCAGCCTGATTGGCCGCATACACAATATATCCCGCAGGCTCGGTTTCGAGGATAAACATACTCTGCCCCGGCAACATCATAGAACCGCGTCGATCCTGACGATTAATAAGCACCGTATGATCCGAGGTCATACCGGTAATAACCTCACTCCAGGTAACCTTACAATTCTGCCTGCCTTCCAGATGCTCCGCTTCAAAACTCGACAGCAACACACTTACCAGCTTCCCGCACATCACTCTGATCACGATGATGAATAACCATGGAACCAAAAGCACGCTCAACAACCTGCTGCGCCAGATTAACGCGGGTGGCTTTTAATGCAATATCGGTATAGCGATGAATTGCCATGCCCGGAGACACTTCAATCCAGAGACAGGAGTTTCCCGGCACGGGGTGAAACCCCTGTGATACGGACGCAATGTATTCTGCAAGCTGCGGCTGCAACGAATCGATGTAAACATACGTCCTAAGTTTAACCATAATGAAAGATAACCCGAGTATTCCAACACACTTAAACCTGACGTCGAAATACATAAAAAACTTTTATTCCCCATCGCAAACTCAACACGCGGGAATACCGAACCGTGCACCTTAGATGGATAGCCGTCATCATACAAATAAATAATTACTTGAAAACTGATAGACCAAAGACTATGAATCGGCTTCTGCACAGAATAATGGTTGAGCAACGAGCAGCAACGCATACTACTCTCTTCACGCGCCATTCTCAATCACTCTGGCTCACAGAAAAACTGGCAGACAACAACGTCTGCCCCATAATGCCGACACCAGGCATCTATTATCAATGCTCGTCTGCAATAATCCGCACATAACAAATAATTAAAGCGTTTTTAACGTAAACCGTTTAAAACCACAAAATCGATCGACAGTAAAATGCTAAAATGCGCCCTCTTTAAATTTAGGCAGTAAAACTTATGGGCAGTGAATATATTTATCCCGGTGTTCTCGACGATCTATTTGCAGGCATGACAGGCCCGGGCAAAATTATTCGTGATGCATGGGTATTTGAAATAATTCCCGAAACAGAATCCTGCAAAGGCTGGACAATACAGCGGCTTGATGCACTCAATCATCAAGTCAATGATGAATGGGATAAATACAGCAGCATGGTAAGCAACCTGCCCCCTGAACTATTAGAGCGCCACCAACGCATCCATAGTGAAGCGATTAAACTTGCCAAAGAAGCGGGCTGGACTGCAGATATCGACACCGACGATGAAGGATAATATTATCTTTATAGAAGATGACGAAGATTATAGCCTGGAACAGAAAAATGCCTAAAACCCACACAAGATCGACCTGACAAAAGCCATCCACCCGATGGAAAGCGAACCCGAAATCCATCTGCATGTCGACCATGAATAAGCGCTAACCATAGAGGCTGCGGCCATCGGTAAATAATTTTACTGCTATTGTTCCGTACTGGCGGCAGATATATACTGAGTACGATCTAAAATTTTTAGAGAGTAATTATGAAACGCCTGGTTCCATTTTTGATACTCTGGTTTTTCTCACCGTTAGCGCTGCCGGTAACGCCTGAACCGAGAGAGTTAATACAACAGGCTATGGATCACTGGCGCGGCCTGTCTTCCTATTCAGAGATGACCATGACCATCCACCGTCCTGACTGGCAGCGCAGCATGTCGATGCGCTCCTGGACCAAGGGTGATAAAACCACGCTGGTGCGCGTCACCGAACCGAAGAAAGATGCCGGCAACGGCACCCTGACCAAAGACAACAACATGTGGACCTACACACCCAAGGTCAACCGCATCATCAAGGTACCTTCGTCGATGATGAGCCAGAGCTGGATGGGCAGTGATTTTTCCAACAAGGACATCAGTAAATCCACCGACATCATCGACCAGTACGATCACAGACTACTGGAAACACGGCAACAGGACGGCCACTCCATATACGTTATCGAATCCATCCCACATGAAGACGCCGCCGTCGTCTGGGGCAAGGAAATCCTCAGCATACGCGACGACTATGTGCTTATCGAACAGCAGTTCTGGGACCAGGACAACATCCTGGTTAAAACCATGAAAGCACTGGAGATCAAGGAACTGGGCGGGCGTACCGTTGCCAGTATTATCCGTATGGGAAAACTCGACGCTCCCGATGAATGGACCGAGATGTCGGTACAGGATATTAAATTTGACCAGGACCATGCTGACAGCCTGTTCACCCTGTCCAGCCTGAGAAATCCACGCCAGTGAGCATCACTCTGCGCATGGCATGGCGCAACCTGTGGCGACATAAACGCCGCACCTGGCTCACCGTGGGTGCGATGATATTCTCCAACCTGATCCTGGTATTTGCTATCTCGCTGCAGTTCGGCAGCTACCAGATGATGATCGACAATACACTGAAAGCCTATACCGGCCACCTGCAGATACAGCGCGAGGGTTACAATGATGAACCCAAGATGCGCAGCAGCATCGAAAACATCATCCCATTAGCCGATAAAGTTCGCCAGCACCTGGGCAGTGATCACGTCGCCGCACGTGGCGTCGCCTTTGCCATGACCTCCAGTGAAGAACGCTCCTATGGCTTACAGCTGATCGGCATCGAACCAGATTTTGAGATTAATGTTTCCAGCCTGCCGGGGCTGATAAAACAGGGTAAATATTTCGACGACAGCAACGCGGCTGAGATCATCATCGGCAGCGTACTGGCACGTAACTTAAGAGTAAACATTGGTGATGAACTGACCCTGCTCGGCAGCGGCCATGACGGTTCATTTGCCGCCGGCATCGTTATCGTTACCGGTATCTTTGAATCGGGTACCGCAGATATCGATCGCAGCATGGCACAGCTGCCGATCGGTTATTTTCAGGATCTGTTCGGCATGGACGGCAGAGGACACAATATCGTGATCAATGGCCATGACCTGTCACAGGTATCCATGCTGCAGCATGATCTGCAGGATATGCTGAAAGACAGGAACGAGCTGGTGGTACTCGAATGGGATACGTTACAGCCCGGCCTCAAACAGGCTATCCAGGCTGACCTCGCCAGCGCCTGGTTCATGTATGGCGTACTGATCATCCTGGTCGCTTTCAGTGTGCTCAATACCCAGTTGATGTCCGTACTGGAACGTACCCGGGAGTTCGGTGTAATGATGGCACTGGGCGTCAAACCGACTCGCCTCGGCGCCCTGGTGATGACCGAAACGGCGCTGATGTCAGCACTGGGGCTGGCCATCGGTGCGGCCTTTGGTTTTATACTCACCTATTACCTCAGCATCGTCGGTTTTTCCTATCCCGGCATGGAAGAGATGGCTGCACAGTTTAATCTTCCCGACCGCATGTATCCCAGCCTGTCCGTGTTATCGATTTTGCTCGGCCCGGTCATCATCTTTATCTGCAGCCTGCTGGCATCGATCTACCCGGCATTACGCCTGTTTTTCCTGCAGCCGGTTAGCGCCATGAGGGCGGTATGAGTACTTTACCGTTCAGTGCCGTGTTCACCCTGGCGTGGCGCAACCTGTGGCGCAACCATCGTCGCACAACGATCATGCTGGCGGCGATCACGGTCGGTGTCTGGGCGATGATCTTTATGACTGCACTGATGCGCGGTATGGTTGATGATATGTTATTGAACAGCATCCGCAGCCTGCCGGGTGAAGTACAGATCCACCATCCGGCATACCGCGATGACCCCAGTATCAATAACAGCATGCCCGCACCGGCGGCTGAGCTGATCGACGTTTTACAGATGCCCGAGGTGGTCGCCTGGACCAGCCGCGTGCGCGTACCCGCGGTCATCTCCAGTGAGCGCGACAGCCGCGGCATGGTTCTTCTCGGCGTCGAACCGGTCAGTGAAATGGCGGTCAGTTTCGACACAGACAGTATCATCGAGGGTCGTTTCCTGGAAGACAGTAATGACAGGGGCCTGGTCATCGGTCTCAAGATGGCCGAGCACCTGGAGACAGAGCTGGGCAAGCGTGTCGTGGTGATGAGCCAGGACCCGGACAACAATATCGCCGATCGCGGTTTCCGTGTGGTCGGCATCTATAAAGCCAAACTGGCCAGTCTGGAAGAGACCTATGTCTATGCCGGCCGCGATACCATTCAGCAATTGCTCAACATCGAAAACCAGGTATCCGAGATCGCCATCACCGGCGAAGATTACCGCAATGTCGATAAGTGGTATCCGAAGATCAAACAGGCGACTGGTGAAAACGTCGATACCCTGCCATGGTATGAAATCAATGCCTACCTCGGTTCCATGATGTCGATGATGGACGGTTTCGTGCTGGTGTGGGTTGTCGTTATCTTCCTTGCCCTGTCATTTGGCCTGGTCAACACCCTGGTGATGGCCGTGTTCGAACGCATCCGTGAGATCGGCCTGATGCAGGCGCTGGGCATGCGACCGAGCATGATCCTCTACCAGATACTGCTGGAATCTTTTCTGCTGCTGCTTATCGGCTTATTACTCGGCAACATTGTCGCCATCGCGACGATTATTCCGCTGCAGGGCGGCATCGATATCTCGGTTGTCGCCAAAGGCATGGAGATGATGGGGAGCAGCAGCATGTTATATCCTGCATTGAAAATAGAAGACATGGTTTTAGCCAATGTCATCGTTATCATCCTCGGCCTGCTGACCAGCATATTGCCCGCCTGGCGTGCAGCAAGCCTCGACCCGATCAAAGCACTGAATACAAACTGATAAACAAGACGATATGAAGCCGCAATTAAATACACGATTTATCGAAGGTAAAAACTCATGAGTTCGGTTATCTGCAAGGATCTTTGTAAAACTTTTCAGCAGGGTGACGAGATCATCACCGGGCTGGACAAGGTTTCTATCGAGATCGATGAAGGTGATTTTGTCTGCCTTTCCGGCCCCTCTGGCTCGGGCAAGACCACCCTGCTCAATGCCATCGGCGGACTCGATACCCCTGACAGCGGGCAGATATTTATCGGTGATGAACAGATCGATAGACTAGGCAAAGGCGAACTGGCAGACATGCGGTTGAATAATATCGGTTTCGTATTTCAGTCTTATAACCTGATCCCGGTGCTGACCGCGCGTGAAAATGTTGAGTTCGTCATGCAGGTACGTGGTGTACCGGCCGCAGAACGATCAGCGCTATCTCATGACATACTCAAGGAAGTCGGCCTCAAAGGCCTGGAAGACCGGCGGCCGGCACAGCTCTCCGGCGGCCAGCAGCAGCGTGTTGCCGTCGCTCGCGCCATCGTCAGCCAGCCTAAACTGGTACTGGGAGACGAACCCACGGCCAACCTGGATACGCACACCGCCAGGCAGCTGATGGACCTGTTCGTTGAACTTAACCAGAAACATAATATTACGTTTGTCATCGCCACCCATGACGTACGCGTAATGGAATACACCAAACGCCTGATCAGGATGGAAGACGGTAAGATCATCAGCGACGAAGTGCAGTCCCAGTCCCCTCTCCCCCTGGGAGACGGTTAGGGTGAGGGAGTGCACCGCATCGTAAACTTCTTATCATGCAACAACTAAATCTCGCCAGCCTGATATACATCGCACTAACACTAACCACAACCGCTATTGCTGATACAGATATATTCAAAGGCGGCCATGCAAAGTATTTTTTCCTGCTGAACAGCTTTCCTGACGACAGCCTGTTTCTTGATTATATCGACAGCCCCACGGTCGATCACAAAGGTGACCTTCGTCTCAAGTTCGGCTGGCAAAAAGATAAGCTACAGGTCGCCGCCGATTACCAGCTGATCGCCGCCCGCGGAGATGGTTTTGAACTGGCCAACAGCCTGCCTGGCAATGTGCTGATAGCTGATCCTGTGCCCACGGATAAGTATCGCCTGTTCGATCTGACACAGGTGATATCTGAAAACAGCGAGAGTGCACTGCTGCACCGCCTCGATCGTCTATATGTCGGCGTTACGGGTAAAAAAGCCGTAGCTCGTATCGGCCGGCAGGCTATCAGCTGGGGCAACGGCCTCATCTATACACCGATGGATTTTTTCAACCCGTTCGACCCGTCGGCAGTCGATAAAGAATACAAGACCGGCGATGACATGTTATACGGCCAATTCCTGAAACAGAACGGTGACGACATGCAGGCCGTCTGGGTAGTTCGACGCGATGTGAACGGCGATGTCAGCAGTGATGTCGATTCGATCGCCGCAAAATACCACGGTTTTGCAGGAGATAAAGAATACGATCTGCTGATCGCGCAACATTTTGATGATAATGTTTTCGGCGTCGGTGGTCTCAGTGACATCGGCGGCGCGCTGTGGCGAGGTGATTTCACCCTCACCGACACGCAGACAGATAATGTTTTCAGCCTGGTGACCAGCCTGTCCTATTCATGGACCGGCTGGGAACATAACATTAGTGGTATCGCAGAATATTTCTACAATGGTTTTGGTCAGGCAGATGAAAACTATAGCCCTGCTGCACTGGCAGCAAATCCCGATCTGGTCGAACGCATCGTCCGCGGTGAATTATTTACCCTCGGCCGGCATTATGTTGCGCTATCGGCGATGATTGAGATGACCCCGCTGTGGTTACTAACACCTAATGTTTTTATCAATGCTGGTGACGGTTCATTTTTGGCGCAGCTGGTCACCAGCTACGATCTGAAGCAGAACTGGCAGCTGCTGGCAGCATTGAGCGCCCCTGTTGGTGCCTCGGGCAGTGAATACGGCGGTATCGACTCCGGTATCGCTGGCAAACAACTCAGTACAGGCCCGAGTATATTCGCCCAGCTGGCATGGTATTTCTAAAAAAACAGTAATGCTTTATCTTTCCTGTAGCCATAACACTTCTGCCTGTCACGTCTAGCTGCTTTGAAATTTATTGATGTACATCAATAAATTTCAAAGCAGCTAAAAACACCAATAAATTGTTGATGTAAATCAATAAACCTGAAGACGATAAGGAATAGTGTCTACCCTGCATAAAATTACTATCCAATAATCCACAATAAACCGTAATACAATCTATTGCATAACAAGAGTAGGAGTCAAAATTGATGAATTTAAAACACACCACCAAATACGGAGCAGCAGTACTTGCTGTCTGCGTAGGCATGGCAGCGTCCTCGGGTGTTGCCTTCGCCAAAAAAGAAGCATTCGAACCGCTTAATGATGCCGAGTTCGAAAAAGCAAAAAGCATGTACTTCCAGCGTTGCGCAGGTTGTCACGGTGTTTTGCGCGTCGGTGCAACAGGTAAAAACCTGGAGCCAAAACCGAACAAAGCCAAGAAAACCAAGGGTACGCTCAAGTTAGGCACCAAGCGTCTCGAGAAGATTATCACCCTCGGTACCGAAGGCGGCATGAACAACTTCGATGACATCTTCAGCAAAGAAGAGATCAACCTGCTGGCTCGTTACATCCAGATGGAACCACCGGTTCCACCTGAAATGTCTCTGGCTCTGATGAAAGAACGTCACAAGGTATATGTCGAACCGAAAGACTATCCAAGCAAGCCAATGCATGGCCGTAACTGGGAGAACTTCTTCATCGCTATCGAACGTGATAAAGGTAAGATCGCGATCATCGATGGTGACAAAAAAGAAGTGGTTGCTCATATCCCTACCGGTTATGCGGTACACGTACTGAAAACCGTTGAACATCATGATACCCTGCATGCCAAAGACGCTGGTCGTTTCTGGTACATCATGGGTCGTGACGGCATGATGACCAAGATCGATCTCTGGGCTATGCCTGACAAGATGAAAGTTGCCCAGGTACAGGTTGCTTATGATGCACGTGACGTTGCCGTATCAGGTGATGGCAAGTACGTTATCGGTGGCGGTTACTGGCCTCCTCACTTCGTTATCGCTGACGCTATAACCATGGAACCGCTGAAAGTGGTTTCTGCACGTGGTGTTAACGTTGATGGTGAGTATGTTAACGAGTCTCGTGTTGCAGCTATCTATGACACTCCAATGGCACCTACCTGGTTAGTTGCGATGAAAGAGCTGGGTCAGATGTGGCAGGTGGATTACAGTGATCTTGATAATCTCAAGATCACCAAGATCAACTCTGCCAAGTATCTGCATGACGGTTTCTTCGATCCTACCGGTCGTTATTTCCAGATCGCAGCTAACGCCTCTGACAAGATGGTCGTCATTGATACCAAGACTCAAAAACTGGAAGCGATGATCGATGTTGACCAGAAACCTCATCCTGGTCCTGGTGCTAACTGGAACGATCCTACGTGTGGCCCTGTAGCTGGTACAACACATCTAGGTGTTGGTAAAGTGAGTGTTTGGGGTAATGATCCTAAAGGTCATAAAGACCAGGCATGGAAACTTTGCTACACCGTTGATACCGACGGTGCTGGCGTATTCTTACGTACCCATCCTAAGAGTGATTACGTATGGGCTGACCAGACTAAACACCCTGAGCCTGCTATCCAGCAGTCTATTAAGGTCATCGACAAGAAGACCCGCAAGGTTGTTAAGACTATCCAGTTGACCGATAAGAAAGGCTACGCAGCCGTTCACTTCGAGTTCAACAAAGATGGTACTGAAGTTTGGGCCTCTGTATGGAATCGTTCAGACAGTCTTGAACCTAACGGTGAAATCATCATCTTTGATGCTAAGACACTGGAAGAAAAAGCACGTGTTAAAGGACTTTACGCTCCAACAGGTAAGTTCAACGTGTATAACCGCGTTAACCATGTAACTTAATGATTAGCAACGTTATAATGTAAAGAAACGGGGCGGACGTACATCTGGTATGTCCGCCCTTCTTTTAACCTGACATAATATACAATTATTACACCAGGGACTTTATAAAAGGTCTCTTATGTAATAAACATTAACAATAAAAAACAACAGCAAGGTGTATCTGAACCATGGCTAATTCATCCAGGAAATTCGGTTTAATGTCGCGCAAAGTTCTGCTCGGAACCACGCTCGGCGCAGCATTATTTTTCATGATCGTCGGTGTGATCTTCTGGGGCGGTTTCAATACCGCGATGGAAGTGACCAATACCATGGACTTCTGTATCTCCTGCCATGAGATGGAAGAAAACGTTTTCCAGGAATACAAAAAAACCATTCACTACACTAACCGCAGCGGTGTCCGCGCCACCTGCTCTGACTGCCACGTACCGCGTCCATGGATACACAAAGTAGTACGTAAGATACAGGCCAGTAACGAGTTATTACATAAAGCACTCGGCACCATCGATACACCTGAAAAATTTGATGCCAAACGTTTACAGCTGGCAACAAATGTCTGGCATGCGATGAAAGATACCGATTCACGCGAGTGCAGAAACTGTCACAACTTCGATTCGATGAAACCGGAAGACCAGAAAAAACGCGCACGTAAACAGCACGCCGCTGGCATGAGAGATGGCAATACCTGCATCGATTGCCATAAAGGCATCGCCCACAACAAGGTACATGACCAGCTCACTGAAGAAGAACTTGAAACAATTTCCAAACCGATTCCAGAGAACATACGTGTTATCGCGCCACAATGGCAGGCATTTATCGATAACGGCATGAAACTCGTTACTGATAAAGACAGCAAAAAAGAGGACGAGGCCGAAGCTGCAGAACCTGAAGAAGCAGAAGCAGCGAAACCTGCTGCCGCAGCACCGGTAGTAACACCAGCTGCAGCTGCGCCTGCAGCAGCACCAGCGGCCAAAGCTGCATCAGGCGGTTCTGACATCGACTGGAGCGCTATTGAAGCCCGCGAAGTCACCCTGTTCTATCCTGGTCAGGCTTCTATGGAATGGGTCCTCAAAGGCAGTGATCATGGCGGCAAACGCGCCTTCAACACCGGTGACCGCTGCTTCGACTGCCATGAAGACGAAGAAGTTGACATCGGTGACCTGATCGTATCGGGTGAAAAAGTGGAACCGACACCGATCCCCGGAAAACGCGGCAGCATACTGGTTAACATCAAGGCTGCCCACGACGCAAACAACCTGTACATGCAGTTCCAGTGGGAAGACGGCGAACATGCAGAGGTACCTTTTGCCGACGGCGGCAAGATGGATGCCGAGAACCAGATCAAACTGGCCATCATGCTGACGACAGACAGCGAAGATGATCCAAAAGTAGAATTTGCTGAACGCGCAGGCTGCTGGCAGTCATGTCATCACGATGCGAACTACATGCCGCATCAACCTGATGATTCAGCAAAGACCGGCCCATTATCAAAACAACTGGATCTCAGCGGTGGTTTCACCAAGTACCTGAAAGAAAGCCGTACTAACATTGAGATCGAAGGCAAAGACGGCAAGAAACGCGGCGGCTGGGACAAGCTGAAGAGTGAAGCTGAGATTCAGGCCTTACTGGAGAACGGTTCATTCATGGACCTGTTGCGCTATAAATCCGGTACCGGTGAGTCTGAAGATGGTTACATCCTTGCTGAACGTGTGATGACCGGCGGTCAGGGCGTGCAATTTACTGGCGAACTCAAAGATGGCATCTGGACCGTTGAGATGACCCGTAAACTGACCTCAGACAAACTCGGTGATATCAGCATGGCAACCGACCAGTGGTACAACATCGGTTTTGCGATTCACGATGATTACAGCAGCAGCCGTTTCCATCACGTATCACTGGGTTTCAAACTTGGTTTCGATGATGAAGATGCAGAGATCAATGCGATAGCAAAATAGGGTCAGACTGGTACAGAACAGGCCGCGGGCTATATGCCTTGCGGCCTTTTTTGTATACTAAGGCATAACTGTGCGTTAATGACGCCAGGTTAAATTTTAAGCTGCAGATTGCGGAAAAAACTGTCGGGAACAGTTTTTCACCTAAGCCCAGTAAGGGTGAAGCATATGGATATGCTGAATAATAAATCCCGCTCCTACGGATAATGATGCGCCTGTAGGAGCGGAATTTATTCCGCGATCCAACGGTCAAATATAAACGCATAAGACTTTGAGGAAACATCAATGAAATGGCAATCACTGTTACTGATCTTCATACTGACAACTATCAACACTGGGGCATTTGCCGGTGAAGACAGTCCACAGGTAATCATCAAAGATTTTAAATTTATGCCGCAGGAGATCACCATCAAACGCGGCCAGACTATAAACTGGGATAAATCGCGAAAAACGCCAGTATCATAGCGTCTGGTTCGAAGCACTGGGTGAAGAAGAGCCGGATTATATATTTCCCGATGAGACTTACGAACGTGAGTTTAAAGCAAACAGGAACATTCCCCTACCGTTGCGGGCCACACCCAAAAATGACCGGCACCGTACATGTAACCGAATGACAAGAAACACAAAGATGAAAAAATCAACAATCCTCAAGATCATATTTTTCAAAGTTGCACTTATCGCAGCAATCGTACTGCTGGTATACCTGCTGTTCCCGGAGAAATCCTATGCTGCTGTCAGTGACACTGAAAAGCTGTACAAAGACAACTGCGCTGAATGTCACAACGAGCATCGACTAGGCGGCATGGGACCAGCATTACTGCCGGAAAACCTGAAACGTCTGCGTAAAAAAGCAGCCATAGAAGTCATCAAAAACGGTCGCGTCGCAACCCAGATGCCCGCCTTTAAAGAAAAACTGAATGACAAAGAAGTGCAGTCGCTGGTGGAATTCGTCTACACACCATTAAAAGAAACACCGGTATGGGGCATGGATAAGATCAAAGCCAGCCACATCATCCATAATAAAGAAAGTGAACTGTCCGACAAACCTGTTTTTGAAGTGGACGACCTGTTAAATATGTTCCTCGTTGTGGAACTCGGCGATCACCACGTTACCCTGCTCGATGGTGACAAGCTCGAACCTATCCACCGTTTCAAATCTCGCTTTGCCCTGCACGGCGGCCCCAAATATTCGCCCGATGGCCGCTTTGTTTATTTTGCCTCACGTGACGGCTGGATCAGTAAGTACGATATCTACAATCTAAAACTGGTGGCCGAAATCCGCGCCGGTATCAATACCCGCAACCAGGCCGTCTCCGCTGATGGCCGCTATGTGATGATCGCCAACTACCTGCCGCACACACTGGTACTGCTGGATGCCAAAGACCTGAATCCGATCAAGCTCTTCGAGGTTAAAGATGACAAAGGTAAAACCTCTCGAGTCAGTGCCGTTTATACAGCGCCGCCGCGTAACAGTTTTGTCGCCGCACTGAAAGACATCCCTGAGTTATGGGAGATCTCTTACGAAGACGAACCACCCATGGGTTTCGGTGGCTGGGTGCATGATTACAACCCCGACTCCGGTGAAAACGTCAGACCCGTGCCCTTCCCGGTTCGTCGCATCACGGTCGATGATTACCTCGATGATTTTTTCTTCGACCAGGAATACGTATCGCTGATCGGCGCTTCACGCGAAGGCAAGGGCCAGGTGGTTGATATGGACGTGGGTCGCGTCATCGTGCCCGACCTGGAACTGCCGGGCATGCCGCATCTGGGCTCAGGCATCACCTTTGAATACAAAGGCCGAACCGTACTGGCGACACCTAACCTCAAAAAAGGCGATGTCAGTGTTATCGATATGGAAACCTGGAAGACCATCAAACGCATTGAAACACTGGGCCCCGGCTTTTTTATGCGCAGCCATAAGAACACCAACTACGCCTGGGTCGATGTATTTTTTGGTCCCAACAAAGATGCCATGCACGTGATCGATAAACGCACGCTGGAAATCGTCAAGACCCTGCGTCCGGCACCGGGTAAAACTGCAGCCCACGTCGAATTTACCCGTGACGGTAAATATGCCCTGCTCAGTATCTGGGATACCGATGGCGCGGTGATCGTCTATGATGCAGAAACGCTGGAAGAGATAAAACGCCTGCCGATGAACAAACCTTCAGGTAAATATAACGTGTTCAATAAAACACGCTATTTAGAAGGAACCAGTCATTAAGCTCTTACGGCGGCGAGTTCAACTGACAGACATATAACATGCCAAAATGAGAAAATGTATGCCGGCTTAGGAATAGAATATCAGGGAAAAGAAATCAGTGTTTCCACTATGAGTATTACTTTCTCTCCGGCCGCTGTTTTTCAAATAATTTTTTCATTATTCACACTCATTAAAGATAAGCGCCTGGCACGTGAGACAGATCGATTTATCTAAACGCCTGTAGATCCTGTTGATTGCCTGCCCTTTGGTATCGAAGAAATGGTCATTACCAATTTTCTTGATAAAACAGGATCTTGCTGCAAACTCATAGACTGAAGATTTCAAGCCGACAAAATACAGACCGCCGTTCTGTTGCTTCAAACGATTATTTTCAGAGACCAGCGCTTCAGCACCCGCCAGATCAATAAAATTGATGCCCGAGGCCACGATCAAGATGTTATAGATCCTTTCGTTGTCAGCAATTTTTGTGATGCGTTTTTGAATGTGATTGATCGAACCAAAATAGATAGACATATCGATTCGGATGATCTTCAATTGCGGGCATTGCTTGAGTGGTTTATTTTCTATGTTTATTAATTTTCTGTGCTGATCCACGGTAGAAACATCAATGGATAACGTTGGTATCTGTGGCGTTGATGTTTTTGCCAAAAACAGAACCAGCGATAAAAGAACACCAAGGTAGATAGCAAACTCCAGCTCAAGAAACAGAGTAGCAAAAAACGTCGTCAGTAAGATTGTTGTCTCTGACTTGCTAAAAGATAATGTCTGTTTGATGTGGTGAAAATCGATCAGGTTATAAGCCACCAGCAGAATCACGCCGCCCATGGCTGCGATAGGCAGATACGCAGTCAGCGGTGCAATCAGTAAAACGATAATCATCAATAATATGGCGGCGAAGATAGCTGAAAGCGGTGTTTTTGCTCCCGCCTCGTAATTGATGCCTGAACGTGTAAAAGAACCTGAGCCGGCATAACTGGAGAAGAAACTACCAACGATATTGGACATACCCTGGCCGATGAATTCCTGGTTGGCATCGATTCTCTGATTTGACTTGGTCGCGACTGCACGGCTGATCGACACCGCTTCGATCAGCCCCAGCAGTGCAACCGCAAACGCTTCCGGTGCGAGCATCTTGATCGTCTGCAAAGAAAACTCCGGCATCGACAGCGGCGGTAGATGTGCAGGTATTTCACCCACCAGCTTAATCCCATCGGTGTAATCCTTGAGAAAAATAGCCAGCACACTGCCAACCACCATACCGATCAGCAGATACGGTAACTTCGGCATCAGCTTTTTTGAAATGATGGCAGCTGATAGTGTGGTTATCGCTATCGATAAAACCAACAGGTTGATATCGTTTAAGCCCTGAAACAAATCTATCCAGATGTGCAGAAAAGATTCACCTTTAGGGATGCTCAGCGCAGTGATATGTTTCATCTGGCTGGTGGCGATCAAGATTGCCGCTCCGGCGGTAAAGCCGATAACCACGGTATGGGAAACAAAGTTTACCAACGCCCCCAGACGAGCCAGACCGAACGCGAGCTGATAGACACCGGCAAGAAAGGTGAGTGTTAGCGCCATCATCACAAACTCAGGCGTTCCTACCTGCGCATGATGACTTACCGAAGAAAACACCACGATGGAAATGGCGGTTGTCGGACCTGATACCAGGTGTCGGGATGAGCCAAATAAGGCAGCCACGATGGGCGTGACCATGGCTGTATACAGACCATATGCAGGCGGTAAGCCTGCAATCGTGGCGAATGCGATACCCTGTGGCAGGACAATGACCGCTCCTGTGAGACCAGCAATAAAATCTGCTTTAATCTCATCTTTTGTGATTAACTTAAACCAGACTAAAAAAGGGAATATTGACTCTAACTTCATAAAATATTCATCATCGCGACAGCGCTACAACCGTACCGGTAAAAGGGACAAATCTTAGCCTATTTTGATACCGTATGATGTATCACTAATGGCTACGTCATCCTTTATTTAAACTAATAATCAACTAGTTAATGCTGATTCTGAAATTGTTAAAAAATATGGTGTTATGAGGATTCTATATTCTCGGCTTATGTTCAGAAAAGATAAAAATAACGATCAATAGCATCACTCAGTACAGCCGCACTCTTTTCCCAGTGCCTGTTTTAACACACCGATACGGTCAAGTGCTGTTGATGTCAGTTGTTGTGCCATAAGCATCACGTTTTCATCGGCAGCCGTTTCGACCACAGCATCGTAGAATGCAAAGCTGCGGTCACAACAGGCGCACAGTCGCTGTAAGTTTGCGTTCGGCGAATTATCGTTGTTTTCCATGTATGCGTTATAGGATTCCAGCTGTTCAAGGTTGTTAGTGATCTCTTCTCCTGGTGACAGTTGTTTATCGATTGCGTCATCGTAGAGAAGATTCTCATTCGCGCTGATCTGTAGTCGGGTTTCTCTGGCGAGCGCTTTTATCTCAGGAGAGTTTTCAGCGACCTTGTTCATCTCGTCAGCCAGGTAATGGTCGATGTGTATGGCTGCGGCCAGCAGGTCCGCCTCATTATGAACAGCTGTGGGATTAAGCCTGGGCTCAACCATATTGGTCTTGCGCTCGGCATGATAAGCCAGTCGTCTTTCTGCTCTGAGCAAAGCCGCATGGCCGAGTTCCTCTCGCGCCAGAATCTCAGCGTATTGGCGTACGGTTTCATTTTCTGATTCAGCCGCTACATGGGTATAAAAACGAAAAGCGATCTCCTCGTTATGTACCGCAAAGGCCAGCGCTCGGTAAGGTGAACTTTGATAAGGGTCGCGCGCTTCATCATCGTAGGTGGTCGAAATATTCGGATCGCGCCATTTGACTGGATCTATTTTAGGATTTTCTTCGATGCCTTCCTGCGCCATCCATTGCAGCAGCAGGCGTTCGTGTTCCTGTTCTTCTAACACCATACGTTCGAACAGTGCGGCAGCAAACTCATTGGCCGCCTCGCGCATCTTCACGGTCAGCTCAGAGTAGCGCCTGATCGCTTCACGTTCTGCCTGCAATGCGATAGACATCAGGTCACTGGTGGTTTTTACCTTGGTTGATAGCACGTCAGCCACTACTCCGGAAATTTCATCATTTAAAAGTGAAACACATTATTTATCTATTGACTTGATTCTTATTTGATGTAAATCAAGTGGAATGTGTCATATGACACACATAATTGCCACCTTTGACACATTAGACTACTATCAGCTGGATTGTCCACCGATGGACTGCTGCGCATGTTATTCATTTGCGCATAATTTAGTGATAAATGGGTACCTTCGTTAGTTATGCATTTACGACCTGTTATTCAACTCATTCTCTCACTGCTGCTGGTCCAATGGCTAAGCATCGGCCTGGCACAGGCCAGTTCAGAACTGCCGCGTTTTCTCGATGTTATTAATGTACAGGATATTTATCCTGGCGCCGACAAAATCGGCACGCCTGACGGCGATCCGGTGGTGGCGCCGGCATTCAAACAGGGCGAACAGATCGGTTATGTTTTTCTGACCTCTGATTATGTCAATACCACGGGCTACTCAGGTAAACCGATACACCAGCTGGTTTCCATGGATAGCAACGGCATCATCCAGAAAGCATTGCTGGTCGAACACCACGAACCCATCGTGCTGATCGGTATTCCCGAAAAACGTATCACTGCCATCCTGCAGGATTATGAAGGCATGGACGTGGGCAAACTGGTCCAGGGTGCACTGGATCACGATGTCGATATCGTCACCGGCGCCACGGTAACCGTCATGGTGATGGATGACAATATCTTACGCAGCGCCATCAAGGTTGCCCGCAACTACGGTCTCGCCGGTCTTAAACCCGAACATAAAAAAACTGGCCCCGTCGCCACGGTGAATCCTGCTATCGATAATATCGAGGACTGGGTATCACTGGTCAGAGAAGGTTCGGTCAGTCGCCTGAAACTAAGCCTGAACCAGATTAATCAGGCCTATGATCAGATGGCTGATTTTCGTGCCAGTGATTTTCCTGAGACAGGTGAGGCAGACGAGGTTTTCATCGAGCTTTACGCCGCGGTGGTATCGATACCCAGTATCGGTCGCAGCCTGCTGGGTGAAGGTGAATACAAAAACCTGATGAAAAAACTTCAGCCTGGCGAGCAGGCCATCCTGCTGGCTGGCGATGGCCGCTTTTCATTCAAGGGTTCGGGTTATGTACGCGGTGGTATTTTTGACCGTTTTCAGATCATTCAGGGCGATACTTCTATCCGCTTTCACGATCAATACCATAAACGTCTGCGCATATTGCTGCTGAAGGTGCACCTGAACTGAAAGATGTAGACCTGTTCAGAACACCGGCCAATATGAATTTTAATGCCGGCTGAACCATGGAAACTGGAGTTACTGGTGGGTCGCGACGTTGGCCCCACAGAAAAATTATTTCTCACCTTTGACCTTAACTATAAAACGCCGCAGAAATACCTGCAGTTAACTGAAGCTGAGGATAAAACCTCTGCCGGCATCGATACCACTGACAAAAATGAACCGTTCTGGAAAAAGATGTGGCAGCTGAAAGTTCCAGAGATCATCGTCCTGGGCATTGCTTCAGTCGTACTTACGCTGATCTTTTTCTTCCAGGACTGGCTGGTCAAACGCCCTAAACTCACCGAGCGCGTACGCATCGGTTTTCTCATTTTCACCCTGGTAGTTATCGGCTGGTATTTCAACGCCCAGTTGTCCGTGGTTAACATCCTGGCGATGTTTAATGCTCTGGTCAGTGGTTTTGACTGGGAATATTTCCTCATGGAACCGCTGATCTTTATCCTCTGGGGTTCGGTTGCGGCGGCATTATTATTCTGGGGCCGCGGTCCTTATTGTGGCTGGTTATGTCCCTTTGGCGCACTGCAGGAATTGATCAATAAAGTGGCAAAACTCTTCAAGGTCAAACAGATTACCGTACCGTGGAAGATCCACGAGCGTATCTGGACCTCCAAGTACTTAATCTTTCTTCTGTTGTTCGGGGTGTCGCTATACTCACTGGACTGGGCAGAACGCCTGGCCGAAGTCGAACCATTTAAAACCGCTATCATCTTGAAATTTGTCCGCGAATGGCCATTCGTCATCTTTGCCCTGGCGGTATTACTGCCGGGTATCTTCATCGAACGTTTTTATTGTCGTTACCTGTGTCCGCTAGGCGCAGCACTGGCGATTCCCGGCAAGATGCGTATGTTCTCCTGGCTGAAACGCTACAAGGAATGCGGTACGCCCTGCCAGCGTTGCGGTAATGAATGCATGGTTCAGGCGATCCATCCGGAAGGCAATATCAACGTCAACGAATGTCTGTATTGCCTGCACTGCCAGGTGGTTTATGTTGATGACCATGCCTGTCCGGTGATGATACAGAAGCGTCTGAAAAAAGAACGCCATACGGTGCGCTCGACAGCGGTCGGCGATGCCATGGCTGGTAAAAAAGAATCTGCAATTGCAGTAGAGCTAAAGAAGAAGATATAAAACATATGAAAATGTTTAATTGCTAACACGCCCTGCTGTACCGGGGGTAAATAATTCGTCTGCACCACCGCAGACATAAATGAGGAGAGACTGATGGAAGAAGAAAAAAACAAAACAGAAAAAACAGGTCTTACCCGACGACAGTTGCTGAGTGGTTCAGCGAAGCTAACTGCCATGGCGGGTGTTGTTGGTACCACAGGTCTGGTCGGCCTGGCCGGTATGACACCAAAAGCTGCCATCGCGGCATCAAAAAACAGTCCGCATGTAGGTCCGGGTGATCTGGATGAATACTATGGTTTCTGGAGCAGCGGTCAGGCAGGTGAAATGCGTATCCTGGGCATGCCTTCGATGCGTGAACTAATGCGCGTACCGGTATTCAATCGCTGTAGCGCATCTGGCTGGGGTTCAACCAACGAAAGCCGCAAGATCATGCGCGATGGCATGTTACCTGAAACCAAAAAATATCTGGATTCTGGTGGCCGTGGTGGCGTCTGGACCAATGGTGACCTGCATCATCCACACATGTCATTCACCGATGGTACTTATGACGGCCGTTACCTGTTCATGAACGACAAGGCCAACACCCGTGTTGCCCGTGTACGTTGTGACGTGATGAAGTGTGACAAGATGATCGAGATTCCGAACGCGGCTGACATCCACGGTCTGCGTCCGCAAAAATACCCGCGCACCGGTTATGTCTTCGCCAACGGCGAGCATCGTGTGCCGATTCCAAATGACGGCAGCGTCCTCGACGAACCTGAAAAATATCATGCCATCTTCACTGCGATCGACGGCGATGAAATGAAAGTTGCCTGGCAGGTGATGGTCGACGGCAACCTGGATAACTGCGATGCAGACTACCAGGGACTGTACGCTTTCTCTACCTGTTACAACAGTGAAGAAGCGGTCAACCTGTCGGGTATGATCGCCAACGAACGTGACTGGGCTGTAGTGTTTGATCTTAAAGCCATCGAAGCTGGCGTTAAAGCCGGTGACTTCCAGAAGATCAACGGCGTGCCCGTACTGGATGGTCGTAAAGGCTCGAAATACACACGCTACATTCCTGTGCCTAACAGCCCGCATGGCTGTAACACGGCACCGGATGGTATCCACGTCGTCTTCAACGGTAAGTTATCTCCAACGGTTACGGTTATCGACGTTAGAAAACTACCCGATCTTTTCGCCGACAAGATCAAACCACGCGATACCGTGGTTGCTGAACCAGAACTGGGTTTAGGTCCATTGCATACAGCGTTTGATGGCAAGGGTAATGCTTTCACCACCCTGTTCCTGGATAGCCAGGCAGTGAAGTGGAACATTCAGAAAGCGGTCGACGCTTATGCTGGCAAAAAAGTGAATCCTATCCTCGACAAGGTCGATGTGCACTATCAGCCGGGCCATAACCACACCACCATGGGTGAAACCAAGGAAGCGGATGGCAAGTGGCTGGTGTCGCTCAATAAATTCTCCAAGGACCGTTTCATTAATGTTGGCCCGCTAAAACCGGAGAACGAGCAGCTCATCGATATCAGCGGTGACAAGATGAAAGTCGTGCATGATGGTCCGACATACGCCGAACCGCATGATGTCATCATCGTTCGTGCCGACATCGTTAACCCGGCTTCGCTATGGACCAAGGGCGATTCCTTCTGGTCAGAGACCAGCGCACAGGCGAAAAAAGACGGTATCGAACTGGGTACTGACTCCAAGATAGTCCGTGATGGTAAAAAAGTTCGTATCTACATGTGGTCGATTGCGCCTAACTTCAGCATGGAGAAATTCAGCGTGAAACAGGGAGATGAAGTCACCATCATCGTTAGTAATAGTGATGCCATCGATGACCTGACTCATGGTTTCACCATGGCGAATTACGGTGTTGCCATGGAGATCGGTCCACAGGCAACTTCATCGATCACCTTTACCGCTGATCGTCCTGGAGTTCACTGGTTCTACTGTCAATGGTTCTGTCATGCGCTGCACATGGAAATGCGCGGCCGTATGCTTGTTGAGCCTGCATAGTCACTAGTGACATCGAAGCAACATAAAAAATGCTCACCCGTCAGCCCCATAGTTAACCAGGG
Organism: uncultured Gammaproteobacteria bacterium; assembly: GCA_963752725.1. Lineage (GTDB taxonomy): Bacteria > Pseudomonadota > Gammaproteobacteria > SZUA-229 > SZUA-229. Next base: position 21,125 of record CAVWAI010000025.1, read on the forward strand.
GCTGGCCGGTGGGCTGTTGCTTTTTTTATTATTTTTTTCGTTTTCCACAAGCGCCAAAGAATGGCAGGTCGCCCCCGGCAACGGTACCCTGCAAACTGCCATCGATTTAGCGCAACCCGGTGATAGCCTGCTTCTGGCTACGGGAACTTATACCGGTTCAATCAATATCCACCAGAGTCTGACCTTATCAGGCAATGGTCCAAACAATAAAGACATCAGCGACAGCATCATCGATGGCGAAGGTTCATCACATGTGATCACCGTATCAGCGCCTGATGTAGTCATCAAAGGCTTAACGATTCAGCATTCAGGCAAGGTTCTGGAAGATGAAGACAGCGGAATTTTTATCACCGACAGAGGTGACCGCACACGTATCGAAGCCAATCATTTTGAACATAACCAGATAGGGGTTTACCTGAAAGGGCCCGGAGTCCGTTGTTGTCAGCAACAATGTGATCATCGGCAGTCAGTTTCACCGCGTCAACGATCGCGGTAATGGTGTCTATCTGTGGAACACCCCCGGCTCGATCATCAAGGACAATACCATCCGCTATGGTCGGGACGGTATCTTTGTCAACGGTAGCCGCAACAATGTTTTTAGCGGTAACCACATGTCTGATCTGCGTTTTGCGATACATTACATGTACGCTCACGACAGCGAAGTCAGCAACAATATCTCGCTCAACAATCACGTCGGTTTCGCCTTGATGTTTTCAGATCGCATCAATGCAATAAATAATATCTCATCGGGTGATACGCAGCGCGGTCTGTTTTTTAACTTCGCCAATTATTCAGTGATAGCAGGCAACCGGGTTATCGGTGCTGAGAAATGCGTATTTATCTATAACGCAAACTTCAACCAGATCAACAACAATTCTTTTGAAGAATGTGACATCGGCATTCATTTCACCGCCGGCTCTGAAAAAAATGAGATCTATGACAATGCCTTCATCAATAACCGCAGCCAGGTAAAATACGTGGGCACACGATACATCGAGTGGTCAAAAGAGGGCCGGGGAAATTACTGGAGTGATAATATCGCTTTTGATATCGATGATAACGGTATCGCTGACCAGATCTACAGACCCAACGACCTGGTCGACCAGATCGTCTGGCGACATCCGCTCGCTAAATTATTATTGAATAGCCCTTCTGTACAGATACTGAAATGGGCACAGGCTGAATTTCCCGGGCTGCATCCAGGCGGAGTAACCGACAGTGCACCATTGATGCTACCATCACCCTCTGCATTAACCCCGAAGCAAAATAACAGCAACGCTACTCATGTGGCTGAACTAAATAATTGAAACTGATGAACCCTGCAAACAAGATAAGCGATAATGTTATTTCACTGGCTGGCGTCAGCAAATGCTACGGCAGTGAAACCGTGGTGTCTGATGTCAGCTTTACTATCCGGTCCGGCGAATGCGTGGTACTGGTTGGACATAATGGCGCCGGCAAAACCACGCTGATGAAAATGATGTTAGGGCTTACCCGACCTACCGCCGGCAATGTCGAGGTGCTGGGTTCTAATCCGGCAATGAGTACCGCAGTAGCGCAACATAAAACGCTGGGCTACCTTCCTGAAAGCGTGGCATTTTATGAAGCCATGACCGGTCGTGAAGTGCTGACGTTTTATGCCCGTCTTAAGGGGGCATCGCTTAGCAACTGCGATAACCTGCTGGATATCGTCGGACTTTCTCATGCAGCAAAACGCCGCGTTGGCACCTATTCAAAAGGCATGCGCCAACGCCTGGGTCTGGCACAGGCGATGCTGGGTAATCCACAATTACTGTTTCTCGATGAACCCACTACCGGCCTCGATCCTTCTCTACGTCATCAGTTTTACGAACTGATCGATGCCCTGCATAAAGAAGGTGCTACCTCGCTTATCTCATCACATGCACTTAATGAAGTTGAGGCCAGGGCCGATCGTTTTATCATCATGAAAGCTGGCATCATGATTGCCAGTGGTACGCTCGATGAGCTCTACCAGCAGGCGGCACTGCCGGTTCGCTTAAAAGTTTCGGTGACACCGGGTGAAGCCGCCAGCGTTGCCGACCGTCTGGGCGCTGAAATTAATATCAGTGAAATCAATCATCAGACGCTGAAACTGTCCTGTTTCAATGGCGATAAAATGCCGCTGATCCGTCGTATTACTGATCTCGGCGAGGTGGTCAATGACCTGCAGATCATGCCACCCAAACTTGACGAAGTTTATAGTCACTTCATGAATGGTAAGCAGATAGATGGAGGCCAGTCATGAAGATGTTATGGATACTGGCGATGAAAGAACTGCGTGATGGTCTGCGTAACCGCTGGATTGCTGCTGCCATCATCGTACTGGGCACACTCGCACTGGTATTATCACTACTGGGTTCTGCACCAACTGGATCAATAAAAGCCAGCGCTATGGACATCAGTGTCATCAGTCTTGCCAGTTTAAGCGTGTATCTGATTCCTCTGATCGCACTCATGCTGTCTTTCGACGCACTGGTCGGTGAATTCGAACGTGGCACCATGATGTTGTTATTGACCTATCCGGTGACACGCTGGCAGGTCATCATGGGCAAGTTTTTAGGGCATGTACTGATTTTGTGTATAGCTATCTTTGCCGGTTACGGAGGCGCCATGCTCATCATGACTTTTGTCACAGATGCCAGCATGGATGGCTGGCAGGCCTATATTTCAATGATGATGAGTTCCCTGCTACTGGGTGCAATATTTATCGCACTGGGTTACCTGGTGAGTATATTCGTAAAAGAAAGAGCCACTGCCGCCGGCACCGCCATCGGCCTATGGCTGATTTTTGTTGTATTGTACGATCTGTTGCTGTTCGGTGTTTTGTTGATCGATGAAGGCCAGGTAATTGGTCAACAGCTATTTTCGATGTTGATGCTAGTAAGCCCAACGGATACTTACCGTATCCTCAATTTAAGCATGTTCGACGGCGTCAGCCAGGCGGCTGGCATTGCCGGTGTTGCCAGCGAAGCCGGCATGAGCGCTAGCCTGTTGATCGGCGTTATGCTGTTATGGGTGGTAACACCATTAGCGGCGACATTACTGATATTCCAACGTCGGGAGCTATAGGTGAAATATAATTCGCTCTCTGCTGTCATCCTGAACGTCAGTGAAGGATCTTATGGTTGCTGCACAAAAAAGCTATAGCAAGTTCCTTCACTAGCATTCAGTATGGGGTAACTTTTCCTTTTGACTCTTAAACTTATAAATTACTACTTAAAACTTACAACTCAATCCATGTACAAATTAATCGCCTTAATATTCATTATTTTATTAACCGCCTGTGAGAAAAGCCAGCCTGTTGAAGTGCCTCCCGCACAGACTTTAACCCGTGAAGCCAACGGCTATTATTGCCTGATGACGGTAGTCAATCACAATGGTCCCAAAGGACAGATCATCCTCAGCGACAAAAAACAGGCGCTGTGGTTTACCTCGGTGCGTGACACTATCGCCTTTACCCTGTCGCCCGAAGAACCAAAAAACATTGCTGCCATCTATGTCAATGATATGACAGATGCCAACTGGGATAACCCCGGTGCGGATAACTGGATCGATGCACGCAAGGCATGGTACGTACTGGAAAGTAAGCTCTCAGGTGGTATGGGCGCAGCAGAAGCCGTGCCCTTCGCAACAAAACAAGGGGCCGAGTCGTTCCGCACGAAACAGGGCGGTAAAGTTTATACCTTTGCTTCGATTCCAGAAGACTATATCCAGCAATAAAAACCGCTGATGGTAAACGCGCAATGACAGAACGCCACATGTTTTACAGCTCTACGCGTTTACTCAGACTGCTGGCCTCACTGGTCTGGTACAGCGGCGCTATCGTTCTTTCTTTTAAAAGTTCCAGGTTATTGATCGAAGCACACAACATCAGCCCAAACCTGCTCTGGATATGGCTGGCCGTTCTTGGCGGATTAATGATAGGGGCCATCAAAGCAAGATACCTGTTCAAACGGCTGTGCATCAGAAATTTAAAAAGAATCGATGCGCTGAAAAATCCCAGGTTATGGCAATTTTACCGAACAGGTTTTTTCTTCTTTCTGTTGGCGATGATCATACTGGGCAGTTTCATCTCACAACTGGCACACGGAAACTACCCGATGTTGATAACGATGGCAACAATCGAAGTTTCCCTGGCCACTGCCCTGCTTGGCAGCAGCAGCTGTTTCTGGAAAGAATAATAAAATATCTATAGATTTTTTACCTCATTTTCACTCTTGAATGCTGTCGCGTTGAGTCAAATGGAAGGCATCATCTGGCAAGACCTTATTCACCGTATATTAGATAATTTAGGAAGTATCGGTAAATAGGAGAGTAACGATGAATAAACACTCTAAATGTGCCAGCCAATATGCACCACCTCGTCTGACCGCTGAAGAAGCAGACCTAAGACGCCGACGCCGCTGGAAAAGGCGAATAAAGGTTCGCGCTGCTCAAATAAAAAGACAGTTAAACATAGAAAACAAGTTTCATAATGCCATGCGTGAGATGCGCACCACGACAGATCATTACCGTCGCTCATACCTGCACTGGATCTTGAACCATATGTTCAGCCTGTTCGATTATGAGACTGGCCTGCACGCGATCAATGATAAAGCAGCGTATCAATCGTGGTTATCTGATAACCAGAAAAGCAGCGGCAATAAAGCCTGATCATTGAAATATAGTGTATTTACCAGTTCAGGCTTCAGCTTCCTGATGACTGGAATGGGTTAAGGAATGCAGAGAACCGTAACGTTTCAGTCTCATGGAAGAGATTACTACCCCTTTACGATTCAAACCAAATTCATTGACCATAGTCAATGAATCCTGCTGTTTATTGATTTACTATAAATAGTCAGGTTTTATTGTTGAAATTACTGGTGATTAAATCCTTGTTAATTTTAAACAGGATGGTATCGGGATTTGTCTGACATTTTTAAAACTACACTTTCAAAAATATATGAAAATAATTGCAAAAACCTCATCGATAAAAGAAAAGATCTGTGCACACTGCATGCTAAAAGACAACCTGTGGTGACGTACGCGGTTTATGCATGCTATTACACTATGGTGTAATCGCTTCAATAGTCGTCGTGTTGTTATATCTGCTACTAACCATGAATCTGTAAGAAATGCGATTAGTAAATGACCGCTACCGCCAGGCAGCAATCATTGCTCGCTTATAGAATACGATCAGGAGTATTTGATACGATCTTATATCTACCAGGTCAGATCATCCGGTATCGCATATTCTGCATAGGGATCATCTTCATCAACGACTTCTTCAGGCTCAAAAACAACAACTCGTTTTGCATTTCGTTGCTGAATTTTTTCCGCAATAACTTTTGTTACTAGCTCGTAACGCCCTTCGATGCGTGCGATACCCAGTTTCCCCTGCGCGATATTTCGTTTCATCTCTTCATCGACATAGATGCGTCTCACTTTTTTATTGTGCTCAAAGTTATAAACGATCTCGCAACTTTCATCACGCACTAAACAATTGTTAGCGATGAGTTGATTGATCTCGATAGAGACCGCTTTTTGTCTGGCCTGCTCTTCTTTCTTCTTATTGAGCTCACGATCATGTTTGGCTTTTTCCTGTGCCGCCAGTTGCGCTTTGAGTTTTGCTTCGTCTACGACAGGTTTTTCTTTTTTAGAACGCTGCTGTTTATTCTTTCTGCTCTTATCCTGCTGCGCTTTCTGCACCTGTTTTTTGGTGACCAGGCCAGCTTTTAATAATTGATCTTGAAACGGGTTACTCATTACATCTATCTCTTGTATCTTGAAATTCTAAAAAATGCCAGGCTTTAATTTCTATTCTTCTGGCAGCAGCGCATCACGCAGATCAGAAACGATCCGGTGTGTATTGTGACAGCGCGCACAAACGGTAACGGCGATCTCACCCATCAGTTTCTGGCTATCTTTCACCCGGCCTTCGCTGATGCTTGACTGCAATGAGACAAATCGTTTCTCATTCGCTTTACCGAGTATACGTTCTCGCGGATAGTCATCATCTTTATGACAACTGCTGCAACTCTCACCGAGGTTCTGCAACTGCTCGATCAAGGTCTGCCTGGACTGCAGTGCCACCGCTTTATGGCCATCATCCAGTGCGATCAATATCCGGTTGACCGATGCAGACAATGCTTCCATATTGTCTTCAAAACTGTGCATTACACCATTGCTGTCTTTTATCTCGATATCATCATAGTAGGGTGAACGATAAGTGGCTACCACCAGTGGCTGATAATAGGTATGGCAGTCATCACAGGTACGCTCGATCATTTCCAGCGTTCTGCCGACTCGCACCATATCGCCTTTTTCAGCAAACATTTCGAGTTCTGGCAACAGTCTGGGTTTAATATCTTTTTCCCATTCAGGCACCATCTCGGCTATCTTGTTGTAATCTTTATCCAGGCGTTTTATCCATTTCTGCATCGCCTGCTGATCATTCTGCTCAGCATATTCTGCGATTGCCTGCATTTCGCGGCGCAGGCGAAACATGGTGTGCAGCCACACCTGGCGTTTGTTCGCTGGTTTATACCATTGTTCGAGTGAGGCTGGCGGTTGCTTGAGACTGACCATCGGGTCGCCATGAACAGGTGCCGCCCAGATAACAACCAGTAGAGGAAAAAACAAAAAAATCGGGGTAATTTTCATATTGTTACAGATCATGTGTTGGTACGAGCACGGTTATAATCGGTGCATTATAAGTCATTCTCTCATCACTTAAACAGCGAGAGCCCTTTTTTCTACCGGGCAGAACCAGTCTGTCAGTCATTTAGCCTGAAAAACCTTATCCCAGCCTGCTCATTGCATTGTTCCGCTGTTCTTTTGATATAAATCATTCGAACTACCAACACTTATCGTTATGATTTCGATATTAGACAACCGGGTAACCACGAATGAATATCAAACAATTTATGGCACAGGATCATAAAGACTGCGATCTGCTTTTTGCCAAAGCCGAAAACGCTGCCGCCAAGGAAGACTGGACGACTGCCAGCCAGGCATTTAATGAATTTGTCCAGGCCATGGAGCGCCACCTGGGTATCGAGGAACAGGAACTGTTTCCCGCTTTCGAGGAAGAGACAGGCGTCGTCACCGGGCCGACAGAGATGATGCGCATGGAACATGATCAGATGCGGGTGCTTTTTGCCGAGATGAAATATGCCATGGAACAGAAGAATAGCGATGACTACCTTGGTATTGCCGATACGTTGTTGATACTGATGCAGCAGCACAATATGAAAGAGGAACAGATGTTATATAACATGATGGATCAGCATCTGACGGATGACTTTAGTCATTGGAAAAGAAAATTCGACGACTGGGATGAGAGCTGATGCCCGATGAGGTTTTACTGGATGTCAGTGATCTGCCGCCGCCAGAGCCTCTGGAACGAACACTCGAAGCCGCTGAAAAACTAGAACCCGGTCAATACCTGCGCATGCTGCACCGTCGAGATCCCTGCATGCTCTACGCTAATCTCGACGACAATCATTTCAACTATTTCCAGCGCCCGGGCACAACCACAGCCGTCGAAGTTTTCATCTGGCATGACGACGACGCCGAGGCTGCGGCGGCAGTACAACATATCATCGGCGACACGATAGATACTTCGCGATAAACCGGACTCGATAGCAATGCGTGCCGACCTTTCATTACAGCAGGCCCCGCCCTTTTCCGTACCGGCGCGATTTCTCGTCAGTGCGCCATTATTTGGCCTGCTGGCTGCGCTGACATTACTCTGGCATGGCCCGGATATAATCACTCACCGCTGGACACCCGGGATACTGGCCGTCACTCACTTGCTGACTCTGGGTTTTATCGCCATGAGTATGATGGGTGCGATGCTGCAACTGCTGCCGGTACTCATGGGCATGGTTATTCCACGCGCGGTACTCTTTAGCAGCATTATTCATACCCCTTTATTTCTGGGTTGCCTCTGTCTTGCTCTCGCCTGGCTACTCCAGGTCGATCAGCTGTTTATCGTTGCCGTAATTTTCTCAGGATTTTCTTTTTGCATTTTTATCGGGCTGGCTAGCGAGCGTTTAATACGTTCCGCAAACAGGCACGTAACACGCAGTATGATGCTACTGGCCTTACTGGCTTTATTCATCACCACTTGTCTGGGCATCTATCTCGCTTTGGGCCATGGCATAAAAACCGTTCCACTTGCACGGCCGCTGACCGACTTGCATCTGAGCTGGGGACTGCTGGGATGGGTATCATTACTGATCATCGCCGTCGCCTATCAGGTAATCCCCATGTTTCAGATCACTGATGAATATCCGCTGATACATCAGCGCTGGATAGGAAGGTCGATGTTTATTGCCTTACCGGCTTTGAGCCTGACTTACCTGTTACCACTGGAAGCAATTAGAACCGTTGCCAGCATGATACTGATCGTTTGTTTGTTAATTTTTGCGCTGACCACCTTGTGGATACTCCATAAACGACGCCGTCAATTAGCCGATACCACGATGCACTTCTGGCAACTGGCCATGACCAGCCTGTTGCTGCTTACCGTGGTCTGGAGCAGCAGTACCTTGATGGATGCAGAGATGCCAGTCTTCTTATTAGGGGTACTGATGATCCACGGCTTTGCCATGACAACGATCAATGGCATGATGTACAAGATCATACCTTTCATCATCTGGTTGCACCTCAGTGTTCACAATAAGAAATTACGTGACCAGGGTGAAAGAGACTCACAGGTCAAGGTGCCGCACATGCGCCAGATAATCCCGGAAGCCGCTGCTCTGTGGCAGTTTCGTTTTCATTTGCTCAGCCTGGTATTACTGCTGAGTGCAACGATATGGCCACAGTGGTTCTTCTATCCCGCGGCATTCCTGTTCGCACTTGCCCAGGCTTTTTTATTATTTAATTTATTAAGGTCGGTGCGTTTTTATAATAGTAAGCTCGCCGAACTCTCAGCGCTCACCTGATTAGACGAGAAAGAATACATCAAGAGTATTGATATATGTTGCATCGATCGATTGAACCCGCCGG
>CAVWAI010000026.1:0-11403 GCA_963752725.1 uncultured Gammaproteobacteria bacterium
CGGAGGCTCCTCCGAAGCGCCGGTGGATTGACCGTGTACGGGTCGCGTGCGCTTGAGTCTTGATTACACGCTGCGGGAGCTCCGTCCGAGGGTCGGGGTAACGTCAATGTTCAGGAGAGGCAGATGACACCGGACAGTTTGAAAGCCGGAAGGTCGGCAAGGCAGCGAAGGGCGAGGTCGCCTTGGTGGGGCAATGGGTCTTCTCCGTACGCGCAGACCTTTCCACCGGCTGCCTTTACGAGCAGCGCGACAGGTGATGATAGTAGTAGTAGTAGTAGTAGCAGCAGTGGAATGCTGCAACGGGTTAAGACCGTGTTCATCATCTCGTTGGCCGGGATCGCGATCATCTTTGGCCTGGTCTTCTTGACGTACGGGATGACGTGGCTTGCGGATAAGTTCTGCTCCTACACGCTGTCGACCCCGCTCTTCCCCCAACAGCGCGATGACCACGACGGCGACGGCGACGGCGACGACGAGGAGGGCTTCGAAGGCGACGGTGGTCGAAACAGCAGCGGTGGCGCTCGCGGGCGCAGCAGTCGAGGGCGCCATCGCGATTCGTTGGACCGGGGGCCGATCTGTCGGAAGGCGGGGTTGTACGGGATGCGGCAACATGAACGGATGGCGATCCTACAGTACCTGTTCGTGACGGAGGGCAAGGTCATCACGTACCAGGAACTGCAGCAACAGCAGCAGCAGACACGTTCTGCTGCCGAACAGTACCGAAAGACGACACAACAATCAGAGAATCGTTAGATGTGAGTGCGACGACCTCGACGACGACAACAGCGTCTTCTGGTACATCCTCCTCGTCGTCGCCGTCGTCATCGACATCAGATACAGGATCAATAGAGCAAGAGCAGGGCAGTAATACGAAGACGACGACAATCACGACCCCCCAAACTGATGAGCACGACAAGAAAGACGACGACGACAATCACGACAAAGGAGAAGACAACGTAGAAGAAGAAGAAGAAGAAGAAGGAGATGTCACGTCCGATATGAATCGGTATTGTTGTATCTGTCTGTCGGAATATGCAGCGTCGGATGCTGTAACAGGCGCAGCATCACCAGTAACCGAGACAGCAACAACAAGTGATATCGAAAGCAATATCAACAACAACGAGACGCAGGCCGATGATGTTGACCGCGATACCAACGTCAACGTCAGCGCTAACGACGTGGACAGTACTGATGACAATCTGATCTTGATCGGTCGGTCGGTGATACCGTAACTGCTGGCCAGTTGCTGGCGGTAATCGATGACTCGGCTGAAACCGGGGTGTCCAGCAAGCCGCCGGCGATAGAAAAAAGTGCAGCCAAGGCTCGGTCGCTTCGATGAGTCCCTCGGTTAGAAAGTTGATCGTTGAAAACGCAGTCGATGAAATCGATGTTGAGTGGTACGGGTAAAAACGGCCGTATCCTGAAACAGGACGTGGAAAAATATTTAGCCGATACCAGTGCCAGTGATAAAGAGAGTGTTCGCGAAACGCCGGTCGAAAATATAGCACCTGTTGCTGCAAAACCGCTCCCCACTTCAGGGGAGCGTCTCGAACGTCGGGTTCCGATGACTCGCTTGCGTGCGCGAATCGCAGAACGTTTGATTCAGTCGCAGCAGCAGGCAGCAATACTGACAACGTTTAATGAAGTGAATATGAAACCAGTCATGGAGTTACGCTCACGTTATAAGGATGCGTTTGAGAAAAAATTTGGCGTGCGTTTAGGTTTTATGTCCTTTTTCGTTCAGGCCAGTGTCGAAGCATTAAAACGTTTTCCCGAAGTTAATGCTTCCATCGATGGCAATGATATCGTCTATCACGGGTTTTATGATGTCGGTGTTGCCGTCTCGGGACCCAATGGACTTGTCGTGCCTATCCTGCGTGATGCCGATATTCAATCTATCGCCGAGATCGAGCAGTCCATCATTAACTATGCAAATAAAGCCATGGAAAATAAACTGGCAATCGAGGACATTACCGGCGGTACCTTTACTATTTCTAATGGTGGCGTGTTTGGCTCAATGTTATCAACGCCTATTCTTAATCCGCCGCAGAGCGCTATCCTGGGGATGCATAATATCATCGAACGCGCCATGGTCGTCGATGGCGAGATAAAGGCCCTGCCGATGATGTACCTGGCACTGTCGTATGATCATCGATTAATCGACGGTAAGAGTGCGGTACAGTTTCTGGTGACGATCAAGCAGTTATTAGAAGATCCTTCACGCATGTTATTGGGAGTCTAATAATAATGATGACGACAACATACGATGTAATAGTAATTGGTGCCGGCCCTGGTGGCTATGTCGCAGCGATACGATGCGCACAGCTCGGACTAAAAACCGTCTGTGTCGATGAGTGGCAAAATCATAAGGGGGAGTCATCACTGGGTGGCACCTGTTTAAATGTTGGCTGTATCCCATCAAAAGCATTACTTGAATCTTCGCATCTATATCAGCAGGCGAAAGTTGATTTTGAACAGCATGGCATCTCAGTATCATCTCTGAAAATCAATATGGAAACAATGCAGGCGCGCAAAGATCAGGTGGTAGATGATCTGACGCAAGGTATACAGGCGCTACTCAAGGCTAATAAGGTTGAGTTGATTCATGGGCGGGCAAAGATTACGGCCAATGATACTGTTAAGGTTATAAATCGAAAAACACGAAAAATAAACAAAAAGATAAAAGCAAAGAATATCATTATTGCTACAGGATCCTCTCCTGTTCGTCTGCAACAGGCGATGTTAGAAGAAGGCTATATTATTGATTCGGCTGGTGCACTGGAGCTCGGTGCTGTGCCCAGGCGTCTGGGTATTGTCGGCGCGGGTGCAATCGGACTTGAACTGGGCAGTGTCTGGTCACGTTTAGGTTCACAGGTGGTTTTGCTCGAAGCGATGCCCGTTTTTTTACCCATGGTGGACAGTAAGCTGGCCAACCTGGCGAAACGCAGTTATACGAAACAGTCGCTGGATATCAGGCTTAATGCCAGGCTGATCTCGGCCAGGGTGAAAGGTAAAAAAGTGCATGTCATCTATGAGGATGAAAAAGGCGAACAAAAAGAAAGTTTCGATAAATTAATCATAGCGGTCGGTAGAAAACCGAACAGTGATCGTATCTTCGGTGAAGAACTGGGTATCGAAAAAGACGAAAGGTGCTTTATTATGGTCGATGACAGTTGTCAGACCAGCGTGCCAGGTATTTATGCGATAGGTGATGTCGTGCGTGGGCCAATGCTGGCGCATAAAGCGTCAGAAGAAGGTGTGATGGTTGCTGAACATATAGCCGGTATGCATACAGAACTTAATTATGATTCCATTCCTTCAGTAATATATACCCATCCAGAGCTTGCCTGGGCAGGAAAGACAGAGGATGAATGCAAGACGGCAGGGTTAAAATATAAAGTAGGCAGTTTTCCAATTGCAGCCAATGGTCGGGCGCGTGCCATGGCCGAGACCGAAGGCCTGGTGAAAATCATTGCGGATGCAGAAACCGATCGCGTTTTAGGCGTGCATATCTTTTCAGCGCAGGCCTCAGAGCTTATCGCACAGGCGGTCCTGATGATGGAGATGCAGGCCACCTCAGAAGATATGGCGCTTACCATCTTTGCCCACCCGACCTTAGCTGAATCTGTACATGAAGCGGCACTGGCGGTTAATGGGCGAGCTGTCCATATCAAAAACTAAAAATCCTTGAACCACAGAGACACAGAGGGCGCAGAGATTGTTTGCTTGTAGCGCCTGCGGCGCAGCAAGTAGGAAAAAACCTTCTCAGCATCCTCTGTGCTCTCTGTGTCTCTGTGGTTAATTCGTTCAGTATTTATTTTGCGAATGTAGTGAGCTTCGTGATTTAATACGTCACAAGAAAAGTATTATCTAATTTGATGAGTTAAAAATGAATTTACACGAATATCAGGCAAAACAGGTATTTGCCCAGTACGGCATGCCTGTGCCAAACAACCAGGTGGTTGAGTCAGTTACCGATGTACCTGACGCACTGGCAAAACTGTCCGGTGATCGCTGGGTAGTGAAAGCACAGGTTCATGCAGGCGGTCGCGGCAAGGCGGGCGGCGTTAAGCTGCTCGATTCTGCGGAAGCAGTAAAACAGACGGTCGATGACATGATCGGCACCCGTCTGGTGACTTACCAGACGAATGAGCAGGGCCAGCCGGTCAATCAGGTATTGATAGAAGAAATAAGTAATATCAAACGTGAACTCTATTTAGGGGCTGTCATTGATCGGGCGTCACAACGGGTTGTTATCATGGCGTCAACCGAAGGCGGCATGGAAATTGAAAAAGTAGCCGCAGAAACGCCAGATAAAATTTTGAAAGCGACGATCAATCCTCTGACCGGTCTGCAACCCTACCAGGCAAGAGAGCTTGCATTTGGTCTAGGTCTGAAGGGCGATCAGATAAAACAGTTTGCAAAGTTACTGGACGGTTTTGCAAAAATGTTTGTGGAAAAAGATTTGAGCCTGGTGGAGATCAATCCGCTGGTGGTGACAGATGAAGGTCAGCTGATCTGTCTGGATGGAAAAATAAATATTGATGATAATGCTCTGTATCGGCAGAAAGATATCCTGGCGATGCGCGATGAATCGCAGGAAGATGAGCGTGAGAATCGCGCCAAAGAATGGGATCTGAATTATATCTCGCTTGATGGCGATATCGGCTGCATGGTCAATGGTGCCGGACTGGCGATGGCGACCATGGACCTGATCAAACTCTGTGGCGGCCAGCCGGCAAACTTCCTGGATGTCGGTGGCGGTGCGACCAAAGAACGTGTCAGCGAAGCTTTTAAAATCATTTTATCGGATGATAATGTGAAAGGTATCCTGGTGAATATCTTCGGTGGCATCGTGCGTTGCGATCTGATCGCAGAAGGTATTATCGGTGCGGTCGAAGAAGTTCATGTCAACGTACCCGTCGTCGTAAGGCTGGAAGGCAATAATGCTGAACGCGGCAGTCAGCTACTTTCTGAGAGTGGTGTGAATATCATCGCAGCGAATAATCTAACCGAAGCAGCAGAAAAAATTGTTGCTGAAGTCAAAAAGAATAAGTGAATTAGATGAGCGTATTAATAAATAAAGACACCCGGGTCATCTGTCAGGGTTTTACCGGCAAGCAGGGTAGTTTTCATTCTGAACAGGCAATCGCTTACGGTACCAATATGGTGGGCGGAGTAACGCCGGGTAAAGGCGGGCAGACGCATCTTGACCTGCCGGTGTTTAACACGGTGAAACAGGCAGTGAACGATACTGATGCTAATGCGACAGTCATCTATGTGCCCGCACCGTTTTGTAAGGATTCGATATTAGAAGCGATCGAGGCGGGTATCGAGTTGATCGTATGTATCACCGAGGGTATTCCTACACTGGATATGCTGCAGGTGAAAATGGTTGCTGATAGTGCCGGCGCACGCATTATCGGGCCAAACTGTCCGGGCATCATCACGCCCGGCGAATGCAAGATCGGTATCATGCCGGGCGAGATTCACCTGCCGGGAAAAGTCGGCGTGGTCTCACGCTCGGGCACGCTCACCTACGAAGCAGTTAAACAGACCAGTGATTACGGTTTTGGCCAAACGACCTGCATCGGCATCGGTGGTGATCCGATACCCGGCACCAGCTTTATCGACTGTTTACAATTGTTTGAGAACGATCCGAAAACCGAAGCCATCTTGATGGTCGGTGAGATCGGCGGTAGTGCAGAAGAAGAAGCGGCTGAATTTATCCAGTCAGAAGTCAGTAAACCGGTAACGGCATTTATCGCCGGCGGTACTGCGCCAAAAGGCAAACGTATGGGCCATGCCGGTGCGATCATAGCCGGCGGCAAAGGTACTGCAGCAGAAAAATTTGCCGCACTGGAGAAGGTAGGGGTGCATACCGTGCGTTCGCCTGCGGATTTAGGTAAAGGTGTTGCTGAGGCTACAGGTTGGTAATCGTAAATTGTAGGAGCGGAAAAAACTTTCTGGAAAAGTTTTTCACGTAAGCCCTGATAGGGGTGAAGCATATGGATATGCTGAATAAACTTGTTCCGCGATTTTTTAGCTACGGGTATTATCTGGGTATGTGAATTATTATCGTGAGTTTAGTCTTTTACGATTGATTTTTGATTTTGGCATTGCGGTATTCGCACCGCGGGCGAGTTACGGACTTTCTGGCTTTATCAGGCTCCCTTGTCTGCATAACTGACTATTCTGAATTTATCTCGTGAGTTTCGCCTTTTACGGCGAGTCACTTTTTTTCATCAGCTAAAAAAAGTAACCAAAAAAAGCCGTCACCACGCCTGGCGCCCCTGTAAAAGGCACAGGGGTTCCCATTGAGCCAGTATCACTGTCATGCTGTGAAAAAACTCGCAGAAAACGCTCAGACAGTTTTCACAGAATACCCATGACACCGCTACTGACACAATGGCTTGGCTAATGTGAATAAAGATCAACAGAGAAAAGCTTAAAAAATACGGAGTTTGATACCGAATGCAACACCGTCGTTGACTTTGTTCTTCACCCACCTTGGCAAGCCAGAGTAATAGTGTTGTTAACATGGGTTTTCTGAGCCAGTTGTCTGAGCGTTTTCTGCGAGTTCTGGCACAGCATGTTAATAACACTATTACACTGGGAACCCTGTGCTTTTTACGGGGCGCAGCTGACGTGGCGGTCTTTTCTGGTTACTCTTTTGGGCTGTTGCAAAAGAGTAACTCGCCCGCGGTGCGAATACCGCAATGCTTAATAAAATAGTACTCAGTAAATACCAAACATCATAACCAGTAAATACCAAACACCAAAACCCAAAAAAATCACATCTAATCAAACGAACTCATCCAGTCAATAATATTCCCCGCCACCATCTCAACTGCGCCTTTATTCGTGAGCAAGTGATTTGAGCCGGTAACGTCGATTAAGGTTACATCCCCATTAGTCCACTGCTGAATCTCCTGTGCATTGCTTGCATCGACCAGTGCATCATTTTCTATATTAAAAACGAGTACCGGTTTTTCCAGTGCGGATAAACTTGCATGCATATCGATCTTATGAACATCTTCTACAAACTCAGGATCAAGATCAAAATACTGGCCAGCAACTTCAAAGCTGGCGGGTATGTTCTGTTCAAGTAACGTTAACGCATGACCAAAATGGTGTAACACGTGTGACGGTTCGCTAGGCGAGGCAACAGTTACTACGCCCCTGATATTCTTATACTCATTGGCAATCGAAAGTGCCGTGGTGCCACCAAGGCTATGACCCATGAGGAATTCAGGCTCCTGATAATGGTTTTTAAGAAAGTTAATGGCACTATGTAAATCATCCTGAGTGCTGGAAAAGGTGGTCGAGGAAAAATCACCTTCGCTGTCACCTAAGCCAGAAAAGTCAAAACGCAAAACAGCGTAACCGTGTTCGGCAAGTAGACGACTTAAACGAAAAGTGGTTATGGTTTCTTTAGTACAGGTGAAGCAGTGGCAAAAAATAATAAAGGTTGTTGCTCGCAGGTTATCGATGTCTAAAGCGGCAGGGATATCAAGACGTGCAGCAAGCGTATGTCCCCGTGAATTTTTAAAGTTACATTTAATTGTTTTTGTTTTCATGGTTTGGTGTTAAGTTAAATTACATCTGAAGGAGCACATAGGTGAATACAGTGTCTGATAAAACCTCGTCTCAAGATAGCTTGCCTGAAAATCGTATGCCTGTCATTCGGGTGCCAGCTATGCATGCCGACCAGAACTCCGGCGGCAGCATTTTCGGTGGCTGGATTATGTCATATGTGGATATTGCCGGCAGTATACCCGCGCTGGCTCGTGTCCGCGGCCCGGTAGTGACTCGAGCAGTAGATTCTTTCGAATTTAAAAAACCGGTATTTGTCGATGATCTCATAAGCTGTTATGCTGATATTGTTTCCGAGGGCCGTACTTCGATGAAAGTTAAAGTTGAAGTTTATGCAGAGCGCATGACCAAGGGTGAAACATTCTGCGTTAAAGTGACAGAGGCGACATTGACCTATGTTGCAATTGATGAAAATAGAAGACCAAAAGTGCTGCCTGTAAGATAATAAGAAAATTTTTTTAGATTTAGTGAAAATTATTAAGAAATACCGTGATTTAGCTATTTATTGTTTTGCAATTTATATCAGCAGGCGTATTATTTCGAAGTGAATCATTAAAATAATAAGGTGATAATTAGAATGAATAATAAATTAAGGAATTCTTTTTCGAAAACATTACTTGCCATTAGTATCGCAAGTGTGTCTACAGTTACTCAAGCTGGCTCCTTTGGTTTGATTGATCAAAGTGCCAGTGGGCAGGGTTCTGCTTATGCGGGTGCGGCAGCAATCGGTGAGGATGCAAGTACCATTTATTTTAACCCGGCAGCGATGACGCGGTTATCAGGTCAGCAGATTGTTGTTGCTGGTAATATTGTTGCGACAGAAGCGAAGTTTACTGATAGTGGATCAATCAATGTCACCGGGCCAAATTCTACGACAGACGAGGTAGGATTTATACCAAACTTCTATTATTCTGCTGAGCTAAATAACGATGTTTTTGTCGGTGTTGGTATTAATGTACCTTTTGGACTGGCAACAGAATATGATAATGGCTGGATAGGTCGTTATCATGCATTAAAAAGTGAAATAATAAGCATTAATATTAACCCTTCTATTGCCTGGAAAACGACAGACAAGGTTTCAGTCGGGTTTGGTCTTAGTATTCAATACATAGAGTTAGAATTAACCAATAATCTTAATTCTAATGCAATATGTGGTGGAACCTGTGGCCCGGGAACCACTGACAGCCATCTGAAACTAGATGGTGACTCAACAGAGATCGGCTGGAATACCGGAATTTTGATTGAACTAGATGATAATTCTCGTATAGGTATAGCTTATCGTTCAGCCATTAAGCATGAAGTGTCGGGTAATGCAGATTACACACTTGACGCTAATTTAGCTGCGGCTCTTCCTAGTTTCCCTATACCACCTCAATATAAATTTTTAGAGGATACTACGTTAAAGGCAACAGCTGAATTGCCAGAAACATTTTCATTTAGTTTTGCCGGTGAGGTTGCGCCAAATTGGACTGCGTTGTTTGACTGGACCTGGACTGGTTGGAGTAATTTAGACACTATCGTCATTAGGCTGGCAGATGGTATCCCTGGTAGGGAGCCAACTCTGGACCTGGCATATAAAAATACCAATCGTTATTCAGTGGGTGTGAATTATCAGCACACGGATAAATTGATCTATCGTGGCGGTTTGGCATATGATGAAACGCCTATTCGTTCAGCTGAATCGACATCGCCTAGAATCCCGGGTAATGATCGTAAATGGTTAAGTTTCGGTGCGGGTTATGCGCCTTCAGCAAGCTGGTCATTTGATGTCGGTTATTCGCACTTATTTCTTAGTGATACAAATATCAATAATGCTAATGTTACCGGTGAAGTATTAACTGGCTCTTATGAATCATCGGTTGATATCTTGAGTGCGCAGGCAAACTTTTTCTTCTAGATAATATAATAATAAATGTTTTAACAGTAAGCCCTCTTCGGAGGGCTTTTTTATGCCCATGGATGGGCGGTATATCGCAAGGAGCCAGGGAAGGCGGTGTGGTTTGTCATCTCGACCAACAGGAGAGATCTTAACGGTTAGAGTACAAGATCTCTCCTGTTGGTCGAGATGACATGTGCTTCATAGAGAGAAAATCTCTTTTATATTCGAACATCCCATGTTGGGGTGTTATCAGCGTTGATGATTTTATTTTTAAGCAGCCAGCCAAAGGCATCCTCGGCATCTTTTTCAAACCATGCCTGTGCTGAACCTAATCGAAAAGAATAGCCCCACGCATCCATGTCGCTGAACATGCGTTTTCGTTTCATCTCTGGAATAAAATCAGCTAACAGGATCTGCAGGTAACAAACGCCATCTTCTTCTTGGTATCCGCCGCCTGCATCGGTATCAAGATTTTTTCTGCGACTATCATCCATGCAGATGTAATGACAGGCCTCGTGCAATGCAGAGTGCACGGGGGTGTCGTTACGTATATAGAGCAGGTTATTTATTAAACCAGCTTCCGGTGGCTGCCAGAAACTGCCGGGAATATTCTCATTAACGTTAACAGTTTTAATCACCATGCCGTAACGTTCAAGCAGGGATTGCAGGAGTTTTAGATTGATGTCGTTACAAAGTAGCACGGGCATAAGGATGTGAGATACTAACCACAGAGACACAGAGCGCACAGAGAATAATAAAATTCAATAAAAGCAAAAGACTAACTAGCTTACTAAATACTTTATCTGCAGCGAGCTTATCAGAGATCTTAGTAAATAAAAAACTCTGTGCGCTCTGTGTCTCTGTGGTGAAGTTTATAAATATTTATGTTTTTTGAATTCTTCCAGCATGGCATTGAGTGCGATAGCGCGATGACTCATGGTGTTTTTAACATCCAGTGGTAACTCGCCACCTGAGCAATTATGTGTCGGTACATAAAATATCGGATCATAACCAAAACCACCATCACCCTGTGGTGCTTCTAAAATGCGACCTTCCCAGCTGCCCTGGGTGATGATTGGTACAGGGTCGGTGTGTGAGCGCATGAATACGATCAAACACTGGTAACGAGCAGTGCGTTCTGCTTCGGGAACACCCTCTAATTCTTTCAGCATCAGCTTGTTGTTGTCTTCATCGCTGGCGCCTTCGCCGGCATAACGAGCAGAATACACGCCGGGTCTGGCATCCAGTGCATCGACTTCGATGCCGGAGTCATCTGAAATAGCAGGAAGTCCTGTACATTCTGCGGCATGGCGCGCTTTGATGATCGCGTTCTCCACAAAGGTGGTACCAGTTTCAGGGACTTCCTCGACATTAAATTCAGACTGAGGCACCACTTCGATGCCGCTGCCGGCAAACAGTTTATTGATCTCGCGAACCTTGCCGGCGTTACCGCTGGCGAGGACGATTTTTTTTATGGCATCTTTATTCATGATTAATTAACCCCCGATTGCAGCTTGTTGAATGCTAAATAATTCTAAAATACCTTTTTCAGCCAGCGCCAGCATACCGTTTAATTCGTCCTTACTATAAGGGTGGCCTTCGGCGGTACCCTGTACTTCGATAAAACCGTTATCGCTATTCATGACGACGTTCATGTCAGTCTCTGCATTGGAGTCTTCTGCATAATCGAGATCAAGTACCGGCGTGCCATTGAATATACCGACAGAAACTGATGCGATCTGGTGGTGCAGCGGGTTTTTTTTGATGATTTTTTTATCTAGCAGGTGCTGTATGGCATCGTTCAGTGCAACCCACGCTCCAGTAATGCTGGCGGTGCGAGTACCACCATCAGCCTGGATGACGTCGCAGTCCAGGCTGATGGTGTTTTCACCCAGCACTTCGAGATCGATGCCGGCACGCAAGGAGCG
>CAVWAI010000027.1:0-18048 GCA_963752725.1 uncultured Gammaproteobacteria bacterium
ATGTTTCTTTTTCTTCAGGGATAACCATATCGTTGATACAGATCGAAATACCTGAACGGGTCGAGTATCTGAAACCGGTGTACATCAACTGGTCAGCAAAGATAACTGTCTCTTTCAGGCCGACCTGACGATAACAGGAGTTAATCAGGTTTGAGATGGCTTTCTTACCCAGGTCCCGATTGACTAATTCGTAAGGGATGCCGGCAGGGATGATCTCAGACAGGATGGCACGACCAACCGTGGTATCGATGATACTGTAACGCTCTTCCAGCTCACCATCATCATTAAATACAACTTCTTTAATACGCGCTTTAACTTTAGCCTGCAGATGCGCTGCACCACTATCATAGGCACGATGCACCTCATCAACGTCAGCAAAGACCATGCCCTCGCCTTTTACATTGATCGACTCACGCGACATGTAATAAAGACCTAATACGATATCCTGAGAAGGTACGATAATAGGATCACCAGAAGCAGGTGACAGGATGTTATTTGTCGCCAGCATCAAGGTACGCGCTTCTAACTGTGCTTCGATAGACAAGGGCACGTGAACCGCCATCTGGTCACCATCGAAATCGGCGTTGAATGCGGTACAGACTAATGGATGCAGTTGAATCGCTTTACCTTCGATCAGCACAGGCTCAAACGCCTGGATACCTAACCTATGCAGGGTTGGTGCACGGTTAAGCATGACCGGATGTTCACGGATAACTTCATCGAGGATATCCCATACTTCCGTACCCTCTTTCTCAACCATTTTCTTCGCAGCTTTAATGGTTGTCGCCAGACCGCGGCGTAGTAATTTGTTAAAGATAAATGGCTTGAACAGTTCAAGTGACATCTTCTTCGGCAGACCACACTGATGCAGCTTAAGTGTCGGGCCAACCACGATCACTGAACGGCCGGAGTAATCTACACGTTTACCTAATAGATTCTGACGGAAGCGACCCTGCTTACCTTTGATCATGTCTGCTAATGATTTCAGCGGACGTTTGTTAGTACCGGTAATGGCACGGCCACGACGACCGTTATCCATCAGGGCATCAACCGATTCCTGCAGCATACGTTTTTCGTTACGCACGATGATGTCAGGCGCATACAACTCTAATAAACGTTTCAGACGGTTATTACGGTTGATCACACGACGGTATAGATCGTTCAGGTCAGAGGTCGCAAAACGTCCGCCATCAAGCGGCACCAGTGGACGTAGATCAGGTGGCAGTACTGGCAATATGGTCATGATCATCCATTCCGGACGATTACCTGAAGCCATAAATGATTCGATTAATTTAAGTCGTTTAGCCAGACGTTTCAGTTTGGTCTCAGACTTGGTAGCACCCATGTCTTCACGGATCTGAATTTTTTCTTCTTCCAGAACCAGATTCTTCAACATCTCGTGAACCGCTTCGGCACCCATGCGTGCGTCGAACTCGTCACCGTGCTCTTCGATCGCTTCGAGGTACGATTCATCCGTTAGCAACTGACCTTTTTCCAGGGTAGTTAAACCTGGCTCGATAACCACGAATGCTTCGAAATACAGGATGCGTTCGATCTCACGTAAGGTCATATCTAACAACAGACCAATACGTGAAGGTAAAGATTTCAAATACCAGATATGTGCGACCGGGCTCGCCAGGTCGATGTGACCCATACGTTCACGGCGAACTTTAGATTGAGTTACCTCAACGCCACATTTTTCACAGACGACACCACGATGTTTCAGGCGTTTATATTTTCCACATAAACATTCGTAGTCCTTAACGGGACCAAAAATCTTTGCGCAGAACAGACCATCACGTTCTGGTTTAAATGTACGATAGTTAATAGTTTCCGGTTTTTTTACTTCACCGAATGACCATGACTGAACCTGTGATGGTGATGCAAGGCTAATTTTAATTGCATCAAAATCTTCGTTCTGGCCTGGTTGTTTAATGAGCTTAAGTAAGTCTTTCATTGCCCTAAATCCTGTATGATTCTATGTTATATGGTTGCGTGTGTGCCTGAAAATCGTCGCTTAGGACTTATTCTCCAGATCCAGTTCAATGTTGATACCTAAAGCACGAATCTCTTTAAGCAATACATTGAATGACTCCGGCATACCCGGCTCCATATGATGATTACCATCAACAATGTTCTTGTACATCTTGTTACGGCCAGCCACGTCATCAGACTTGACTGTTAACATTTCCTGCAAGGTATATGCGGCACCGTATGCTTCCAGTGCCCAAACTTCCATCTCTCCGAAGCGCTGACCACCAAACTGCGCTTTACCGCCTAATGGTTGCTGCGTTACCAGACTGTAAGGACCGGTAGAACGTGCATGCATCTTGTCATCGATCAGGTGATTCAGTTTCAGCATATATTTATAACCGATGGTCACAGGGTTATCAAACTGGTTACCGGTGCGGCCATCATACAATGTCGTCTGGCCGCTAACTGGCAGACCAGCCAGCTCTAACATACGATGAATCTCTTCTTCGTTGGCACCGTCGAACACAGGTGTTGCCATCGGCACACCTTTGCGCAGGTTATTCGCCATATCCAGAATCTCTTCATCACTGAAAGACTTCAGGTCCACTTTGTTTTCTTTGTAGTTATATATCTCGTTGAGGAACTTGCGAATGCTTGCAACTGACTCATTATCATCGAGCATCTTGCTGATAACATCACCCAGGCCTTTTGCTGCCAGACCAAGATGTGTTTCCAGGATCTGACCGACGTTCATACGAGACGGTACACCTAGCGGGTTCAAGATGATATCGACCGGCGTGCCATCCGCAGTGTGCGGCATATCTTCAACCGGGACGATGGTTGATACCACACCCTTGTTACCGTGACGACCAGCCATCTTATCGCCAGGTTGCATACGGCGTTTAACGGCAAGATAAACTTTCACCATCTTCAATACGCCAGGCGCCAGATCATCACCGGCTGTCAGCTTGTCTTTCTTCTCAGCGAAGTAAGCATCCAGCAGTTCACGCTGCTCTTTATGCTGCTTGACCAGCGCTTCGATACGGGCATTTTCCGTCTCGTTCTTAAGACGGATCTGCAACCAGTCTTTATGATCCAGACCTTTCAGGTAGGCCGCAGTGATCTTATCACCAGATTTCAGACCACCTGGACCACCAGCTGCCTGCTTACCGGTGAAGACACTTTCCATACGGGCAAACAGATCTTCTTCGATAATACGCCACTGCGCATCGACATCTTTCTTCACTGAATCAATTTCTTGTTCTTCGATCTCCAGCGCACGTTTGTCTTTATCGACACCATCGCGAGTAAATACCTGCACACCGATAACGGTACCATAGGTACTTGCACCAACGCGCAGAGAGGAATCTTTAACATCAGACGCTTTTTCACCAAAGATGGCACGCAGCAGTTTCTCTTCTGCGGTTAACTGAGTTTCACCTTTAGGTGTCACTTTACCCACCAGGATATCACCCGGTTTAACTTCGGCGCCGACGTAGACCACACCGGACTCATCCAGTTTAGATAACAGGCTTTCGCTTACATTCGGAATATCGGCAGTGATCTCTTCAGAACCTAGTTTAGTATCACGAGCGACACTGCTTAATTCCTGAATATGGATGGTGGTGTAACGGTCTTCTTCGACAACTCGCTCGGAGATGATGATCGAATCCTCGAAGTTGTAACCATTCCACGCCATGTAGGCAACCAGCATATTCTGACCCAGTGCCAGCTCACCCATATCGGTTGACGGACCATCAGCAATGATATCACCACGTTGTACTGAATCACCGACTTTAACCAGAGGACGCTGATTGATACAGGTGTTCTGATTCGAACGCGTGTACTTGGTCAGGTTATATATATCGACACCGGTCGCACCATCCGCTGCTTCATCTTCATGTGCACGGATAACGATACGTGAAGCATCGACTGAATCGATCAGACCACCACGGGTTGCTACCACAGAGGCACCGGAATCATGTGCAACGACACGCTCCATACCGGTACCGACCAGAGGTTTATCCGCACGCAACGTCGGTACAGCCTGACGTTGCATGTTTGAACCCATCAACGCACGGTTAGCATCGTCATGTTCAAGGAACGGGATCAGTGATGCCGCAACAGAGACGATCTGTCTTGGCGATACATCCATGTACTGCACATCAGCAGGAGCTGATAATGAGAACTCGTTCAGATGACGGCATGAGACCATCTCATCGAGCAACTTACCCTTGTCACTCATGGTGGCATTCGCCTGCGCGATGACAAAATTACTTTCTTCGATCGCAGAGAGGTAATCGATGTCTGCAGTTGCCACGCCTTTTATCACTTTGCGATACGGTGTTTCAAGAAAACCGTATTCATTGGTACGCGCATAGACAGACAGTGAGTTAATCAGACCGATGTTTGGTCCCTCAGGCGTCTCAATCGGACAGACACGACCATAATGCGTCGGATGTACGTCACGTACTTCAAACCCTGCACGCTCACGTGTCAGACCACCCGGGCCTAACGCAGAGATACGACGTTTGTGGGTTACTTCAGACAATGGATTATTCTGATCCATAAACTGTGATAACTGGCTCGAACCGAAGAACTCTTTTACTGCAGCAGCGACAGGTTTTGCGTTAATCAATTCCTGTGGCATCAGACCATCCTGCTCAGCCGTGGTCAGACGCTCTTTTACTGCACGCTCGACACGTACCAGACCAACACGGAATACGTTCTCTGCCATCTCGCCAACACTACGGATGCGGCGATTACCTAAATGGTCGATATCATCTACCGTACCGTTACCGTTACGAATAGCGATCAACTCCTTCATCACATCAAGGATGTCAGAGGTTTCACCTAGTGTTTCACATAATTCTTTTGCCTGGTCATCTTTACGCGTACTGAAATGACGCTGATCAAAAAGCACACCCGGGCCTTCAGAACTACCGCGCTGCAGGCGACGATTGAACTTCATACGACCTACGGTAGAGATATCATAACGATCCTCTGAGAAGAACAGGTTGTTGAACAGATTTTCTGCTGCATCTTTAGTTGGCGGCTCGCCTGGACGCATCATACGATAGATCTCTATCTGCGCTTCCAGTTTGGTCGTAGTACTATCAACCGCCAGCGTGTTAGAAATAAATGGACCCACATCCAGATCATTGGTGTAGATCACACGCACGCTCTTAATGCCTTTTTCCTGAATGAATGCAATCAACTCTTCAGTAAATTCAGAGTTAGCAGGCACCATCACTTCACCAGTCTCTTCATCGATGATGTCAGTTGCTAAAATCTTGCCGACCAGGTAATCCAGAGGCGCGTTCAGCTTTTTAACTTTTTTCTCTTCTAACAGCTTGATGTGACGCATGGTCACACGCTTGCCAGTCTCAACAACAACTTCTTTACCTGCAGTAATATCAAAACTAGCCGTATCACCACGTAGACGCTCAGGCACTAAAGCAAAACTAACACCGTCTTTGGTAAAGCTGTAATCGATACTATCGAAGAATATATCCAGGATTTCTTCGTTGTTGTAACCTAGAGCACGCAACAGGATTGAAGCCGGTAATTTACGACGGCGGTCAATACGGACAAATACAGAATCTTTAGGATCAAATTCAAAATCCAGCCATGAACCACGGTAAGGGATAACGCGTGCAGAATACAGAATCTTACCTGATGAATGCGTTTTACCTTTATCGTGATCAAACAACACACCGGGTGAACGATGTAACTGAGAGACGATAACGCGTTCGGTACCATTAATAACAAAGGTACCGTTGTCTGTCATTAAAGGCATTTCGCCCATGAAGACTTCCTGCTCTTTAACTTCTTTCGGCGTGGTTTTCTTCTTGCTGTCCTTGTCATAAATTTCTAGACGCAGGATCACACGCAGCGGAGCTGCATAGGTCATACCACGTAGCTGACATTCTTTCACATCAAACACAGGCTTACCGAGTCTGTATTCGACAAATTGAAGCTTCACATGACCTGAATAACTAACGATAGGAAATACTGACTCAAATGCACCCTGTAACCCGGTATTTAATCGTTGTTGCGCTGTTTTTTCTGACTGCAAAAAACCGCGAAAAGAATCAATTTGCATTGATAACAAATAGGGAACATCCAAAACAGGTGGACGCTTACCGAAATCCTTGCGGAGTCGTTTTTTCTCGGTAAAAGAATATGCCATCAGTAATCCTCGTTTAATCTAATATTTATGTGCAGAAAGCTTTGCATGGAACAGTTTTTCATTATTGCGGCATCAGAAGGTTTCAAAAAGACGCGTACACCAGGGTAAACAACGCTTTTTTTACGATCTTGCCCGCACGAATGAGTAAGCTACACCGTGCAAAACTCTCTTATATACTTAATTCTGCTTTTCTTGCTCGTTATCGCTAACGACCAATAAATAGCAGAAGCAGGAAAAGGCCGGGAAACACTGTTATTTTTAACAGTGTTTCCAGCCTATCCTGCCGCTGATTCAGAAAATCAGCGCGACGCCTCTATTTAAGTTCGACAGTTGCGCCAGCTTCTTCAAGCTGCTTTTTAACCTCTTCAGCTTCGCCTTTAGACGCAGCTTCTTTAAGAGTTGTTGGTGTACTTTCTACCGCATCTTTAGCTTCTTTCAAGCCTAAACCAGTGATAGCACGAACCGCTTTAATTACAGCTACTTTGTTATCACCAAAACCGGTCAGTACAACATCAAACTCATCTTTGGCAGCAGCAGCTTCACCGCCAGCGTCGCCGCCAGCAGCAGGTGCAGCAGCTACAGCAGCTGCTGCAGATACGCCAAATTTTTCTTCCATTGCAGAAATCAGATCTACAACTTCCATTACAGACATATTGGAAATAGTTTCCAGAATATCATCTTTAGAAACAGCCATGACTATTCTCCAGATTATTAAATATTAAAAAGTTAAAAATTACAAAGCGTCGGTTACTACGCGCTTGCCTGTTTTTGATCACGTACAGCAGCCACAGTGCGAACCATTTTCGCGTGTGGCTCGTTGAGAGTACGAACGAATTTTTCTACCGGCGCTTTCATCACTGCCATCAATATAGCAAGCGCCTGATCACGAGTAGGCAATTTAGATAACGCTTCGAGCTGCTCGATAGGCAACACTTCACCACCGATTGATATTACTTTAGCAATCAGCTTGTCATTATCTTTTGAAAAATTCTTAATAAGTCGAGCAGCTGCACCCGGATCTTCCTGAGAGAACGCCATAATCAGCGGTCCCACCAAAGAATCCTGCATACACTCAAACTCAGTACCTTCAACAGCACGTTTTACCAGTGTGTTCTTGGTCACTCGAAGATAAACACCTTCATTACGTGCTTGCACACGTAAGGCTGTCATAGCATCGACTGACATACCACGATATTCAGCAGCAACTGCTGATAACGCACTGGCGGCAACGGTAGAAACCTCAGCGACAATTGCTTTCTTGCTTTCAAGACTTAGTGCCACTTTAGCTCTCCTGTTAAAGCCAGGATTAATAATCGATCATTCAGCATAATCATTAACCCAGCCAAGTAAACAGACCATGCAACATGCATGATCCACCACGGTGCTCCCATTAAGAGACTCACCATCTACGTAGGAAATTAAGCAATCATCTGCTGGAATCACTCCCAGAAACTCATACACCTACGGTCTCTGACGACACCGGCTTGTATAAATACTCACTCGGCTGTCAAATCACTACCGTTATTCAATAAAAATCATCAAACAACGATTGTTTGTTGTTTCAAACAACTATTAGTCTTACAAACTAATGACTAAGAATAAATAGACTGATCTACAGTAAGACCTGGTCCCATGGTTGTTGAAACAGAAATTTTCTTCAGATAAACACCTTTCGAAGCGCTTGGTTTCGCCTTGATCAAGTCAGCCACCAGGCCATCGATGTTTTCTTTTAACTGAGGCACATCAAACTTAACGGTACCCACAGAACAATGAATAATACCGGCTTTATCTACACGGTAACGCACCTGTCCTGATTTCGCATTTTTAACAGCAGTAGCAACATCGGCTGTCACGGTACCCACTTTAGGGTTAGGCATTAATCCGCGAGGACCTAAGATCTGACCCAGCTGACCGACAACACGCATAGCATCTGGTGAAGCAATAACGACATCAAAATCCATATTACCTTTTTTAACTTCATCCGCAAGATCGTCCATACCGACGATATCTGCACCTGCTTCCTGTGCAGCTTTTGCATTATCACCATCGGTGAATACAGCAACACGGACTTCTTTACCGGTACCATTTGGCAATACGGTAGCGCCGCGTACGACCTGGTCACTCTTCTTAGGATCCAGACCGAGATTAACACTGATATCAACTGACTCAGCAAATTTAACAGATGATACTTCTTTCAATAAAGCCAACGCATCTTCCAGCGCATAAACTTTATCTTTATCAATTTTTGCAAGTATTGCTTTACTGCGTTTAGTTAGCTTAGCCATTAGTTCACACCCTCAGTCTCAATACCCATACTACGCGCACTGCCAGCAATGGTACGTACCGCAGCATCCATATCAGCTGCTGTAAGATCAGGCATTTTTATTGTTGCGATTTCTTCTAACTGCGCACGATTTACCTTACCCACCTTTTTAACATGTGGCTCAGGACTGCCGCTTTTAAGGCCAGCAGCTTTCTTCAATAAGATTGAAGCCGGTGGCGTCTTAGTGATAAAGGTAAAGCTTTTATCTGAATAAACAGTTATAACAACAGGAATTGGCATTCCTTTTTCCATGTTCTGCGTCTTGGCATTAAATGCCTTACAGAATTCCATGATGTTAACGCCGTGCTGACCTAACGCAGGACCAACCGGTGGACTTGGATTCGCTTCATTTGCAGGTACCTGCAACTTGATATACGCGTCGACTTTTTTAGCCATCTTTCTTTCTCCCGGGTTCAAACGCCGTACTTAATTCGGGCTCCCCGTGTATATTTATATTGTTAAAAAAAATCTTAAAAACTTTTCACCGCAGAGGCGCAAAGAAAAAATGATTGTTTTGTTACGCCGTAGGCGCAACAAAACAATATAACCTCTGCGTCTCAGCGCCTCGGTAATTGCTCCTGCATTACTCTATTTACGGGCGTCCTGCCCTAATCTGCGGTAAATTCTTTTAGCCTTTCTCTACCTGGCTAAATTCTAAATCTACTGGTGTAGAACGACCGAAGATCAGTACAGCCACTTTCAGGCGGTTACGGTCATAATCCACTTCTTCGACGACACCGTTAAAGTCATTGAACGGGCCATCGGTGACACGCACCACTTCGCCAGGCTGATACAAAACTTTTGGTTTTGGCTTCTCGACACCTTCAGCGACAGCATTCATGATACTCATCGCTTCTTTTTCAGTAATCGGCGCCGGGTGAGATTTCGTACCACCGATAAAACCCATTACTTTAGGAACGTCCTTTACCAGATGCCATGTTTCGTCATTCATTTCCATTTCCACCAGCACATAACCTGGGAAAAATTTACGCTCTGAACGACGTTTAACACCATCTCTGATCTCAACCACCTCTTCGGTCGGAATCAGTACCTGACCGAACATGTCTTCCATACCGGCAAGACGTACATGCTCTTGCAGCGAAGCTTTAACTTTGCCTTCAAAATTAGAATAAGCATGAACAACATACCATTGTTTAGCCATGACTTATGCGCCCCCTGTTATCAGCTGTATTGCCTGAGCTAACAGCATATCAACCAGCCAGAGAAAAATACCGATAATAATCACAGCTACGATAACCATAAAAGTTGTCTGTACAGTTTCCTGGCGTGTTGGCCATACTACTTTACGCACTTCCATGCGTGCTTCACGACCAAAACCGATCAGGCCCTGCCCGAGGTTCGTGGTCGCGCTAATCGCAATAGCCACGATGACTGCGAATACCACGCCCAGTACACGGTATAACTGTGATTCAGCTTCATAATAATAAAAGCCGACGATGCCGAATATCAGCACGGCTATCGCCAGCAATAACTTGAACGAATCAAGTTTATTTGAAACCACTTCTTCGGTCTTAGCGACCATCTATCCACCTGCCATGTTGTTAATATTGGCAGGCCAGGAGGGACTCGAACCCCCAACCTGCGGTTTTGGAGACCGCTGCTCTACCAATTGAGCCACTGGCCTAACCGTACACGGGAGGCATGACAAGGTCACACCTCCCGCTATACTCTTTCTGAGTAACGAATTACTCGATTATCTTAGCAACCACACCCGCACCAACGGTACGGCCACCCTCACGAATCGCAAAGCGTAAGCCTTCTTCCATCGCAATCGGGTTGATCAGGGTCACTGTCATTTTTACGTTATCGCCCGGCATGACCATCTCGGTACCTTCCGGCAGGTCACATGCACCTGTTACGTCTGTGGTACGGAAGTAGAACTGTGGGCGATAGTTGTTGAAGAATGGTGTGTGACGACCACCTTCATCTTTACTCAATACGTATACTTCACACTCAAACTTGGTGTGCGGTTTTACGCTACCAGGCTTACAACATACCTGACCACGCTCAACTTCTTCACGTTTCAGACCACGTAGCAGCAGACCGACGTTGTCACCCGCTTCTCCGCGATCCAGCAGCTTGCGGAACATCTCAACACCGGTACAGGTGGTTGTCTGGGTATCACGGATACCCAGACAACCACCTGTACCGGTGTTGAGATGTTCCGCAAGCTGCTGGATCGCGGAGAACAGGGTGACAACGTCGGTCTGCTGCTGCGTGGTCTGAAACGTGAAGAAGTTGAGCGTGGTGGTATGTTGTAAGCCTGGTAGCGTAAAACCGCACACCAAGTTTGAGTGTGAAAGTATACGTATTGAGTAAAGATGAAGGTGGTCGTCACACACCATTCTTCAACAACTATCGCCCACAGTTCTACTTCCGTACCACAGACGTAACAGGTGCATGTGACCTGCCGGAAGGTACCGAAATGGGTCAGCCGGGCGATAACGTAAAAATGACAGTAGTTCTGATAGACCCCAATTGCGATGGAAAAAGGCTTACGCTTTGCGATTCGTGAGGGTGGCCGTACCGTTGGTGCGGGTGTGGTTGTTAAGATAATCGAGTAATTCGTTACTCAGAAAGAGTATAGGGAGGTGTGACCTTGTCATGCCTCCCGTGTACGGTTAGGCCAGTGGCTCAATTGGTAGAGCAGCGGTCTCCAAACCGGCAGTTGGGGTTCGAGTCCTCCTGGCCTGCCAATCCTAACAACATGGCAGGTGGATCAAATTCATCGCGCTAAGACCAATTGAAGTGGTTTCCAATAAACTTGATTCGTTCAAGTTATTGCTGGCGATAGCCGTGCTGATATTCGGCATCGTGCGCTTTTATTATTATGAAGCTGAATCACAGTTATACCGTGTACTGGGCGTGGTATTCGCAGTCATCGTGGCTATTGCGATTAGCGCGACCACGAACCTCGGGCAGGGCCTGGATCGGTTTTGGTCGTGAAGCACGCATGGAAGTGCGTAAAGTAGTATCAGCCAACGAGCCGGAAACTGTACAGACAACTTTTTATGGTTATCGTAGCTGTGATTATTATCGGTATTTTTCTCTGAGTCAGGTTGATATGCTGTTCACCCAGGCAATACAGCTGATAACAGGGGGCGCATAAGTCATGGCTAAACGATGGAGGTGCTTGTTCATGCTTATTCTAATTTTGAAGGCAATTTTTCGCTGCAAGAGCATGTACGTCTTGCCGGTATGGAAGACATGTTCGGTCAGATATTGATCCAGCCGAAGAGGTGGTTGAGATCAGAGATGGTGTTAAACGTCGTTCAAGAGCGTAAATTTTCCAGGGTCATGTGCTGGTGGAAATGGAAATGAATGACAACAAAACATGGCATCTGGTAAAGGACGTTCCTAAAGTAATGGGTTTTATCGGTGATTCAAATCTCACCCAGCACCTGAAAAAGAAGCGATGAGTATCATGAATGCTGTCGTCAAAGGTGTAGAAGCCAAAACCAAAAGTTTTGTATCAGCCTGGCGAAGTGGTGCGTGTCACCGATGGCCCGTTCAATGACTTTAACGGTGTCGTCGAAGAAGTGGATTATGACCGTAACCGCCTGAAAGTGGCTGTACTGATCTTCGGTCGTTCTACACCAGTAGATTTAGAATTTAGCCAGGTAGAGAAAGGCTAAAAGAATTTACCGCAGATTAGGGCAGGACGCCCGTAAATAGAGTAATGCAGGAGCAATTACCGAGGCGCTGAGACGCAGAGGTTATATTGTTTTGTTGCGCCTCTGCGGTAAAAAGTTTTTAAGATTTTTTTTAACAATATACACGGGGAGCCCGAATTAAGTACGGCGCTTGAACCCGGGAGAAAGAAAGATGGCTAAAAAAGTCGACGCGTATATCAAGTTGCAGGTACCTGCAAATGAAGCGAATCCAAGTCCACCGGTTGGTCCCGCATTAGGTCAGCACGGCGTTAACATCATGGAATTCTGTAAGGCATTTAATGCCAAGACACAGAACATGGAAAAAGGAATGCCAATTCCTGTTGTTATAACTGTTTATTCAGATAAAAGCTTTACCTTTATCACTAAGACGCCACCGGCTTCAATCTTATTGAAGAAAGCTGCTGGCCTTAAAAGCGGCAGTCCTGAGCCACATGTTAAAAAGGTGGGTAAGGTAAATCGTGCGCAGTTAGAAGAAATCGCAACAATAAAAATGCCTGATCTTACAGCAGCTGATATGGATGCTGCGGTACGTACCATTGCTGGCAGTGCGCGCAGCATGGGTATTGAGACTGAGGGTGTGAACTAATGGCTAAGCTAACTAAACGCAGTAAAGCAATACTTGCAAAAATTGATAAAGATAAAGTTTATGCGCTAGAAGATGCGTTGGCTTTATTGAAAGAAGTATCATCTGTTAAATTTGCTGAGTCAGTTGATATCAGTGTTAATCTCGGTCTGGATCCTAAGAAGAGTGACCAGGTCGTACGCGGCGCTACCGTATTGCCAAATGGTACCGGTAAAGAAGTCCGTGTTGCTGTATTCACCGATGGTGATAATGCAAAAGCTGCACAGGAAGCAGGTGCAGATATCGTCGGTATGGACGATCTTGCGGACGAAGTTAAAAAAGGCAATATGGATTTTGATGTCGTTATTGCTTCACCAGATGCTATGCGTGTTGTCGGTCAGCTAGGTCAGATCTTAGGTCCTCGCGGATTAATGCCTAACCCTAAAGTGGGTACCGTGACAGCCGATGTTGCTACTGCTGTTAAAAATGCAAAATCAGGACAGGTGCGTTACCGTGTAGATAAAGCCGGTATTATTCATTGTTCTGTGGGTACCGTTAAGTTTGATGTGCCTCAGTTAAAAGAAAACATCGATGGCCTGGTGGCTGACTTGATCAAGGCGAAACCAAGCGCTTCGAAAGGTGTTTATCTGAAGAAAATTTCTGTTTCAACAACCATGGGACCAGGTCTTACTGTAGATCAGTCTATTTATTCTTAGTCATTAGTTTTAAGACTAATAGTTGTTTGAAACAACAAACAATCGTTGTTTGATGATTTTTATTGAATAACGGTAGTGATTTGACAGCCGAGTGAGTATTTATACAAGCCGGTGTCGTCAGAGACCGTAGGTGTATGAGTTTCTGGGAGTGATTCCAGCAGATGATTGCTTAATTTCCTACGTAGATGGTGAGTCTCTTAATGGGAGCACCGTGGTGGATCATGCATGTTGCATGGTCTGTTTACTTGGCTGGGTTAATGATTATGCTGAATGATCGATTATTAATCCTGGCTTTAACAGGAGAGCTAAAGTGGCACTAAGTCTTGAAAGCAAGAAAGCAATTGTCGCTGAGGTTTCTACCGTTGCCGCCAGTGCGTTATCAGCAGTTGCTGCTGAATATCGTGGTATGTCAGTCGATGCTATGACAGCCTTACGTGTGCAAGCACGTAATGAAGGTGTTTATCTTCGAGTGACCAAGAACACACTGGTAAAACGTGCTGTTGAAGGTACTGAGTTTGAGTGTATGCAGGATTCTTTGGTGGGACCGTTGATTATGGCGTTCTCTCAGGAAGATCCGGGTGCAGCTGCTCGACTTATTAAGAATTTTTCAAAAGATAATGACAAGCTGATTGCTAAAGTAATATCAATCGGTGGTGAAGTGTTGCCTATCGAGCAGCTCGAAGCGTTATCTAAATTGCCTACTCGTGATCAGGCGCTTGCTATATTGATGGCAGTGATGAAAGCGCCGGTAGAAAAATTCGTTCGTACTCTCAACGAGCCACACGCGAAAATGGTTCGCACTGTGGCTGCTGTACGTGATCAAAAACAGGCAAGCGCGTAGTAACCGACGCTTTGTAATTTTTAACTTTTTAATATTTAATAATCTGGAGAATAGTCATGGCTGTTTCTAAAGATGATATTCTGGAAACTATTTCCAATATGTCTGTAATGGAAGTTGTAGATCTGATTTCTGCAATGGAAGAAAAATTTGGCGTATCTGCAGCAGCTGCTGTAGCTGCTGCACCTGCTGCTGGCGGCGACG
Organism: uncultured Gammaproteobacteria bacterium; assembly: GCA_963752725.1. Lineage (GTDB taxonomy): Bacteria > Pseudomonadota > Gammaproteobacteria > SZUA-229 > SZUA-229. The sequence goes on from CAVWAI010000027.1 coordinate 14,505, forward strand.
CTGGTGGTGAAGCTGCTGCTGCCAAAGATGAGTTTGATGTTGTACTGACCGGCTTTGGTGAAAACAAAGTTGCTGTAATTAAAGCGGTTCGTGCTATCACTGGTTTAGGCTTGAAAGAAGCTAAAGATGCGGTAGAAAGTACACCAACAACTCTTAAAGAAGCTGCGTCTAAAGGCGAAGCTGAAGAGGTTAAAAAGCAGCTTGAAGAAGCTGGCGCAACTGTCGAACTTAAATAGAGGCGTCGCGCTGATTTTCTGAATCAGCGGCAGGATAGGCTGGAAGCACTGTTAAAAATAACAGTGTTTCCCGGCCTTTTCCTGCTTCTGCTATTTATTGGTCGTTAGCGATAACGAGCCAGAAAAGCAGAATTAAGTATATAAGAGAGTTTTGCACGGTGTAGCTTACTCATTCGTGCGGGCAAGATCGTAAAAAAAGCGTTGTTTACCCTGGTTTACGCGTCTTTTTGAAACCTTCTGATGCCGCAATAATGAAAAACTGTTCCATGCAAAGCTTTCTGCACATAAATATTAGATTAAACGAGGATTACTGATGGCATATTCTTTTACCGAGAAAAAACGACTCCGCAAGGATTTCGGTAAGCGTCCACCTGTTTTGGATGTTCCCTATTTGTTATCAATGCAAATTGATTCTTTTCGCGGTTTTTTGCAGTCAGAAAAAACAGCGCAACAACGATTAAATACCGGGTTACAGGGCGCATTTGAGTCAGTATTTCCTATCGTTAGTTATTCAGGTCATGTGAAGCTTCAATTCGTCGAATACAGACTCGGTAAGCCTGTGTTTGATGTTAAAGAATGTCAGCTACGTGGTATGACCTATGCAGCTCCGCTGCGTGTGATCCTGCGTCTAGAAATTTATGACAAGGACAGCAAGAAGAAAACCACGCCGAAAGAAGTTAAAGAGCAGGAAGTCTTCATGGGCGAAATGCCTTTAATGACAGACAACGGTACCTTTGTTATTAATGGTACCGAACGCGTTATCGTCTCTCAGTTACATCGTTCGCCTGGTGTGCTGTTTGATCACGATAAAGGTAAAACCCATTCATCAGGTAAGATTCTGTATTCTGCCCGTGTCATCCCTTATCGTGGTTCATGGCTGGATTTTGAATTCGACCCTAAAGATTCTGTATTTGTCCGTATTGACCGCCGTCGTAAATTACCGGCTTCAATCCTGTTGCGTGCTCTAGGTTACAACAACGAAGAAATCCTGGATATATTCTTCGATAGTATCGATTACAGCTTTACCAAAGACGGTGTTAGTTTTGCTTTAGTGCCTGAGCGTCTACGTGGTGATACGGCTAGTTTTGATATTACTGCAGGTAAAGAAGTTGTTGTTGAGACTGGCAAGCGTGTGACCATGCGTCACATCAAGCTGTTAGAAGAGAAAAAAGTTAAAAAGCTGAACGCGCCTCTGGATTACCTGGTCGGCAAGATTTTAGCAACTGACATCATCGATGAAGAGACCGGTGAAGTGATGGTGCCTGCTAACTCTGAATTTACTGAAGAGTTGATTGCATTCATTCAGGAAAAAGGCATCAAAAGTGTGCGTGTGATCTACACCAATGATCTGGATGTGGGTCCATTTATTTCTAACACGCTGGCGGTTGATAGTACTACGACCAAACTGGAAGCGCAGATAGAGATCTATCGTATGATGCGTCCAGGCGAGCCGCCAACTAAAGATGCAGCAGAAAATCTGTTCAATAACCTGTTCTTCTCAGAGGATCGTTATGATATCTCTACCGTAGGTCGTATGAAGTTCAATCGTCGCCTGCAGCGCGGTAGTTCTGAAGGCCCGGGTGTGCTTTTTGATCAGCGTCATTTTAGTACGCGTAAAGATGACCAGGCGAAAGAATTATGTGAAACACTAGGTGAAACCTCTGACATCCTTGATGTGATGAAGGAGTTGATCGCTATTCGTAACGGTAACGGTACGGTAGATGATATCGACCATTTAGGTAATCGCCGCATCCGTAGTGTTGGCGAGATGGCAGAGAACGTATTCCGTGTTGGTCTGGTACGTGTCGAGCGTGCAGTAAAAGAGCGTCTGACCACGGCTGAGCAGGATGGTCTGATGCCACAGGAATTGATTAACGCAAAACCTGTCGCTGCTGCAGTAAAAGAGTTCTTCGGTTCGAGTCAGTTATCGCAGTTTATGGATCAAAATAATCCATTATCTGAAGTAACGCATAAACGTCGTATCTCTGCTTTAGGTCCGGGTGGTCTGACTCGTGAACGTGCAGGGTTTGAAGTACGTGACGTACATCCGACGCATTATGGTCGTGTCTGTCCGATTGAGACGCCTGAGGGACCAAACATCGGTCTGATTAACTCACTGTCTGTCTATGCGCGTACCAATGAATATGGTTTTCTTGAAACACCGTATCGCAAAGTGATAAAAGGCGTGGCATCTGCAGACATCGATTACCTCTCTGCGATTGAAGAAAGTAATTTTGTCATCGCGCAGGCGAATGCCACCATGAGTGACAAGGGTAAGTTGCTCGATGAGATGGTCTCATGCCGTCATCTGAACGAGTTCTCATTATCAGCTCCTGCTGATGTGCAGTACATGGATGTATCGCCAAGACAGATCGTCTCTGTTGCGGCATCACTGATCCCGTTCCTTGAACATGACGATGCTAACCGTGCGTTGATGGGGTCAAACATGCAACGTCAGGCTGTACCGACATTGCGTGCGGATAAACCTCTGGTCGGTACCGGTATGGAGCGTGTCGTTGCACATGATTCCGGTGCCTCTGTGGTAGCAACCCGTGGTGGTCTGATCGATTCAGTCGATGCTTCACGTATCGTTATCCGTGCACATGAAGATGAAGCAGCGGATGGTGCGACCGGTGTAGATATATATAACCTGACCAAGTACACGCGTTCGAATCAGAACACCTGTATCAATCAGCGTCCTCTGGTTAAAGTCGGTGATTCAGTACAACGTGGTGATATCATTGCTGATGGTCCGTCAACCGATATGGGTGAGCTGGCACTGGGTCAGAATATGCTGGTTGCCTACATGGCGTGGAATGGTTACAACTTCGAGGATTCGATCATCATCTCCGAGCGAGTTGTCGAAGAAGACCGTTACACCACCATCCATATTCAGGAATTAAGCAGTGTCGCTCGTGATACTAAACTAGGTTCTGAAGAGATCACTGCCGATATTCCGAATGTAAGCGAAAGCCTGTTATCTAAACTGGATGAGTCCGGTGTGGTCTACGTCGGCGCCGAAGTTAAACCGGGTGATATCCTGGTGGGTAAAGTGACACCTAAAGGTGAAACTCAGTTAACCGCTGAAGAGAAACTGCTGCGTGCCATCTTTGGTGAAAAAGCGTCTGATGTTAAAGATTCCTCTCTGCGCGTTGGTGCAAGTACCTATGGTACCGTTATCGGTGTGCAGGTATTTACTCGCGATGGTGTCGATAAAGACAAACGTGCGCTGGAGATCGAAGAACAAGAAATTGATTCAGTGAAGAAAGATGTCGATGCGCAATGGCGTATTATCGAAGAAGATCTGT
>CAVWAI010000028.1:0-33489 GCA_963752725.1 uncultured Gammaproteobacteria bacterium
TGGCTTACTCACCAGATATAGCCAGATGAAACCGGCGATACCTGCCAGCAGCGAAGCGGCCAGAATGCCCGTCTTCGCCATCAATAATAAATTTTCCTGTCCTTCGAAGCCGAGCTGGGCAACAAAGATAGACATGGTGAAACCGATTCCGGCCAGTAGCGAGACACCTGCAATCTGGGTAAACCGTGTGTCTTTCGGCAATACCGCAATATTTAGCTTCAGCATTAACCAGCACACGCCAGTGATACCAATAAACTTGCCCAGCACCAGCCCTAAGGTAACGCCTAACAGTACCGGGTGACTAAATGTTTCACCCAGTGAACCAAACTGCATCGGAATACCTGCATTCACCAGCGCAAAAATCGGGATTACCAGATACGCCACCGGCATGTGCCAGACATGCTCCAGCCGTTGTAGTGGCGCTTCCACACTGTGCACACCGTTTTCCAGGGTTTGTACCACCGCACGCAGTTTGTCGTTGGTCATAATACTTTTGCCCGGCTCATGGCTAGCATCGAAGCGCTGCATAAGATCTCTCACATGATCACTAAATAATTCAGGTTTGTACTTGGGAATGGCAGGCACTGATAATGCACCCAGAATACCTGCCAGCGTAGCATGTACCCCGGATTGCATCAGCGCATACCAGAGGAACACTGCAACGATGAAATATGGCAGGGTTTTACGAATACCGCTCATGTTAAACGCCAGCAGTAACGCAAATAAACCGCCAGCAATCATCAACGGTACTACTGCAATCGTCTCGGTATAGAACACGGCAATCACCATCACCGCACCCAGATCGTCGACAATTGCCAGTGCAACCAGAAAGGTTATCAGCGCTTTCGGAACTCGGCTTGCCAGTAATGCCAGCGCACCTATGGCGAAAGCAATATCAGTAGCCATAGGTATGCCCCAGCCACGTGCAGCATCACCGTCGGGATTAATCGCAAAATAGATTAACGCCGGCACCACCATGCCGCCAATGGCAGCACCGATTGGCAATGCCGCATTGCGAATTTTTGCCAGTTCACCGACCAGTATCTCACGCTTTAGCTCGAGACCAACGACGAAGAAAAACAGCGCCATCAGGCCATCATTAATCCAGTGATGCAGACTCATTCCCAGTTTCCAGTCGCCGATATTGAAGCTGATATAGGTATGAATCAGATGCTCATAAGCAACGGCTAGTGGTCCGTTAGCCAGTAACAAAGCGATTACCGCCGTCCCCATGAGTAACATACCGCTGGTGGTCTGACGATGAATGAACTCGTCAAAAGGCGTGAGAATTTTATCGAAGGATTTTTCCCATGGCGCGTTAAAAACCCCTTCTCCGCGAATATTTTCTGATATATTTTCCTGTTCACTCATGGATATAACCTGCTTTATCTCGATGATGATTGCGTTTGACGAAACAGCCATTCACGCGCTGCTTCCGTAATGGCGACCACAGCCGGATGAGAAATTTTTCGTTCTACGGAAATAGCATAAAACTGTTCGCGCACTTCTTCGGTCTGACCAATAACAACCACGCCGTACTGTTTTTCAATTTCTCTAGCTATTGGCGTAGGTGCAATAAAAACACCTGTTCCTGCCTGACCAAATGCTTTCATCAACGCACTGTCATCAAACTCACCAACGATACGCGGGTGCACATGTAATTTGTCAAACCATTTATTGAGCTGGTCATGCACCGCCGTGCTCTCACCTGGCATTAACATTGCGGCCGCATTAAGGCTTTGCGGAAAATTTTCAATTAACTCTGCAGCGAGTGTAGGCGTGGCAAAAAAACTCACACCGCACTCACCCAGTTGATGGTTGTAGCCACTGATATTCATGCCCGGTGGCACAGGGGCCCATGTGCTTTTGTCGTCTTTTTTCTCTGTCATATCTCTCTCCTGTTTGTATCAAAGACTTCCACGTTTACTCTTTAAACACATCTCTGAATTAAATCAGAAATAAGACCATCCTTTTCTTCTTGCTGCCTCGAATAAATTTATACAGCCTGCGCCACCCGACGATCCACCAGGTCTATTTCAATTTGAGCAAGCTGGGGATCTCGAAGCGGATAGAAAATAAACGCGAGGCCGGCCATTATCGCGAACATAGCTGGCAGCCAGGTAAAGATTAAGCGGATACCAAGCAAGGCTGTTTCTGATTGTGCCATATTGGCTTCATAACCGACATAGGCCAGGACTGCCGTCGGCAATACACCGCCAATGGTTAAACCAAGCTTCTGAGCGAATTGAGCTGCCGAAAAAACCAGTGCTGTGGTTCGCCGATTGTATTTCCACTCACCATAGTCGGCAACGTCGCCATACATCGCCCAGACCAGTGCTGGCGTAGGTCCCGCAAGTAAAGATGCCAGTGCATTGAAAGCCAGCATTATCCAGTAATTTTCGCTTGGAATATAAAACATCAGGCCCATAATGATTGCATTGGACAGTGTCAGAAGGAGCATCAATGTGCGCTTGTCATAGACATTGCTTAGGAAACGTCCTGCAATCACACCAATAACAAATACAATCGCGCTGACTGTAATGAAAAAACTTGTCCGGTCCCAGATCCAGATAAAAGGAGAGTTGTCATCGAGCATGTAGTACTTGAAGAAATACACAGTCGCACCACCACGGATCGCAACACTTGCCAGGGTAAATACACCAGCAACCACCATCACTAGCCATGCCTTGTTCTTTAGAAGCGTGCGTAGGTCTTTGCCGATATGGCTATCCTGGTTCGGCGGCGGGGAAACCCGTTCCCTGGTACCACGAAAAGTCTGCAGAAACAGCAAAACCGATAGCACCGCAAAAATGGCCATCGTATACTGGAAGCCAAGCAGTTCATCCTCACCTCCCAAGATTCTAACTAATGGCCGCACCGACATGCCCAATACGATAGCCGCGCTGAAAGCACCGACGAAGCGGAACGTACCTAAAGTCAGTCGCTCACTGGATGAAGTTGTCATCACCCCCATCAAGGCACCGTAGGGAACGTTGATCGCGGTGTAAGCTGTCATCATCAAGATGTATGTCACGTAGGCAAACATGAGTTTGCCTTCTTCCCCTAAATCAGGGTTGATGAACATCAGATAGCCAAAGACACCGTACGGGACTGCCATCCACAGAAGATAGGGTCGAAATTTACCCCATCGTGTATTGGTACGGTCGGCGATAAGCCCCATTATCGGATCCGTAATCCAGTCCCATAATTTTACCGTTAACAGCATGGTAGTAACCGCAGCCGCGCTCAGCCCATACACATCCGTGTAATAATAAATAATGAAAATGGCGAAAAACTGGAAGAATAAGTTGGAGGCTGTATCACCCAGAGCGTAATTGAATTTCTCGTAGAAACTTAGAGGCGGCGTCAGCATTTTTTCATAATCCTCGCGTTATTTCTTTACAACTGAGACAAGTAGAAATAACACAAATACGAACGAAACAGACTCATTAATAGTTACTGACGTTTTCAACACTGCTCCCATGGTAAACCATGAAATCGCCAGCCACCGATAGAACTACGTTGATGAATCTCGTTCAGGTCACCTTCAAATCCTTCGTCGATATGAAAGATATTGCTGAGTCCAGCGGCTAATAACACTTTACCCGCTTCCTGTGAACGTTTACCACTGCGGCATATCAACACGATAGGTGCGCAGCCTTCTTCAGTATCACATACCGTACCACCCAACATTAATTTACGAACCTCAGGTACAAAATGCGGATTAATTACCCAGTCAGGTTCATCTATCCACGGCAAGTGCACCGCACCAACGGGGTGTCCGACAAATAGATACTCCATGGTTGAACGGATGTCGATTAAAATTGCCCGTGGATCATCATGAAGCATCTGTGATGCACTCTTCGGTGAAATATCATGTAACTCGTTTTGACTCATAACCTTCTCCTACGCTAGCCAATTAACAGGATATAAAACTACCATCAAAATACTATACAGTTGAATTGTCGCATATATCACCTACTGCTTTAACATCAACAAACCAGACATCAGGTTCAACCATAGCTACCGGTAAAAGCTCACCTGCATACTTAAGCATATCTAATCCAATCGATACTCTTTCATCCGGTGATTTATGAACACTGGTGTTATTCATAAATTGTTGGTTTGTGCCAGCCATCTGTACATCCGCTGGTTAATTCATCCATACCCGGTACATCCCAGCTGCCTGCTCGATAACCTTTGATCGAAATACGATCTTTCCAGGCAGCCAGTACAGGCTCTAGTATCGCCCATGATTCTTCGACCTCATCAGCACGTGAGAACAGTGTGCCATCACCTGTTAGCACATCATGCATCAGGATCTCATACGCATCGGCTACTTCTTCGACATCATGCGCATAAGGTGCACGCATCACCATGCCTTCGTTGTCTGTTGTTAAGCCAGGCTTCTTGGCATTCAATCTCATCACCACACCCCCTTCAGGCTGCAGACGAAATACTAATGCGTTAGCATCCGGTCTTGATGCATGGCTATCAAAAAGATTGAAGGGTGGTCGGCGAAAACGTATCATGATCTCCGATACTCTGCCTTTCATACGCTTACCTGAACTCAGGATGAACGGCACTCCTTGCCAGCGCCAGTTATCGATATAGAAACGAACCGCTGCAAATGTTTCTGTACAGGAACCCGGTAAAACGTCTTCTTCTGCAGCATAAGCAGAAACGGGTTGTCCATTTATTGAGCCTGCAGCATACTGTGCAGATACGGTCTGTTTTTCTATACACTCAGGTGTAAATCGGCGTACTGCACGAAGAACCTTCATTTTTTCATCACGCACAGCATCAGTAGTAAATTCGACCGGTGGTTCCATTGCAACTAACGTCATCACCTGCATCAGGTGACTCTGAATCATATCGCGCAGTGCTCCCGAGTTTTCATAGTATTTAGCACGGTACTCGATACCCAGTGTTTCAGAGACTGAAATTTGTATATGATCGATGTAATTACGATTCCACAGTGGTTCCATGATGCTGTTGGCAAATCGATAGACCAGCAGATTCTGAACGCTTTCTTTTCCCAGGTAATGATCGATGCGATAAATCTGATCTTCACTAAAAACAGATTGCAGTTCATCATCGAGCAGCTTTGCTGACTCAAGATTATTACCAAACGGTTTTTCGATCACTAGCCTGCGATATCCATCTTCTTCGCTGGTAAGTCCGACACTATTCAATCCTTGTGCTACGCTGCTATACCATTCCGGAGGAATAGCGCAATAGAACATGACATTCTTCTTACCGCCAAGTGTCTCCAGTGACCGGGCGATAGACTCATAAGTTGACTCATCACCAAGATCACCTGGCACCATCTTTAGATATGATAAAAAGTCTAGCCACTTACTTTCATCATGCAGCACTTCTTCAGAAAACTGATGCATGCTTTCACGTACCAGATCGATCCATTGCTCTTCAGTTTTATCATGAACCACACCGATAATTCGGCTGTCCCGATGAACCAGTCCACAACTGAACATGCGTGCCAGCGCAGGCAATAACTTTCGCTTCGTTAGATCACCTGTAGCGCCAAAAATCACGATATTAGTAGGCTCAGCGGTTTCAAAGATCTGCTCAGCCGTCACCATTTTGATATCTCCATGGTGAATCTATCCATTATCTATCGCTTTAATCGGGTGACCGCCAAAACCTGCTCGCATGGCGTTAACTACTTTGCCAGCGTATGAAGGATCTTGACGACTTCGAAATCGCATCTGCAAAGCCAGGGTAAGCACCGGTGTAGGAACAGCTTCTTCGATCGAGTCCTGTACAACCCAGCGTCCTTCTCCAGAATCATCGACAAAATCACTTAACGAATTCATATCGACATCCTGCTCAAGTGCATCAGCGATCAAATCAAGTAACCATGATCGGACCACACTGCCCTGTTGCCAGATACGTGATATCTGATGCATATCAAGATTCATTTCCTCCTTTGTATTCATCAGTTCAAAGCCTTCAGCATATGACTGCATCATTCCGTATTCGATACCGTTATGTACCATTTTTACGTAATGTCCGGCGCCGACAGGACCAACATGACCCCAACCTGTATCACTCGATGGTGCCAGTGATTTTAAAATCGGCTCGATAAATTTGACCGCGACATCTGAGCCACCGACCATCAGGCTGTATCCGTTTTCCAGTCCCCATACGCCACCCGATGTACCACTATCGATAAAGTGGATACCGCATTGTTGTAATCGCTCACCACGTTGCTGACTGAGTTTGTAATGCGAATTACCACCGTCGATAACAACATCACCAACGCTAAGTCCCGCCGTCAACAGTTCCTCGATCGTCTGATCAACAAACTGATGCGGAACCATCAGCCAGACGACACGTGGTTCCGGTAGACTGGTGATTAAAGTTTTCAGATCATCGGCAGCAGAAACGCCATCTAATTCTTTTTCGAGATCAATTGCCGCCTGATGCGAAACATCATAAGCGATAATCTCATGTTTATCGTTTGCCAGGCGCCTGACCATATTGGCACCCATTTTTCCCAAACCTATCATTGCTAACTTCATGTTGAAAACTCGTTATTAATTAAATCCATTAATAGAAAAAAACCAGTACGCTGAACCAATATAAATAAAACACTGGCCTCGAAGAAGGTTTTATTGTTTAGCTTTTTAGTTACGATAATGTTGATATTTTTCTTATCGATCAAACACTTTCCAGGTGAGCATAGAGCTCGCTCATTACCAGTTTCGGTTTTCGATCGATGGTAAAAATACCCCAATGCTTTTCCGGTTCCTGCGGGTCGGGGGAACCTTTCCAGGGTTCATCAAATGCTTCGAAAACAAAAGCGAGGATGTCAGCCTCCTTGCACCAATCTAATAACTCACTATAGTAAGCCGCCTGGAACTCTTGTGATGCATTCCATGGCTGTATACCACGACCATTGGAACAGGTCGTCCAGCCTGCTTCGGTTATCACCACTGGTTTATCAGGGTAATGATTAGCAACACTGTAATAATTCTGTTTGGTATATTCCAGCGCACCATCGATCGTATGAGACTCCCATACTGGATAAGTATGTAATGAAATAAAGTCCAGTTCTGCTGCTAATGGTTCCAGCTTTCCTGTCCATGGCACATAGTTTTCACAGAATGTAACCGGTTGCTTAACTGCCGCCTTAATTCTGCGTACGTAACTGATCAACTTATCTACATGTACCAGATGGTCGCTCCAGTCAACACTGGCCTCATTACCAACCGAGACGGAGGAAACAATATCAGGGTAACGATTCGCCAGACTGATCAACCTGTCTACTTCATGACTATTTTCCATCCTGTTCTCAATAAGTGTTTTCTCATCATAGCTAGCACCCCAGGGACACTCATAGTTACTCTCTTCGGCTGCCATATCAGCACCGAGCATCACTTTAAGATCTAACGACTCATTGTCAATAACTTCAAGAACGAATTCAGCATGCCAGCTGCAATCGTAAAGTCTGATCAATTTCCAGTTATCTTTAAGGATATTAAGATCTTCATGAATCTCGTTATAAGAGGGATAGATACCATCAATCGGAGATTGACCTTCTCTATAGCCAGAATAACAAATGGCATTTTCGAATCCTAAATCTAATGTTTTATTGTTCATTGTTTTTCCAACCTAAATTTTATAAATATTTAAACTTTCCATCTTTATCCCATAATCCCCAGTACGCGCCGACATCACCTTCATCACCGGTTTTCCATGCTTCATCGAATGATGAAAAATAAAAGATCTCTATATCTTCCTGTTCCGCCCATAAATATGTATTAATAAAATATTGCATGGCATTCTCATAAGACGGTACAGCAGCACCACAGTTGGCACCCGCAGTGGGCCAGCCTGTTTCACTGATAATAACTTTTTTTCCATCTGCTACTTTAAGAGCACGATGGTACATATCTTTCATGTAGAGCAGTGCATAATCAGCCGGACACTCTTCCCAGAACGGGTAACAGTTAACCAGTAAGATGTCGCAGGCATCTACCAATGCAGGATGATCCTCAAACTGGAAATAGGCATCAACATAACTAACATCCAGATCAGGCACTGCCTGTTTTGCTCGATGTATATAATCGATCAATTCATGTTCTGTTAATTCGCCACGAAGCAAGACCTCGTTACCTACCGCAAGAATATCGACATGGCCCTGACGGGCGATATCGATCGCATTACTTGAGTTCGATTTCATTTTTATCTCGGTCTTCGCTCAGACAAACACCGACCATGGTTTTTAAATCATTTTTTTTAGCGATCTCAGGAATGTATTGATTACCTTCGACACATGAAAATGTTCTTATCCATTGTGTATATGGCTGGATGATTTTAAGGCGCTGCTCGATCTGCTCCTTACTGATTTCGATACCTGGTTCCTGACCATCCATATAGGGACTATATGAAATACCATGTATCTTGCTATCTAGTATTTCTCTCAACATCAAAATACTGTCTGCATGTGATAGCGATGAAAAATCGATTCCTGCTAAATGCTTGTTGACATGTTGTATACCCAATGCCCTTGCCTCCGTATACATTATTTTATTAACTAATCTGCTCATATTTATTTGTTGGCTCTAGCCTGAAACGCTGGTAGCCCCCAGATGACTGTATTGCTGTTGTACAGCAACTGCAGCACCTGTGAGAGCAGGATATTTCGAAATGATTACATTGCTCGGTATCTCTTCGAGGTATTTACTGAACCTGCCCTTACTTTCAAAATGCGTGCGAAAGGGTGAGCTATCAAAATAATTACCTAGCTTAGGAATAATGCCGCCACCGATGAACACACCACCGCGCGCACCCAGTGTTAGTGCGATGTTGCCGGCAACGCATCCAAGAATGCCACACATCATAGCAACCGCTTCTTCTGCTGAAGCGTCAGTTTCATTTAAGGCTTTATTTGTAATCTGTTCAGGGGACAACAGTTCATGTTCAACACCATCACATTTAGCAATGGATTCATATAGCAGGACCATACCCGGACCTGACACCAGAGATTCTGCAGAGACGAATTTATGATATTTAAGGATGGTATCGATGATTTCTCTTTCGCGAAGATTTAACGGACTATAAGAAACATGACCGCCTTCACTCTCTAGCGGCAGCCAGTAATCACCAGCACAAATTGCACCCGAAACGCCAAGCCCGTACCCGGACCAATCACGGCCATAGTCTGTTTATCAACACTAGTTCCGCCACCTACCTTATGAAGGTCATCATCACCGAGGTACGGAAGCGCGAGCGCAAGCGCAGTATAATCATTCAACACTTTAAGCGACTTCAATCCTAACGTTTTCCTTGTCTCTTCAACCGAAAAATCCCAGACATGATTTGTCATTACGATTCGATCTTTTGAGACAGGTGTCGCAATGGCTAGTGCAGCCGTTTCTGGCATTGGCTGTGAAGTATCTTCAAGATAGGCTAATACTGCATCTATCACAGTACGATAGTTTGCACATGAAAGTGTACGCTCATGTTGTGGCACAATACTGCCCTCATCAACAAGCGCAAACCGAGCGTTTGTACCACCGATATCTGCTATTAAACACATGTTATATTTTGTAGTACCGTTGAGTTTTAAATTAAACAATTAATAAAAGCTGCTTTCAATTGCGGCATAAATAAAAATAGTTTCGGGGGAAGTTTTATCATCAGACATAATCAATAGTAGGTTCAGTGATTAGCTGTTCAATATCTTTTAAATATCCGGATTTATGACTGGCGATAAGCGTCTTATACCAGTGGGCAGAATATTTTAAGGTTCGTTGCTGAGTCTCATAATCAACATGGATTATTCCGAAGCGTTTGTCATAACCCTCTGCCCACTCAAAATTATCCATCAGTGACCATAAAAAATAACCCAGAGCAGGCACACCATCTTCGATCGCACGAGCATATTCACCCAGGTATTTATACAGAAAATCTATACGTTCCCTGTCATGAACTCGACCGTTGTCTACGCTATCATCATTAGCCATGCCGCTTTCAGTCACTACGATAGGCAGCTTGTAGCGTTCATGAAAAAACTTTGGCCCCCAGTACAATGCTTCGGGTGTGATAGGCCAACCCATTGCTGTTACTGGTAAATCTTTTTTCTCCGCACTTTCAAAACAAACATTCTCGTGGTTATTTCTAGTGGCTCGAATATGAATCCCTGAATATATGTTGGTAGCAAAATAATCCAGTGGCTGATGGATACATTCAAGATCTTCCTGGTAGTTGTCCGGCATATCTTCGGCAAATAATTTGACACCCTCTTCCGGGTAATGACCCAATACCATCGGGTCAGAGAACCAGACATTATTAAAGACATGTTTATCTCTGATAGAAAACATGTGCTGGCGAGCAGCTTTGATATCATCAGGCTTGAACAGAATCTGGTATGGAGATTTTGCTCGCTTGTGAAGCACTGACAAAAGACTCAGTTTTTGCGTTGGCGCGAATTACCTGTACGGCCTTACCATGCGCCCGCAAGGCGTTATGCCCAGCCAGCAGCACGTCTGAAATACTCATCTTTTTACCTGGAGCATGAACACCATCCTGATGGCCTAAACCGATAAAGCATTGGGGTTCGTTCAATGTGCTCCAGTGGGAAACGCGGTCTGAGAGTTTGTCTACAACAAGCGCTGTGTAATCTGCGAACCAGTCAGCACTATCCCGGTTTAACCACCCTCCACGAGTGTACAATGCTAACGGGAAGTCCCAGTGAAATAAGGTTATCCAGGGATCAATATTTTTTCCCAGTAGTTCATCGACCAGATGATCATAAAAATCCAGACCTTTCTGATTTACTTCACCTGTACCTTCAGGTAACACTCGAGGCCAGCTTATCGAGAAGCGATAAGCCTGCAGCCCGATATCAGACATCAAAGCTACATCTTCTTTATAACGATGGTAGTGGTCGCATGCGATCTCACCGGTATCACCATTGGCTATTTTTCCAGGATGACGAGCCATCATATCCCAGACTGATTCACCGCCGCCATCACGATGGGCTGCACCTTCGATCTGATAACTGGATGTTGCTGCACCCCAGATAAAGTCTTTTGGAAACTTCATATTACTCAGGGAACAATTGCTCTGTTGACAGCACCAGCGTCAATTGACGAACACGACCGCTTCGTCTAAACAACTCAGAGCTCACGTCTGAAGGTAATGCTAATTTTTTAAGTGTCTGTTGTGTTCCATCATCCCAGGTAATGACCAGGGTCGGTTCAACTGAGTCATGTGACAGATAAACAATCGGTACCTGACACCAGGTAAAGGCCAGGCCACCCGCTGGCACGGTAAGTTCCTGCCAGTTATCATCGACATCCAGATAGCGAAATTGTTTGTTCTGTGAAACAAATTCACGTCTACGTAAAAGGCCTGGTTGAAAACTCACAACACCAGCATTTATACGAACACCCAGCTCACCAAAACGGGCAAGTATCTCTTCCTTTACCTGCCCTGTCATACCCGGTTGCTGGGCACCGGTATGTTTCGGCGTATGAGAATAAGGATCGGTTGGAAAGGCACCATATTCAGCCGGCGTCTTGTTAAAACCGATACCTTTACGAATTCGGTAATACAGTCGTCCCAGTTTATTGCAGACCACTTCATCTGCTCCCTGATCAAGTGCTGCAAAGAAATTTTCCTCAATAGCCAGTAACAGCTTGGCTACCATATGCCAGTAGACACAACCCAGCCCCTCAAAACCAAACATGCCACCCGAACGCCCGGTGAAAGCCTGATGATTGAATACGGTTTCGTAAAGTTGTTGCAGGGGTTTACGAGCAGCTTCGATCTCATCACCATAAATTGAAGTCAAGCTATCTAACTCATCGTTCAACTGGCCGACATTACTTATCTCTGCATTGAAACGATAGCTGCCATCTGCATCAGACAATACGATACTGTCATCGCGTTCGCTCAACATACGTTGTAACAGAGGTATCCCCTCGACCTGTTCGGCAGGTATTAGATTCTTTTCGAGAAATCCAGTTATCTCCCTGTCCGGATATAACATGAATGTGTTCTGATCAGGACGGTATACCTCACTTTCAAACAGGGCTTCGACTACCTCGACTGCCTGCTCAGGTGTTATAGCACCAGAACTAAGTACAGCAACCTGCCCCTCCAGCATTGGGTAAAGCGTATCCATCGAAGCAGTGTTCGGCTGCAGATTCAGCAGATTATAAGAGTGGTAAAGACGATCCATTCGCCGGTTGTTAGCGATACTGTGGTCGATAGTTATCAGCGCATCTTGCAGCATAGCCCTGACCTCATCGAGGGACTGGGCAACTTTGCCGGTAAATGTGTCCTGCTGGTATACAATCTGGCGATAATGACTAGCCGCCTGACCAAGCTCTACCAGCAACTGGTATCGTTGCTCGTTACTGATTTTGGTCTTGCCCAATAACGGAGATATATTACTCAGAGCAAGGGCAGTTTCGGCCAACCAGCGACTGACTTCGTTTGATAAAACGATCGGCCCCGTTTCCTCTGCCAGTAATTGTTGCAGGAAACTGATATAACGACGCAGGTAATACAACGTTACCATGGATAAACCCTGACCAACCAGAGCATTGTTGGCATCGTTCCATTCCGGGCGCTGAGTATTAAGCCAGATGCCACCGTCTACTACCAGGTTTCCCAGCTTGCTCAGTAACGGCACCAGCAGCTTCTCGAACAGGTTGACCTGGTAAACTTTACCATTGACACACAGTACCAGTTTTCCATCAGCACCCATGCTCTCGACCCGATGCTCTATCCTCTCAGCAAGGTCTTCATCATAATCAACCGTACTCTTGGCATTCTTTAGCAAGTCATCAAAGGGTTTGATCCGGTACGGTACATTGGCATAACTGTAAACCGGCTGATGCAGCAATGCGCTGAGCCGGTCGGGTGAAAACTGTTAGACAGCTCCAGTAATTTCAGCAGGTAGATAATCTGGTGGTCACCCCAGTAGCCGATATAACTCCACGGGTCGTCCTGTTCTTCAACTTCCCAGTCGATACCCTGCTTGGTAATCCGGTAAGGATTGTAACCATCTATAGTAGAAGCATTAACAAACTTGGCGATTACATTTTCGATAAATTCCGGATAGCTCAACAGCCAGGGCTTCCCAGTTCTGGAAAATATCGCGCCAGTTACCTTCATATGAAAGCAGTCGGTTACCATCTTCGTCTTTCAGTTTTATAGCGAACTGGTTCCAGGGACGACTGGGGTCACCATGACGACGGCCAAAAGTGATCGGCAGATACTCGAGGCATAGGCGCTCCAGTTGAAGGTCATCCTGTTGTTTGATGATCAACAGCAGTCGTGTAAATTCCAGCTTCTCCGGCAAGCCTTCAAACAGACCTCGATGTCGCTGATAAAGATCATGGTTAAAATTTTCTATATTTGCCGCAAAATCTCGCGAAGATACCTGGTACTGATCATCGAACACTCCGCCACGTAAAATGTTGAACAACACATTTGCATAGTGATGAACAGTAACGTTCTCTTCAGCCATCACCTGGAAACCGTCACCACGACTTATGATACGCGCCAGTTTATCTGAGCCCTCATCAATAGAGTTGGTAATTGCCTGCGCAACAACGTCAGGTTTTTCAAGTTGCTTGCGCAACTCGACCACCTGGCTCTGACTCTGCTCGATATTCGCCACGAGCTGCCAGTATTGCGATGCCTTTGGAGCCAGTTCCAGAGTCTGGTTTACCAGGTATGCTCCGCGTACACCGCGCTTGTTATCTTCCGCTTTTAACGTCTCACCGAGACGAAAATTATCGAGTTGCTCTGAGGAAACCAGTACTTTATGCCCCTCGAGGCCAAGGCAAAAAACTGTATTAGCCTTAAGTGACTCGCAGGGTTCGGCTCGATCGGTGATGCCGGAATAAAGTGTAAAAAAGGCGATTCCACTCTTTCGGTCCAGCTCTGTCCACTTATAGGCATCGACCAGGTTACTGGAATTGGTCTGCACGAAACGTGGCGTACCGGCCGGCAGAATATTCTGTAAACCATCAACAAGGTCCACACTGACACTGTCATCACCCAGATTTTGTAATTCACACTGTCGTATAAAACCGTAGCTGTCGCTAGTCGCCCAGGTGTAACGAAACACCAGTTGCAAATCGTGGTTGATCTCTTCGAAGCACAACTTGTTGCCCAGCAGATTTTTATACAGATGACGGTTAATCAAATAGAGACCGTCATGCTCCATATTGAAGGGTTCCCATTCATAGTGCTGACCGTTCCTATCAACGTGCAATATCGTCTTGCTACCGGTATGAACTGCGTTATCGTGAATCTTGTCGACAGTAACGTAAGGAAATAGTGCCGTCTCTGGTGAAACCCGCCCAGCTGTGAGTCCGCCGGTTGAAGACACGAATAACCAGTGATCACTGTCAGAGATAACACTGATAAAAAACGGCGCCATCTTGTCAGCATTGTGTATCGCGTAAAAACGCTCTCCGGCAAGATCTATAAATTCACCAGAAACGATATTATTATTTTCAGTGTAAGCATTCATATCCTTCTCTAACTTATACATAGATCGTTTATCGTTATATATATTACTTTCAGACTCATTACGCTGAACTCGAAACTGCCCGCCCTTAGATGCGGGACTGAAGGTTGAGGCCGTAACACCTCTGATAATATCTTTAGGTAACATAAACAACTCCTTGCTAACATCGTATACTGTTTAGTGAATTATTGAAAAACAGACATTAATCCATTCTCACCAACGCTAGGATCATAGATATAGCCCCACTCACTGATGTCTTCGAGCGCAAAATCCGGTTCTAAGTAGAGTGAAATCAGTGCTGGATCTGTCGGGGCATACATATTTTCGCCGACCCGATCCTTGAGGGCTGCCGCGACCTTGACCTCAACACACTCAGGCGCCGGCACCACCTCATACTTATCGAAAGTTACCCCCAGGAAATAGTTATCAAGAAGTGAACGATAAGCTTTCAATGCCTGCGTCTCGTGTGGTCGGGCTACCACTTTCAGCGTACACTGCATGCAGCCAGAAAGCAGTGAAGTATTGATTTTCTCCCTGCAAACCGACCCCCTTGGCCAATGCAGTCGCCCACACGTAATATTTCGCCTTTGAAGATGGCGCATCATCACTCAGAGTAAATTTACTTGTCGGATCATATAGTTCCGTACATGGATCATCCGGTTCCTCATCTTTCGGTTCAGTGATAGCGACACTAGCGTATGGATTTTCCGGGTTATCGAGCACGCATTTCTCCAGATAGATGCCTTCATTCTCACAATAAAAATTTAACGTTGAATCTGTCGGTAACTGAACGGTATTCATTACAGTGCCGTCATCGATCTCACTGCATCCAGCCGTTACAAGGATCATCGAGCCTGCGACCAACGCTGTAAAGATCTTGTTTAAGTGTTGCTCTATATCAATAAATATTTTCATAACCTTTATCCTGGCAATAATCGCTAAGACACTAAAAGTTGAACGTCGCGTAAAGCACGACTTCAAACATCGAATCATTTAATCCATCCTGGTATTCATCTTCTGGCGATTGGTCATCGAGCGTTCTATACAGACCTCTGACCCCCCACTTGCTGGTAGAACCTGGCGTAGCTGCCCAGCTATATGGCCCCATCAACACCGAATAATCGAGCATGAACTGCCATGGGTATGTCTGGTTGAACTGACGATAGAAGTCATAAGGACCCCAGGCATCTTTATAGACATAACCTTCGATAATATGATCATTGGTGAACCAGAACTTGCTGCCAACTTTATAATACTCGCGAGCCGGCCCATCTGGTGAACCGGAGGATTGCTGGAAACCGCCTTCGAGATTAAGGATGGTATTAGTGCCGCCGTCAGCATTAAATACCATCCGGCTCATCACTTTCCACACGTCTTCTGCTATCAGGCCTTCGCCAAATGCAGCATTGACACCGGCAGGCCGGTAGAAGAACTGGTATGAATCTGTCGCGGTAGGGAAACTGGTGTAGTTCGCACCGAGGTTGAAGGCAAAATCCGCATCTTCCCGGCGGTCATTGTCCCATTCATAAAACCCGGTTGCAGGCGTTGGATCGTAGGTCAAAAATAACTCGCCTGACCTGGCTGCCCTGTTACCGAGTACCGCAAATGCATCATCATCTCGATTACGCGGTGATACACCAGGGAACAAGGTTGTTCCATTTGTTACGGGTGGAACTGACGGATTTGCATCCACCAGGTTGTCGCGGTAAAGAAGACGCGGCAGAACCGTAATAGAACCGAAGTTCATCTGTATGCCGGTTTCGATCTCTTTCTTGTTGCCGTATTCAGAGTATGGCAGCTGGCTCCAGTTATTAATACCGTTAGTTATACCAAATCCCGCCTGTGTAGCACCGCCATCAGCCGTCAGTCCACCATAATTCAGACCCACATAACCGCGAGATGCACCGAAGGCATCAAAGGCAAGTGTCGCTTTTAAACCCAGCGTATCCTCAAACTCGATCTCATCGACGACTGCTATTACCGTTTTCTATGCGGTCATACTTGTCATCAATTTTTTCCGTACTGGCCATGATGCCGCCAATTTCCAGCGAATTTTTCGTGTTACCAAATTTGGAATATAAGGTTGTCTGACGGGTTTGAATCGCAATCGCTGTACCCGGGCTTATTACCGTGTCTCTACGAGCAACGTCTTCAGAATGGATGAATGCGAATTGATCATTCTTGCCAAATTCATACTTCAGCATGTATTTAGGATTAGCACCCCAGTATACTTCGGGGCCAAACAGGAACTTCAGACCATCGAGAGATTGTTTACCCGCAAACTCTGCACCAAAAGGTGCCTTGGAGTTCCAGATATCCTGACCGGCCATGTCTGTCGTCTCTCTTAGCAGACCAAAGTAATCGCCTTCGTAACCCCAGTGAAAACGGGGTGTATGATAGAAAGTTTCCAGGTCATAACCATCGGTGCTATAGGTGCCGTTGTAGTCATAAATCTCGATACGTTCATTATCGATTTATGGTCTTTTCAGTTACCGGAGCTTCATCAATTATTTCATCGTTCAGCTATCGTACTTACAAAGGTCTGACCACGGTCACCGTATTGAAACTCCATGGTTCTGTTCGGCACATTTCCGAGAATGTTGATCGAGAACTGGCCCGTTATATCCTTGCTTGGATTAAACTCGAAATCCAGGAAGACCCATCTGGCCATTACTATTTTCGACAGCATCCTCACCCTCTTCCTCAATTTCACTAGAAAAAGCATTGCCGACAAACTGCATCGAAAGGCTACCGCCGGTCATAGCAAATTTCTTTCTCTCATCGTTCTCGCTCTTGAGCATAGTGACTTCAGATCTGACGAGGTGAAGATCCATATTGATGTTCTTTATATCGGTATTGAAAGCTGCCGTTTTCTGTTTATAGGGATCAATACTCCAGATGTCTCCTAACACATAGTATGCAGCTCTCGGCTCAGCAACATAGATGCCTTGAGCATTCATCGGGCCTAACCGCATAATGCCCCACCACTCTTCATTCATGTTGTTCTGGCCTTCGACAAAGTCGTAGGTATAACCACCATTAGCCCATGAAGCATTTGTGTCGTGGACGTCGAGAAATTCGACCTGTTTATATTTCCACCATTCATCACGCCACTCGAAAACAAAACCGCCGACAGAGTTACCTTCCTGTCCATTACCAGCACTCTTGTTATACATCTCCTGCCATTGACCTCTGAGGAAACTGGCCTGGGCACCCTGGTCTTCCGCAAAGTTTTTAGAGTTGAACGCATCAGCACCAAATTCAAAGAACAGCACAGGCAGGTCGAGCTTTTTATCCACATCTTTCCATAGAGAAGCTGTTGCAGTTTCAAAGCTGATACCGCGATACGCATTTACGCCCATCACATCCAGGTTGGTTACATACTCTTTGATCAGGTCGATATACTGGAGATCACCATTCACGATGCTGAACAGACGGTCTGAATCGATTGCTTTGCCTTCTTTAATAACCTCGTAATAGAGGCTATATAATGACCTGGCTTTTTCTTTGTGCTGTTCACCTTCTGGCAGGTTTTCGATCTCAAAACTGGCCGACCATTCCAGACCATAGTTACTCTCATTACCCAGTGCGACCATCAGACACACCGGGAACATTTTTATATCGTTTTACTACCTCAGCGACTTCTGCTTTCAAATGTGCACGCGTCACCGGGTCAGAATAATTTGTAACCGGGGTCCATACACCGTTGATGTTCGCACCGTATCTACCCATCAATGGATTGATCGCAGTCATGATGCCGTATTCTTCGTAGGCGTAGGTGACCCACTTGGGAGGAATCGTGCTAAAGGCACGGATAGAATTGATATTGGCTTTTTTCATCAGGCTGAATTCATGATCCAGCACCGCCTTGATATGTTCTTCAGGCTTGTTCCATAAATTGTAAGTATAATTTTCACCGCGAGGCGTATAACCCCAGACCACACCTTTTACAAAATGGTCTTTACCACTTACCTTGAGCTTCCAGCCATTCTCATCCTTGTACGTGGTAACTATATCTGCGGCTTTAGCATGGACAGCGAGAGGAGTAGAGATAATGAGCACAGCAAACAAAATACTTCCGATGCTCTTTATCAAATTCATGTTTCTTGATTTCGTCATTACTCCACCCCTGGTGATTAATGCGTTAGTTAACAATCATTCAATCGATTGTCGTTGATCGTCAAATTAGCTGCTGTTGTAAAATCCTTATGTGCTATATAGCAGTTTGCACAAATCACTAATCATTGTCAATGAATTATGAGAATAAAAAATAACAATTTTAATTTCATTTTTTTCATTTATATCAGCAACTTATTATATATCTCTGAATTAATTAACCATCTAAGCTCAATTCGTTAACTCTATAGATATTTTTCTTTTATATAACTGTTGCATAGGCTTACAAAACACACGTTAGATCGTTTTCATCATTTACCATTAGATCTGCACTCTTACAGTCTGTAATGCATTTGCATCAATCGTGACAGCAGCAAATTGGCTGCCGATCTGTAACTGATAATCAACCGGTTTTTTCGTGGTATTTAAAACCTGCACGCTGAGCAAATTGTCGTCATTGAGTGAAGCGCTGGCATGAATGGCGTCATCATCTAATTCATTCAGATCAGAGGTCACCGCTACAGCTTTATCACCCGGTCGAATGGTTCTACTGAACTGTGACAGAACATAAAAGACCGGCGTGTAATAAACCTGGCCTGTAGCCGTGTCGATCATGATCGGCGCACCGCAGAAGTTACCGACATGATTAGGGCCACCGTCTTTATCTAAAACGATATTCCAGTCTATCCAGCCCGACACCCAGTGATTCAGACTGACAATGATGTTTCTCGCATAACGATGAACCGGCGTATAGATAGGATGATCGTCAGCATTGACACCCTCCCAGGTTGCAGAATATGCCCAGTCTGTCGCATTCTCGTTCCACCAGAAAGCATCATTGTCAAACCAGCCAGATTCTTTGAAACGTACAGGATCAGTGACACCCTCAGGCGCATCCTTACCCAGGTCATCGATGGTGCCTTCGGTGTGAATAATTTCGTATTGTGGAAAAGCGGTATGTACACGCTCAAAAACATCTTCGTTTACTTTGAATGTACTCTCATACCAGTGAACGGCTGCACCATATAGATACTTTTTGGTTTCATCATCGTTATAAAGTACCTGTGCCCAGTCTTCCAGCTCTCCCCTGTTATGGTCGAACATCAACAGTTTCACATCAGCATTATTCACTCTCATGTAATGTCGGACCTAGATGATGTTTGATAAAATCATTCTGTGACTCAGCAGAAAAATGCATACTCTCCCACTGACCATTATTACCAAGGGGTTCATTGACAGGTGTCATACCCCAAATATCTACACCCTGGTTTTTATAGTGTTCAAGATATTTGATAAGGTAGTCGGCATAATATTGTTCATAGCCTTCTTTTAAAACACCACCACTTCCCTGATAATTATTTTCTTCGCTGCCCGGGTGGTGCCAGTCCTCGATATCTTTCATCCAGGCGGGTGCAGTCCATGCAGATGCGATAATTTTCAACTCGGAATCTTTTTGCTGTCGCTTTATCGCAAGCGCCTGCTTGATCATCGGTAAAATATCAAATTCCTTATCCTGGATTCCCTGATATTTCTCCTTACTAAAACCATCAATATCTGGTGTGATAGAAAAATGAACCAGTTTTTTATCGTCTTTAACGTCATCATATGAAAAGCCCCCTTCTACAGAAAAGTCAGTGGCACCGATTACGGTTCTGGCTATTGAAAAATTCGCTCCCTGCTTGCTATATATTCTATTCATCACTTCCTGTCGTTTATCCTTACTGAGGTGCGCGAGTACAAAAGCAGATGACTCGGTAAAAGATGTACCGATACCATGAAGCGTCTGTTTGACGATATCAGGTCGAACACGTATGACATTATTGCTTGCCTTACCTTCTTTAAAATCGACATTCTCTTTTACTGGCAAGTCTGTCGCCCTTCTCTGATGTCAGCAGAATCTCAGTCGTCGAAGTCAGGTTGTAATCTATATTAGTAATATCAAGCATATCGTCAGATTCAGAAATCAAAGTAACATTTGTCATTGATAATAAAATAATGCTTACACATCACTATTCAGGTGTGCGCCCATTTACTGCGGGCTCACCACGACGCTCTTCCAGTTGCAACCTGATCTCATGCGCTCTCTCTTCAGTAATCGGGAAGGCATATACCGCCCATATCGCAAGCGCCGAGCTTACTACAGGAACAAGGACATCAAACAGCCGCATCAGGAAAATAGCCTGTTCTGTCTGTTCGCCATTCAGGTCAACATCGAAACCAGTCCAGTTGAGCAGGAAACCACCCAGTGCCAGTGCTAACGCCATACCGAGTTTTACAACCCACCAGTAGATCGAAGCGAACATTCCCTCGCGTCTCTGCCCGGTGTTCAGTTCGTCGAGGTCACAGACATCGGCGATCATCGATCCCATCAAAGTGAATAACGCACCCAGACCAAATGCCATCAATGGCGCAGGCAATAATAGCAACCACGGGATATTCCGGATCGTAACAGAACCACTTCGCTCCATAACCGACCATGGAGATGGCGATGGCGATGAAGAAGGTTCGTCTTTTACCTATCTTTGTCGACAACCAGGTCACCAGGAAGATGACACAGAAGGTGGAGACCGCTGCGAGTGTGCCTGACCAGCCGGCATATTCCGCACCTAACTCCTGATCACCGCCGAACACGTAATAAATAATCACATAGAACTGGAACGATGCCACCAGCATGAACCCATTGAAGACTAAAAATGTTGCGGCGCAAAGTTTTAAAAATGGGGTAACTTTCAATGTTTCCAGAAAACCATTAAAGAAATCGATAATATTTTTCTTCAGCGCCTGCCCTACCGTGGGTACTTCTTCTCCTTCTTTGACGAGGTCTTCTCTAGGTGGCGGATGTTTAAAACGTTCACGTAAAAAGATTGCAGGAAGAATACCAACCACGATAGTCAACGCACCGACACCGATTGCAAGATAAGCAGCACCTTCTACCATGTCGTCAAAATAATCTGCCTGCATTATCCAGAGAAACCATGGAGACACGACGTAGGCCAGCTGACCCATAAAATTTTGTACGCCCATCAGCCTGGTTCGCTCATGGTAATCTGGCGTCAGTTCATAACCGAGGGCCACCCATGGTGTAGCGAACACGGTATAACCCAGATAAAAGACGAATGAACCGATTAAGAAAAACCAGAAATAGTAGTTCTCGCTCTGCCCTTTTGGTAATTGCCATAAAAGAGCAAAAATGACACCGGCAGCTATTGCGCCGATAAAGATATAGGGACGTCTCCTGCCCCATCGCGAACGGGTATGGTCGGATATGTAACCCATCAGCGGATCAGTGATGGCATCTGTTAAACGGGGTAACGCACCCAGTAACCCAACTAAGGCAGGATTCATTCCAAGACCAAGGTTGAGTACGATAGCCATGCCGCCGATGGCAGCAGCGAGCAGGTTGTTTACGAAGGCGCCAAAACCATAGATGATTTTGTGGACCAGAGAGATACGATCTTCTGGTGCGGTTTCGTAATGTTTTAAAGCTGCCACGTGATTTCTACTCCTGTTCTTTTTTCTCAATTACATTTAATTGAAAATAGTTATCAGTGACATATCTTAGGGCACTGTTGAAAAAAATATTTTTCCAGATTAAAAAAATGTTTCAGTACTCCCTCCTGTTACTCATAGCTGCCAATCACGTCCAATTAACAGCAAAGACTATTTTTTAAAATGAATATCATCAAAATACAGCGGGCCAAATACCAGTGGTGCTTCTGCACCGGCAACCGATGAAGCATTCCAGAACCCAAGGTAGGTCAGATTGGTCTTATTCAGGCCCGCAAAATCATTCAACGGTATTTCATAAAGTTTCCAGTTGCCGCTAACTGTTGGTGTATAAGCTGACAGGAAAACTCCGGGCTTTACTGCACCATCTTCAAGTTGCACCTTCAGGTCGGCAAAACTGGCAATTGCCGATGTATCGATACCGAAGTTCAGCGTCGAATAGGCTGAGACATCCTGTCCATCGCCTGCTCCCGGATTTGGAGGGAAAACGGCTGAACCAAAATTAAAGATGATACCGCCGTATGCCTGGCCGGAATTTAAGAACAGTGCCTGCAAAACGAAATTGCCATCAAGCGGTGTTACCGCATTGCTGAACTCGTTAGGAGCGGTTGAATTACCACCAAAATCAACACCAGCATCAATTATCTGAACGTAAGGCAGCGTTGGGCTTGTGTTGGTCTCCGAATACACGCCAATCGTGTTGGTTACAGGTCCAGCCTTAGACAGGCTCGCGTCATCCCAGAAAAGGGCACCGTTAGCAGGCGTGCTAGCATCAGGAACAAGTATTAGCTGAATTCTGACTGTGGTGGTACCTGCAGGCGCGACGGCCGAAGTTGTCAGTTGAACCCATGTATCAATCGGCTGAGAGGTATCAAAAACTGCCTGATTACAGGGATCAAAACCACCAGGATCACAAAGGTTAGTAGTGGCATCACGGAAAAAGATTTGCATCAGACCGGTGTTATTATTTGGATCACCAGCCCAGCTTTGTGCCCAGGCAGATGCTGTCCAAGTTTCGCCTTCCGACGCTGCGAAGATCCTGGAAAGAACCGGCATCCGTTCCAAATTGTTTCAAAACCTGGGTGCCACTATGTGCATCCGGGTTACAAAAAATACCTGGAGGGGTATCATTTATAAGGTTGCTGCTGGTGAAGTTGGAGTTAAAACTACTCCACGGAGTCGCCTGCTCCAGACACATCACCACCCGATGCGTCTGGCGTCTCAAAACTGTCGTTCGTCAGCAGGTTCGGACCCGGAGTGCCCCCGCCGCCAATGGTATAGGTTCCATCACCACCGATAAGCTGGTAAACCCTGACATAATCAACCAGCATGGTCTGGGGCCATGTCTCAAGACCGGTAGGCGGATTTTCGCCACTTCCAAGTGTTCCACCCATTGCCACATTGAGTATCACGTAAAATTCTTTTAAGAATTCGTCCATGTTGACCGGGTCAATGGCAAGGGTAAAGTAGGTAATACCATCTATTTTTCCAATCATCTGACCAGCAGTCCACTCTGCTTCGAAGATATGGAAGTCATTACCAAGTGACTCTGCAAAGGTTCTGAACTGAGAGTCATAGGTCCAACCCTCATTAGCCGGGAAACATACATCTGGCGTGACGTCTGTTTACTGTCATCACACCAGTGCATGGTGAAATGTGTCGTGAACTCATTCGAGTAAAAGTTATGCATTTCCATGACATCTATTTCACCCGAGAACGGCCATCCTACGTCTGGGAAATTAGCACCCAACATCCAGAATGCCGGCCAGGCACCTAGCCCTACGGCTGGCTTTATTCGAGCCTGTACTTTTCCATATTTGAATTCAAATTTGTTGAGTGTATTGATTTTGCCAGAAGTGATCGAATCGTCACGTACGCCGCAGTCAGTCGGTAGCGCAGCCGAACAATCAGCAGTAATGACCAGGTTGCCATTCTCTAACCTGACATTGTCCGGCGAAGTCGTATATAACTGCCACTCGTTATTGCCCCAGCCATTGTCACCGTAACCTGTTTCCAGGGTCCAGTTAACAGCTGAAGGTGACGAACCCTCATTAAATTCGTCTGACCATATTAAGTCATATCCAGGTTCACCAACTTGAGGATAACCCGGGAACAGCCAGGTGAAAGTATTCGTACCACCCAGATCAACATAGGTCAGATAGAAGTTATCCAGCGCAGTCGTTTCGCTAACAACGGCATTGTCCGGCTCAGTAATGTTATTTACGACCGTTGTTACTGCCGTGGTAAATGCCGCAGAATCGAGAGATTAAAGTCCAGTGTTTGACCAACTGCCGCTGCCTGGGTAGCTGCACTGATGGTGATGCCATTGGAATGGTTTTCATCCTCATCAATACTTTGCAAAAAGACCAGTAGATTAGTTGCCGCCTGATTGGTTGGATCAAAGCTGCCAGTGAGTTCAACCGGCGTAATAATGTCTGCCCCTTGCACGACACCCAGAACGATATCGCCAACTAGAGAAAGTGACCATTTCACCTGCCTGATACTGGAACTCACCAAGACATTGGTAATACCCGACTGCGTCGCAGTCTGGAAAGTCACTCCTTCTACGGGTGAGTCCAGCAGCACGCCTGTGAGTACAGGTACCACTGGAATTCCTTTGATGAAGTGAATATCATCGAAATACAGCTGGACCAAAAGTCAAATCCCCGACCGAATCTTGCGCATCCCAGAAACCCAGGTTGGTCAGATTGCTCTTATCCAGGCCGGTAAAATCACTCAACGGTATCTCATAGACCTCCCAGTTACTGCCCGCACCCTGGTTCGGCGTTGAGGCGTAATCCGACAGGAACACAGAGGGAGAAACCGTACCATCTTCCAGCTGTAGCTTCAGATCAGCAAAACCGGACATAACTGAGCTATCGATACCGAACTTCAGTGTCTCATAGTCCGAGATGTCGCCGCCAGTTAATGTCCAGATCCATGTTTTAGACAGGCTCGCGTCATCCCAGAAAAGGGCGCCGTTAGCAGGCGTGCTAGCATCAGGAACAAGTATTAGCTGGATTCTGACTGTGGTGGTACCTGCAGGCGCGACGGCCGAAGTTGTCAGTTGAACCCATGTGTCAATCGGCTGAGAGGTATCAAAAACCGCCTGATTACAGGGAGCAAAACCACCAGGATCACAAAGGTTAGTAGTGGCATCACGGAAAAAGATTTGCATCAGACCGGTGTTATTATTTGGATCACCAGCCCAGCTTTGTGCCCAGGCAGATGCCTGCCCAAGTTTCGCCTTCCGACGCGGGAAGATCCTGGAAAGAACCGGCATCCGTTCCAAATTGTTTCAAAAGTTGGGTGCCAGAATGTGCGTCCGGGCTATAAAAAGTACCTGGAGGGTTATTATTTCTCAGGTTGCTGGTTGTGAAGTTTGAGTTAAAACTATTCCACGGAGCGCCTGCTCCAGGCACATCACCACCCGATGCGTCTGGCGTCTCAAAACTGTCGTTCGTCAGCAGATTAGCGACAGTTAGACTCGCGTCATCCCAGAAAAGGGCGCCGCCAGAAGGCGTAGCAGCATCAGGAACCAGTATTACCTGGATTCTGACTGTAGTGGTACCTGCAGGCGCCACGGCTGAAGTTGACAGCTCAACCCATGTATCAACGGGCTGAGAGGTATCAAAAACCGCCTGATTACAGGGAGCAAAACCTCCAGGATCACAAAGGTTAGTAGTGGAATCACGGAAAAAGATCTGCACCAGACCGGTGTTATTATTTGGATCACCTGCCCAGCTTTGCGCCCAGGCAGATGCTACCCAAGTTTCGCCTTCCGACGCGGGAAGATCCTGGAAAGAACCGGCATCCGCTCCAAATTGTTTCAAAAGTTGGGTGCCAGAATGTGCGTCCGGGCTATAAAATGTACCTGGAGGGGTATTATTTCTCAGGTTGCTGGTTGTGAAGTTTGAGTTAAAACTATTCCATGGAGACCCTGCCCCAGACACGTCACCGCTCGATGCGTCCGGTAACTCAAAACCACCATTAGACAGTGTAGAGACAGTTGTGAAGTCAAAGATGAAACCACCATAATTCTGACCACTATCCTGGAAGTCTGCCTCCAGCGAGACACTGCCATCCAGTGGTACAACCGCTGTGCTGAGTTCATCAGGAATGGTTGAATTGCCACTAAAATCCGCCGCATTGATAATTTGAGAATAGGCTAATACAGGATTGGTATTAGTCTCTGAGTACACACCAAGTGTTTCGAGTACGCTACTAGGTGTAAAGGTGACGATCGCATTATCAGTAATAACATTACCTGCAATCGTGCCAGTGATAGTGACGACTTCGGCAACCGTGTTGGTCACAGTTGCTGTGTAAGTACCGTTGCCAATATCGTTAACCGTGCTGATTACTGCAGTACCGCTCAGACTTGATAATGTTACTGTACCAGCACTCACCGTGATGTTATTACCATTGGTGTCTTTTGCCTGAACCGTTATCGTACTGCTGGTAAGGCCATCGGCTACAACACTGTGCAGGTGCTGCATCAATCGTGGTGTTCGTACCCGAGACCACGGCGGGAACAGGAGGATATCCCGGGAACAGCCAGTCGAAATGTATCTGTACCACCGAGATTGACATAGGTCTGATAGAAGTTATCAAGGGCAGTCGTTTCGCTGACAACCGTATTACCCGGAGCGATTACAGCAACCACTGATGTTACTGCGGTGGTAAATGCCGCAGAATCAAGAGTAAAGTCCAGCGATTGACCAACTGCCGCTGCCTGGGTGGCAGCGCTGATGGTGATGCCATTGAGCGGGTTTTCATCTGCATCGATACTCTGCAGGAAGACCAGTTGATTGGTTGCCGCCTGTACCGTTGGATCAGCACTACCCGTGAGTTCAACAGACGTAATAATAGGCGCCCCTGGCACGGTACCCAGAACGATGTCGCCGACAGAGAAAGTGACCATCTCACCGTCTAGATACAGAAACTCACCATCGACATTGGTGATACCCGACTGTGTTGCAGTCTGGAAATGTCACACCTTCTACAGGCGAATCCAGCAGTACACCTGTTAATGCTGTATCTGCCTTCGCAAAGTGAACATCATCAAAATACAGGGTAGCAGCCATCAGCGTCGGTGGCTACTGATGTAGAACCCGTTACCGTCGATGATGCATTATATGAATCCCAGGGAGATCATCCTGGTCTTATCGATTCCAGTAAAATCACTCAGCGGTATTTCGAGTAGCGCCCAGTCACCAACCACCAGGCTTGTGTATTTTGACAGGAAGACAGAAGCAGTAGCGCCCGTGTTATCTTCCATCTTGATTTCCAGATCCATCAAACCACTGGCCGCTGTGGTATTGATACCAAACTTCAGCGTCTCATAGGTCGAGATATCTTCACCCGAATTTGACAGGTCTTTAACACCAGTCAGGCTCACATCATCCCAGTAAATAGCACCCCCTAAAGTCTGCGATCGGCATCATTGACCAAGCTGTACATGCACGAGGATTATTTTCGCCGAAACTGTGCCAGCAGGCGCAGTTTCGGTAATGGTCAACGGGGTCCAGTCACTGATCTCAGCGCCATCCTGTGGTGGCAGGTAGGTACGATTATTATCATCTGTGCCGTCAGCTTCTTCACTGAAACTATCGAGTTCGATTCCCTGTGCCATCAAGTCCATCATAAAAAACCAGTTGAAAGGAG
Organism: uncultured Gammaproteobacteria bacterium; assembly: GCA_963752725.1. Taxonomy (GTDB): domain Bacteria; phylum Pseudomonadota; class Gammaproteobacteria; order SZUA-229; family SZUA-229. The sequence continues at coordinate 27,815 of CAVWAI010000028.1, forward strand.
CCAAAGTTAGTCGGACTCAAGCTATTATTATTACCATTCCAGTTCATGGCATAAACGGTCGCGGTATAAGCTATTACCCGCCACCACTGTATTATCCACCTGTTCAGCGGCAGAGCCTTTGCTAAACACGAACGGACCAAACTGTTGCATAGACTGGAAACCGCCTACATCATGTGAAACTGGGCCAAAGGGATCATTTATGGCGTTAACAATGAATACATTTTCAAAAGACATCCAGCCGGTACAGCCATTGGGTAAAAAACCTTCGAAGCAATTTATATTTTCTGATAAGGCGTCGTCCGCCTCAAATGTAGGATTATTCAGTCCGTAGAAAGTAAAGGCGATACCATTTGTATTTCCAGTAGCCGGCACTGCATAGTCTGCCGCTAACGAAAAATCACCTTCAAGTGCTGTGACTGTCTGACTGAACCTGTCTGTAATCGCGTCATTGTTAGCGATATCAGAATAGACTAATTCAGGGTTTGTATTTGTCTCGGAGTACACGCCAAGTGTTGACAGCGCTGTACTTGCTGTTATATCCGCCGTATCATTTCGTGCTACTGCGTTTGCATCAGCATATGTCACTGTTATGACATCACCTTCTTTGATTGCGATGGTGTTACTAGTGTCACTGGTCGCACCGAATTTGAGACCTGCATTCCCTGCACCGTCAGTGATGGTCAGATCAATGCTGATAGACTCTGTACCGTTATCGACATTGACAACGACGTCTTTGCGTCCAATACATGCATCATTAACAGTGAAGGACGCGAAAGTTGCACTGGAGGGGTAACTATCCGCATCAAAACTAACGAGGCCATCAGCCGGACATGGCTCGGCAGCAACTGGCGTGGGACCATCACCGTCACCGCAGCTGGCAACAAAATAAGAAAGTGAAATAATCGCGAACAGGCGGATTAGCTGTGAATATCTTTTGCTGAGCATTGATAACTCTCCGAATACTTCGTTGTATCGATGATAATGGCACTGTTACATGCCTTTAAATTGACGAAATGCGTCAATTAATTAACAACCAACGTTGGCTACTACAAATATAACCTCGTACTACAGGCATGTGTTAGTTATATCTGCTATATAGCACTGTAAACCGAGACAACGATTGAAGTCAAGCCTTTTTATGTGTTTTCTCAAGCTATTAGTTACCACCAGGGTCAATGATTCGTTGTTTTATTGCGTTATTAGGAATATTCTGACACTAGAGCTATATTGCAGTGTAAAAACATTATCTAATGTAACCTCATGAATAATTGAAAAAAACTCAGCTTTTCAATGAATTATAAATTTCTGATACCGTTTTTATACAATAGCATCAGTCACATGCACGTCTTCTGATATGTTTTTTTGGGAGTTAATATGAATACTCTAAATGGTAAATGGGCCCTGATTACTGGTTCAAGTCGAGGCATAGGCCAGCAGATAGCAATTGGCCTCGCTGAGAAAGGCTGCAATGTCATCCTTCATGCAACCAGGTCAGAGAATTGTGATATCACCCTCGAAAAAATAAATCATTTCAATACCGAAAGTCTCGTCGTAGGGGCCGTACTTGGAGATCCGAAAGAGGAGCAAAAGATCATCGACACGGTTCTTGATAAGGTTGGCTATATCGATATCCTGTACAACAATGCTGCGGTGATGAGTACATGGCATGACCACATGTCCGAGATACCCATGAAAGAATGGGATGAGATCTACCAGATCAATTTCTTTTCGCTGGTGCGTCTGTGTAACGCTTTTTACCCGATAATGGTTGAACGGAATTGGGGACGGATCATCAACCTGATAACCGGGATGGAAAACACACCTCAGCTGATACCCTATAGTGCTTCAAAGGCTTCTGTAGAAAAATATACAAAAGAACTGGCAGCCGAACTGAAACAGACAAACGTGCTGGTCAACGCGCTTGACCCGGGCTGGTTAAAAACAGACATGGGCGGAGAGAATGCCGACTTTGCCGTAGAAACTGTTTTGCCGGGTGCATTGGTACCGACACTAATTGAAGATGCAGGCCCGAGTGGCACGGTGTTTCGGGCACAGGATTTTAAGATAACTTCAACTGATTGAACTGAAGTACTCAGTCATAAACAACTAATCCTTCAGGCTCATTACACTCCTAAAGAGAATTACTACCCTGCCCACACCCAGACTTCTATTCATGGATGAAACGGATGCTGTCCAGGTAAACATTAACGCTCGTATTCTGCCCACTGATGGTTACCACGAAGCCCGTTTTGATGCTCGACAGATCGACATCAGAGAGTGGGATACGGTAATGCGTCCACTTGTCACTCAACACGACATCCTCGATCTTCGCCTTGCCCGAATCGGGATGTGCTGTTTCTTTACCTAACAGGCCAACTCCGATACTGATACGCTCGCCTGCATATTTACCCCTGGCCCAAAGCTCCAGGTGCGTTGCACCAGTCAAGTCATAACCACCGTCTTGTTCACCCCAGTTATTAGCATGGGTTCTGCCATGCAACACCGACCCAGCCAAACTTGCCGGTATAACGTAGCTTGATACAAAACTCACCTTCGTGAGGATCGTCAGTATTCTTTCCATCAACAGTCAGAAATTCATGCGACCCCATCCAGCCCGAAGGAAACCATGGCATTCCCTCGAAGCCTTCTTCATAGACAGAAAACGGCATATGCGTGCGAACCTCACCTTTTACCAGCAACGGGATATTGGCTGTTGCTGCCCGGTCTTCCGCGTTATAGGCATACAGGTAAAGTCGGTAAGGCCCCGGCTCATCCGGCATACGTAGCCGAGCGCCCTCGGCATTAGCTTCGATGATCGCTCCCGCTATACCTGATGACATCGGTCTAAAATCACCGCCAGTATCGTATTCACCGGACTCTCTGCTCAACACCCAACGTACCTTGATCTTGCTGTCTTCAGGGTTAGTGATTACTGCATGCACCTGCACTTCGGCACCTGAATCCACCTGGGTTTCACCATCGACAGTCAGCGGCAATAACGTCGGCACGCGTTTTTCAGGCGGGCTGCCCGACCAGAGTTCGGTCATGACATCGACAGCACCTAATCGGGCACCATCCGGCAAGAACATGCCGAACCATGTCGCTCGTGGCTTCCATCTTGAATCCCCAGGTAAAGACATAAGACCCTAGAGCAATACCGGGGACATTTAACACCGCAGCCTCGTAGTTACGACGATATGAAGCTGCTTTTTCCGTACTGGTTAATTCAATGGGCGCACCCCATTCATTCTTTTCTGATTCCCAAGAACCCGCCGGTCCAAACTCGGTGAGCACATAAGGTTTACTCGCACCCCCTTCACGGTAGCGCCTGGCAAGAGACAGTGCACCGCCATAGGAGTTGATACCATGGATATCGATCGCCGGGCAACGCTGGTGAATATACTTGATTCGCTCACCGCCTATCTCGGCGGTTACGGTCATGGTCGGGTGTAACGGGTCAATCTTTTTTACCATGGCGGCGATTTCATTCACTGCCTCCCAGATAGCCGGGTTATCACCTGACTCGAAGCCTTCCATCTCGTTACCTATTCCCCAGAGAAGAACGGCTGGATGGTCTTTATATTTCAGTACTATCTGTCTCGCATACTCCAACTGCTTCTTGACTTGCGCCTTGTCAGCATAATCAAAACCATGGCGCTCATGACCTAGCCAGATACCAACAGTAACTGACAAACCCAGCGCATGGGCCTCGTCGAGACGTTCGCCGATATCATCAGCACCCCATGTACGAACAGAATTCGCCCCTGCCGCTGCCAGCTGGTCGAGAGGTGCATCGCCACCCGCACCACGAATAAAGTAAGGCTCACCATCACGAAATAGCTGCCAGCCCCCCTGCTCGGTATCTCGCAATTCCACCGGGATGGCTTTTGTATAAGCTGATGAAGGCCACATCACAAGGCATAGATAAACAAAGACGACAACAAAATGTATTTTAAAACTGCTCATATCCATTTATACATCCATTGATTAACGTTTTTCTAATAACGTTACCTGTAATCATTAATACAGGATGATAAATCATGTCGAGATACTACGCTCATATACCACCGGCAAAATGGATGTCGTCGTAGTAAAGTGTTCCAAAGGTCAATGACCCGTTAGCAGTACGTGGCGTCCAGAAACCCAGGTACAGAATATTGCTCAGGTCGGCACCGGTAAAATCATTAAGCGGTATTTCATAGGTCGCCCAGCCGTTACTTACCGTCGGTGTATAACTGTTCAGCTGAACCGCGAACTTTTGTTGTCCTGGATTTTCAAGTTCGATGTTCATATTGCTGAGCTGGGGTATAGCTGTACTGTTGATGCTGAACTTCAGCGTCTGGTAGAACGAAATATCACGGCCAAGAGTAAAGTTAAACAGGAAGCCGCCATAGCTTTTTCCTGTATTGTTATATACCACCTCCAGAGAAACGCTGCCGTCATAAGGTACCGTGTTAGTGCTGGATCCATCTATATTGAGCACATTACCTCCGAAATCTGCGCCGTTGATGATGGCACTGTAAGGCAGTAGTGATGTTGTATGCGTTTCAGTGTAGACACCCAACTCTGGTGCAGGCGGAGGTGCGCCAATCGTGTAGCTGAAGTCACCACCATCTTGCTCATAGACCCTGATGTAATCGACCAGCATGGTCTGTGGCCATGGCGTACTAGCATCAGGATCACCACCAAGTGTGCCGCCGATGGCCACATTAAGTAGCATGAAAAACTCTTCTAAAAACTCTTCCATGGTGCCTGGGTCGATTGCCAGATTGAAATAAGGGATGTCATCGATCTTCCCAACGACTCCTTCAGCAGTCCACTCTGCCGAGAAAACATGGAAGTCATCTCCGAGTGAAACACTGTAATCCTGTCTGTATTGAGAATCATAAGTCCAGCCGGGATCATATGCACAGGGAACCGAAACGGAAATAGAGTCGTCACACCAGTGCATGGTAAAGTGCGTGGTGAATTCATTGGAATACTTATTATGAATTTCCATGACATCTATTTCACCTGACTGTGGCCAGCCAATGCCAGGGAAATTTTTGCCCAGCATCCAGAAAGCCGGCCAGGCACCCTTACCCACAGGCGGTTTGAGTCGCGCTTCTACTTTTCCGTACTTAAAAGCAAACTTGTTGAGTGTATTGATCCTGCCAGAGGTGATGCTACCGTTACGTTTATCACACGAAGGTGGATTAGTGCATCTAGCATTTATCACCAGATTACCACCGGAAACAGACACATTATCCGTTGAGTTTGTATACAGCTGCCACTCGTCATTGCCCCAGCCATTATTGCCGTAGCCGATTTCCATTGACCAGTTATCGCTGCTCAACGAAGTACCGTCAAACTCATCGCTCCACACCAGCGTGTAGAGAGGTTTAGTATTTATCGTCGCATTACAGCCATCGACTTCGGGGCAGGTGTGACTGACGAAGATATTATCCAGGTAAAAATCGGCACTGCCGCCGGTCACTTCTATAATAAAAGCATTGACCACGTTATTCAGGTCAAGTCCAGCGCCCGGACCGGGATTAGCCAGCAGGTCAACAAAACTGATAGTAACTCTTCGCCAACTACCTACACTATATTGTGACGGTGTAAGTGCGACCTGGCCTAAGTTCGGATAACCACTGTCGATCTTTACGGTCAGGGTTGTACTGGCATCGATACTG
>CAVWAI010000029.1:0-80022 GCA_963752725.1 uncultured Gammaproteobacteria bacterium
CAATGTATTGCTGGAAAGAATCGACCGATGCTCTTCGTGAAGTAGGTAAGTTACTCGCCTTTTTAAAAGAACCTGATCCACCGAAAGGCTTAAAAGATGCCTGGGAAAAAATGCCTGTTTTCAAACAGGTATTAAACATGGCGCCGAAAGAGATCAAAAAAGCACCTTGTCAGGAAGTTGTTTTTAAAAAGGATGAAGTAGATCTAAATACCATTCCTATACAAACCTGCTGGCCAGGCGATGTTGCGCCATTAATTACCTGGGGTTTAGTAGTAACCAGGGGTCCGGTAAAAGAAAGACAGAATCTTGGAATATATCGCCAGCAAGTTATTGCAAAGAATAAAGTCATCATGCGCTGGTTGGCTCAACGCGGCGGTGCGCTGGATTTTCTAGAATGGCAGCAACAACATCCGGGAGAGCCATTTCCGATAGCTGTTGCTCTCGGTGCAGATCCGGCGACAATATTAGCTGCGGTTACACCGGTACCTGATGCTCTATCAGAATATGGTTTTGCGGGTTTATTACGCGGCAGTAAAACTGAAGTGGTGAAATGTGCGCTAAGTGACTTACAGGTGCCGGCATCCGCAGAATATATATTAGAAGGTTTTATTTATCCCGATGAAATGGCAGAAGAAGGCCCTTATGGTGACCATACCGGCTATTACAATGAAACAGAAATGTTTCCAGTCTTTACCATCGAAAGAATTACACACCGTAAAGAACCGATATATCACAGTACCTATACCGGGCGACCACCGGATGAACCTGCTATTTTAGGTGTGGCATTAAACGAAGTTTTCATACCCATACTACAGAAGCAGTTTCCGGAGATTATTGATTTTTATCTGCCGCCCGAAGGGTGTTCCTACCGGGTTGCTGTTGTCAGTATGAAAAAACAATATCCCGGTCACGCCAAGCGAGTGATGATGGGTGTCTGGTCTTTCTTACGACAGTTCATGTATACCAAGTTTGTTATCGTGGTCGATGAAGATGTTAACACTCGCGATTGGCAGGATGTCATCTGGGCGATGAGTACGCGTGTTGATCCGGTCCGTGATTTCACCATGGTAGAAAACACCCCAATTGATTACCTGGATTTTGCTTCACCAGTATCCGGCTTAGGTTCTAAAGTAGGCATCGATGCTACAAACAAACTTCCAGGTGAAACAGACAGGGAATGGGGCACACCGATAAAAATGGATGAAACCGTAAAACAGAAAATTGATGAACTCTGGTCAAGTTTAGATATTGATTAAGATAAAAGATTTAATACGGATCAATTCAAAAGAAAGCAACAGGGCGTATGAAAACAAAAATAAATAATGCGATTGTGCGCCTTAACAAAATATTACCTCTCAGGGAGCGACAAAAAAAGCTAACACCTGAACTAGCCAATGTATATCAGAAGATATTAAATCGTTATGTAGAGCTAGGTCGAACACTTAATAAAACTGAAATAGCTGAACAGGTAGAGAACCTCGATGAAGCTATTAATGTTTTACGTAATAATGATATGGTGGTGTTTGATAACAACGACGAACCTGTTGGTGCCTATCCTTTTACCATGGAACAGCGAGAGCATAAGGTAAACATTAATAATCATATGATCCATTCGATGTGCGCGCTAGATGCGCTTGCAATCAGTCCAATGTTTAATCTAAAGACACATATTGATTCTCGTTGTCATGTATCTGGTGACAATATAAACATCGATCAGCTTGATCACGCCGTTTTAAATAAAGAAGAAAATAAAACATTACACTTTGGTATTAACTGGAACTCAGCCGCTAATAATTGTTGTGCCACCAGTTTGTGTACAGAAATGATTTTTTTAAAAGACGCCGCTATAGCCAATAACTGGTATACAGAAGACAAAGAAAATCGTGAAATTTTTAATATTGATGAAGCGATTGATTTTGCTTCAGGATTTTTTAAACCTCTGGTAGCCGATACTAAATCACAATAGAAAATATGACTATCGAACAAACACTACGCGAACGAAGTGAATCGAAATGTGAACTGTGCAGTGCAAGCGAAGATCTTGCCGTTTATGAAGTACCGCCAGAATCACAAGGTAACATAGACGACAGTATACTGATATGTAATACCTGCCGTGAGCAAATAGAAAATCCTGAAAAAACAGAGGTTAATCATTGGCGATGCCTTAATGACAGTATGTGGAGTCAAACACCTGCTGTACAGATAGTGGCATGGCGCATGCTTTCTCGTTTAAGTAGCGAAGGCTGGCCGCAGGACTTACTCGATATGCTTTATCTTGATGAAGAAAAACTCGCCTGGGCACAAGCAACAGGTGAAGGTTTAAGCAAAGAAGATAGGGTGATACATAAAGACAGTAATGGAGCAGAATTAACAGCAGGTGATGCCGTCACCTTGATAAAAGATTTAAACGTAAAAGGCGCAAACTTTACTGCAAAAAGAGGTACCGCTGTTCGAGGGATATCGTTGGTAGCAGATAATCCTGAACATATAGAAGGTAAAGTAAATGGTCAGCAAATAGTTATATTGACAAAATTCGTAAAGAAAACAAATTAATATGCTGTGTTTAACGGGTAGAGGTTTAAAGGTGATAGGCAGACGACCACCTATCGCAATATTCCTGCCATACACCTAATAGACTGTTAGGCGTTAAAGGAAAAAGATAATGGAAGATACAAAAGAATGCCCCTCATGTTGTGAGCAAATAAATGCTAAAGCAACAAAATGTCCTCGTTGCCAAGCATGGCAGTCAAAATGGAGGTTTGATCAATCTAATCTTAAGCATCAATTTATATTTATCATATTTTTATTGTTAATATTTGGCTCTTTATACACTGGGTTTATAGGTAATATACTAAGCCCAGGTAACTTTGCAGACTCTAAATCATTAATAAATGTTTCTGACTCAAGTTTTAATTACGCAATAAAAGACTGTGGTGCTCGTATTTCAGTAATAGGCACAATTACAAACGACAGCGACAAAATATGGAAGGATGTTTATTTTGAAGTTCAGTTTTACAACAACAAAGACGAACTCATAGACACAATTTCAGAAAATGAATATGATTTAGTTCTTTTATCAAAAGACACAACAACATTTAAGATAACTGGAGCTGCGGATAAAGAGAAGTCATTATATGACCATCACAAAATAATTATTAAGTCAGCTAGAGAAGGCGGTGGATTATTTTAGTCGCGCCTAACAAATCGCTCGTGTGGGACGCTCCGCCGCCCCACAACTCAAACGTTATATTTCGATATTAGAAGAATGGAAACCTTGGTCGTAGACTAGGGATTTTTATTTAGTGTGAGTTAGTGAAACGATGAGAACAACTAACCGACATCCGTGATTTAAGAGGTTTATTTAGGAGACCTCTGTTCAACCAGTCGGATGAACAGAGAATATGCCCTACAGTGTGGTTGAAGTGTAAAGCTAACAACAGCGGGATGAGTTTAAACTTCTTGAGGAGTTTCCCAGCCATTATTCTGATCCATCCAGCGTAAGCTCAGGATATACCAGAGACAGATAGGCGCCATCATCGCAATCCAGCTCCAGTCGTCGATCAGAAATAAGGTCGATATCATTTCGTTATTTATGAAAGTTGCCCAGGGCAGGCAATACAGGCTAAACAGTATACTTGCCCAGATCAGGATGATTGCATGTTTGCGTTTCTGGATACTGGAAAAAGCTAATAATACCCAAAACGGCATTTTTTTTGGTGTTAGGTTACTTTTGTCGTTCATGGTAGATTCCTTATTTCGGCGGATCTATTATTGCATTAAATCGTCGAGTTCGTCTTCCATATGTAATTCAGTTAATTCGGTGAAGCCACCTATCCATTTTCCATCGATAGTTATCTGCGGCACGGTGCGCGCACCATTGGTAATCTGTGAGAATTCACGTAAGCCGGCCTGATCCTGATCAACACGAACTTCTTCGTATGGAATACCCCATTTTACTAATAATGCTTTGGTCTTATCACAGATAGGGCAGATGCCGGTGCTGTAAACTTTTAATCGAGTCATGGATAATCTGCTAAATACATATAAATAGTTGTTTTGTTTTCTTATGAAAATAAGAGAAAATGCCCGGTCGAATCAGATATAGTGTTAAACCAGATATTAACCCGAGTTATTTTACATGAGTTTTAAGATTAGTGTGCCCGCCAGCGGACATGAATTTATCGCTGAAGAGAACGAAACGATATTAGAAGCCGCCTTGAGACAGGGTGTGGGTTTGCCTTATGGCTGTCGTAACGGTGCCTGTGGTAAATGCTCAGGTGAAGTGCTTTCTGGACAAACAGATTACGATATCGATGCTTTGCGTGCGATGGCTAAAAAAGAGCATGAAGCGGGTAAGACGTTGTTTTGTCAGGCTCATGCGATCAGCGATCTTGAGATTAAGGTTCGAGAAATCGTCAAAAGTGCCGATATAGAGATAAAAACTCTGCCTTGTCGAGTCGAAAAAATGAAGTTGTTAACACATGATGTGATGATGTTGCAGCTGAAATTACCAGAAACTGAACGGTTACAGTTTTTGGCCGGGCAGTATCTGGAGTTTTTATTAAAAGACGGTAAACGTCGAGCCTTTTCCATTGCAAATGCACCGCATGATGATGCATATATTGAGCTGCATATCCGTCACGTGCCTGATGGCCAGTTCGGCGATTTTGTTTTTGATGGTCTGAAGGAAAAAGCGCTGATGCGTATCGAAGCGCCTTTAGGCAGCTATTTTTTACGTGAAGACAGTGATCGGCCGATTATTCTGATGGGAGGTGGTACCGGATTTGCACCATTGAAAGGCATGCTGGAACATGCTTTTCATATCAACCTGGACCGGCCGATACACCTGTTCTGTGGCGTGCGATCGAAACGTGACCTGTATATGGATGACATGGTAAAACAATGGCTGAGACAGCAGCCCAATTTAAAGTACACCCCCGTTTTGTCTGACCCGATGGCTGAAGATGAGTGGCAGGGTGAAACCGGCCTGGTACATGAAAGCGTGGTCAAACATTATCCTGATCTGTCTGGTTTTGATGTCTATCTCAGTGGACCGCCACCGATGGTCAAAGCCGGCATGGACCTTTTTTATGAAAAAGGCCTACCAGAAACCCAGATCTACTCTGACTCGTTCGAATATTCAGATGATGCATTGAAAGCCATGGGCATACAAAAGCCTAAGACTGAGGCTTAACACAGGGTTTCTTTTGTCAGAAAAACCTACCATCAAACAGCTGATTCAAAATCTACCTCAAACAGGCAGGGTAGAGTGGATTGGTGTTCGGCCGGAAAAAAGAAAACCGTTAACGGTGGTAGCGTCAGTCACCGTTTTACCGCACGGTCTCGAGGGTGATCATTATGCAGGTCGCAGCGGCAACCGGAGTGTTACTTTAATACAAAAGGAGCATATCGATGCGGTTGCTTCATTGCTGCATAAAAATAAAATCGACCCCGCTGAGTTAAGGCGAAACATCGTCGTTAGTGGGATTAATTTACTGGCGCTGAAAGACCGTGAATTTAAAATTGGAACAGCAGTATTGAAAATGACGGGCTTGTGTCATCCCTGCTCACGGATGGAAGAAAACTTTGGAGCGGGCGGTTATAATGCGGTAAGAGGACATGGTGGTATTAATGCCAGCGTTATCTCTACCGGCATTATTAAACTGCAAGACAAGGTTGAAGTGACTTAAGGCGTGTTTACGTAATAATGTTTAGCTATTTTGTAAAATAGCGTTGCTTCGTTACCGGGCTGTTTTCATGTTTTAACAATTTGTAATTGCGGTGTTTCACGTTCAAAATCATGAGCGTGTTTTTCCAGTGCGTCTTCACCATAATCACCGTCTAGTAGATGCAGGCCCTGGCGATAGTACTCCTGAGCAGCGACGGGTTCACTCATATGTTCTTCGAGCAGGCGAGCAAGTTTTAAATAATTTTCGGGCATCGGATTGATCGAAACACTGGCTTCCAGATAATTTTTTGCCTTACCCCACAGCGAATGAGAAGTGCACATTTTACCGAGAGCAAGCAACAGGTACGCATTGTACTGATGGTCTTTTAACCAGCCCTCAGCCATCTCCAGCGAGTTGTTGTCAACCATCACGTCGAGTTCGGAATATAAGATTACCGTGCTTTCCTGCCAGTGATCGTTTAGATAAAGACGTAAAACCTTTTCAGCTTCACCCACAGCATGGGTATGGATTAACTGTTTTGCGTAATGCTCAACAACTTCGGGTAATACCTGAAGGTGATGTGAAGTGTTTTTCCAGAAATCCAGTAAAGCGTCACTGCCTTTGTGGTCGATAATGGCGTCTTTGGCAAGATTTCTGAGTCGACCCTTACAGACGATGATTTCAAATGAAAGAAAATTTTCTGCAGATAAATGACCATACTTTTTAAGCTGAGGAAGCAGGTTTTCAAGGTTGTCCCAGTCCTGCAAATGTTTATAGGTGTTTGCAAGTAGCGTTAAGATGTATGTATGGTTAGGCGAAAGCTCATTTAGTTGCGTGAGAGTTGCTAATGCCTGCTCATTCTGATCATGGGCGAGCTGTAGTTCGGCCTTGGTAAGACCGATAGCAATGTCAGCGTCGGGAGATTCTATATGAGCCTGTCGTAAGTATTCGTCGCGACGGTCATGCGCACCGAGCTGTTGTGCGGCGCGAGCGGCTGAGAGATAAACCAGTAAGCGATTATCACTGTATTTAACCTGTTGCAGTAATATTTTTTCAGACTCGGCAAAGCGGCCTTCTGCATATTCAATTAATCCCTGTGATAATGCTAAGCGTGATTTTTCTTCAAGGCGTTCTGTTCGTTTGTTGCTTAGGTAAACAAAAATAGCTTTAATGTAATGCAGGCTTTTAACTACAACTAAAACCGTAAACAATAAACAGACAGCGGCAGCACCAAAAACAACCAGGTTGGTTTCAAAAGTAAATTCGGCAAAACTAAAACTGATCCGTCCCAGATCGTTTTGTTTATACATAGTAAAGCCGGCAATCGTGATCGCAGAGATTAGCAATATATATAACAGTCGGTTCATATCAATCACCGTATAGCATTTTATTATTTTTTGAACATTTGACCTATAGGTTATCGTATATAGGAAAAAATATATAGCGGCGGTTTTAATGTGATGACGACAGATACTCAGTCAAGGCGGATAACATAGCTTCGTCGGTGGCGTTTTCCGCAGAGATGATGGTTTTGAAACCGTGTTGCCTCGCCAATGTGGCCGCACGTTGACCAGGAACGATAATCGGGATCGCAATCAGCAGGCTGGGGTCTTCCATCAAGGTAATAAGATTGTCCAGGCCCTCATTGCTGCTGATGGTAATCGCGTCCAGTTTGTTGATCTGCTGTTCAGTCAAAGGCGGGTATGGCGTTATTTCGCGGCGGTAGGTTTCAACATAGCGGACGTGCGCATCGCGACGGATTAAGGTGTCACCGAGCAGCGTCCGGCCGCCAGTACCCCTAAAAATAATAATTCGTTGCCCGTGCAGTTCCGGCATCTGGAATTCTGCCATCCGCAGTAAAGATTCAGTATCATGTTCAGGGGCTTCGATATCGACATGAATATTTTGTTGTCGCAGCGCTTCGCTGGTTTTACTGCCGATGGAAACAATCATGAAATGTTCGGGTAAAGCAGGAAAATAGATCTGACTTTGTTCTACAGCGGTAGGGCTGATAAAAATTGCCATGGTAAAGTTATGCAGCTGGTTGCGCAAATTGACCAATTGTTCGATTTCAAGTTCTTTTGGCGGTTCTATACTGAAAACCGGGTAGTGGATAACATTACCCCCGGCCTGTTCTATCAGTTGGCGTAAATGCTGTTCTCGACCGGATGGCCTTGTGATGAGAATAGTCTTATTAGACAGCAAGTTTGCTGATTTCATTTAAGTCTTTCGCTGTAAGTAAACAGTTTTATTCGTTGTAGACATGGTGATTCTAACAGCGTGATGTCTATTATTTGAAAGCGTTTATTAAATATTGCCTGATGACGGATTTAATTGCGTAGTTTTTTACGTATAAAAGGCAGATGCCGACGACTAACTTCCAGTAGATCATCAATTTCGGTGAAACTGATACAGGCGTGACCAAGCGTATTTTTTGTCAGACCATGTAACATGTTCTGTGCCACCAGTGCATTGCGATGAATGCGGACAAACTGGTGAGCAAATTCATCTTCCAGTAGTTTGAGTGATTCTTCTATTAAATACTCCTGGTCGGCGGTACGTAAGGTGACATATTTCTGGTCGGCTTTGAAATAAACGATTTCTTCGATGGGAATAAGCTCAAGTGTGCCGCGGCTCTTTACACAGATCTTTTCACGGGCGCCACTCGTTTCATCAACACGAAGCTGGCTTATCTGTGCCTTGTTCATACGTTTTGCTGCTTCTAGAGCCGCTTCCAGGCGACTTTGTTTGATTGGTTTTAGCAGATAATCAATGGCATGTGTTTCAAAAGCAGATAATGCGTGATCACTAAAAGCCGTGGTGAAAATGATGGCCGGGGGTTTATCCATGCGATTGATATAGCGGGCGGCCTCTATACCGTCCATCCCGGGCATGCGTATATCCATTAATACAACGTCAGGATGAGATGCCTGCGTTTTGCGCAGTGCGTCTTCACCTGTCTCCGCTTCACCGACGACCTGATATTCAGATGTTGCAGATAATAATTTTCTTAAACGTTGCCTGGCAAGGTGTTCGTCATCAACTATCAAAACGTTCATTTTTAACATCCAAAGGGATTAAAAGAGAAACTGTATAATTGTCTTTGGTGTCATTTATTGAAAACGCGCCTTTGTTGCCATAGACGAGTTTCAGGCGTTGTCTGATGTTGTCCTGCGCCATTTGATTGCCCTTTTTACTAAAGCTTGACGATTGTTCATCGCCCTGCAAAGGGTTGCTTACGGATAACATTAGTTTGTTATCTATTTGTAGTGCAGAAATTTGAATTTTGCCACCTTTTTCGATAGGTTCAATACCATGATATATCGCATTTTCCGCCAAGGGTTGAAGACTGAGGGAGGGGATGACCGTATCGAGTAAATCATCATCAATATGCCATTCGATCTGTAAACGATCGCCCAGTCGTAATGACTCAATCGCAAGATAACTTTTAGTTAGCTCAATTTCATCTTTTAAATGATGCATGTTTGTTTCACTTAGACTTGCACGAAACAGGTCAGAGAGGTCTTCGATGGCGGTTTCAGCGGCCTCTGGTGATATGGCGATCAAACTGGCAATGGTGTTCATGCTATTGAATAGGAAATGAGGTCGGATACGGGCCTGTAAGGCCTGTATTTCAGCTCGGCTCTGTGCAGCAAGATTAAGCTGCCACTGATGCTGGTTATAAAAATAACGCAGTAGCAAGAAGTAAATGACGCTACTGATGGTCATTACACGTATCAAGAATAGCGAGTTCAAGCTGCTATCAAGCTCTAAATAAAGTAATGAGCCTGCTTTGCTGGCGAGTAAGGCGACCAGTAAGCTGATGCTCATCATCAAACAAAAGGATATTATCAGGCAAAGAGAATCTTTGAGTTTGTCTAACCAGGTGCGCAGAGGACATAAAACTGCGGCATTTAATAAAGCAATCCATAACATCAGCAGTGAACTGAGAGCCAGATAATCCCAGAATTGTTCGCTATCGGATGCAGCCGCCATGGCGAAGATGATAGCCAGCACCTCAGTAAGTAACACTAGTACAAAAAGAACGCGGACATCGCAAAAGTTAGGCAACAGCGGAAGACTTAACAGCGGATCTTTTTTTGATGTATTATTTACAATGTTTTCAGTCATTTACATTAGATAGACGAGACCGCATGGAAAGCAAGGTATAGAACAGTCAAAAAATTATTTTTAGCTAAAAATATTGTAGAACACAGTGTTTGATATACTGCTGGAAATTTTTTAATACTAAAACCGAACGATAAAATCATAGAATAAATATGAGTGATAAAAAACAAAATACAGAGACGGAGACAAATTCTGCCTGGGGTGGCCGCTTTAGTGAGCAGACGGACGCTTTTGTCGAAGCATTTACGGCTTCAGTGCAGTTTGATCAACGTATGTACAAACAGGACATTGCCGGCTCTCGAGCACACGCAAAAATGCTCAATAAAATTGCCGTACTTAGCGAAGAAGATTTAGCCGCTATTTTAGCGGGGCTGGATAAAGTCGAGCAGGAGATCAGTGCGGGAGAGTTTAACTGGTCGATCGCGCGTGAAGATGTGCATATGAATATAGAAGCACGTTTAACCGAGCTGATAGGTGATGCCGGTAAACGCCTGCATACAGGGCGTTCGAGGAATGATCAGGTGGCAACCGATATACGCCTGTATCTGCGCGAACAAATCGAGTTCATTATTAATGAAATAAAAAGACTTCAGCAAGGTATCCTGCTTGTGGCCGAGCGTGAAGCAGAAACCATCATGCCTGGCTTTACGCATTTGCAGGTGGCGCAACCGGTAACCTTTGGCCACCATCTGATGGCCTGGTTTGAAATGCTAAAACGAGACGCTGAGCGTTTCGCTGACTGTCAGAAAAGGATGAATGTGTCACCTCTGGGTGCGGCTGCCCTGGCGGGAACCAGCTACCCGATCGATCGAGAATTTACCGCTAGAGAACTTGGTTTTAGTGGCCCAACGCAAAATTCTCTGGATTCGGTGAGTGACCGTGATTTTGCCATCGAGTTTTGTTCCGCGGCGGCAATCTTGCTCGTACATATGTCACGCATGTCTGAAGAGCTGGTGATATGGGCTTCGGCGCAGTTTGACTTTATTGAATTGCCTGATCGATTCTGTACCGGTTCATCCATTATGCCGCAGAAAAAAAATCCCGACGTGCCAGAACTGGTGCGTGGTAAAACTGGCCGGGTGAATGGAAATCTGGTTAGCTTGTTAACCTTAATGAAGTCGCAGCCACTGGCGTACAATAAGGATAACCAGGAAGACAAAGAGCCGCTGTTTGATACGGTGGATACTGTATTAGGTTGTTTGCGTGCATTTGCTGACATGGTGCCGGCTATTACCTGTAAACATGACAATATGTATAAAGCAGCTAAACAGGGATTTTCCACAGCGACCGACCTGGCCGATTACCTGGTACGGAAAAACCTGCCGTTTCGTGATGCTCACGAAGTGGTGGGTAAAGCTGTCGCCATGGGTGTGAGCACAGGCAAAGATTTAAGTGAGTTAACGTTAGAAGCGTTACAGCAGTTTTCAGATAAGATAGAAAACGATGTGTTTGAGGTGTTAACACTAGAGGGTTCTGTTCAATCGCGTAATCATGTTGGTGGTACAGCACCTGAGCAGGTGAGAAAAGCCATAGCCTTTGCCCGTGAAAAATAATCATCAAACGCTATATTATTTATCTAAATAGTATTGGGAAAAACCATGTCTTTAACGCATTTTGCACCGGCAACAAGCCTGTTATGGAAGTACCTGGAAAGTGCCGGTATAAATCCCGAGCCTCTATATAAAAAGGCAGGTATTAGTCCTGAGTTATTATTAAATCCAAATGCACGGATAAATATCAGTAGTGTAGATGCCCTTTGGGAGCAGGCAGCGAGCATTATTGAAGACCCTTGTTTCGCGATAAAAATGGCAGAGTTCTGGCACCCCTCACAGATGGGCGCTTTAGGTTACGCCTGGTTGGCAAGTTCCACCTTACGGCGAGCTTTTAAACGTGCAGTTCGTTATATACACGTGGTTACGGAAGACTTAAATCTAGATGTAAAGGATACGCCCACGGGTTTAAAAGTTAGTGTGGATCTTGAAGATTCGATTTTTACTCTGCCACAGCATCATGATCTGGTGCTCACTATACTAATGCATATGTGCAGGTTTAATTTTGGTGACGAGCTGGTGGCGACGGAGATAAAACTCGCACACCCGCAACCGGCATGCTCGAAGAAGATAACGGATTATTTTCGAACAGAGATACAGTTTGATGCTGAGCAAAGCAGCATAACCATCGCAAGGGCTGACGCTGATCGAGTATTACCTTCAGGCAATAAACAGATAGCGCTGATGCATGATGAGGTATTGATGAAGTACCTGGTGGAGATTAAAAAAGGCGATATCGTTCAGCAGGTACAATCAATCATTCTGGAAAATTTACCTGATGGTCAGGTAACCGATAGCATGGTGGCACGTGAACTTAATCTGAGTGGCCGCAGTATGCAGCGTCGATTAAAAGAACATGAAACCACTTTCAGGTATTTACTGGATGGTGTACGTGAGATGGTCGCTAAACAGTATATAAAAAACCCGATGAACCGGATGAGTGATATTGCCTTCCTGTTAGGGTTCTCAGAACAGAGTGCTTTTTCCCGAGCTTTTAAAAAGTGGACAGGAAAATCGCCAGTCGAATATCGTAACTCATTAAATTAGATTTTTTTATTAAGTTCGGTATTTAATAGTGATATAACCTGTTCGGTAGCATCACGTAAATCATTAAGGGTCTGTTCTGGTATTTTCGTAGAACCATTACGACTAATTATTTCGATGGCCTCTGCTCTTTCAGCAAGTCCAAAGGCGCCGATGCTGCCACATGAACTTTTCATCTTGTGCGATATGGTAAACAAAGTATCGACATTCTGGGTTTTTATTGCTTTTTCTATCTGGCTTAATTGTTCGGGGAGACTTTGCAGACACATTGAGACAATGTCTTTAAAGTCATCGCCCATTAATTCTTTCATTTCAGCGAATGCATTAGCATCCACGGCAGGCTGTGACATATGGGTTCCTATAGATTAATCTTTAGCTACGCGTGAGTGAGTATCACCGACCAGTACTGCTTCAGGAACATTAGTTCTTAACGTTGAGACGATATCAACATAAACGCCGGGCACGGCCTTGAACGAAACCCAGAGAGTATTAAGTTTCATATCTACATTAGCGAATAAGATTTCATCACTAAATTGTTTGAGTGCAAATTCAATATTAGCCAGGGTATCTTTTATATATTGTTCAGGCTGTGTTTTAAGTTTGGGGATAATCATTAATACGTCGCTGACCGGGCCACCATTTTCATCACGGGTTGGTGCCAGTTTCCATAGCGGTTCAGCAGGAGCAAGATCTACGCTGAGTTTTAATTCTGATTTATCCATAGCTTAAACCGCTGAACAAAAGTGATTAGAAAGTAACCTTACTCACTATATACATAAAATAATAGTCAAACCGTCAGATTTAAGCGAACAAATCTAATAAAACCTTATTGAAAGGACGGGTTTTTAGTATAGGAGACCTAGAAATCAACGGTTAGTTGTTGTGAGAGCCATTGGCTTATATGTTGAATTTCTTCTGCACAAACGGCATGGCCCATGTCATAATCATTCCATTGCACTTCAATAGTATTGGCCTCCAGCCGCTCTAAACCTTGCTTACCGTCTTCGATGTTAACGACGTCATCCTGCCTGCCGTGGGCCATGAAGACCGGTATCTCACTAGCATAGTCACTAATTTCATCTTCCAGAGTGTCGGGTAATGCCAGATAAGTTGATAATGCCATGATGCCAGCCAGTGGTCGTGGATAACGGCAGCCGCAGTGCAGGGCGATAGCGCCTCCCTGTGAGAAACCGGCAACGATAATTCTGCTGCTGTCTATGCCACTAGCCTCCTGTTCCTGGCATAGTTCACTTAAAATGGCAGAGGACTCTCTTATACCGGCCGCATCCTCCTGATCAACGATGGAAAGGCTGCTAATGTCATACCAGCCGGGCATATGATATCCCTGGTTGATGGTGATGGGCCGTACCGGGGCGTGAGGAAAGATAAATCGAATCGCAAAATGTGATGGTAGCTGTAATTGTTCAACGATCGGTACAAAGTCATTACCGTCTGCGCCAAGGCCGTGCAACCATATGATGGCAGCATCCGGATCAGCTTGTGTTTCGATAACGATGGAATCAAGGTCAGACATAATAATGGTTTTTCTATGGGTTTTATTTTTTTGGGATATATAAAAATAGGTTTCGTTGTTAATCGAATATTGTAATAATATTCGATTAACAACGATGAAAGTAATATATTTGAACGCGGTGAAAATTTTAGTCTTATTATCATTATTTATCATGTCTTCCTGCGGTATGCAGGGTGATTTATATCTGCCTGAAACTAATCCCGAAAATTCCACGCAAGAAAAAGACAAGGGGTCTTAGATAAACACTATAACGATGGATTATTTTAATTACAAAGAAGGCCGTTTGTGGGCAGAAGATGTTGATATAAGCGCACGCATCGATGATTGGGGCACGCCCTGTTATGTGTATTCGCGAGCCACTATAGAGCGGCACTGGAAGGCTTTTGATTCGGCGCTGGGCGAACAGCCACACCTGGTCTGTTATGCGGTTAAAGCCAATTCGAACCTGGCAGTGTTAAATGTGCTGGCAAAAATTGGTTCCGGTTTTGATATCGTCTCCATGGGCGAGCTCGAGCGAGTTCTACGGGCGGGCGGCAGTGCCGATAAAATTGTCTTTTCAGGGGTAGGGAAAACAGCAGAAGAAATGGTGCGCGCACTCGACGTGGGTATTCGTTGTTTCAATGTGGAGTCACAGGCGGAGCTCGAATTATTAGAGCGGGTGGCGGCTGACAAGGGAGTGCAGGCTCCTGTGTCGTTACGGGTTAATCCTGATGTTGATGCAAAAACACATCCATATATATCTACGGGATTAAAAGATAATAAATTTGGCATAGCGATTGATGACGTCGTACCGGTATATCAACACATCGCGGATTCTGATCACCTGAAAGTAATGGGCGTTGATTGTCATATAGGTTCACAATTGACCGAAGTTACTCCTTTTGTTGATGCACTGGATCGCGTATTGGCACTGGTTGATCGACTGGCCGAAATAGATATCAGGCTTCATCATCTAGATCTGGGCGGCGGCCTGGGTATCCGTTACCAGGATGAAAACCCACCGCTGCCGGAAGAACAAATGGCCGCGATACTGGAACGGCTGGCTGGTCGGGATTTTGAAATTTTGATTGAACCCGGCCGTGCGATAGTTGGTAATGCCGGTATATTATTAACAAAGGTGCTGTACCTAAAGCATAATGAAGAAAAAAACTTTGCGGTAGTCGATGCGGCAATGAATGATCTGATGCGCCCAGCGCTATACCAGGCCTGGATGGCTATTGAACCGGTGTTTACACCGCCGTCATCAGCAAAAACGAAGTCCAGAGTTTATGATGTGGTCGGGCCGATCTGTGAAACCGGTGATTTTCTTGGTAAAGAAAGAGAACTGGCCATTGAGCAGGGTGATTTACTTGCGGTACGCTCTGCGGGGGCGTATGGTTTTACCATGAGTTCAAACTATAACTCACGTCCACGCGTCGCTGAGATTATGGTTGATGGTGAGAAATATAAAATTATTCGTCAGCGCGAATCCATAGAACAATTATTTTCTAATGAATCTGTTCTAGATGGTTGAGACTTGCCGGCAAGACCTGTTATTTAGAAACATCTGCCTAACACCTGAAGATAGAATTGTCATGTTACTGTCAGGAGAAAACTGACAAAATAGGCGTGTTTTTTTGTAAAACATGACATTTTGACCTGTTTTTATTGGTTTACTCTGTTACTCTCTTTACGCGAGACGTAAAGATATTTTGGAGTCGTAAATGAATCTGTTAATTAAAATAATCCCCCTTTTGTTGTTGATAGGTATTTGCGCCCCTTCATATGCTGCGGTAAATGACGTCGAGATTATCACTTGCGCTGTGTATAACGAAAGTGAAGAAGGGGGAGACAAAAAAGAAGATGGAGATAAAGAAACAGAAGAGGAAGAGCCTGATTGCGAGTAACCCTGCTGTTCAGTGGGAATGAGTAGGCTGTAGTCTGATAAATAAATTTAAATAACAATATACCATTAAACAATATTTGCTCTGAGGAGTCCCAATGATGAAATCAAAACTTTTAGTTGCTGCATTTGCTGCAAGCTTAGTATTTTCTGCCAACGTGAGTGCGGGTAAGCCAGTCGCTATCGTAAAAGGCACGATGGATGTTACAGTAAAACATAATGGTGCAGATGTAAAAATCACTCGTAATCAGGATAATAAAAATACGATTAATCCTGCTTTTGCAAAAACATCGCGACCATGCCCACCATTTTGTATCCAGCCCGCCATATTAGCTCCGGGTATTGAAACCATTGCCGAGCGCGAAGTGATTGATTACGTTGCTAAAATGTCTGCTGGTGACAGCTCTATTTTAGTGGTTGACTCACGCACGCCTGACTGGGTGGAAAAAGGTACGATTCCTGGTGCTAAAAATATTCCATGGACAAAGCTGAATCCAGCCAAAGGAGCGGATCCAATTTCTATTCTTGAAATATTGGAGAGTGAGTTTGCTGTGACCGAAAATGAAGGCCTGCTTAATTTCAGTAATGCTAAAACATTGGTCATGTTCTGTAATGGAATGTGGTGTGGGCAATCACCTAATAATATCCAAAATCTGTTAAAACTTGGTTACCCGGCACATAAGATTAAATGGTACCGTGGCGGTATGCAGGATTGGGAAATTCTGGGTTTAACAACGGTTCCAGGTAAGTAACAATTTTAATAAGTAGTATTTAGGAAAAATACTGCCCGCTTGGTGATAAAGCCGCCCTCACGGGCGGCTTTTTTATGCCCATGGAAGGGCGGTATTCCGCAAGGAGCCATGGAGGGCGGTGCGACGAACGTTCAGTGACAAATAATCAATTTTCTCTAAAATGTTGAAAATTAGAGTGTTTGTAGCTGTTCGATAATAATGTCCGGTTCTAGTCGTTTGGTGTAATCCATGTCAGCAAAAACATAACGGATTTTTCCATCGGTGTCGATAATATAGGTTGCTGGTATGGGTAGCTCAAAACTATCGTTACCATTATGATCAGGTATATCGATTTCCCAGGCACTGTAGATGGGCCGTAGTGACTCTGGCAGGGTAAATACCAGGCCGCATTCTCTGGCAAGCTTGTTGTCAATGTCACTTAATACTTCAAAAGTCAGTTTCGAATTAGTCACCTGGTCAACAGATTTATCAGGGGTTTGCGGCGAGATGGCAACCAGCTGGGCACCAGCGGCGGTAATCTCCGGCAGGCGTTGTTGTAGCGCGTTAATTTCAAGATTACAGTACGGACACCATGCACCACGGTAAAAGCTGACAACGAGCGGACCATTACTCAGTAATGATTTTAGGCTGCGGGATTCTTGATTGGCATTAGCTAAAGAGAAATCTGGAAAGGCTGCACCCTTTGCTATCGATTTTTCAGCAATGCCGGTAGCAATAAGGCCGCCTAATTCAGACATTAAGGTGTTCATGGTAGCTTCAGGAATGGTGGGAATTAATTCATCCTGAAAGTCCTGAATATTTTGTGCAAGCGACATAGTATTTTACCTTCTTAGTTAGACGTATGACTGATAATAACATAAAAGCGACATTTAACAACAAATCTGATTGCCATAGTGGTGAATCACAGGGTATGCTCAAAATATAGTTTGAATAAAAATTTAAGGTTAGCGGGCAGGTTTTGGGGCAGCAAAAGATTTTAATGGTGATCGAATTTACAAAAATGCATGGCTTGGGTAACGATTTTGTGGTTATCGATGCCATATCCCAGGCGATAGATTTATCAACTGAGCAGATTATAAAAATAGCGGATCGTCATTTTGGCGTCGGTTGTGATCAGCTGTTGCTGGTAGAAAAACCGAATAATCAAGCGGCAGATTTCAGATATAGAATATTTAACGCGGACGGTGGAGAGGTCGAGCAGTGTGGTAATGGTGCGCGCTGCTTTGCCGTCTTTGTCAGAGACAGAGGATTAACGACAAAGTCAGTTATCACGGTAGAAACCGCGGGTGGATTGATCGAGTTAAAAATAGAGCAGGGCCTGGTAACGGTTGATATGGGGGTTCCGGACTTTCGGCCACAGAGTTTGCCCTTTTTGACTGAAAACCAGGCAGAAAGGTATTATCTCATGGTGAATGATGCCGAGTATGCTATAGGAGTAGTATCGATGGGAAACCCGCACGCTGTATTACAGGTAGATAATATTGAAACGGCTGAAGTTGAAAAGATAGGCGCGGCTATAGAAAGGCATAAACAGTTTCCGCAGCGCGTGAACGTGGGCTTTATGGAAATTATTGATCGTAATGAAATTCGGTTACGGGTATATGAGCGCGGTGCAGGAGAAACATTGGCCTGTGGCACAGGAGCCTGTGCTGCAGTAGCGATAGGTCGACAGCTGGGAAAGTTAGATGAGCAGGTGACGGTACGGCTGCACGGCGGTCATTTAACTATTTACTGGCCGGGAGAAGGCCAAAACTTATTAATGAAGGGGCCGGCAACGACGGTATTTCAAGGGCAAATTAATTGTGAGTAAGATGAAAACAAAAAAAATAAAAGAAGAATTAATAGAAGATTCAGCTGAGGCTCAAGAGCAGCAGTTAGCTACAGATTTAGAGCTTATCAGCTTGATACGTGAGAATGCTGACATTTTACAGCGCCACCCCGAATTACTTACTGTACTCGAGGTGCCACATGAAACGGGCAAAGCCGTCTCCCTGATCGAGAGACAGGTTGGTGTATTACGTGAAAAGATACAGCAGCAGGATGATCGTCTCTGTGAGTTAATGGATGTGGCTAGAGATAATGAGCGATTAGCACAAAGTCGTCATGGACTGGCTCTGAATCTGCTCTCCTCACATGATCTTGATGATGTCGTCAGCACCGTACTCGATGTTTTATCAAATCAGCTGGCGGCCGATTTTGCTGTTGTAAAATTATTTAGTAATGACCAGCAGCGTATCGATCAGTCCTCCGGCTTATTTGTTGATGCCACTGATGATGCATTAAATGCTTTTAAGACGATGCTCGAACATAAAAATACGGTGTGTGGTAAAGCGACTAAAGAACAAAAAGATTTCTTGTTTGGTGATATCGCAGACAGCATTAAGTCGGTTGCCATCATCCCGCTGGTGGCCGGAGCAAACCTTGGTCTGATAGGGTTGGGATCAAATGATATAAACCGATTTAACCCGTCGATGGGGACGGATTTTCTTGCACAGATCGGTGAGTTGATCAGCGCTTCGCTTGCGGTTCAGCTCGAAGATTAAAACGCTAAATGCCGGAGCAAACCTTAAAGCATGACCTGGATCGGTTTTATAGTTACCTGGAGTCAGAGCGTCGTTACTCAGTACATACGGTTTCTGCATATCAACGTGATATAAAACACTTAACCCAGATCCTTGGCTATGATGAAGCGGGTTTAATTAACTGGGATGAGATTAAGCAGGCAGATATCAGGCAGTGTGTAGCAAAACTGCATCGTCAGGGATTGTCCGGTAAAAGTTTGCAGCGCTGGCTGTCTTCGATTCGAAGTCTGTTTAATTTTTTGTGCCGCTATCATCGCGCCACACAAAACCCGGCCGTAGGCATTCCGGCGCCAAAAGCAGCGAAACGATTACCGAGAACATTAAACGTTGATGAGATTAACCAGTTATTGAATGTCGACTCATCTGAGCCAGGTTTAACAAAGAAAAGCGCGAAAGATAATGATCTAACGGTGCGTGACGTGGCACTGATGGAATTGATGTATGCCTGTGGTCTGCGTTTGTCAGAATTGAGCGGTTTGAATATGAACGATATCGACTGGCGTCAGCAAACGATAATAGTAACAGGTAAAGGTCAAAAGCAACGACAGGTCCCTTTTGGCAGTAAAGCAAAACAGGCCATAGAGAACTGGCTGATCACCCGCAAGTTGCAGGCCAATGAGAACGAACAGGCATTATTTGTCAGTCTACGTGGCAGCCGTCTAAGTAATAGCAGCATACAAAAACGACTAAAAAAGCTGGCTTTGACTCAGGGTTTAAACACAAATGTTTACCCGCATATGTTACGCCATTCATTTGCTTCGCATATACTCGAGTCTTCTAAAGATCTGCGGGCAGTGCAAGAGCTTCTCGGTCACGCGAATCTGAGTACCACGCAGATATATACCCATCTGGATTTCCAGCACCTTGCCGGTGTTTATGATAGCGCGCATCCGCGCGCAAGAAAAAAATAGTATAAAAATTATAATAGTCGTAATCATCGCGCGGTTTTTGTCCTGTGGCGCGTGTATTATAATGACGATCCATAACTGGTAATCAATAACCCGGACTATAAACTGAGAAACAGATGTTAATTACACTATCACCATCAAAAGGCCAGGATTTTATCGAGGCTCCGCTATCAAAAAAACACAGCAAGCCCGCCGATCTGAATGATTCAGCATTACTGATAAAAGAATTAAAGAAAGTAAACAGTAAGCAGATACAGGAGATGATGGCCGTCAGTGAGAATATCGCAAAATTAAATGTAGATAGATTCAAATCATTTAGCACGCCCTTTACCACCAAAAATGCCAAGCAGGCAATTTTTGCATTTAAAGGCGATGTTTATAGCGGGCTGGAGCTTAAAGATTTTACCGAAGACGATTATGCCTATGCACAAGATCACCTGAGAATTTTATCGGGGTTATACGGTTGTTTAAGACCACTAGATCTGATTCAGCCGTATCGACTGGAGATGAAGACCAAATTAAAAAACGAGCGTGGGGATAACCTCTATCAGTTCTGGGATGACCGCATTACTAAAAGTATAAACAAAGAACTTAAAAAACAGAAAGAGGCCGTACTGATTAATCTGGCATCGAACGAATATTTTAAATCAGTCAAGCCAAAATTATTAGCAGGACGTTTATTGAATATAAACTTTAAAGAGACAAAGGATGGTAAGACACGAGTGGTCGCTATCTTTGCTAAACGTGCTCGCGGCATGATGGCCGATTATATTATTCGTAATCGAATTGAGAAACCAGAAGACATCAAAAAATTCAAACTAGGCGGTTATAAGTTTAATAAGAATTTGTCAGATGATAAGCAATGGACTTTTGAGCGACCACAGCCATAACGGTAAACACATCATTGGACGCGATTTGAATGAGGCCTCCTGATAAGGGCAAGGTTTAAGGATATGCCGAGTAACTTATTAACTGTAACCGATAGCGAGCAGGCCTCGCGCATGGGCCAGGCTAATGCAACAATTCAAAACCGTAACGATACCAAAGCTGACATATTCAATGAATATTTAATCCATGCGTTGCCAGCCCTGCAGTCGAAGTTTATTTTTTTAAAAATTGTTAATGATTTACCTATGACCCTAAATTCGATGCGAATAACAAATCATAGTGCATGGTTCATTGGTATACTTCTTCTGATAGGTTCCATTCTCTTATTTGTCGGCGGACCGGATGACTACTCCTCCAGATCATTAAAGCGTTTCTGGGATATGGGGCATATCATCTATTTTGCGCTGTTTACCGTTTCACTGTCTCGATGGAGACCTGTCTCTCGAATGCCGTTGATACGGCAGTGGGCTGTCATCCTTACTATTACGTTACTGGTCGGTGTTTCGATAGAGCTCATGCAATATGGTACGACTCGAACACCAAGCACAGGAGATGTTATCAGGGACCTGGCAGGTAGTCTGCTGGCGCTTGTTTTTGGACCGTTAGGTAAGAAAATTGAGCCGATCACGCGACGGTTTTCTCTGCAAATATCCGTGATAGTGCTCATGCTCGTGCTGTTATGGCCTCTAGTGAAAAGTATCATTGACGAAGCAGTTGCTCATTATCAGTTCCCGCTACTCTCTGGTTTTGAAACACCGTTCGAAGTGGACCGATGGCAAGGCGGTGATAAGCTATCCGTCGAGTCCATATCGTCAATCTCAGCAGGTAAGTTACTGAAGCTGTCACTGACAACGGATAAATATTCAGGAGCATCACTCAGATACTTTGATGGTAACTGGTCATCAGCGCGCACGTTGAGAATCAGTGTTTATAATCCAGATAAAAATCCATTACAGCTGAGCTGCAGAATTCATGATCAGCAACATACCGAAGGTTACCAGGAATATGAAGACCGCTATAATCGTAGATTCCTTTTGTTACCGGGATGGAATCAGCTTGAAATAGACCTTGACGAAGTGGAAGGCAGTCCTTCAGGCCGTAACATGGATATGAGTCGCGTCCGAAGTGTTGGGTTTTTTACTGTAGCATTGCCTGAACCACGAATTATTTATATCGATGAAGTTCGATTGACGTATTAAACTAAAACCAACCATTCTGGTTTAAAGTAACCCCAGACTACACATGGTATGAGCAGCTCTCGCCATAGTGTAAAATTCACCTTTTAGTCCAGGCAATATAATCCTGTAGCAAATACGTCATATTCGGAGTTAAAAGTGGAAACATTTCACGGTACAACCATCCTTACTGTACGTCGCGCCGGTAAAGTCGTCGTTGGCGGTGATGGCCAGGTGACTTTAGGCAATACCATAATGAAAGGTAATGCCACAAAAGTACGAAAAATTTATGGTGACAAGGTGATCGTCGGTTTCGCCGGTGCCACAGCCGATGCGTTTACCCTGTTAGAGCGTTTTGAGGCCATGCTTGAGCGCCATAGCGGCCAGCTAAAGCGGG
This sequence comes from uncultured Gammaproteobacteria bacterium, assembly GCA_963752725.1. Classification (GTDB taxonomy): domain Bacteria; phylum Pseudomonadota; class Gammaproteobacteria; order SZUA-229; family SZUA-229. The sequence goes on from CAVWAI010000029.1 coordinate 22,510, forward strand.
CTGCTGTCGAACTGGCCAAAGACTGGCGAACAGATCGCGTATTACGCAAACTTGAAGCCATGCTGATCGTTGCTGATAAAGAAGCTTCTTTGCTGGTTTCCGGTACCGGTGATGTGATCGAGGCGTATGATGACCTGATTGCTATCGGTTCTGGCGGACCATATGCGCAATCTGCCGCCAGGGCATTGTTTGATAGCACCGAGCTGTCGGCGAAAGACATCGTAGAGAAGAGTCTGGAGATAGCCGGAGATATCTGCATTTACACCAATCAAATGCGCACGATAGAAGAAATTTAAAAGAGACGGTTCGTTAAAGGCGCATTTAGATTGTTTTTAACAACATTTAGTAACAAATAATAGCATTTTATAGAAGGTTTAGTTATATGTCTGAGATGACGCCACGCGAAATTGTTCAGGAGTTAAATAAACACATCGTTGGCCAGGATGATGCCAAACGTGCGGTAGCGATCGCTTTACGTAATCGCTGGCGCCGGATGCAGGTGGATGAGGATCTGCGTAATGAGATTACGCCAAAGAATATCCTGATGATTGGTCCTACCGGTGTCGGTAAAACCGAGATAGCACGCCGTCTGGCGCACCTGGCTAATGCCCCTTTCGTTAAGGTTGAAGCAACAAAGTTCACCGAAGTTGGCTATGTTGGCCGAGAAGTTGACTCCATCATCCGAGATCTTGTTGATATGTCGATAAAATCCACGCGTGAGCAGGAAATGGCGAAAGTAAGCCATCTGGCAGAACAGGCAGCGGAAGATCGAATCCTGGATGTTCTGTTACCACCGGCGAGGAATGAGTTTGGTGAACCTGAAGCTGATAGAGATAGCTCGACACGTCAGAAGTTTAGAGAAAAATTGCGTAATGGTGAGTTAGACGATAAGGAGATCGAGATGGAGATATCGGCCGCTGCTGTAGGCGTAGAGATTATGGCGCCGCCCGGTATGGAAGAGATGACGTCCCAGTTACAGGGCTTGTTCCAGAACATGGGTGGCGAAAAGAAAAAAACCAGCAAGATGCGTATTTCCAAAGCACGTAAAGTACTTCTCGATGAAGAGGCAGGTAAGTTACTGAAAGAAGACGAGATTAAAGCCCGGGCAGTAGAGAATGCTGAGCAGAATGGCATCGTTTTTATCGATGAGATAGATAAAGTGGCTAAACGCGCTGAAAGTGGCGGTGGCGCTGATGTTTCTCGTGAAGGCGTGCAGCGTGACCTGCTGCCGCTGGTGGAAGGCTGTACGGTGACAACGAAATACGGCATGGTGAAAACGGATCATATTTTATTTATAGCTTCCGGCGCTTTTCACCTGACCAAACCCAGTGACCTTATTCCCGAGCTCCAGGGCCGTTTGCCAATACGCGTTGAACTCACTGCATTAAACGCGGAAGATTTTGAACGCATCCTGACCGAACCGGATGCGGCTCTAACGGTGCAATATAAGGCACTGATGAATACCGAAGGCCTGCAGCTCAGTTTTACTGAGGACGGGGTAAAACAGATCGCAAAATCCGCATTTGATGTGAATGAGAGTGCGGAAAATATCGGCGCGCGTCGTTTACATACGATCATGGAGCGTTTACTGGAAGAGATCTCGTATTCTGCACCGGATAAATCGGGCGAGTCGGTAGTGATCGATGCTGAGTACGTGAATAACAGCTTGGCTGAATTAATCAAAGATGAAGATCTAAGTCGTTATATCTTATAAACCCATAGTGCCGTAATTCGTTAATATAGAAAACAGACTGAATGTATAATTCAGCCAGTGAACCAGAGAAAAATTATGCCAAGACCAAGCAACATAAATCTACACCAGAAAAGCCGCGTTTTAGAAGTTGAATATGAGGATGGTGCTGTACATCAATTACCGTGTGAATATTTACGTGTATATTCACCCTCAGCAGAAGTGACAGGTCATGGCCCGGGTCAGGAGGTCCTGCAGCTGAACAAGGAAGAAGTGACTATCGATGCAATCGAGCCGCAGGGAAACTATGCCTTGAAGTTTGTCTTTGATGATAAACATGACACCGGAATTTATACCTGGGACTATCTTTACGAGTTAGGCGCAAACTATGAAGAAAAATGGCAGGATTATCTTAAGCGTTTAAAAGAAGCCGGACACGAACGAAGAAAAATCGATTAAACATGAAGAAAAAAGAAACACATTTTGGTTATAAGACCGTCGATGAAAATCTGAAGGAAAGCCTGGTCGCAGGCGTATTTGATTCTGTTGCCAGTAAATATGACATCATGAATGATGTCATGTCTTTTGGCGTTCATCGTATATGGAAAAAAATTGCTATGCAGCACACCGGATTAAAACCCGGTGATAGCGCGCTGGACGTTGCTGGCGGAACCGGTGATCTGACCATGCAGATGTCGAAGCAGGTCGGCCCTACAGGAAAAATCATTATTTCAGATATCAATGCGGCGATGCTGGAAGAAGGTCGTAAACGTCTGCTTGATAAAGGCTATGCCGGTAACATTGATTTTGTTGAAGCCAATGCCGAAGACCTGCCATTTGAAGACAACAGTTTTAACTGTATAACCATCGCGTTTGGCTTACGTAACGTTACCCACCAGGATAAAGCGTTGCAGTCCATGTATCGCGTATTAAAACCAGGTGGCCGTCTATTGATTTTAGAATTTTCTAAACCGGTAACGCCGGGGCTGAACAAGATGTATGATTTTTATTCATTCAATATCCTGCCCAAGATGGGTAAATTGATAGCGAATGATGAAGATAGCTACCGTTACCTTGCAGAATCAATACGTATGCATCCTGACCAGGAAACATTAAAACAGATGATGAAGGATGCGGGTTTCGAGCGATGTACTTACCATAATATGACAGGCGGTATCGTTGCCCTGCATAAAGGTTTTAAACTTTAACCGTATCTATGTTGTTAGTTGAAACAGCGATCAACCGTTATCTTGCACTGGATCCAGAGATGCTGGATAAGATGGAAGAGTTTAGCGGCAAGGTGATCAAGTTAGAAATTATCGGCTTAAATAAATCACTCTATATGCTGCCTGCAGGTAGAGGTATACAGGTGAGAACTGAATATGAGGGTGAAGCTGATACCACCCTGCGTGGCACACCGATATCATTATTTAAAATGGGCCTGGCCACTAATGCAGCTAAGCTGCTATTAAAGGGCGAGGTCGAAATCAGCGGTGATACTCGATTAGGCCATCAGTTTAAAAATATATTCTCACAGATGGATATCGACTGGTCTGAACCACTGGCTAACCTGGTTGGTGATACCGTTGCCTATCAGCTGCAGCAGTCAGGGAAAAAACTTGGCGGCTGGGGTAAAGATACCATGGAGTCAGTATCCAGGAGTGTCAGCGAATATCTTCAGGAAGAAAGTCGAGACCTTGTTACCGAAACAGAGCTGAATAACTTTAATGATGAGGTCGATCAATTAAGAAATGATGTCGATCGTCTACAGGCAAAAATAAACGCTTTGTCCCTAAAACAATAAGAAGCAAATACACGTAAAAAATAAAATGCCAATACTAACGCCCGGTCAATTCATTCGAATGTTACACATTAACTGGGTTTTAATGCTGCATGGCCTCGATGATATTATCTTTACTACGCATCTGTTTCGACCATTTCGTTTTATCATTTATCTGTTTCCCTGGAACTGGTTCCGGCGCAAACGTAAGCCTCGCGCCGTTCGTATGCGTGAAGCACTGGAAGATCTGGGCCCGATCTTTATTAAATTTGGACAGATGTTATCGACGCGTCGAGACCTGCTGGCAGATGATATAGCGGATGAACTGCAGGGGCTACAGGATAATGTGCCGCCTTTTCCTGGCGATCAGGCGAGAAAGATAATACAAAAAGCTTTTGGTAAAACGGTAACGGAATTATTTGAAACATTTGAAGAACAGCCGCTGGCCTCTGCGTCGATTGCACAGGTACATGCCGCGGTATTAAAAACCGGTGAAGATGTTGTCGTAAAAGTATTGCGCCCGGACATACTTCCGGTTATTAAGCGAGACATCTCGCTGTTATATATAATTGCTGAATTGGCCGCAAAATACTCATCACAACTTCGACGCTTACGTCCGGTTGAAGTTGTCGCTGAGTATGAAAAAACCATAATCGATGAGCTCGACCTGCTTCGTGAAGCCGCCAACGCAAGCCAGCTACGCAGGAATTTCGAGGGCTCGAATGATCTATACGTGCCAGAAATATACTGGGATTATGTGCGTAAAAATGTAATGGTGATGGAAAGGATTTATGGTACACCGATCCGTGATACCGAGGCCCTGGTAGAACAGCAGACAGACATGGAGCGACTGGCGGCCATGGGCGTGGAGATATTTTTTACCCAGGTATTCACGCATAACTTTTTCCATGCGGACATGCATCCGGGAAATATCTTTGTCGATACAGACAACCCCAAAGCACCGAAATACATCGCCGTTGATTTTGGCATCATGGGTACCTTGAGTCAGACTGATAAACGTTATCTGGCAGAAAACTTCCTGGCGTTTTTTCAACGTGACTATTACAAGGTGGCGAAGCTTCATGTCGAGTCAGGCTGGGTGCCTTCGCATACACGTGTTGATGAGTTTGAATCAGCCATACGCAGTGTCTGTGAGCCGATTTTTGAGAAACCTCTAAAAGAGATTTCTTTTGGCCAGTTATTATTGCGGCTGTTTCAGACCGCGCGACGTTTTAATATGGAGGTGCAGCCGCAATTAGTGCTATTGCAAAAAACCCTGCTGAATATCGAAGGCCTGGGTCGACAGCTTTACCCTGAACTCGATCTATGGAAGACGGCGAAACCGTTCCTCGAAAACTGGATGGAAGAACAGGTTGGGCCACGCGCGTTATTACGCAATATCAAAGATGATATGCCTTACCTGATAGAAAAGATGCCTGAAATACCGGGCCTTATCTACAAGAGCTTAAAAGCATATGCCGAGGGTGAATATCATCTAAAACAGATAGACGAAATCAATAAGATCCGTACAGAGTTAAACCAGAATAATCAGCGTAGTCTGATCGTTATCAGCGGTTCGGGTCTGATTATCGCCGCCTCCGTTGTTTATGCTTTAAGTTCGGCACCATTGATAATCGGCGCGCCAGTACTGTCATGGGCATTTGGTATCACTGGTGGTTTATTTATTATCTATGGTCTTAGAAAATAAGGTCGTTTTATTGAAACCGTTAATAGCTTTTAGTGTTTGTTGTTTTATATTATTTAGCAATAAAGTCTTTGCAGTAGATCCTGGTCTAAGCTGGAAGACGATCGAGAATGAGCATCTGTATGTGCACTATGCCGATGGCAATAAAGCGATCGCTGAAAGAGCTTTAGCGATAACCGAGGCGGCCCATCAACGCTTCACAAAAGAGCTGAACTGGATCCCCAAGGAAAAAACACATGTGGTCCTCAGCGATGAAACCGATTTGCCCAATGGTTTTGCGACGCCGATTTTTTTTAATCGCACCGTTATATATCTAGCACCGCCAACCAGTATTAATACGCTAGAAGATTTTGATGACTGGCTAAGCACTTTAATATTTCATGAATACGCCCATATTGTTCATCTAGACAAAAGTTCTGGTAGCCCGAAATATTTAAAAAATATTTTTGGACGTTTTTTCTTACTGTTTCCAAACCTGTTTCAACCGTCCTGGGTGATAGAAGGCCTGGCAACACATAAGGAAACATATTTGGAGCGTGGTATTGGCCGTGGTCAGAGCACGATGTTTGCATCAATGATGCGCGAAGAGGTCGCAAACGGGTTGCAGCCTATTTCCCATGTGAACCTGCCGATGCAGACCTGGCCAGCGGGAACTACCCGCTATTTGTATGGCGTTTATTTTATGACCTTTATCGTTGAGAAATACGGCGAAGACAAGTTGCAGGAGTGGATTGAAGAATATAGTAATAACCTGATTCCATTTTTCATTAACACCAACGCTAAACAAACCTTAGGTGATAATCTGACGCCACTATGGCAAGAATATCAGCGATGGTTAGAAGAAAAATTTCAGCCACAGATTGACGCTATACAAGCTAAAGGAGTGACAGAAGTTACGCAGTTGTCGACCGATGCTTATCGAACTGATTCTGTGCGTACGCTATCGACAGAAGCGGGTGACGAAGTTTATTATGTACGTAATGGTGGCTATAAACGTGCGAGTCTGATGCATGTTGATGCCGATGGTAAGTCAGAAGAACTTATCGTTTTAAATAATGGCGCTGATCTGGATGTCCATCCGGAAGCGGGTTTATTGCTAACACAAAATGAATTCTGCAATAACTACACGGTTTATAAAGATATTTATCTCTATAACAAAGATGGTGAGTTAGAAAGGCTGACAGAATGTGGACGTTATTTATTTGCAAGCTGGTTTCCTGATGGTAAACGTATTGCCGCTGTTCAGCATGACGCTACTCGCTTTGAGCTACAGATATTAGATGAGCGTGCTCAGTTTCAACAGGTGTTATGGCGAGCAACTGACGGTGCAATTATCGGCCAGATCGATGTGTCACCAGACGGTAAACAGATCGTCGCTTCAATATGGCGTCGAGGTGGTGGCTGGAATCTGGAGTTATTTAATCTAGTAGATAAAAGCTGGAAAAAAATAACATCGGGGGTGAGCATAACAGCGAATCCACAATTTTCTCTGGATGGCAATATATTGTTCAGCATGGAAGGTAATGGTGTTTATAATTTACATCGATACTATAGTGAGTCGGGAAAAATAGAACAGATAACGAATCTTATCGGCGGCGCTTTTCAATCGAGCCAGGCAAGGGTAGACGGTGATATTTATTATGCTGGTTATAGCGCTGAAGGTTATGCCATCTACCGATTAGCTGAAACACAGGTGTTGGCAAACCCGGTGACATTGCTAGATGACAAGTTAGAGTTAATCGATTATTCAATAACGCCACATCAGCAAAAGGACTATTTTGCATTAGGTAATATGTATCCACGCTGGTGGTTGCCCGAGCTTCTGTTTAGTGAGCAACGATCTGAATTTGGTCTGACAACACTAGGTGGTGATGCCTAGATATACACAACTATTCACTAACCGCAACGTACGATACAAAATTAGAGCGAGCCGGCGGGACAATTGGGCTATGCATATGCAGACCGGTTATTTCTTTCCGCAGTAACGACTCAATGAGATCACCCTGGACACTAGCGGAAATCTAGATCGCATTTCAAAGCGAAATATTGCAAGTGCGGTACTGGCATTTCCTGAAATTTATATAAAAACACAGTCTGATCTATTGTTTAGTCTGATCTACGATATAACGGCTGATGCTGAGCTGGCACCCAGTGCGATACCTTTAGAAGAGTTTGAAGACAATATTTTGGGCCTGGCATGGCTGTATAACTCGTCAATATTATAATCCGCTATCGATAAGCCTGACCGATGGCATGAAGCTGAGACTGGTTGCTGAGGACAGTGACATATTGAATTCAAATTTTAGCTGGACAGGTATATACGTTTGACTGGAAGCAATATATACGCACGGGTAGAGAAAGTGTTTTTGCTCTGCGGTTTCTACAGGGCTGGGGTACGGAGCAACCACGAGCGTTTAAGCTGGGCGGTGAAGGTTATAATGACGATGCCGTAGGCGTGTTGTTAGGTACTAGTAATGAGGCGGTTTTTAATCAACGAAATTATGCGCTGCGTGGATATAAAGAAGGTTTGCCGCAACTACGTGGGCGTCGTGCGCAATTGCTTAGCGCAGAATGGCGCTTTCCACTACAACGGATAGAAAAAGGCATCATGACGCCGCCCGTAGGCATTATGCAGTGGCATGGTACGATATTCGCAGAAACAGGCAGTGCGTATCGAAATTCTCCAGAGTCGTATTACTCGAGTGCCGGCATAGAACTGACAGCCGATATTAATCTGTTCTACAATCTGACCTTACGCACACGAGCGGGTTATGCGCATGGTTTTGATCAGGAAATCGGTGATGACCGGTTATATATTAAAATCGGCAGTAGTTATTAGTCGTTGTTACTAATGCCGCAAAAACTGTTTAAAGTTGGAATCAGGCAGTAGAATAGCCATCACACTAATTTATAGAACACATTATTGATGTCGATCCAGAATATACCAGAAGCTTCAGATAAGGTCCTGCAACAGATTGTAGAACAGGCTGAACATGCGGATGTGTCGCACATACTGAATAATTTGAATGACGCGCAACGCGGCGCGGTTACGGGGCCGCCGGAACATATGCTGGTACTGGCGGGCGCAGGCAGTGGTAAAACGCGGGTACTGGTGCATAGAATTGCCTGGTTAAATCAGGTAGAAGGCATCTCGCCGTATAATATTTTTGCGGTTACCTTTACCAATAAAGCCGCCGCCGAGATGCGTCAGCGGGTAGAAGAGCTTCAGGGCCTGCCGGTTACCGGCATGTGGGTCGGCACCTTTCATGGCCTGGCGCACCGTCTGTTGCGTAACCACTGGAAAGAAGCGAAATTACCGCAGAGTTTTCAGATCCTGGATTCCGATGATCAATATCGTCTTATCCGCCGGGTACTAAAATCACTGGAGATGGACGAGGCGAAGTGGCCGCCAAAACAGGCGCAGGGGTTTATCAATGCGCGTAAAGATGAAGGTAAGCGGCCCTCGCATATCGATACCTCACGTAATCCAGTCTACGAACAGATGGTCAGGATCTATACGGCTTACCAGGCAGCCTGTGAGCGTGCCGGCGTCATCGATTTTGCAGAATTATTGTTGCGTACCCTGGAGTTGATCCGTGATAACGAATCATTACAAAAACATTATCAGAAACGTTTTCAGCATATCCTGGTCGATGAGTTCCAGGACACCAATACCATCCAGTATGCCTTGATTCAATTATTGGCAGGGCAGTCGAACAAAGTATTTATCGTCGGTGATGACGATCAGGCCATTTATGGCTGGCGCGGAGCCCGGGTAGAGAATATTCAACGTTTTCAAAAAGATTTTGCTTCTGCTGAAGTGATCAGGCTGGAACAGAACTATCGTTCGACAACAACTATTTTATCGGCAGCAAATGCATTGATAGACAATAACGCTGATCGTATGGGTAAGAAGTTATGGTCTAGCGGCGAAGATGGCGAACCCGTGATTTTTTATAATGCCTATGATGAACGCGATGAGACCCATTTTGTTGTCGATAAGATAAAACAATTTGTTGAAGCGGGAAATGCGCGCGCAGACGTAGCCATCCTGTATCGTTCCAACGCACAGTCTCGAGTACTCGAGGAGCGTTTTGTCAGTGAGGCGATACCCTATCGTGTCTATGGCGGCATGCGTTTCTTCGAGCGCGCCGAGATTAAAAATGCACTGGCCTACCTGCGTTTGATGAATAATATCAATGATGACGCGTCTTTCGAACGCGTGGTTAACACGCCAACAAGAGGCATCGGTGAGCGCAGCGTGGAGAAGGTGAGAGAAGTTGCCAAACAACTTAATCATCCGATGTGGGTGGCAGCAAAGCAGATCGTCGAAGATAAAGGGCTGCCTACGCGGGCAGCCAATGCATTGTTAGGGTTCATCGATCTGATTGAGAACCTGCAGGCGGACACCAGCGAGATGTCACTGCACGAACAAGTCGATCACGTCGTGCATAACGTCGGATTGATCGAACATTATGAAAAAGAAAAAGGCGAAAAGGCACAGGCGCGAGTAGAAAACATCGAGGAGCTTATCACCGCTGCACGCGGTTTTGATTATGATCAGTCTGAGATGGATGTGCCGATGGATGAGTTAACGGCATTCTTGACCCATGCCGCATTAGAAGCCGGTGAAGGTCAGGCGGCGGAATGGGATGACTGTGTGCAGTTGATGACCATGCACAGCGCGAAAGGTCTGGAGTTCCCGTTAGTCTTTATCGTCGGCATGGAAGAAGGCCTGTTTCCTAGCCAGCGCTCCCTGGAAGAGGAAGGTAAGCTGGAAGAAGAGCGCAGACTTTGTTATGTTGGTATTACCCGAGCACGCGAGCAGCTGGTATTAAGCTGTGCAGAACACCGACGTTTATATGGACAGGATTTATATCCATCACCATCGCGATTTGTCAGTGAGATTCCTGAGCATTTAATAAACGAGGTCAGAGGCAGGCATAATGCCAGCCATAAAGTGTCCGCTCCGCAATATAGCTCCTCCGCTTACAAAACCACGGAAACAGTCAACGGCATCTATGTCGGCCAACGCGTTAGCCATAAAAAGTTCGGTGAAGGTATCGTAACGAATTTAGAAGGCAGTGGCAGCCATGCTCGTGTGCAGGTTAATTTTGAATCCGAAGGCAGTAAATGGCTGGTAATGGCATATGCTAATTTGACACCAGTTTAAAAAGGCATTCGCCGTAGAGACGCTGAGTCGCAGAGAAAAACTGTATGTTTTAACTGCGCCATCGGCGCATGATTTTAAAAACCTCAGCGACTCTGCGACTCAGCGTCTCTGCGGTAAAAAGTTATTTATTAAAGAATAAATCATTTAAGGATATCACTATGAAACGTCGAGATTTTATTAAGCAGGCTAGTGTGGCAGCAGTAGCAACCGCAGCAGCGGCACCAGCAGTCGTCAGCGCAGAGACAAAAATAAAATGGAAGATGGTTACGACCTGGCCGAAAAATTTTCCGGTGTTAGGCACTGGCGCTAACCAGTTAGCAAAGCTGATCACCGAGATGAGTGACGGTCGAATTAAAGTCAAAGTATATGGTGCCGGCGAATTAATTCCTGCGTTTGAAGTATTTGATGCCGTTTCACGCGGCACTGCACAGATCGGACATGGCTCAGCATACTACTGGAAAGGCAAGATAGAAGAAGCGCAGTTTTTTTCTACCGTGCCATTTGGTATGAATGCGCAGGAGATGACCTCATGGTTGTATTATGGCGGCGGCATGGAGTTATGGAAAGAGACTTATGAGCCGTTTGGTGTAATTCCCGCGGCAGCCGGCAACACCACGGTACAGATGGCCGGCTGGTTCAATAAAGAGATTAACAATGTCAATGACCTTAAAGGTTTAAAGATGCGCATCCCCGGTTTAGGCGGAGAAGTATTGCAACGCGCCGGCGGTACGCCAGTGAATCTACCGGGCGGTGAATTATTCACCTCATTGAAGACCGGCGCAATCGACGCTACCGAATGGGTAGGTCCATACAATGACCTGGCGTTTGGACTACATAAAGCCGCCAAATATTATTACTACCCCGGATGGCATGAGCCAGGCACCACCCTGGAAGCGATCATTAATAAAAAAGCATTCGAAGCCTTACCCAGGGATCTTAAAAGTATCGTAGAAAATGCCTGCAAGATAGTCAATCAGAATATGTCTCTGGAATTCACCGCTAAAAACAATACCGCATTGGACACCCTGATTAACAAACACAAAGTCGATGTTCGTAGATTGCCTGATGATGTATTGAACCGATTAAAAGAGCTGTCACATGATGTGGTCAGTGAATTAGCAGAAAAAAATAAAGCGGCTCAAAGAATTTATGATTCTTACAATAAGTTTTATAAACAGGTTTCTGCCTGGCATGAAATTTCAGAAAAAATTTATTTTAATGTGCGATAAATAGATGATCGGTGATGACCATCCCGTCCCCCTGCGTTAGAAACTGTTGTCTCGATGAGGATGATGTCTGTATCGGCTGCGGCCGCACACTTAAAGAAATACTACGCTGGGGCGAAGCGGATGATAGCGAGAGATTACAGATACTAGAAGCGGCAGAGAGAAGACGACAGAAAAGAAAGAGATGCTAGATGTTTACTTCCACGCCAGAAACGGCCTCATTACCCTCTTTATGTTCAGGCTCGCACAAAATCAGACGGTCGTGATCAATGCCATGTTTACCGATTAAATAATTTTTACTGTTTGTCTGTCGTTCACTGGCAAGTTCAGCAAGTTTTGCTGTCTGCTCAATGGTAAGAGTGATTGCTGTATTACTGGCTTTGCTGCTATCGATCGGTTGTTCAGTTTTGCGATCAGGATAGAGTGCTAATACATCCTGCTGATTAGTGATACCGCACAGGGTTAGATGTACCTGAGGTTTTTCGATCAATAATTTTGATAACTTGTCTAACTGATCTTTACCACCGGTTTGTATCTCAGCGGAACCAGGGTTGAATTCTATCGGATCAAAATTAAGCGCGGTGGCGAGATTAAAGGCCAGGTTGCCGCCAGCATATATCAGCCCATAAGGAGTATAAAACGTAATTAAGGTAACCGTTGCAGCCTTTGAGGTGGCTTTTATGACCGCGTCCATAGGATTAAAGTCAGGGTTGTTTACGTCGCCGGTAATAGGGATATCCAGATGGATGCTGTCATCTTTTTCTCGCAGTAGAACCAGTGTCTGGTTTAGAGGCATGCCAAACAGTTTATCAAGTTTGTCTGCATCGGCTTTGCTGACGGGCTTGATTTTAAATTGATACAGGGATAACGCGATATTACTGTCGAGTACGCCGTTAACCGCTTTGAGATCAAGATCAGCATCTAATTGTCCACTTTGTATGATGTGACCGATGGCTTTTTTTATAGCGGGCGATGCAGCGCGTAAGTCGAAGCCCTTAAGTTTACCATCAGCAGCAAATGAAACTTTATCAGCAAAAGGTTTGGCAGTACCTTTTATGTCGATAGTACTGTGCCGCGACGTTTTGGCATATAACTTAAAAGGGCTGTTTGAATCAGGTTTGGCGCTATAGAGTGAGCTGATATCAAAAGTAAGTTTTTGCAGACCGGCTTCGGTTGCCGGTTGAGTGCTATTGTCTATAAAAAGTATATTTTTTTCAGAGCTAATATTGAGTTTGTTTAAGGCGATCATAAAAGCAGACTTGCTTTGATCTGTTTCCTTGTCTTCTTGTCTGATGTCGCCCGGAGCACTGGGTTTATTGTTTATCATCCACTTGTCGTGCTCCCACTCACCGTTAGTATTTTTAGAGATAGTGTTGGCGAGCCCTTGTAGATCGATAGCGTTGATGGCGATACTATTTTTAGTGTATTTGATAGCTTCTATAATAAGTGTATCGAAAGAAGCGGTATTGTCTTTAGTTTCTTTACTGCGTTGCATGGCGGCAAAGTTGTTTAGTTTAAAAGCGTCCAGGGTGATGGAATTCAAACCAGAAAGGTTTAACTTTGTTAATTCTAACGAAGAAAAATTTACCAGGCTGCGATCGATGCTCAGGTTGCGTATGTTTGGTTGAGATAACGTCAGATCACCGGATGCTAGAAGATTAATATCGTCAGATGGCGGTGCTGACGTATCATATTGTATGTTTCCGTTCCAGTTAAGCCGGTCAAAGATCAAACAATAGTAAAGACCGGTATCTTTTTGTAAATAACAGCTATCGTTATTCTCGACGGAGATGTTGTTTATAGAAACCTTAAAAATAGAATCAGGGGTGTCTGATATATTATTATCAACATTTTTCGTGGCCAGTTCAGCATCAGGTGTTTGAGGTATCCATTGTTGATGTTCCCATTGTTGGGCGTCATTCTTTACAAGATATAAACCCGGCTCAGTTATGTTTATATCGGTGATTGAGAGCGAGTTAAGGTCAACAAGAGAGATGTTGTTGATGGTTAGCTGATGAAAACGAAGGGTATCCTTATGGGTCTCATCTTTACGCTGCAGTGCAGAAAGCCCAGACGTATTAAGGCTGTCAATATGGATATTGTTCAGGCCGGAAATGACGACATTTTTTAACGCGTTAGAGGTGGAGACCAGTAGTTTTTTGCCAAGCCTGTTGTCGGTGACGGTTAAACCATTGAGCGCGAAGTCACCGGAAGATGATAATGCCAGGTCATCGGTTTTCAGCAGCTCGATATCAGTCGCATAACTGATGGTGCCACCCCAGGTCATTTCATCAAGATCGATACAGTAATCAACGTATTTTGAATCATTAGTAGCCTCTTGATAATTTACGGAGTGCTGTAAATAGCAGATGTTTAGTTCGGTAAACACGACCTCGCCAAGCGAAGCCGCCCAGGGCCTGACCCTGGTCTCCTCATCTTTTTCGGCAGAGGGCTCAGTTGCTGCATCACCAACCGGGATATTTACGCCGCCAATTATCATTTTGTCGGTGTACTGCTCAATTTTTACAGTAAATTCATCAAGCGCAATTTTTGTTACGACGATGGTTTTATCTGACAGCGGTGCCCAGTGCCAATGTATGTCAATTAAGCCTACGTTGAATAACGGCTCACCGTTTTTACTGCCTTCTGCATTAATAAGTGACACCGTACCGTTGAGGATATCGATATTTATCGACTCAATGGAAGATTCTATGCCCTGCTGTTTTAACCATGATGTAGAGCCAAATATTATCGACGGTGGGAGTGCGAGGCGAACCATACCGAGCAACACAAAGACAATAATAAATGCGAGTATAAAACGACCTCGCCACAGGTTGCTATTGTAGAAAGCCTGCATACGAAGAAGATAAGAAGACGGTTGTTGAGTAGTCATAGTCTTTGGCAGTTTAGGGTATGGTCTGGAAGCTTTTAGTCGTTGTCCGCAGCATCTGTAGTATGTGATATTGCATGTTTTTATCTAACATGCGGCGTGCATGACGACCTTCACTCACTGCAGAGTCGCTAATCTCTAACTTTTCTGAATCGTTGACGTTGACATAGCCCAATTTTATTAGTGAATTGATGAAGTTTGCAATCAACTTTTTATCAAAAAAATCCGGTGAATTTATTTCATACATCAGCGAGAGACGTTGTGCCATCAGATAACAGGATTCTTCGAGATGCTCACGTGTCAGTGTATTAGAGCCGTGTTCTGCGAGTAACGCAAAGATCATGTAGTAAAGCTCGAGTACCGGTGAAATCACCTTTGCCAGTGTCGTGATCTGTGCATGTTGTTCGGAACTAATACGGGGTTTACTATAGGTTTCGGCATCTTCATGATAGACAAGAATACCTTCGCGCGATAAATGCTTTAGTAGCTTGTCGATAGTGGTATCTAATTCGGCCGATGACCAGGGTAGAAATAGTTCAGATTGTAAAAAAAGATAAGCAATCTTTATATATCGTGTAATCTTTTCTCTGCCGATCGTTGCCGCGTTGATGAAGCAGCAGGCCACCAGGGAGGGCAGCACCAGGAGATGGATAATATTATTTCTGTAGTAGGTTAATAATACGGCATGTGCATTATCCAGGTAGATGAAGTCGCCCATTTCATGTTTTCTTCGATGTACCAGACCCAGAGCTTCTGCGTGGTGTATCTGTTGCGCCGCAGTATGCTGTGGCAAGGTAATACGATCAGAATAATTCAGGTGTTTTATTAAATCGATATAAATCTCTAGTGTCTGTATTAATTCACCTTCATCCATCGTCTGATTGGGCGCAGCAAGTAAAGCTGAAGATACCAGGTTTATCGCATTAACCGCACAGCATTGATTGATATGCTGCATTATCTGATGTGAAGCCTGTTCAACGGCTGGTCTTACCCAGTCTGGCCGTTTTGAATCGTTGTAGGCAATGGATGTCCATTTAGGGTCTTGTTCGTCTAATATGCCGTTAAGTAAAACAGGCTGACCGAAATTAGTGGTTACACGCCCATAAAATCCTCGAATCTTAAAAATAGAGCAGACGGAGCTAAATAGCGTTTCTGATTTTTTATCATCGCCCTTTCAGCTCAGCAAGATAGGATTTGCTTTCGATCATCTTTTCATAACCGATATATACAGGGATGAAAGCGATAGGCCTCTGCTGATATTTCAAGAAGGCACGGATGGTCATTGCCAGCATACCGGGTTTTGGCTGGAGTAATCGACCGGTTCGGCTGCGGCCACCTTCGATGAAATATTCTATCGGCATGCCTGTTGAAATCTGTGAGGCTAAATATTCAAACATGACGGTCGAATAAAGCTCATTACCCTTAAAGCTACGACGGATAAAAAAGGCGCCAGCATTTCTGAGCACGGGGCCTATCAACGGCATGTTTAAATTTTTACCAGCGGCGATGTAAGGGATCGCCAGCCCCTCATTATGTATAACATACGATAGTAATAGGTAATCGATATGACTTCTATGGCAAGGGACGTAAACCAGCTCGTGCGATAAGTGCTAGCTGTTTAAGCGGAGCAGCTAAAATTAACATCGATACCGGAGTAAAACTTATTCCAGAACGAGGTTAAGATTCGTTGCAATATTTGAATGGTGATGTAACTACGGTCAGCGACGATCTCATTGAGATAATTGTCTGCTATTTTTGTCGCTTTGTATTCAGAAATGTTATCTTTTTTACAGCGCTGCTGTATCGCTTCTAAAATAGAATCGTTTTCTAATAATTTTCTGACCAGGGTTCGTCGATGTGAGATGTCTGGCCCTAAGGTTGCAGTTTTTATTTCGGTAAGCCGATCAGACAGGGCTAACTGTAAACGATCAACCGCTTCTTGCTGTTGCATGTCGTGGTCGATTAACTGACGAAAAGAGATAGCAGGTGAAAATTGCAGCAAGGTGTTTTTGCCATTAAACAAAATGGTAAAAAAGCGCCGAGTACGTCCGGCGAACCCCCAGGTTTCAGAAAATAAAACCCGAAACCAGTGTTTTTGTTTTAATACCGGGCGGCCCCAGAAGATTACTACAGGAACAAAATGTACATCAAGCTCAGGGTTATCTATCAGTGCCTGACATATTCCGGCCAGCATCGTTGAGCGCTTGGTTTTTTGTTCTAACCAGGCTTTTAGTGGTTGCGAGTGTGCGACAGTATAAACATGATGCCACTTGTTTAGTGCTTGATGTTTTATGCGTGACCGAGGTCTGGTTATATCTAGCGTCTTACATTCCTGCTCAAGAACGAGTAAGTCTGTCCAGGAGCGTGAGGCCAGCACATAAACAGTAATCAAGTCCTGAGCCTTTTGCCCAGAATCTGTGGCCAGAATAACGTCTGTCTTAATCCATAGATAAAGTAATTTCTGAGCGAGGTAATGTATCGGCGAAGGCAGATTCATGAAGGATGAGCTGTAATGACAATGTGCAACCGTATCAGCTGTTGTCGAAATTTAACTGATAGGGCCGTGAACTTTAACGGCTGTTCCTTAATAGGTTGCTGTCTGATAACTTGTTTCATCTGGGCAGTAAGTCAGGAGTTAAGTACCATTTTATATGGTAACCGTTAGAATTACTTTCCAGACAAACAATACTGCTATTTTGAAATTCGATAATGCGTTCGGTTTTAGTGTTAGTCACAAGATAAGTAACAAGTTTTTCCAGATGAGGAAGGTGTCCTATGTACAGAGCGTTGTTGATGCTTAAGTTTTGCCTGATAAGCGTTACGTCGTCATTAGGGGACAAATGATCAATCGCTGATACTGATGTAACATCAATCATCGAAGCGATAATTTCTGCAGTTTGTGCGGCACGAAGCTTTCCGCTATGAAAAATATGTGAGATAGGGATAACTGATAGTCGAAGCTGTCTGGCAATGGTTTGCGTTTGTGTAATGCCGGCTATGGATAATGGGCGCTCAGGATCGTCTGTTTTATCAACAGCTAAACCATGTTGTGCAAAGTATAGTTTGTTTGCTGACATGTTGCGGGCCTAATTTTTATTGTTACTGATCATTTACAATTGCAGAAGTTATTTTTTTAAAAACATAAATAATCCAACCGCAAAACTTGTCGCGCCAGCGATGTATCAAATCATAACATCATCAGAGCTGGAACCAGAAGAAGAAAAAGCCTGGTTAAGTTGAGATTCAAATCCGCCAGACAGCTCGTAACCCCAAT
Source organism: uncultured Gammaproteobacteria bacterium (assembly GCA_963752725.1). Taxonomy (GTDB): domain Bacteria; phylum Pseudomonadota; class Gammaproteobacteria; order SZUA-229; family SZUA-229. Next base: position 40,248 of record CAVWAI010000029.1, read on the forward strand.
AAACAAGAGCAATGCCTGCAACCATTAATGCAATAGAAATCAGTTGAACATTTGATTTGCTTATCTGGACTAACCTCAATCTAATAGTTCTGTGAAAAGCGTCTAATACTTTTTACGCGGAATTTTGATGCTTATCAGGATAGTTGTGCAGGCAACCAGGTAGCGAGTACCGGCCAGTAAGCAATCATCGCCATGGCAACAAGTTGTATGGCAATAAATGGCATGACTCCCTGATATATCTGCGAGGTTTTTATTTCTGTCGGTGCTACACCGCGCAGATAAAACAAAGCGAAACCAAACGGCGGGGTCAGAAAAGAGGTCTGCAGGTTGATCGCAATCAGTATTCCAAGCCAGACAGGATCAATGCCCATGGCTAGCAAGACCGGCCCGACGATAGGTACGATGACAAAAGTGATCTCGATAAAATCTAGCACAAATCCTAACAGGAACATGGCCAGCATGACGACGAATAAAGCGTGATATTTGCCGCCGCCTAAATCACCGAGCAGTTCCTGGATGAGCGCATCACCTTCAAAACCACGGAACACTAAAGAAAACAATGCGGCGCCGATCAATATCATAAATACCATGCAGCTAACGCGAGTTGTACTGCGAACAACTTCCCGCATGGTCTCCAGCGTTAACATATTTTTAGATAGCGCAAGAAGCATCGCACCAACTGCGCCGATGGCCGCTGCTTCGGTTGGTGTCGCCAGACCAGCGATGATGGAGCCGAGTACGGCAAGGATCAAGACTAATGGCGGAATCAGGCTTTTGATGACATCGTGTAACAGCTGTGAGTCATAGCTTTCTTTATATTCGATAGCGGCGGGCATGGCCTCTTTATTAAACAGAGCTACGCCAGCGATATAAACTATATATAAAGTAACCAGCAATAAACCGGGAATTAATGCACCGACGAATAAGTCACCAACGGAGATCGTTTCGGGTGAAAAGATTCCCATATCGAGCTGTGCCTGTTGGTAGGCATTGGATAACACGTCACCGAGCAGTACCAGCACGATAGACGGTGGAATGATTTGTCCTAAAGTGCCGGAGGCGCAGATTAAGCCGGTTGAAATTTTCGGATCATAACCGTTTTTCAACATGGTAGGTAAGGATAACAGCCCCATGGTGACAACCGTTGCGCCGACGATGCCGGTACTGGCTGCCAGCAACATGCCGACAAGGATGACCGATATAGCGAGGCCGCCACGGAGGCTGCCAAACAATCGCGACATGGTGGTTAACAGCTCATCTGCAATCCTTGAACGCTCCAGCATTACGCCCATAAAAACAAACAGCGGAACCGCCATCAAAATCTGATTACCCATAATGCCGTATAAGCGATTGGGTAAGGCTTCTAAAAAGGCAGGATCGAAGGTGCCGGTCATTTCACCGATGACGGTGAATATTAAAGCCGTGCCGGCTAAGGTGAAAGCCACCGGGTAACCGCTTAACAATAAAATAAAAACCACGGCAAAAAGATACAGTGACATGTATTCCATCAGACGTCGTCCTTATTGACGCTGGCGCCAGTGTTCAGGTCCGCGCTTAATATGGTCTCTATATTACGTGCTATCTGCGTGAATGCCTGCAGGCTTAGCAGGCAGGTCATCACCAGGATTAAGCTCTTTAAGAGAAAAACCCCCGGCAGGCCACCAGCCTGTCGTGAACTTTCAAATACTGACCAGCTATCGGTTATGTATTGCCAGCTGATCCAGGTGATAAATAACATGAAGGGTAATAATAAAAACACAGCGCCAAACAGATCGATCCATGCTTTGGTTTGTTCAGAGCAGCGAGAATAAAATATGTCGACGCGAACATGTGCGTTCTGTTGCATGGTATAGGCCATGCCGACAAGGAAAATAGTGGCGTGTAAGTAGCTGCTGGTTTCCTGTAGCGAAATAGAGCCGACATCAAAAACATATCGCAGGACTACCACAATAAAAGTAACCAGTACCAGCAGCAAACTTAACCAGGAAACAGTACGGCCGCTCCAGTCGATGAAGGTTTCGGTCGCGACTAAAATTTTATTGAGCACGTCTGCTTCCGATAAGAACTGAATCAGATCCAGTAATTGAGATAGTTATTACTGTTTTTAATACGATCAGCCAGGATGGTTTTAAATTCATCAGGGTTTTTAGTGTGCACCAGCTCACCATCACGAGGGAAGTGTTTGTCGTATAAACGGGATAACCAGAATCGTAAAGCACCGGCACGTAACATGGCTGGCCAGTATTCCCGTTCGTTTTCACCTAGCGGGCGGAAGCTGTTGTAGTGCGTAAGCAAGGCGATGACTTTATCTTTGTTCAAAGTAAAATCTTCATTTGTACACCAGTCGTTTGCGGTAATGGCCAGGTCGTATAACAACACGTCATCACAGGAATAATAAAAGTCGATGATGCCGCTAAAGCTATCCGGTTTATCATCTTCACAAACCCACAGGGCGTTATCGCGAAACAGATCGGCATGAATAACACCGCGGGGTAAATCGGCATGTCGTTTTTCTTTTTGAAAGTGTATCTCGGCGTTTAATACTGCTTGTTCATCTTCGGATAGTTTTTCGATAACCTGGTGAGCCGTGTGCTGGCACCATGCCGGGCCACGTGGATTTGTCTGGTGCGCATCATAACTTAAACCTGCACTGTGCATTTTCCCCATGGCCGCGCCCAGTTGCTGGCAATGATTGACCGTGGTTTCGACGATGCTGCCACCATCCAGGCGTTCGACCAGGGCAATAGGCTTGCCTTTGAACTCACTTAGATACAGGCCTTTTTTATCGGCCACGGGATTTGCGCTAGGGACTTGATGGTCAGACAGGTGATGCATCAGGTTGAGGTAATACTGCATTTCCTCAAAGCTGTGCTGTTCAAAGATGGTTAATACAAATCGACCTTTACTGGTATTTACAAAGTAATTGGTGTTTTCAATACCGTCACTGATGCCCTGAAAACTATCCAGTTCGCCGACGTTGTAATTTGAGAGAAAGCTTTTGAGTTCGTTCTCTTCGATGATGGTGTACACAGACATAAGCGATCAGGCGAGTTGAATTTAGTTAAATGAGCGGATAAAGCATGTGATTTTAACGTATAACGGCGATTTACTAAATACATCTTGTATTGCCATTAAAGCAGCTGTTAATGCATCGCGCTGTTTGCGATAATCACGGACAAGAAAAACCTTAAAATCGATAGAGCTACTACTCCAGATGACTGATAAAAAACCGCCGCTGATCCTTGTTGATGGCTCATCCTACCTGTTTCGTGCCTTTCATGCCCTGCCGCCACTAACAAACAGCAAAGGACAGCCGACTGGTGCGGTATATGGCGTAATCAATATGCTCAATAAACTGGTTGCAGATTATAAACCCGAGCATATCGCGGTAATCTTTGATGCCAAAGGTAAAACCTTTCGTAATGATCTGTATAAGGAATATAAAGCCAATCGACCGCCAATGCCCGACGATCTGAGGAACCAGATCGAACCATTACATGAATTAGTCGAAGCACTGGGTTTTCCTTTGATCGTTGTCCCCGAGGTTGAAGCCGACGATGTCATCGGTACTTACGCCAGGCAGGCCACGCAGCAGAATATCGATACCCTGATTTCGACCGGCGATAAGGATATCGCGCAACTGGTGAATCCGCACATTACCTTAATTAATACCATGAGTAACGTGGTGCTGGATGAAGCCGGTGTGATGGAAAAATTTGATGTGCCGCCGAGTGCGATTATCGACTATCTGGCATTGATGGGTGATACCTCGGATAACATTCCGGGTATACCGAAGGTGGGGCCAAAAACCGCTGCAAAATGGATAAAGCAGTATAAAACGCTGGATAATCTGATCGCACACGCTGATGAGATCAAAGGCAAGGTAGGAGAAAGCCTGCGCGAAAACATTGACCAGTTGCCGTTATCACGCGAACTCACCACCATCAAATGTGATGTCGAGCTTGAACAGGGCATCAATGATCTGGCAATGCGCACACCGCAGCTCGATAAACTCAGGCAGATTTACAGCGAACTGGAATTTAAAACCTGGCTGGCAAATTTATCTACTGATGGCGGCGAAGTGCAGGATGCGCCTGCGGCGAAACAGCAAGTAGAGGCAAAATATGAAACGGTACTTGATAAAAAGTCATTTGATCGTTGGTTGCACCGATTAGAAAAAGCCGAACAATTTGCTTTTGATACCGAGACCACCAGCCTGGATTATATGAAAGCCAGGGTCGTTGGCGTCTCGTTTGCTATCGAAGCAGGCGAAGCCGCCTATGTGCCCTTTGCGCATGATTATATGGATGCACCTGAGCAATTGAGCGAACAGGAAGTGCTGGGCGTTTTAAAAACAATACTGGAAGATGAAAACAAAAATAAAATTGGTCAGAACCTGAAATATGATGCGCATGTACTGACAAACCATGGCATATCGTTGCGGGGTATCGCCGAGGATACCATGCTTGAGTCTTACGTTCTCGACTCGACAAAACGCCACAATATGGATGATATGGCGTTACGTTTACTGGGCCACAGTACGATTCATTTTGAAGATATTGCTGGTAAAGGCGCAAAACAACTGACCTTTAATCAAATCGAGCTGGAAAAGGCCGGTCCTTATGCCGCAGAAGACGCGGATATCACCTTACAGATCCACCAAAAATTAAGTGCTGAACTAGATAAGGAGCCGGCACTTAAAAGCATCTATCAGGACATCGAGCTGCCGCTGCTTAGCGTGTTGCTGAAAATTGAAAGACATGGCGTCAGGGTCGATGTCGCCATGCTGGAGAAACAAAGTAAGCAGCTGGCAGAGCGCATGAAAGAGGTCGAACAGCAGTCTTATGATGAGGCCGGTGAGACTTTTAATCTGGCGTCACCGAAACAGCTGGGCATGATCCTGTTTGAAAAACTCGAAATACCGGCATCTAAAAAAACCAAAACGGGCCAGTACTCGACGGCGGAGGAAGTCTTGCAGGAGTTGGCACTGGAGCATACGCTGCCAAAATTAATTCTTGAACATCGCAGTTTAAGTAAGTTGAAATCAACCTATACCGACAAACTGCCGTTGCAGGTCAATGAAAAAACCGGACGGGTTCACACTTCTTATAATCAAACCGTTGCCGCCACCGGCAGATTGTCCTCGACAGATCCTAATCTGCAAAATATTCCGATCCGCAGTGAAGAAGGTCGGCGCATTCGACAGGCCTTTGTTGCGCCCAAAGGTTACAAGATGATGGCAGCAGATTATTCACAGGTTGAGCTGCGCATCATGGCGCATTTATCAGAGGACAAGAGTTTGCTGAAAGCCTTTTCGAACGGTGTTGATGTGCATCGCGCCACCGCCGCTGAAGTATTCGGTGTGCCACTAGACGAGGTGGATACCGAGCAGCGCCGTGCAGCTAAAGCCATCAACTTTGGCCTGATCTATGGCATGTCGGCCTTTGGCCTGGCAAAACAGCTAAATATCGGTCGTTATGAAGCGCAGGATTATATCGATGTCTATTTCGCACGCTACCCGGGCGTTAAAGCCTACATGGATAAAACCCGTGAGCAGGCACATGATCGGGGTTTTGTCGAAACCGTGTTTGGCCGGCGTTTATATTTACCTGAGATCAACTCCAGAAATGGCCAGCGCCGGCAGTATGCCGAGCGCACGGCAATCAATGCGCCGATGCAGGGAACGGCAGCGGATATCATCAAGCGCGCCATGATCGCCGTTGATCATGCCCTGGCGGCCAGTAAAGTCGATGCCAAAGTTGTCATGCAGGTGCACGATGAGCTGGTAGTCGAAGTGCTGGAGAAAGACGTTGCAGCAGTGACTGATTTATTGCGCAAAGAGATGGAGCAGGCGGCGAACCTTAAAGTACCTCTGGTAGTTGATATTGGTATTGGTGATAACTGGGATGAGGCGCATTAATAGCGTCATTAGCGAGTCGTGCGAGGCAATCTCCTACATAGCAATCGAATACATTTTTATACATGTCGGCCTGCGATCAAGTTTAATATTGGTTTTAACCTTAATATTAATGGCTTTGAGGCGCGGCGTTACTCCACGCGTAGAACAGAAGTTGACTCCGTCAGCGTAAAGCCATTAAGTTTGGCGCAACGCAATTATCCCTGTATTTTCTGCACAGGCTTGGGATTGTTAGAATATTTTACACACCAGATACGAGCATGTTTTTCATATGTGTCATTAAAGCATTGATAGCTTTATTTATTATCATGACGAACGATAGAGTCGTAATGAAATACATATTCTATATTTGAAAATGCCGAAATTTTATACACTATTCCCAGTTTCGTGGACGTAAACCGGTTTATTCGTCTATACTAGCAGCTCCAATGGTAAAAACTAGTTTATAAAACAGGGCGTTAAACATTTTGGTATATATATTGCATTGTTGATTAGACATTGCTAGGTATATTGATAAGCAACTTAACATTACAATCATGGAATGGAAATGAAAAAACAATTAACAATTTTATATTTAGTTTTCGCGATAGGTGCATTTGATGCCCAGGCGAACTTAATTTCAAATCCTGGATTTGAAATAGGGAGTGGAGGCGATACAGTAATAACGGATTGGCAAAGTTCTGGTGGTGCCAAGATTCGTAATATTGACCCTTTAGCTTATGAGGGCGACAATTATATTTTTGGTCAGAGTACTCCAGAATTTAGTGTATGGCAGGACATAGATCTCCTTAGTTCGGGCTTTTCGGAATCAGTAATTGATACTGGTAATCTGGATATAGTATTTGGTGGCTGGCAAAGTGGCTGGAGTAATAATGATGAAGGGCAAATTTCTATCCATTTATATGACACAGTCATGGCAGAAATCGGAGTTACTTCTTTATCAGCTTTTACCTCAGACCACCTCTGGGTAGAGCAGTCTGGAACAGCCGATCTGCTTACCGGTACACGATTTATCCGATATGAATTTACAGGTACTAGAATTGGTGATGAGACATACTCTGATCCGCCCAAGATCAACAAAAATAATGACGCTTATTTAGATGCCGCATATTTAGATGTAGTCGCTGTGCCAGTGCCGGCTGCTGTTTGGTTATTTGGTTCTGGATTAATTGGTTTAATAGGGTTGGCTAGACGTAAAGCTCACGTTTAGTATCGACTCCACATATTATGTACGACAGCCCCGCTTACATGCGGGGTTTTTATTTGGTTAAACAAAAGTGCGGATATCATCAAGCGCGCCATGATCGCCGTTGATCATGCCCTGGCGACCAGCGAGGTTGATGCAAAAGTTGTCATGCAGGTGCACGATGAGCTGGTAGTCGAAGTGCTGGAGAAAGATGTTGCTGTAGCGACTGATTTATTGCGCAGAGAGATGGAGCAGGCGGCGACGCTTTAAAGTACCACTGGTAGTTGATTTTGGTATTGTTGATAACTGGGATGAGACACATTAAGCAACATTTGTACAAACTTAAAGTGCGATTACATGGTGATGCCTGCACTTTCAAATATCACAAATAGTTTTCATACAGTATGGCCAAGCGGATATTCGACATTTTACGAAAGTGGCGATTTGAAGACGACCATTTTAGCTATTCAGGTACTTATAATATTCCTTGGTGGTAAATGATTTAGTATCTTTCGTCCGTGGTCTCATGTTGTCAGTTAATCACCAGTCAGAGCCAGGTTCGCATCAGAAAACTCTTGATAAGGACTTTTCCGTCACGCTCGTTCACACTACGATTTAGATAACATCTGGTGTAACAGTGCCATCTGTACCAGCATGCGATTGCGCGCCTCGGCGATGATGACGCTGCGCGGCCCGTCGAGTATGTGATCAGTGACGGAGACACCTCGGCGTATCGGCATGCAGTGCATGAAACGGCAGTCACTGGCCGCATTCTTAAACCATGGTTCGTCTACGCACCAATCCTGCAGCTCTGGCTTGATCTCATCTTCGGCACGCCGGTTACCATAATGACGTGTAGACGCCCAGGAATTGACGTAAATAACCTGAGCTCCCCGCATCGCGCTGGAACGATCCTCGGTCTGCGTTACCGAACCCCCGCTCATTGCGGCTGCTTGATGCGCCTTATCTATAATGACGTCCGGCAGCTCAAAGCCCTCTGGCCTTAAAACCGTAACATCCATTCCGCGAAGAGCAGCCATATGTACTGTTGCCGCTGGCACTGCGAACGACAGTGGTCTCGGATGCCAGGCCCAGGACAGAACAAACTTTCCGTTGTTGGCAGGTATTCCTAGATCGTCCATGGTTTTCCAGTCGGCAAGACTTTGGCACGGGTGATTGATTGCCGACTCCATGTTGATATATGGGTTTTCGACCAGTGATGTTAATTCGCGAAATTTGCGATCGGCAAGATCATCATCAAGATTTTCTATTTCCGCAATCGCGCGAATACCGATGGCATCGCCATAGGACGCGATCACAGGGACCGCCTCTCGAATATGCTCGGCTGCAACACCATCCATGACGATACCCGAACAAGATTCGATACCGTGAATAGACATCTCTGGCGAAATGACAAAGGTTCCGCCTCCCATCCGTGCCATCGCAGACTGGAATGAGATCAGCGTCCGCAATGATGGGCTCAGGAATAACAGTGACAGTACTTTACCTTCAAGTGCTCGCGGCTCAGGTTTATCCTCCAGTCTACGGGCAAGCGTAATCAGTTCCTTGATTTCGGCGATACTGAAATCCGCCAGATCATTAAAGAAGTTCATATCTAACTTATATCCTCATCTATACGTTAACAAATTAATAGAGGTCTTCTATTGTCAATCAACCTGTTGTCACATGCGTTTCCAGTCCCTTTTTACCTTGAATTCACCTTCAAGACCAGCCCAGGTATGTCAGATGGAGAAATTTATGGCTTACTTCTAACGTAAATTGTTAATTAAATCCCCGAATGCCCATATGCCCTCATTAACCTTATGTCCGATCTCCTGCTATCGGGCTAACGGTAAGCTGAGTAAAGCGGACGAAATCGTGTTTTTGGGTGTTTTTAAACTGTCGTTTTAACCGGATATTATTATAATTTTGTAACTTATTTCGACAAATGAAAGGGTTGCGTCAACTTACTATTTTTAAGTGAGTCGGAAGCAATAACATTTGTTTTTATTATAATATTTGTATTTATCAATATTTTAAGTGAAACCGTTCGTCGGTTTCTACGCCGCTTTTCCTGCCGTTTGTCTGTTGTCTTTTGACATCTCCTCTGTATAGTCTTTACTCAGTATTATATAAATTTTAAAAGTGTTTTATGGCAATAGCTTGAAGTGCTTTTTTGTAAATACGCTGTAGCCCGGCGTAGGCTCGCTCTCTCCCTTTTTGCGAGCCATAGGAATCGGCAACCCCAATCCGATTCCGCTCTTGTTGCCCGGTCTTATGGCCGGGCATTTTTTTGTCAGAATAAACAAAATATTTTTTAACCACAGAGACACAGAGCGCGCAGAGGTCTTTATTCTTGCGCGCCAGCGGCGCTATAAACAATTAAATTTTACTCTGAGCGCTCTGTGTCTCTGTGGTTAATCGCTTTGCGCTTTTGAAAACAGTAATGAATCTCTAATCTGTCAGTTTTAACCAGTCATTTAATTTTGCGACCAGTTCGTCCAGCCCGGTTTTTTTCAGTGCGGAAAAAGTCTGTACGCTGGCGTTGATGCCCGCTTCTTTTAATTTCTTCTGTGTCTGTAATTTACTGTTCTGTTGAGCGCCGCGTTTAAGCTTGTCGGCTTTGGTCAATAATACGTGTGCCGGTAGATTGAAATGGTCGCACCACTCCAGCATCTGCCAGTCATAGTCGTTGAGGGGGTGGCGAATATCCATGATCACGACCAGCCCATTAAGTGCCTGCTGCTCACTCAGATACTGTGTCATCAGTTTTTGCCATTCATTTTTCATCGCTACCGGCACTTTAGCAAAGCCGTAGCCGGGCAGATCCACCAGTCGGCGCTCTTCATCGAGCTCAAAAAAGTTCACCAGACGAGTACGCCCAGGGGTTTTACTGGTTCTCGCCAGGCCTTTGTTATCGCATAAGGTATTAATGGCGCTGGATTTGCCTGCATTAGAGCGGCCGGCAAAGGCGACCTCAAAACCATGCTGTGGAAACTGTTTGGCATTACCCGCACTGATCAGAAAGTGTGCCTGTCGGTAAAAGCGATTATCTGCGGTCTGTTTTGTCGTGGGGCTGTTCATTGGCGGGAATTATGCACGTTCATGCCGGATTAGTGAATACTTGTTAATATCAGGCGACTATTTAGTTATTTCATATATCAGGGTTGATATTGAAGGAATGGTGCCGGTGGTGTAGACTCTCGCCACTTTTTTTACCAATTTTGGGTTTAGTCTGTTTGGAGTTCAAACAATGAAAAATTTAATTTTAGTCGGCTTGATGTTTCTTTATGCGGTATCGGGTGCGGCGTTAGCGGGTGATGCAGCTGCGGGTAAGGCCAAATCTGCAGCTTGCGGCGGTTGTCACGGTTTTGATGGTAATAGCCCAATTCCGACGTATCCAAAACTTGCCGGTCAAAATGAAGCTTATATCGTAAAGCAGGTTCACGACTTTAAAGCCAATACTGATCGTCAAAACCCGATCATGCTTGGCATGGTAGCCGCGCTGTCCGATGAAGATGCTGCGGATATCGGTGCTTATTTCCAGGCGCAGAGCGTAAAAGAGGCGGCAACGTTTGATAAAAGTAAGGCCGCTGCAGGCCGTGAACTGTATAAAGGCGGTAATCTGCAAACCGGCATCCCTGCTTGTCAGGCATGTCACGGTCCAACGGGCGGCGGTACAGCTGGTATAGGTTACCCGCAGTTAGGCGGCCAGTATGTTGATTACACACTGGCTCAGTTAAAAGCATTCAAAAATGGCAGCCGTAAAAACGATGAGAAGAGCCTGATGCGCTCAATCGTTGTAAAAATGTCTGACGAAGACATGGCTGCAGTCGCAAATTATATTGCCAGCCTTAAATAATCTTTATTAAAAGATTAAAGGATGATTTAAAAGGGTGGCTATGGCCATCCTTTTTTGTTTAAAGATCTTTATTTATAAAAACCTCAGCAGTTAAAAATGGCATACTTCGCCCATGCTTGAAATTCAGACCTTAGAATGCGTACGTGATGATCGCCTGCTGTTTAACGATCTAAGCTTTACTGTGGCTGATGCTGAGGTTTTACAGATCGAAGGTCCTAACGGCAGCGGTAAAACCAGTCTACTGAGAATCATCTGTGGTCTACGGCTGCCTGAAGCCGGTCAGGTCATGTGGCAGGGGGAATCGATTAGTGCGAATCGAGAAGATTATTATGCCAATATGGTTTATATCGGCCATCTGCCCTGCATAAAAGCAGACCTGACGGTGATGGAAAATGTTCGCTCCCTGCTTGATACCCGTTCACTTACCTTGAGTAATGTCGTGATAGAAGCGGCTTTGGCCAAAGTGGGCCTGGCGAGTTATGAAGATGTGCAGGGTAAAGCCTTATCGTCCGGGCAGCGTCGCAGGATCCTGCTGGCTTTTATCGAGCTGGCACAGGCAAAACTGTGGATACTGGACGAGCCTTTAACGGCGCTGGATGTGCAGGGTGTCGACCTGATGGAGTCGATGATACTGGAGCATCGCGCGGCTGGCGGCAGCGTGGTTTTCACCACGCATCATGGTATGCAGCTAGATTGTGATATGCGCTCGGTTCAGCTTGGCCGTATAAAGCTTCAGCAGCAAGAAAATTAAAACGAATGTTAAAAGCCTATTATCATTTATTGGTTCGTGATCTGCGCCTGGCGATGCGTAATCGCCATGAACTGGCCAACCCATTGATATTTTTTGTTTTAGTGGTAACGTTGTTTCCGCTGGCGGTCACACCAACGCCAGATGCCCTGCAGGCGATGGCGCCGGGAGTGATCTGGGTATCGGCATTGCTGGCAGTGTTATTGTCGCTGGATCGTCTGTTCAAGCAGGATTATGACGATGGTTCACTGGATCAGTTGATGTTGAGTCCGAACCCGCTGATGATACTGGTGCTTTCCAAAGTAACGGCGCACTGGTTATTAACCGGTTTGCCGCTGGTGATCATTGCACCGTTGCTGGGGCTGTTTATGTCCCTGCCGATGGATGCGGTTACCGTACTGATATACAGCCTGTTGCTGGGTACGCCGGTATTGAGCCTGGTGGGAGCCATTGGTGTATCATTAACGGTGGCAGTGAACCGTGGCGGTGTTTTATTGTCTCTAATCATTCTGCCGTTATACATTCCGATACTTATTTTTGGGGCGAATGCGGTTGATGTGGCTACGGACGGTTTGCCTGTTACAGGTCAATTATTGTTTTTGGGCGCTGTGTTAGCATTGGCCGCCTCACTGGCACCCCTGGCGACTTCGGTCGCATTACGCATTACGGCATCTCGATAGAGAAAAGCAGCAACTAAACGACTTATATTATGTGGAACTGGATACAGCGATTTTCTTCACCTAAACACTTTTACAGCATGTCAGCGCCGTTGATAAAATGGTTCACTATCAGCGCACTGTTGATCGGGCTGTACGGTCTGTATCTGGGTTTATTTGTCGCACCGACGGATTATCAGCAGGGCGAAAGTTATCGGATTATCTTTATTCATGTGCCGGCTGCCTGGATGTCGCTGTTTGTCTATATGGTGATGGCAGTGTCAGCAGGAATAGGCATAATCTGGCAGATTCGACTGGCGGATATGGTTGCAGCCGCGAGCGCGCCCATCGGTGCCTCATTCACCTTCATCGCACTGGTGACCGGTGCATTATGGGGAAAACCGATGTGGGGTGCGTACTGGGTATGGGATGCACGGCTGACTTCGGAACTGATTTTACTGTTTCTATATTTTGGTTATATGGCGTTGCAGTCGGCGATCGAAGATCAGCGCAGTGCCGATAAAGCCAGTGGTTTGCTGGCCATCGTCGGCGTAGTGAATATTCCCATCATTCATTATTCTGTAGAATGGTGGAATACCCTGCACCAGGGTGCGACGGTAACAAAGTTCGACAAACCATCGATGCACATCGATATGTTGATTCCGCTATTGTTGATGGCGGTGGCATTTAAACTGTTTTATGCAGCACTGGTTCTGGTGAGAACACGAAACGAGGCACTGTATCGTGACCGAAATCGCCGCTGGGTTAGAGAACTGATAGAGAAGTTATAAAATGAACTGGTCAGAATTTTTTAATATGGGCGGTTACGCGTTTTTTGTCTGGACATCTTACGGGCTGACGTTTTTAGTGATGCTGGCAAATATTATCTCGCCGATAATACAGCGAAGAAAGGTGATTGCGCGTATCAAGCGGGCGATCAAAAGAGAACAATTAACTGGCGGTTAAATAGGCCGCATATATTTATGAATAAAAGAAGTCGTAGAAAAGTATTAATTTTTGCTATTGTTTTTGGTGTTGCGGTGGCCACTGTATTAGGTCTGACAGCGTTTGAAGAAAACCTGTTATATTTTTACAGCCCGACGCAGGTAAAAGAAGGTGAAGCGCCGCAGACGCATTCGTTTCGTGTTGGCGGCCTGGTCGTCGATGGCAGTGTGATACGTGAGCCGGACAGCCTGACGGTGCAGTTTGATATCACCGATAATACGGAGATCATGACCGTTGAATATACCGGGATTCTGCCGGATCTGTTCCGTGAAGGTCAGGGCATCGTCGCCATGGGTAACCTGCAGGGCAATGGCAGGTTTGTTGCCCAGGAAGTGTTAGCAAAACATGATGAAAACTACATGCCGCCAGAAGTGGCCGATGCCCTGAAAGCATCTGAACGGGCCAGAAAAGAAAAGTCCGGCAAGATCTAAAAATTAACCCTTGATAAACATACCTGCCAGAGAACGACCATGATACCTGAACTTGGACACTTTGCATTAATCATCGCTTTTGCTATTACTATCGTGCAGAGCGTGGTGCCGCTGATCGGTGCGGCAAAAAACAATGCGTCATTAATGTCTCTGGCACGGCCAGCGGCATTAACTCAACTGTTATTTGTTGGTCTGGCCTATGCAGCGTTGACACAGGCTTTTATCGTACATGATTTTTCGGTGTTATATGTATCGCAGCATTCGAACCTGGTGCAGCCGTTGATGTATCGAATTTCCGGGGTATGGGGTTCACATGAAGGTTCTTTATTACTGTGGTCGTTGATACTGTCGATCTGGACTGTCGCAGTTGCGGTTTATAGCCGCAATCTCCCCGAGATATTGATGGCGCGTGTGCTTTCAGTGATGGCGATGATCAGTACTGGTTTCCTGGCGTTCATGCTGTTTACCTCCAATCCGTTTGAACGTATATTTCCTATGCCGGCGGATGGCAGTGAATTAAATCCGCTGTTGCAGGATCCTGGGCTGATTATACATCCGCCCCTGTTGTATATGGGTTATGTTGGTTTCTCGGTTGCGTTTGCGTTTGCTGTTGCCGCGTTGCTCGGTGGCAAACTGGATGCGACCTGGGCGCGCTGGTCACGACCCTGGACGACGATTGCCTGGAGCTTTCTCACCATCGGCATCGCTCTCGGTAGCTGGTGGGCTTATAACGAGCTGGGCTGGGGCGGCTGGTGGTTCTGGGATCCGGTTGAGAATGCTTCATTTATGCCCTGGCTGGTAGGTACCGCATTAATCCATTCTCTGGCGAGTACCGAAAAACGCGGCGTGTTTAAGAGCTGGACGGTATTGTTAGCCATACTGGCGTTTTCATTAAGCCTGCTGGGCACTTTTATCGTACGTTCTGGCGTGCTGGTTTCCGTGCATGCATTTGCGACAGACCCTGCCCGAGGCGTATTTATCCTGGCATTTCTGGTGGTTGTCGTTGGTGGCTCACTGGCTTTATATGCCTGGCGATCTGCTACCGTCGTCAGTAGTGGTCGTTTCAAATGGTTTTCGCGCGAGTCGGCACTACTGTTGAATAATATTATTTTTCTCACTGCAGCTGCAGCGGTTTTCGTTGGTACCATGTATCCGTTAGTCGTCGATGCTTTCGGTGTCGGAAAAATTTCTGTTGGCCGGCCTTACTTTGATACCATGTTTGCGCTGGTGGCGATTCCGCTTGCATTATTACTGGGTGTTGGTCCGGCTGTCCGCTGGAAAGGGGATAACTGGTCACGCATTGCTAAGACGATGAGCGTGATGTTTGTTTTATCACTGCTGCTTGGTCTGTTATTGCCATTTCTGATAGAAAAAGAACTGAACCTGACCACGGGATTAGGGCTGGCTGCAGCACTGTGGATTGCTATCACCACGCTTAAAGATCTGTACTCTCGACTCTCACAAAAACTGAGGATATCGTTTTCGTACGCGGGTATGATAATGGCGCATCTCGGGGTTGCTGTATTTATCGCAGGCGTGACAGTCACGATGACTTACAGTGTGGAGAAAGATTTACGCATGGTGCCGGGAAGCAGTTATGACATTGCTGGTCACGAGTTTCGTTTTATGGGCACCAGAAAAGTGCAGGGCGAGAATTACATCGCTGATGAAGCTGTAATAGAAGTCTGGTCAGGCAATGAAAAAACGGGCGAACTGTTTCCGCAGAAAAGAGTTTATAGCGGCAAAAGCAGTCCGATGACGGATGCTTCGATAGACAAAACCTTCTTCCGCGACCTGTACGGCGCTTTAGGTGAAGAGCTGGAGAATGGCGCCTGGAGTATGCGGGTTTATTATAAACCGCTGATCCGCTGGATCTGGCTGGGTTGTCTGATGATGACGTTTGGTGGTGTGCTGGCAGTGAGCGACCGTCGTTATCGTCAAACGGTCAAACAGAAAGTGAGTCAAAAGCTTTCAGCATCAAATGCCTGATACATCGTCGAAATTTAGCTTCTAGATAATATTCCTATGGAAAATAATCAACCTTCTTTAACCCGTCGTTTTATGCCGCTTATCGTGTTCGTTGCACTGGTCGCACTGTTAGCGATCGGTCTGACACTAAATCCACGACTGGTGCCATCGCCTCTGATTGGCAAACCTGCACCATCATTCAATCTGCCGTTGCTGCTGCAAGAAGGAAGCTTTTCAAATGAAGACCTGATCGGTCATGTGACCCTGGTCAATGTCTGGGCAAGCTGGTGTTTTGCCTGTCGTCAGGAACATGAAGTGGTTAAACAACTGAGCCGAAACGGCGTACGAATTATCGGTTTAAATTATAAAGATGAGCCGGATAACGCAAAGAACTGGCTGGATAAATTAGGTAACCCATATAAAAATATTGCCGTTGATTATGATGGCCGTATCGCGATCGACTGGGGCGTTTACGGTGCGCCGGAAACTTTTTTGATCGATCAGCAAGGCATCATCCGACACAAGGTCATCGGCCCATTATCTGACAAAGAAAAATACGATGCCTTGATGGCAGTGATGAATACACTCAAAAAATAATTTACTTATGAATAGACTACTTTCGATATTGTTTTTATCTGGCGGCTTGCTGTTCTCGTCAACGTCGCTTGCTGCGCCGATTGAAACGTTTAAATTTGAATCGGCAGAGACAGAGAAGGTCTTCCATAAGCTGAGTGAAGAATTACGCTGCCTGGTTTGTCAGAATCAAAATATTGCAGAATCGAATGCTGACCTGGCAAAAGATCTACGGCTGCAAATCTATACCATGCTGACAGAGGGAAAGTCAGAAGAAGAGATAGTGGACTTTATGGTGCAGCGATATGGAGATTATGTTCTATATCGGCCGCCGTTTAAACCGATGACCTGGTTATTATGGTTTGGTCCGATACTGGTTTTTGTGTTTGGGCTGATCTATGTGGTGCGATTGATGAAAGCACAGTCGGCAGAGAGTCAGGCGGTCAGTTTGAATGAAGAAGAGATAGAACGTATCAAAAATTTACATGCAGAGCAGGATAATAAATAGAGATGAATATCACCTTCTGGTTATTAATGATCTTAATGTTACTGCTTGCGATTGGCCTGCTGGTTTATCCCTTATTGAGGATGCGTGAAAATACATCGATCGCGTATAAAGAAAGTAATCTGAAGATCAACGATGAAAAAATTAAAGAGTTAGACGTCGATCTGCAGGAAGGGCGAATAGACCATGATTCTTACAAACTTGCACGAGAGGAGCTTGACAGAGAACTGCTGATCGATATCCCGTTAGAAAATCAGCAGACTGCAGCACAGCATTATACCGGTAGTGTAAAACGACATCCCGCGCTGGCTTTGATGATCGCTGTCTTCGTGCCGATGATGGCGCTGCTGTTATATCTTGAACTGGGGATGCATTCTGCCAGTGAGGAGTCATTTATTGCTGAGCAGTCGCAGCCGCAATCTCAGGAAAAGGAAATGCCTTCTGTTGAAGAGATGACCCGTACTCTGGAAGCGAAGATTGACAAAGAAGGCGGAACCGTACAGGAATGGACCATGCTTGGGCGTGCTCAAAAATATCTGGGCAAATATGAACTTGCGGCGAAAGCCTTTGCCGTGGCACTGGAAAAAGACAGCGCTAATGCGCAATTGATGCTGGAAAGCGCCGAGATGATCGCGCTGACAAATAAGCAAACGTTCATCCCAGAAGCCAGGGACCTGGTGTTGAAAGCTTACGCGCTAGAGCCGAGCAACCCTAATGCCCTGTGGTTTGCCGGCGTTGCTGAATATCAACACGGTAATTACCGACAGGCTATCGAACACCTGACGACATTATTGCCGCTAGCGGCAGGTGAAGAAGAGGTGATGAGTTCCATTATATCGATAGTGACAAAATCACGTGAGCAATTAATTGCCAAGGGTGAGGAAGTGCCCGAACTTTCTGCGTTGCTCGGTATCGAAGCAAAAGCAGCTGCCGTAGTTCAGCCAGATGATCAGACCGTGGCGGTGGCCTCTGGGACTAGGTTGCAGGTGGCCGTAGATGTAAGTGCTGATGTGCGAGAAAAATTTACAGCAAGTGATGTTATTTTTGTTTATGCTAAAGCGAAGCAGGGTCCACGTATGCCGTTAGCCGCGCAACGTATGACATTGGCTGAATTGCCTGCAGAGATCATACTCGATGATAGTATGGCCATGGTCGAGGGCATGAATTTGAGCGCCTTTGAGCAGCTGGTGGTTTCTGCCAGGGTGACGAAGTCCGGCTCAGCGATTGCGCAGAGTGGTGATTATATTGGACATATCGATGTCGATAGCAACACTGCAAATGTACCACTAAACATTATCATTGATACGGTTGTGCCTTGATTAAATGGTAACGATTGTTGTAAAAGAATAAAAAATTATTAATTTGAGAAAGATGGATATTTTATGAATAAATTATTGGTATTTATATTTTTAATGATGAATTCGGCGCTATTGCATGCAGCTGATTTTACACCGGAGACTCATTATAAAGTGCTTACACCACAGTCTACGGATAGTGGCGATAAGATAGAGGTTCTCGAATTTTTCTGGTACGGCTGTCCACACTGCTACTCATTTGAGCCATATGTACAATCCTGGAAAAAATCCAAGCCAGCAAATGTTGAATTTAGTCGCATACCAGTGATGTTTCGTCCCGATTGGGAAGTTCAGGCGCGAGTTTATTATGCCTTGAGCAATATGGGTGTTATCGAAGACCTTCATGGCAAAATATTTGGAGCGATACATAAAGACAAAAAACGCTTATATACTAAAGAAGCACTGACCAATTTTGTAGTAAAGAATGGCGTCGATCAAGATGTGTTCCTTAAAGAATACGATTCGTTTGCTGTAGATGGTATGGTTAGAAAAGCCAAGAAGAAACAGAAGGCTTATAAACTACAGGGCGTGCCTTCTATTGCGGTAAACGGCAAGTATCTAACCAGTGGCTCTATGTCAGGCTCATATGATAATTTGATTAAAATAATGGATCACCTGATAGAGCTGGAAGAAAAAAAATAAAGCGCCAAAACATGTGACAGAGTTAACAGGCCAGGCATAAGGTTTGTTGTTCTGTTTGAGCATAATTGCATCTGAGGCTAAACTCAGCTATGTTTGATTATGAAAATAGCGCATATAACTAATATTAAGATTAGGCTGGAGGATGAGGGTATGAAGATAAAAGCAGGATTTAGCGTAATAGCAGTGACATTATTATTGTCTGCTTGCGGTTCAGATGAAGTTAAACAGGCCGCGCCAGATTGCGTCTTCCCTGATACGCCGACTAGTGTTGCACCGGGCTGGATCTGTGATGAGCCGGTTGATGGCGTAGAAGTATCTGCCGTCGGTGTCGCAGAAAAATCAGCCGCTGGTCATAGTTTCATGAAAAATATGGCAGCAACCGACGCACGCGTACAGCTGGCGCAATCGATGAAAGTGCATGTGCAGAACATGGTGAAGCAATATGCTGAAACCACAGGCGCGGCTGATAGTGAAACAGTGGATAAAGTAAATACCTCGGTGACAAAGCAGATCACTGATGAGTCGCTGGTCGGCACGAAAATATTTAAAACACGCACTAGTCCTAATGGTGCGCTTTACGTACTGCTAGGCATGGATGCATCAATCGCTGCGGCAGCAACAGAGAATGCACTTAAGACCAGCATGAATAATGACAAAGCTCTGTGGCAGCAATTTAAAGCGCAGAAGGGTCAGGATGAACTGGCTGCATCGATAGCGAATATGAAGCAGTAATATTCATTAGTGCGATGGTAAAATAAAACCGGCCTCCGATTTTCAGGAGCCGGTTTTTTTATGTGTGTTATTTATCTAGAGATGCATGATGAAAATAAAAGATATTATCATTACCGGTCTATTTCCAGGGTTAGTGTTTTATTGTGTTGTAGCTGATGCTAATAATGAGTTTCAGCAATGGATGCAACAGCAGTCTCAAGGTGTTGCCGCGGAGAAAAAAGAATTTCAGGAGTACAAGGATAAGCGTGATAAGGAGTTTACCGCTTTCCTGAAAGCTCACTGGAAAGCGATTGATATCGTAACAGGCGAAGTGCGTGATGAGCAGCCAAAGCCGGATGTGATGCCGGTTGCGCCGCCCAGCCCCAAACCGATAACGCCAGTTGATAAACCTGTTGTCGTCGTCGTGCCAAAACCTGAGCCAGTAAAACAGCCCGTACCAGCGCCTGTTGTGATTACAAAAGGACGATCGTTAAATATCGATTTTTACGGACGACAGCTCCAATTTAATTACGACCCTGCTTTAAAGAAAGAACTAATATCCAAAATCAATAAAAACAGTGTCAGTGATTACTGGGCGGTTTTGAGCCGAACAGAATATGAAGGCTTGTTGCAGCAGCTGAGTGAGCAAAAACAGTCACTGCAATTAAATGACTGGGCCTATGCTTCGTTGATACACAAGCTTACGTTATCGATCAATAATAACCGTCGTAATGAGGGTGCGCTATTAAGCTGGTTCTTACTGGCTAAATCAGGTTACAGAGCACGTATAGCATTTAACGATGTTTCCATCTATTTACTGGTACCCTCAAAACACGAGATGTTTGAGGTCTCATATTTTACCTTCGGAGGCATACGTTATTATGCGGTAGAGTTTGATGGTCATAGACAGCGACCAGGTCAGGTTTATACCTACGACGGTGAATATCCCGATGCAACGAAAGATTTTGATATGCATGTAACTTCGGTCGTAGCGTCAAATGATAAAGATGAGCATCGGCATCTATCATTTGAATTTGAAGGCAATAAATATCATGTTAACGTCGCGTACGACCGTGGGCGGGTAAAGTTTTTTAGTACCTACCCGCAGTTAAAGCTGAATTTATATTTTACTTCAGGCGTTTATCAAGTGACTGCCACACCGTTACAAAAACAGCTGGCAGCGCACATGCAAGGGATGTCAGAGCAGCAGGCAGTAAACTTTTTATTGCGATTTGTACAGACGTCATTACAGTATGAGACTGACGAGCAGCAGTTTGGAGAAGAGAACTATCTGTTCCCGGAAGAAACATTATTTTATCCTTATTCTGATTGTGAAGACCGGGCGGTGCTTTTTGCCTGGCTGGTTAAAAGTTTATTAAATCTTGATGTGGTTGGACTGGATTATCCCGGGCATGTTGCCGCAGCGGTGAATTTTAATGAAACGGTAAAAGGTGATGGCGTTTACTATCAGGGCAGGCGTTACGTAATCACGGATCCAACATATATTAATGCTAATGCAGGCATGACTATGCCAGACCTTAAACGCGCTGAACCGAAGGTGATAGCTTATTGAAAAGGTAGAGTTAAATATTAATATATAGTCTTACACATAAATGATTTATCAGATAATAAGGTCTAAAATCAAGCTATGTTCGATAGTAAAATTTACAATGATGGTGAGTTGATCGTCGGCAAGATGAGTGGCGTTATTGAGCCGCAAAGTTTCATCAATGGCATTTTCTGGCAGATTGACTGCCGCAATGTAGGCGAGGTGAAAAAGGATTTTTCGCAATTATATTATGACGATGATGTTGAGAGCGTTGTCATAACGGAGAAAGATATTACAAGGATTGCAGAAATTAATACCGGTATAGGGGTGAATGTTGGGCGATTTCGAACCGCACTGGTATTGAGGCATCCTGAAATTATTCGGTTGGCCAAATTTCACCAGGTGCTGGCGAAAAAACACGGTTACGAGGTTGAGATATTCGATAAGCTTGAAACGGGTTTCGCCTGGCTGGAATATGACAACCCTGATCCTGACCTCATCAAATTGTAAAAATGGTGCGCCCGACTGGAATCGAACCAGCGACCTTTGGCTTCGGAGGCCAACACTCTATCCAGCTGAGCTACGGGCGCATTTTAATGACGGGTGATTCTAACACGTCTATAAAGTAGCCTTATCGATTCTATAAATAATCCAAGATAAAAATATCAACTTGTCCTCGCAGTAAAAAAAGGCGGTTTTATAGCTAGATAAAACCACTTAAAAGTCGACATTCTTTCCAGTATTTTAATTATATTATTATATTAGTAATCAATAATAACTGATTTGTCGAATTTCATTACATTTTATTAATAATGCAGGGAAATAATGGTTATTTGTTGCCCATATTTCTAAAAATTTCCATATTTTGAGGAAATAAAGCAATATTTTTTGTCGGAAAAAATAACACTTTTTTATATTTTAAGCGCTTATTTCTATCCGTTTTTGGTAATTTATATTTAATAACAATAAGTTATAACTTTTGGCATAGAACCTGCATGTACTAGATATCAACGGAGCTTATGTTTCTAAACTTGTGAAGCGGTTCAGAGAATAAGTATGGTTAATAGATAGAATAGCTTTTGGTTGATATTTTGGCCCGAGACACTTTTTGGTGTGCGGATTATAACTTTGATACCCCAGGGAGGTTGGAGATGGAGCAGAAAACAAATAAAATTGAACAACATGAGGACACTAAAAAGTTATCTTTAGTTATCGTCTTTTTATCATTGTTTGTTATAGCTATATTCGGCTTGGCGCCGTTAGTATAGTTTTGTTAGTATTGAATGGTCACTAGAACATTTATGATAGAATTCGCTGCTTCAAGCAGTGAGACGGTAGTCTCAAGGACATGTATATGTATATTCGCTGGGTGCTTAAATATTTTAAAATGGAATTTACCGTCTCGGGCATTGACCGGGAGATCTAAACGATGCTCGATGTTTACAAATCAGTCTATAACCTCGAAGGACAGCCTTTCCGCTTAAGTCCTGATTATCGCTTTTCTTTTGGTCATCCAACGTATGAAGATGCCAAATCCTATTTAAAGTACGCTGTTAATGAGGGTGAGGGCATAGTCGCCATTACTGGTGCTCCTGGTACCGGTAAAACCACCTTGATTTCCTCATTGATTGCTGAGTTAGATGTAGGTCACGTGCATGTTGGCGTGGTCACTAATGTGCAGTTAGACACCAGTAATCTCGTTGATCTGGTTGTTGATGCATTTTCTTTGCAAATAGAGCATTCAGATAGTGTTAGTCTAATTAAAGAATTCAAACAATTTCTGAGACGTGAACACCAGAAAGGTCGGCGAGTTATTTTGATCGTAGACGAAGCGCAAGGCTTAACGGCTGAGTTACTGGAAGAATTGCGTCTGTTTTCTAATCTTCAGCATAATACTGAGCTGTTGCTGCAGATATTTCTGGTTGGTCAGGAACCGCTGATGGATATCATCAGGTCACCCGGTATGGAGCAGTTGCATCAGCGGCTAATTGCTGCAGCGCAATTAAAACCTTTAAGTTTCGAAGAAACGGTTGATTATATTAAGCACCGACTGAGCTGCGTCGGCTGGAAGGGTGATCCTGTTTTTACCGATGAGGTTTTTAGTTTAATTCATAAATTTAGTGCGGGTGTGCCCAGAAGAATAAACCTCATCTGTCATCGTTTATTTTTGCACGTTGGTTTAAAGGGTAAGCATCAACTGGTTGGCGGCGATGCCTTAAACGTGATTGTTGAATTACACAGAGAAGGTTTATTAACATCTGTGGCCAATCAAGCATTAGATGAATACGTTGTTGGTATTAAGGGTGTGGTCGCTAATCAATAAGTGCGCCACTGTGTTTTGTTGTTATCACTGTTCAATCATCTGATTCCGTGTATGTCAGGAATGATTTTTATAGAATTTCCCTTTTAGTCTTTTTTGCAGGCTTATTTTTTGTGCCGATGCCTACGGGTAATCTATGGTGGCGCGAAGCTACTCAATAGTAGTCATACCATAGCATTCGGTTATATCGTTTGCTATATCTTATTGACTAAGCATATCTAAGCAGTTTTCAAATAAAATAATCATGTATTTTGTTGTTTTTGTTGTGGCTATGGGCCCGGGTTTCATAGTAGAAGCCGTGCAAGGATTAACATCACGAGACGTGGATCTAAGTGATATATTGAGAAAAATGGTTGGTATTCTTGCTGGGCTTTATTATGCCTCTGTCGTTCATGACAGATTGCATAATCAGGACCATGTGGGTCGATATGATAAAACGTTGCATCTAGAGCAAGGATTAAATGAGATTGAAATTCCGTTAAGTGAGATTGAGCAAGGGCCACTTGGTCGAGAGCTTGATTTAACAAATGTTGCGGGTATTGTTTTATTTGCAAGTGAACGGAAGAATAGCTTGCAGATAGAGCTAAGTGATATCTATCTTAAATAAGTTTCGTTAACTGCGCTAAACTGGTTATATCAGTGGAAAGTGCTAAAATTCTAATTTAGATCTTTTCCTATTATGCCGATGGATAGATATTGCCACGGTATTTTTTATTTTTTCACGGATACGTTGTGTTGCGAATATGAGCACCGTAAAATTTTTTCGACATTCTACGAAGTTATCTAGATATTACATACCGACAGAATTCGTAGTATTAGCAATAATTGAATTTGTGACTTTATTGCTCTCGCTTTACCTTGGGTTCGTGACCCGTTTCTGGGGTGGTAGTTGGCAGTTTGATTTTGATGAGTTTATGCCAAAAGCACTGGCATATGCTGTGGTTATGCAGTTATGCTTGCTTGCTTTTGGTGTTTATCAGAGGCAAGCCGGTCGTTTTATTAACATGCTGGTACTGCGTATTGCCAGTGGCTTGTTGCTCGGGCTGATTCCATTAGGGGTGAGTTTTTATTTCATACCGCAATTCTTTCTCGGCCGCGGGGCATTATTTTTAGCGGTAGTAATCAGTTTTTTGTTAATAACCGTAGTACGTCTGTTTTTTAGGAAGGTGGTAAAGGAGCAGACTTTGTGGACGCGTGTGTTGGTGCTGGGTGCGGGTAAAAGTGCTGGTGTCATCCGTGACGCAATAAAAACGGGTGAGCTGAAAGGGCTAAACATTGTTTCATATGTTGCCATGCCGGGTGATAAAGAAGTGCCGAGCAATGAAGTGGTCAAGACAGACAAGTCATTTATGAACTATGTCGAGGACCAGGATATAGATGAGATTGTAATTGCTGTAGATGATAGACGATCATCTGACTTCCCCACAAAAGAGCTGATCGAATGTAAAATGAGTGGTCTAAATATCCTGGATCTGGTGACTTTCTTCGAGCGCCGTGCCGGAAAAATCAGACTGGATATGTTAAATCCTAGCTGGCTGTATCTTTCCGAAGGCTTTCGGATTGGCACTTTTCGACGTATAGTAAAACGAGCGCTGGATATTCTAGTTGTTTTACTCTTGTTACCAGTGGCTCTGCTTTTTATGTTACTGGTTAGCGTTGCAATCGTAATAGAAAGTGGTGGTCGAGGCCCAATTTTGTACAGCCAGACCCGGGTTAAGCAAGATGGGCTGCCGTTTCAGATTTATAAATTTCGAAGTATGGCTACCGATGCTGAAAAAGATGGAGTCGCCCGTTGGGCTTCGAAGGATGATGCGCGTATCACTCGTGTTGGTAAGATCATTCGAAAAGGCCGGCTTGATGAGCTGCCCCAGTTATTTAATGTATTAAAAGGAGATATGAGTTTTGTCGGGCCGCGCCCAGAGCGTCCTGAATTTGTGAAAAAACTAGCAGAAACAATACCTTACTATGAAGAGCGTCATAGGGTAAAACCAGGCCTGACGGGTTGGGCACAAGTTTGTTATTCATATGGTGACACTGAGGCTGATAGTGTTCAAAAACTGCAGTACGATTTGTTTTACGTTAAAAATTATAGCGTGTTACTCGATATGTTGATTTTATTACAGACGGCAGAAGTGGTTTTGTTGGGAAAAGGTGCACAGTAACTTTTAAATGATGATAACCCTGCAAGAACGCTAAATGCTGATATTGCTGCTTGCTAGCGTTGTGATATTAAGTTAACCTCCGTAGCAATTTCTCAAATGTCGATATTTCGACAAATAAGCCAATTTTTCAACAGATTTTGTATCTATTTAAATATTCTTGTCTACACTCAGGTTTATCTAAATGTGCAAAAATTCTTACCGTATTTTTAATTAAGTAGGTGATGTATGCCCTGTTTGCATATCTATAATTTTTCACGTTTGAAATGTTTATTGACCTTAGTCCTGATTTTTTCTCTAGTTGCATGTGCTGGCGGTGATGGTGGTGCTGGCAGTACTGGCAATCACAGCGGTTTAATTTCTAATCCCGACGGATCAATTGCCGCATTGAGTTTGACCTGGGCTGCACCATCGGAGAGAGAAGATAATACGGGATTATCATTATCGGAAATAGCAGGGTATCGTATTTACTACGGGACTGAGACGGGCAATTATCAAAATCAATTTGAGGTTAATGATGGTTCTGCAGAGCATGCTCAAATAGTAGATGTTCCTCCATCAGGAGCTTACTATTTAGTTATGACAACCATTGATACGGAAGGACGAGAAAGTTCATATTCCTCCGAATTAGTCATAACTGTATAGCTTATGAGAGTTATAGCCTATAAAAATTTTTAAGAAGATTAAGGCAGTCTGTAAAGTCGCATAATGAGTATTATGCGTGTGTTTATAATCAAAAAATCCGCTGATATCAGCGGATTTTTTTATGTTTGCCATAAATTGACAGTATTTTGAAAAAAGAGGGCGATTGTTAGTTCTTGCTTGTTATGAATATTTTATATAACTGTTTTTCGTTTAAGTATATGATTTTTCAGGTTTGAAGGGCAATATATTGTCGAGCTATTTATAATTTATTCTTAGGGTTTTAATAAAATTTTAAATTTGAATAAATAGCGCTTTGTTGTGTCTGTTACTGTAAAAAAATATAACACGAGCTACAATCTGTTGATGGATAGTTTTGAATTAGGCAGTAATAGATAGTGAATTTGGGATTTTATAGCTATCTGGGCGCTACTATTGCCTATGCTTTGCTTGCGATATTGCTGCTTTTTAGCTGGCGAGAGAGTCTGCAGGGAAAATTAATCTTTATTACCATGCTTATCAGTGCATGCTGGACGTTGATGGCTGCACAGATTGCGCTTTACAACGAATCTTACCTTTTTACATATCATGCATTTGACATTCTTCGGTATATCGCCTGGTATGTGTTTTTATTAAAGCTGTTTGATGTGGCTTTGTCTGATGATAAACAGAAAAATAATAGTTATCAAAAATTTTCACATAAAGCATTACCTGTTAGTGTTGGTTTAGCCACATTATTTCTGATTAATGAATTAGTGGCGAGGGTGTTTTCACTTCCAGGTCAATTTGTCCTGGGTATTGTGGGTAATGTTTTACTTGCGATTGTTGGGTTGGCGATTCTCGAACAGTTATATCGTAATGCCTCAGCGCGCTTTCATTGGGCGACAAAGTATTTGTTTCTAGGTGTCGGCGGTATTTTTGCCTATGATTTTTACCTGTATTCTGATGCATTGTTATTTCGTAGTATCGACCAGGATATGTGGGATGCCCGTGGTATAGTGCATATGGTTGCAGTACCATTAATTGCAATTTCTTCTGCCCGAAATAAAAGCTGGGCACTAAACATATTTGTTTCCAGAGATATCGTATTAAACACTGCAGCTATCGTTGCAGGTGGCTCTTATCTGCTGGCCATGGCGGGAGCTGGTTATTATTTAAAAGAATTTGGTGGTAGCTGGGGAAAGTTTGGTCAGGTGATGTTTATTACCCTGGCAGTGGTTTTTTTGTTTGCGCTGGTATCATCGACGCAGCTGCGCGTGCAGATAAAGGTATTTTTAGCTAAGCATTTCTATAAAAATAAGTATGATTATCGACTTGAATGGTTGCGGTTGACAGAAGAGCTAGGGGAGAATGTAGAAAATAAAAATCATTTTCAAAATGCTATCGAGGCTATGGCGCATATAGTTGATGCGCGTGCAGGTCTGCTCTGGTTGCGTAATGATAAAGGTGAGTTTTTTAATGCTGGTGTCTGGCAGAGCAAAAACTTTGATACAGTATTAGATAAAAATACTTCTTTGATTAAATATTTATCGGCGAAAGGTTTTGTCATTAATCTGCGAGAGATTGATACGCATGCCGATGAATACTCGGATTTGAGTTTGCCTGAGTTTTTATCAGAAATTGAGCAATCATGGCTGATCGTGCCATTGCATGGCACTACCGAATTAATTGGTTTTGTGGTGCTGGCAAATCCTCTGGTCGTACGTACAATAAACTGGGAAGATAGAGACTTGTTAAAAGCAGCCGCCAAACAGGTCGCCAGTTATTTAATGGTATTGATGACATCAGCGCAGCTCTCTCAGTCTAAGCAGTTTGAAGTTTTTAGTCGGTTATCTGCTTATATGGTTCATGATTTAAAGAATATTGCAGCAGAGCTCGATCTGGTAGCGATCAATGCTAAGAAACATGCGGGTAATCCTGAATTTATCGCGGACGCATTTGAAACAGTAGAAAATGCTGCTGGAGATATAAATCGGTTGCTCGAGCAATTGCGCAGTAAGCGTGTGCAGAGCGAAAAGAAAACTCTGGTAGATCTAAAGGAAATAATTCAGGAGGTCGTCGCATTGAATCGGCATAAATTACCGTCGCCTAATTTTAAGCCAACGTTAAATTCTTGCATCGTGTCACTTGAGAAGGGTCGGTTGCTGAATGTGTTGGCGCATCTAATCGATAATGCTCAGCAGGCATCAATGGATGACGGTGAAATAATAATAAGTTTATCTACAACAGAAAATATACATTCCATTGTAATAAAAGATGATGGTCATGGCATGGATGAAAAATTTATCCGGAACCGTTTATTTACACCTTTTGATACCACAAAGGGCAATGCGGGAATGGGGATTGGCATGTTTGAGAGTCGTGAGTTTATACGCCAGTTAGGTGGTGATATTGTAGTGCAGAGTAAACCCGGAAAAGGGTCTATCATTGCTTTGAATATTCCGTCTGTTTCGGTATAAGTATAAAAGTGACAAGAATAATTATAAAACGCTTTAATGCTAAGCTTACACAAAGGAACTATTAATCAGGTTATGGTTGACAATAAGTTAAAGCCACTGCTGGTTGTTGAAGACAACCCGGGAATACAAAAACAGCTTAAATGGTCATTTGAAGGTTATCAGGTATTACTTGCTGGTGACCGTGTCAGCGCTATTGAGCAATTACAGAATAACCATATCCCTGTAGTGACGCTGGATCTAGGTCTGCCACCGGATCAGGCGAATGCCAGTGAAGGTCTTGCTACGTTAGAGGAAATACTTAAGCTTGCGTCACACACAAAGGTTATTGTGGTCACCGGTAATGATGATCGACAAAATGCATTAAAAGCCATTTCACTAGGTGCTTACGATTTTTACCAAAAGCCGATTGAGCCGGATGTTTTAGGTTTGATCGTTGACCGTGCCTACCAGCTATATGAGCTGGAGGAAGAAAACCGGCGTTTAGCCACTGAAGGCGGCGACTCTCCGCTTGATGGTATTATCGGTTCCAGTGCGCCGATGCTAGCTGCCTGTCGACTGGTCGAAAAAGTCGGTCCAGCGGAAGCGACTACATTGGTGCTAGGCGAAAGCGGAACAGGTAAAGAACTGATTGCTCTAGCATTGCACCGCCTGAGTCCTCGTCGGGATAAATCATTTGTAGCGCTGAACTGTGCGGCGATACCGGATAACCTGCTCGAAAGTGAGTTATTCGGTTATGAGAAAGGCGCTTTTACCGGTGCGGTAAAACAGACGAAAGGTAAAATAGAAACTGCCAGCGGTGGAACGCTGTTTCTAGATGAAATTGGTGACATGCCGATGCCGTTACAGGCCAAAATGTTACGTTTTTTACAGGAGCGAGTTATTGAGCGCCTTGGTGGCAGAAAAACGATAGAGATAGACACGCGGATTATATGTGCGACACACCGCAAGCTTGATAAGCTAATCAAAGAAGGCGAATTTAGAGAAGATTTGTTTTTTCGAATTAGTGAAATTGTTATTAAAATTCCAGCGCTACGTGAACGGGATACTGACAAAATACTGCTAGCTCAAACATTTCTGAATAACTATAGTGAGAAAAATGGGCGTAGCTTTCGTGGATTCACCGAGTCGGCGCGTGCAGAAATTGATTCTTATGAATGGCCGGGTAATGTGCGTGAGTTGGAAAATCGCATTAAACGTGCAGTCGTGCTTGCTGAAGGCAACCAGATTACGGCGACTGACCTGGGGTTTTCCGTAGACGAAAATCGGCTGCAATCATTAAATTTGCGTGATGCCAGAGAACGAGTGGAGCGTCAGGTTATCCAGCGTGCGCTCTCAATTTATAATAATAATGTTACACATGCAGCCGAGGCGTTGGGCATCAGTCGACCTTCTCTGTACAGCCTGATTAAGAAACTTGATATGCCGGAGCCAGGCAAGTGAGTCGCGATGTAGAAAATAGCATATTTTAACGTGATGCATGACACATCGCCGGGGCAGTAATCGCAGCAATTATCATTGCTGACGCTATGTCCACGATACAGGGCACTATTGGCGATGGTGATGGCTAACATGCAGTAGCTTGTGGCTACGCTGGTCGATATAGAGATATTGCAGACCGTTGGTTTGTTATTGTTGCAGCTGTCTATGGTGTGGGCATTATTTGACATTCAAGTAACAAAGATACTTGTATTTCCTGTTCTTTGCAGTGCAATTACAATTAAATAAGAATTTGTGTATATATCAACTAAAATATCATTTAGGTTAATTTATGCTAAAGCTTAAAGTTAGACTTCAAGTGATTTTAAGTGTTTTTTGTGCGCCAGTGTGTTTATCCACAGGTGTTGAATTTATTGATAGAGTAATTAAAGAATGAAGGAACAGTTAATACTAATCTATAGCTATTTACATGGGATATGGCGATACAGGTGGTCAGCACTTGCGATTGCCTGGGTGGTTGCTTTGCCTGGATGGGTAGCAGTATATGCGCTGCCAGACCAGTATACATCACAAGCAATAATGCATATTGATACTAAATCAGTTATGCAGCCTCTTCTTAAAGGACTTGCTGTTGAGTCAGAGGTAGAGTCTGGGCTCGCTATCATGAGATCACTTTTGTTGAGCCGGAACAACCTGGAAGAAGTTATTCGAGAAACAGGTATGGATTTGAAAACCGATGATCCAAATGATATGGACCGCATGGTGGCAGCCCTTACTAAGTCGATTACCTTTAGAGAGGGCAGCCGAAAAAAACGGAGAAAAGATTATACTATATTCGAGCTGAGTTATCAGGGAAGTTCTGCCGATCAGGTCTATCAGGTTGTTTCCAAGTTATTGAATATATTAATCGAAACCACTTTGAGTTCTGCACGTACTGATACGGAGGGGGCGCAATTATTTCTTGACCAGCAGATTGCTGAATATGAAAAACGGCTGACCACGGCAGAACAGAAGCTAGCTGATTTTAAGCGGGCTAACCTGGGGTTTATGCCTGATGAAAAAGGCGGTTATTATAAAAAGCTACAAGGCGAACAAAATGAACTGGAGAATATTCGCTCGGAGTTGCGGCTAGCAGAGCGAAGGCTTTTAGAAATGCGTACACAACTGGAAGGCGAAACGCCTTTACTAGGCAATAATGACTATAGCGCGCCGCATATTATGAAATTGCGAAGATATCGAGAACAGCTTGAAATTCTACTGACCCAATATACTGAGCAACATCCAGATGTGCAAGCGTTGAGAAGTACCATTGCTGATTCGCTGGCAAATAAAGGCGTTGGAGAGGATGAATTTATTGGTATAGGAGAAGGTGACTCAGTCGAGTTTAGTCCTGTGTATCAGGAATTGAGAGCTGATATTAACAGGACTAGCGTTGAAGTAGAGACCATGAAAATACGTCTGGTAGAAAAGGCAAACAGGGTAGAAAAGCTTAAGCAATCAGTTGATATTATTCCAGAGGTCGAAGCAAAGCTTGCAAAGTTGAATCGTGACTATGAAATTACTCGAGAACGCCATCTTAGCCTGATAGGAAGACGAGAATCAGCGCGAATGGCACAGGCAGTCGGGAAGAGTGGTAGTAATATTGATTTTCGTATAATCGATATGCCACGGGCTGCAACGAAACCATCGGGGCCGCAACGTTTGTTTTTTTTAAGTGCAGTTTTTTTTGCAGCTATTGGTGCAGGACTAGGGTGGGGGATTCTAAGGTATCTTATTCACCCTACGTTTATTGATACTAGCCAGCTTAGGGATAAAATCGGGCTTCCAGTGCTCGGGTCGATTGGACTGCATGTGACAGCGCAGCATAAAAAAAGACGTAAGATTCAATTAACTTCCTTCTTGTTAACTTTTTCCTTGCTAGTCGTTACCTATGGTGTCGTTGTGTTATTCAAAGGTCCAGGTAGTGAATTTGTTGGAGTTTTAATATCGTCTAGAGGGTTTACGATATGAGTATGGATAACAAGAAAGAACCGTCAACAATTGCGCGGCTGGTTGCAACTGATAGCGATAATGCTAAAAATGATCAGTTAGACCAAAGGGTAACTGGTGATGCGGGGAATAAACAGGAATCGAATTCAACTAAAAAAAACAAAGTTGAGTTATTAGGCCGCTTGTTAGAATTGAACATGTTGGTACCAGGTAGCAGCCTGAGTCGGGAGATTATAGATGATTATCGCCGTATTAAGCGACCACTGGTATCTAATGCTTTTGGGCGAAACAAGTTAATGGTTGAACGCGGTAACCTCATTCTTGTTACAAGTTCTGTTCCAGGTGAAGGTAAGACCTATACTTCGGTAAATCTGGCATTGTCAATTGCCCAGGAAATGGATACTACAGTCCTGCTGGTAGATTGTGATGTGGCTAAACAAGGTGTAAGCAAGATGTTTGGCCTTGAAAAGGTTTGTGGTCTGGTTGATGTTCTGGAGAACGACGACTTGAGTATTGGCGATGTTTTGCTGCAAACTGATATTCCCACATTGAGTGTCATGTCTGCAGGTAAGCAGAATGAGTATGTTACAGAGCTGCTAGCCAGTCAGCGCATGGCTTCCCTTGTTAAAGAAATTGGCAGTCGCTACAGAGATCGCATTATTATTTTTGATGGCCCTCCATTATTACCAGCGCCACAGACTCAAGTTATAGCGGGGCTGGTTGGACAGGTTGTATTTGTTATAGAGGCGGGAAGAACGCCACAGTCAGCTGGTCGAGGAGGCCTTGAACTGATTCCGAAAGAGCAGGCAACCGGCCTGGTGATGAACAAAAATGAAGGTTTATCAAGCCGTAGTGGTTATTACTATGGATATTATGGTTCAGACGATGATAAGCTAAAAGACGCCCCATAAAATGATTATGAAGCGCTAACTTCATTGTGATTACCAATAGAGCCTATAGAAAATGCTTATTAAAAATGCACTGACAGTCGATGTTGAAGACTATTTTCAGGTGTCGGCATTTGCCAATAGTATTGATCAGAAAGAATGGGATAATCATCCCTTACGGGTAGAAAATAATACTCATAGACTTTTAGATCTGTTTGATGAGTATCAGCTCAAAGCGACATTTTTTATACTTGGCTGGGTCGCTGAAAGGAAGAAAGAGCTTGTGCTTGAGATTGCCAGGAGAGGGCACGAGGTGGCCTGTCATGGATATAGTCATCAGCTTGTATATAATCAGACTCCTGATGTGTTTCAGGAAGAAACAATTCGCGCAAAAAATATTCTGGAAGATATTATTCAACAGCAGGTTCGAGGCTATCGTGCTGCCAGTTATTCAATTACAGAAAAATCGCAATGGGCGCTTGATATTCTAGCTGAGGCTGGTTTTGTTTACGATTCCAGTATATTTCCGGTGCGTCATGATCGTTACGGAATGCCGGACACGCCTGAGCATCCTTATAGACTGAAGACGCCAGCAGGTAACTCCATCATTGAGTTCCCATTGTCTACCGCGAAAATTATTAATTACCGACTGCCAGTTGCTGGTGGTGGCTATTTTCGCCTGTACCCGTATTGGCTAAGTAGAATGGGATTGAGGCAGATTAATCGCCAGCAAAAGCCATTTATTTTTTATTTACATCCTTGGGAAATTGATCCCGACCAGCCAAAAATAGCAGCGAGCTGGTTTTCACGTTTCAGGCATTACAATAATCTTGATAAGTGTGAGTCCAGACTGCGAAACCTCACGGCTGATTTTCAGTTTGGAACAACCTGGGAGGTTTTGAGTGATCTTGGCCTGACAGATGCTTTTGATTCATCACAGTAGCATTTTAGTCACGGTCAAATTTGTCGTTCAATGAGACTATACTGGCAAGGTAGTTCTTTGCAGACTGATGAAGCAGAAGATGTTGAGCGGACACCTGGTTTACCTTGATCGATTAAAAGTGCTGCATTCTAGCTACTGGCGTTCGCAGGATAAGCCTGTTCTGGTAAAGTTTAATGTCACTTAGTTGCATGCGTATAATTTAAGCTCAGGCTTTATCTGCTCTCTTGTTTTACGAGTAGTTGTTGTGCTTCATTTCGGCCATTAAAAGGTTTGCCTTGCTTGAGTAGTTTTTCAAGAAGTCTGTCGGCCTTCATCTTCGTTACCCGATTTAAACAAGGCGGTTGCATAATGATAGCGAATCTCGAGGTTGTCAGGTAGTAGTTCCATCGCCTGTTTTATCAGGCGTTGTCCTTTTTCTACCTGGCCTTGCTGGACCAGAATCCAGCCGTAGGTATCCAGGATGCCAGGGTCTTCCGGTTTTGCTCGGTATGCTCTCTCGGCCAGCCCCAGCGCTTTAGGGTTACCTTTCAGGGAATAAAGCCACGCCAGGTTATTTAGTGCGGCGCCGTTATCAGGTGTCGCCTCAAGTATTTTTTCGTATTCCTGGATAGCATCATCATTCTTTTCTGCAGCCTGGTATGTGATAGCGAGGAAAAAACGCATTGAGCTGTCGTTGGGGTGATCACCTAGCCATGAGAGTAATGGTTGAATGGCATCTTCAAAATTAACAGAGTATTTTGATGCAGAGAATAATTTTATTGCCAGCTCTGCTGTTTGCTGTTGTTTCCATGCATTACTGAAAGCTGAATGAGCTCTTTTATAGTCCTGTTTGACCATCCACACGTCGCCTTCCTGCATGTGGCCGATATATAGCTGTGGTTGTCTTTTCTGCAGGCTTTTTGCATATTCCAGACTTTTATCGTAGTTACCTTCTTTAAACTCTGTCTCTGCCATTAAGCTCATGGCCAGAAAGTGATTCTTCTCTATATTTAGAGTTCTTTGTAGATGTTCACGGGCCTTCGTCGTCATTCCCTGGCGTAAAAAAGCTTCGCCAAGCATGACGTGTGCATTAGCCGATGCTGGCAATTTATTAACCAGTTTGTTTAGCGGAGGCAAGGCTTCACTATATCGCTTTAGCGCAATCAATGCCCTTCCTTGAAGTGCTAACAGTTCTATTTGTTCTGGGGATGCTTTTATGGCTTCCTGGATGTATATGTCCGCCTGTTTAGGCTGATTATTTTGTAAATAGTAGTTAGCGAGAATTATGCGAGACCTGGTTTCGCCGGGAGCAGTATTACGAGCTCTTTCAAGCCAGAATAGCATGTCACTCGTACGTTTCTGTTGTGCTGCCAGTTCAGCTAGCGCCAGCATTGGCATAGTGCCACCCTTGTTGGATTCAACCAGACCGTTATGAGGACTTATCGGGGTAATTAGATAAATCCGCACAATCTGATCTAGAATAGAATGGTGACAAACCGACCCTGACAGCAGTTATGCGGCTGGAAAGTATATAATATAGGCAATAATAATCCGGTAGAATTGAAAGCATATGTCGCATCATTAGAAAATGCATTAGGCAAGGTAGCTGAAAACGAATTATTACCCTTGCAGCCTGATGATGTACCCGATACTATGCCGACGTATCCGATTTAATCAGAGATTTTGACTATAAAGCTCAGGCGACGGCATAACAGGGGATGTCAAAATTTGTGACTGGTTTAAGTCCTATTATCGGGATCTTTATTCTTAATAAGAAAGATGAATTCAATGGTTAAAGAAACTGTTTCAAATATATTTGTGATAGTGATATCTCCACTGTATCTGTTGTATATCTTGACGAATGCATTTTCTAAAAACAATTCTATCGCGAGCTACTCACAACTGTTAAGCCTTCTTCCCGGCAGGATTGGCAGCTATTGTCGAATTGCTTTTTATCGAGTGACCATGACATTTTGTCATTTTGACTGTGTGATTGGCTTTGCGGCGATATTCTCACAACAGGATACAGAGATTGGGAAAGGGGCGTACATAGGTCCGCAATGTAATATAGGTATGTGCAAGATCGGTGATAACTGTCTGATAGGCAGTGGCGTTCATATCATGAGTGGCAGTGTGCAACATAATTTTGATGATCTGGATAGCCCTGTACAGCAACAAGGCGGTAGTTATACAAAGGTTGTAATCGGTGAAGATAGCTGGATTGGTAACGGCTCACTGGTCATGGCGAATATTGGGAAAAAATGTATTATAGGCGCGGGCTCGGTGGTAACTAAAGATGTCGCCGACTATTCAATCATGGCGGGAAATCCTGCGAAATTAGTTAGATCCAGAATAAAGCCGTAAAAATTTAACAGGAAGTATGAATCTTACAAGAATGGAAATACAGATCACGTCAGCAAAGTTATCAGATCAAATAGAAATCGATTGTTTTCTTAGCAATACTCAATTCTCTGTTCCGTACCAGCATTTACAGTGGCTTTTGGCAATTCATAAAGCCTATGGTCATCATTATGAATATTTGCTTGCGCGAATAAATGATAAGTTGGTGGGTGTTCTACCTATATCTATATTCAGAAAACTCCTGGGGGGAAAACAACTTTGCTCTTTACCTTTTTGCGATGTCGGTGGGGTTGTAGCCAGACAATGACACCGTCAGGGAGAAATTAATTCAATTCGCCCTAAACAGGGCAGATCAACTTCAAGCAATGCCATTGGAGCTTCGCCAGCGACTGACAGAAGAGCCACCAAATGTTGATATGACAAATCGAAAAGTAAGCATGTTGCTGGACTTGCCAGAATCTTCAGAGGCTTTTACTGGGCGGGTTTAAATCCAAATTGCGCAGCCAGATTAAAAAAGCGGAAAAGAACGGACTACAATTTGATTCAGCCAATGATAAAAAAAGTATAGATGATTTTTTTTACGTATTTTGCCGAAATATGCATTTGTTGGGTTCACCCACCCATTCCATTAAATGGTTTCATGCATTAAGAGAAATGTACCAGGATGATTTGCTGGTGGGGCGTGTCTGGTTTGAAGGCAAAATAGTTGGTGCAGGACTTTTATTGTTTAGCGGTAACAATGTCTCTATTCCATGGGCATCGACGCTACGTGACTACAATAATCTTGCGCCCAACATGCTGCTTTACTGGAACCTGCTTCGTGTATCCTGCGATAGAGGTTGTAAGCAGTTTGATTTTGGTCGATCAACTTATGGAGAAGGAACATATAGATTCAAGAAACAATGGGGAGCAAGACCTGTTTTACTGGATTGGCAAACCCTGAATGAA
Source organism: uncultured Gammaproteobacteria bacterium (assembly GCA_963752725.1). GTDB lineage: Bacteria > Pseudomonadota > Gammaproteobacteria > SZUA-229 > SZUA-229. The sequence goes on from CAVWAI010000029.1 coordinate 77,480, forward strand.
CAGGGTGTAGTGGCAGAAAAGAGTGCAAGTAAAAGCCGGGTTCGAGATATGGTTGAAACGGTCTGGAAAAAGTTGCCTCTATCGGTAGTGAATACCATCGGACCACGTTTGCGCAGGCATATCTCTTTATGATCTACGTTACTTATCATCATTACCCTGATAGCACTGTTTATTCCTGTCTATGTATATCTGGGCTATCCAGTAATGCTCATAGTGTTAGATAAGTTGATAAAGGGTAAGGCGCTCCATACAGCCGATATTACTCCATCGGTAAGTTTGATTGTGTCGTGCTATAACGAAGTTGATATTATCGAACAAAAGATCAGGAACTGTCTGGCGATTGATTACCCGCAGCATCAACTGGAGATTCTATTCGTTTCGGATGGGTCGGATGATGGAACGGATGAGATCATAAAACGATATACTAATGATCGTATAAAATTAATCCGTCAGGAAGGACGCCTGGGTAAGACCATGGGGTTAAATCTGGCACTGGCTGACGCGCATGGAGAGATAGTGGTTTTCTCGGATGCCAACGCCATGTACGAAGAAAATGCTATAAAAATGTTGGTACGAAATTTTCACGAACCGGCTGTAGGTTATGTTGTTGGTGCTGCAATATATAAGGACGATGAGGAAAGTACAGCCGGCTGCAGCGAAGATATTTATTGGAAATATGAGATATTCATCAAAAAAATAGAAAGTAAATTGCATTCGGTAGTCGGTGGTGACGGCGCAATTTATGCGATCAGGAGGTCTTTGTATGAGCCACTGGATCAGGAAGATATCAACGATTTTGTAAATCCATTACAGATCATAGCGAAAGGGTATCGAGGCGTCTTCGATTCTGATGCCATCTGTTATGAACAAACCGCCGGTGACTTCGACAAAGAAGGGAAGCGAAAACAACGCATAGTGAATCGCAGTTTCAGTGGATTAATGAAAAACAAAATAGTCCTGAATCCTTTTAAATATGGTTTTTATTCGATAGAGTTGCTCTCTCATAAATTACTTCGCTGGTTGATACCCTTTTTTATACTGATCGCCGCAGCGGGCATTACCATATTGGCACAAATGAATATAGTGATGTTTCAGTGGCTATTTTTGCTGGGCATTCTGTTTGTATGGAGTATTTTATTAGGGAAACTATTAAAATATTGGCCTGGATGTCCATCTATTCTGCTTCTGCCTTATTATTTCTACCTGGTTAACATAAATTCATTGAAAGGTGTATTACAGTCACTGCGTGGTAAGGTTCAGGTGACATGGAGTACACCGAGAGAAAAAGATACTTCGAAAAATAATATTAGCTGGGTTTCGCAGTTGATGCTTTTTTACTTTTGTCATTCTTTCTATTGGGCTTTTTGCTAATGTCCTGCAAGCACTTTTTATATGAGAAAAATTAATGTTTTACAATTTATCTGTCCTACGGGGTTTTACGGTGCCGAAAGATGGGTTTTAGCACTAAACAATAATATAGATCCAGAGAAAGTCAGGTCTTATCTAGCAGTTACCAGGGAAGCTAATAGCCAGTTGGAAATCGTTAACCATTTTAAATCTGATGAAGGCAAAGCTTTTGAAATAGAGGTGAATTCGCGTTTTAGTATTTCTGCATTAATATCACTCTGCAAACTTATCAAAGATACTAAAATCGATATTATCCATACTCATGGATATAAATCCGATATTCTAGGCATTAGTAGCGGCTAAACTGACAGGTATAAAATCAATATCTACACCCCATGGTTTTGGTGAGCATAACGATTTTAAGCTTAAAACATATATTTTTATGGGGAAATTCGCTTTAAGGTTTTTTGATCGCATAGTCCCATTATCGCAACAGCTAGTTGATGAAGTGCTAGACTGCTGGGGTTGCTAAGAATAAGGTGACTTTTATTCGAAATGCTGTAGATCTGAAGGAAGTCGAACAATACAGACTAAAAAAAATCAAACAAAGAACATTCAGGCAAAATTAAAAATTGGCTATATCGGTCAAATGATTCAGAGAAAAAAAATTGATCATATTCTCGATATCTTTAACAAAATCTGGTTGGAAAATAAGAATACACAATTATTATTATTAGGTGATGGCAAGGAAAGAGAGAAAATGGAATCCTATGCAAACACGTTGCCTTCAGCCGAGGCAATCCAATTTATGGGTTTTAGAAATGACCGTTTAGAATTATTAAGTCAGTTTGATCTGTTCGTGATGACCTCATCCGATGAAGGTATCCCTCGTTGCCTGATGGAAGCAATCGCTATGGGTATACCAGTAGCCGCTTATAATATTCCAGGTATAGATCAATTAGTTAAACATAAAGAAACTGGTCTATTAGCGGATTATGGAGACAAGGATACTTTGAAAAATTATTGGCAAGCTGCTATTAAATGATAAAGCTTATGCCCATGAGCTTGCAGAAAAAGGCCGGCAGTTTGTCAATGACACCTATTCCGGGCAGCGAATGGCCAATGAATATACAGCTTTGTATCAAAATCTGTTATCTGCTGATTTTGAGGGTTAAATCTTAATGTGCGGTATAGCA
>CAVWAI010000030.1:0-91865 GCA_963752725.1 uncultured Gammaproteobacteria bacterium
ACGATACCAAATTCTTTCAGCCAGACCGACCCCCTGAGCATGGCCATCAAGATCGGCAAAAACAGGTACCAGATACCGACGACAATGCCGGACCACAGCACCCAGCGAGGTGAGCCCGGCCCCCAGATACCCATGGACCAGCCGATCGGGTAAGGCACGTATCAGTAATGCCCACCAGCATGGAGTACGCAGTAGTGCCGCCAATGCCGCCTAGCAAGCTGAAGCCAAATAATGCGGCCACCCCGATAAGAATCAGGAAAAATACCCACAGCCGGTAGATGAATATCTTTCGCTCTTCATCAGCGAGATAGGTACCCAGTGCAACCAGGCCGCTGCCCGGGAGGATGAGAAGTGATCCTTCCATGGGGTCAATGGCACCGACAAGCATCACTATATAGCCGGTGATGAGTAGAAAACGAACCCAGGGATTAACTGTATTCATGAAAAGCCTTCAAGGCAGGTTATTGATGAATAATACTGTTGGTTTATTCTACAGTGGAAATGACTGGATATAACAGGGTATTAAAGTAACCGTCATTGCGCGTGTTTATGCGCCCCCTCACCCTGCGGGGGTGATTGCGCCACATTGCTTGCGGTCACCAGATCGCGGATTACAATCCGCTCCTACGAGAGCATGGGTTTACGGATTACAGGCTGCACCGATAAGGGCTATCTTACTGTAGGAGCGGATTGTAATCCGCGACCTCTTGCCGTGAAAAATAATATGGGACACGACTACATGGACGTAGGAGGTAGAATCACGCATATGTCCATGGATGGACGGTAGTAGGGCAATGCAGGAGCAATTGCCGAGGAACAGTGATCGAGACCACGATTAAGCTATGCAAACCGGGTGTTGTTGCCTGCCCCCATCCTAACCTTAGTCGGTAACATTAAACTTCGTATCAACGCGTCATTGCGGTATTCACTAACTAAGGCTGAAGCCTGTTTCTTTAATTTTTTTATCGATGTTAGACTTCTATAATGAATGTGGATAAGCATGCAGCCACAGACAACCATTCTTTATAGGAAATAACTATATGAAAGAGCATACGGTAACGGTTACTGATAATGAAACAGGCGAACAGATTGAGCTGCCGGTAAGACACCCGACACATGGGCCCTATGCTGTGGATATTGGCCGTTTATTTCGTGACGCGGGTTACTTTACTTATGATCCGGGTTTTTTATCCACGGCCAGCTGTCAGAGTTCGTTAACTTACCTGGATGGTGATAAAGGCGAACTGCTTTATGGCGGTTACCCTATCGAACAGCTGGCAGAAAAAAGCAGCTTCATCGAGGTTGCTTATCTGATGTTAGACGGTGTGTTACCGGATGAAGCGCAATTGAAAGATTTCAACAATGTGCTCAATCACCACAGTATGCTCAATGAATCATTAAGCAGTTTTTTTGGCGGTTTTTATCATGATGCACACCCGATGGCGACTATGGTGGGTGTGGTGGGTTCATTATCTGCTTTTTATCATGACTCGACTGACATCACTAATGCCCACCACCGCGAAATTGCCGCACTCCGAATGATTGCCAAGATGCCCACCATCGCTGCAGCCAGCTACAAGCATTCGATTGGTGAGCCGCAGGTATACCCGGATAACTCGCTGAGTTATACCGGCAATCTTTTACGTATGATGTTCTCTGTGCCCTGTGAACCGTATGTCGTGGACCCGGTCGCTGAAAAAGCGCTTGATCTGATCTTCATCCTGCATATCGATCATGAGCAAAATGCCAGTACCTCAACGGTTCGCCTGGCTGGAAGCTCTGGCGCTAATCCGTTTGCCTGTATTGCTTCGGGCATCGCGGCTTTATGGGGGCCAGCGCATGGCGGCGCCAATGAAGCGGTGTTGTCGATGTTAGATGAGATCGGTGACGTTGAGAACATCCCCAAATTCCTCGCTCGCGCAAAAGATAAAAACGATCCGTTCCGGCTGATGGGTTTTGGTCACCGGGTCTATAAAAACTATGACCCTCGCGCAAAGATTATCCGACAGATGTGCCATGACGTGCTGGAACAACTGGGCGATAAAGATGACCCCACTTTTGAGCTGGCGCTAAAACTGGAAGAAATTGCACTGAGTGATGACTATTTTATCCAGCGTAAGCTTTATCCCAATGTTGATTTCTATTCCGGCCTTATCTACAAAGCGATAGGTATTCCCACCAACATGTTCACCGTGATGTTCGCCATCGCCCGAACCGTCGGCTGGGTTGCACAATGGAAGGAAATGATCGGCGAAGACAACCAGCGTATCGGCCGGCCACGCCAGTTGTATGTTGGCCCGGCAAAACGTGATTATGTCGAGATTGATAAGCGTTGATGAGCGTTGATATATATACTAAACGATCCTGTACATATTATTTTGTCATCTCGACCTTAGGAGAGATCTTGCACTTAAAAATCATCGGGGACACGACTACATGGACGTAGGAGGTAGAATCACGTCAGGAACAGTGATCGAGACTATGATTAACCTTTGTGAATCTGGCGTTGCTGTCTGCCCTCATCCTGCGGGCGATTACGCCACATGACCTGCGGTCACAAGATCGCGGATTACAATCCGCTCCTACAAGAGCATGGGATTGCGAATTACAATCCGCACCGATAAAGACTATCTTACTGTAGGAGCGGATTGTAATCCGCGATCTCTTGCCGTGTTACAACCTGAAAAATAATCGGGGACACGACTACATGGACGTAGGAGGTAGAATCACGTCGGGAACAGTGATCGAGACCACGATTAACCTATGTAAATCTGGCGTTGCTGCCTCCCCTCATCCTGCGGGGGTGATTACGCCACATGGTCTACGGTCACAAGATCGCGGAATAAATTCCGCTCCTACAAGAGCATGGGATTGCGAATTACAATCCGCACCGATTAAGACTCGCTCACTGTAGGAGCGGATTGTAATCCGCGATCTCTTGCCGTGTTACAAGTCCCACATACAGGTGCAGGAGGTCGCGGAATAAATTATTCAGCATATCCATATGCTTCACCCATACAGGGCTTTCGTGAAAAACTGTTCCATACAGTTTTTTCCGCTCCTACAGAGCAAGGGATTATGTTTGGTTGTTTGTTTCAGCTAATTATTGCAGCAGCATGTTGGTGATTAGTATTACCTGGCGGTCGTTAGCACACGGTCCATGATTAAATCAACCAGACCCTGTACAGCCTCAGTACGACTCGTGGTGATATGTTGACCCTCGGTCCAGATCACCTCATAAGGTTGAGATGCTGAACGATGCAATGCCTCTACACTAGTAAGCGGCAATTGTTCATCATCTTTGGCATTGATGAAGACAAGCTTTCGCGGGCTAATACGCCAAAGCCAGTTTTCAGGCCGCAAGGACTCAACCGCAATCAGGCGTGCGCTGGCGCACGCCACCAACTTGCGCAACCAGGTGACGTTGATTCGCCCCTTCAACTTATGTGCGATGACCTTTTCCGGTTCACCCGCACCGTGTACCAGCCAGGTACGGGTCACACGCTGATCTAGCGCCGCCGGTATACTGACAAAAAATGCCCCCAGGCTGACACCCACCAGTTCTACCTGTTGCTTATCAACGGATTCTTGCGCAAGCAAATATTCCAGTGCCAGTAAAACAGCCGGTGCCGTATCACGTGCTGTCTGCTGATACTGTCTCACATCAATGGTTTTCATCCCTTCGCGTGCCCACTTATCGATCTGAGGGTAAGATATTGCAGCGAGGACAATGGGCTGTTGCTGAGAGACTTGATGGACCGCATCACGACCAGTGCGTTGACCGCCGAGGATGAGAACAAGCGGATGACCTTGTGCAGTACGCTTTTGTGGAAATCGTGTCGTCATTTTAACCTTCAGACCACTATTCGAATGTAATGTAATACGTCTAAAGATCGAGTTGCCATCTTGCCATTCACGTTCGATATCGATCGATTGTAACAAGCCCTTACGCTGATAAAACTCATCGCTCGGGTCAGATAAATCCGGCAGAACCGACCACACCAGATAGGATGGGACGATGACACATAATCCCAGAACACTCCATAGAACAATGCGAAACCAACTTAGACCTGACGGCATATCCCCTCTATAACTCATTTAACACTCTCAACTTTTTCTTCTCGTTGTTATCGACCGTATCGTCATGAAATAATGTCCTCAGTGGTGAATAGCTTTTAAAGCTTCTGGCCGAAAAAAAGGGGCGGCTTCCCCCTATCGAGACATTATCCCGACAGCGAAAATGCGGCCAATAACGGTTGTCCAGAATATGGAAATGAATATCTCTGTTATCAAGCTGCGCTGAATTTATTTCGTCCTGTTAATCAAAGAATCAACCAGATCCATAGGCAAAGGAAAAACAATGGTATTAGATCGCTCTCCTGCAATTTCAGTCAGTGTTTGTAAATAACGTAATTGTAATGCCTGTTGTTGCTGGGAGAGTATTTGCGCAGCTTCCAACAATTTTTGTGCAGCCTGCATTTCTCCTTCTGCATGAATCACCTTTGCGCGTCGTGTACGTTCGGCTTCTGCCTGTTTGGCTATAGCACGGATCATGCTCTCATCCAGATCGACATGTTTTATTTCGACATTACTGACTTTAATGCCCCAGGCATCGGTTTGCTGATCAAGAGAATTTTGAATATCTATATTAAGACGCTCGCGTTCTGACAGCATCTCATCCAGTTCATGTTGCCCCAACACGGATCTAAGTGTTGTTTGAGCAAGCTGACTGGTTGCTTCAAAAAAGTCTTCCACCTGAATAATGGCTTTATCAGGTTCTATGACACGGAAATAAACCACTGCATTCACATGCACTGAAACATTATCTCGTGAAATTACATCCTGACTGGGCACGTCCATAACAATGGTACGTAGATCAACTCTTACCATTTGCTGGATAAGCGGAATAACAATAATGAAACCTGGACCTTTCACTTTCCAGAAACGCCCGAGTAGAAATATTACACCGCGTTCATATTCACGCAGTATTCTAATTGCACTAACTATTAGCAGTACAACAATACCTATTACAGCGTAAAGTGCATAAGCAGTCATGATTCATCCTCCTGTATTGAAGAGCTCAATGGCTCTACCTGTAGTGTTAAACCTTTAATCTTCAGATAACTTTAACTTGCTGGTTTTTATGCAATGGTGTATCACTCACGGCCTGCCAGCTTTCACTATGAATAGTTACTGTGCCTTTATGATCAAAATCATTAACCACAGTAGCTTCTCCTCCAATGAGTTCTTCCAATCCACTGACGACTGGACGGCGACGTGCTTTAACTGCCATGCCAACAACAAAAATAAAAATCACCGCACTGATAAAGGCAAAAGTAATAATGACTGAAATATCAATGCCGAAACCAGGAGCGTTAGTATCCATAAGAATTATGGAACCAATAACAAATGACGTAACACCGCCAATACCAAGCACGCCAAAACTCGGCTCAAGGGCCTCAGCAACCATTAACACAATACCCAGTAGTATGAGCCCCATGCCGGCATAATTAATGGGTAACAACTGAAATGCGTACAATGCAAGCAATAAACAAATTGCACCGACAGTTCCCGGCACGATGGCACCGGGATTGGAAAATTCTAATATCAATCCATAGATACCAATAAGCAGTAGTATGTAGGCAATATTGGGATTGGTAATAACACTGAGAAAGCGACTGCGCCAATCGGGATCAATTTTTATAAGCGGCAATCCTGTTGTATTTATCGTCCGTTTCTGACCATGAATACTAACTTCACGGCCATCAATTTGTTTAAGCAAATCGGCTATACTGGTTGCGAGAATATCAATGACATTTAATTTCAATGCTTCAGTTGCGGGAAGACTGGCCGCTTCCCTTACCGCTTTTTCTGCCCATTCCTGATTCCGACCTCGAAGCTCTGCCAGACCACGAATATAGGCAGCCGCATCATTGATCAATTTTTTCTGCATGGCATCTTCATTGGCATCGCCGTCAGGTTTCTCCATGGTTTGATCATCTTTACTCTGCTTTTCTTTTTCAGTCTTACCGGGTTTTGGCGGTGAAAACCCGCCTATCTTAACCGGTGTGGCTGCACCCAGATTTGTACCTGGTGCCATAGCGGCAATATGGCTGGCATAGAGAATATAAGTGCCGGCGCTTGCCGCTCTTGCTCCGGTTGGTGCAACATAAGTTGCAACAGGTACTGTTGAACTGGCGATATTTTTAATGATTTCACGCATAGCAGAATCCAGCCCACCCGGCGTATCCATTTGAATAATCACCATCTCTGCATTACTTTCTGTAGCAGTTTCCAGGGCTCGCTTAATATAATCCTCAGTTGCAGGTCCTATAACCCCATCAACGGTAAGTTGAATAACAGGGCCCTGTATACTGTTTGCTGAAATACCATTAAATAAAAAACCAGTAATAAGCAGTAGTGGAATGGTTAGGAGCCTGTAGGACTTAGTTGATCGTCGCGAGAGAAAGCCATTTTTAGGGCAGTTTTTCGATTGTTTGAGGCGAATAGCACGGCTATTTAACGAAAATAATCGGAAAAATGAACAAAAATGGCTTTTTCGCAGTAGATTCATACTAAGTCCTATAGGCTCCTGGATAAAAGCTTGCATATTGTTTCATGGCTGGAAACCCTTTAACCATGTAAGCACAAAGTAAAAGGGGCGCAGCTTTTACTATATCCGCTATGAATGTTCTTTTTCCTCATGAGTTATTTCCCGTTTTACAAGTTTAGTTAGATTATTCATTGCTTCTGCAATCAACTCGATAGCATCATCTGCAGACAATAGTCCTTGCAAACTCCCCTGTGCATCAACAACCATTATTCGTCGTACACCCTGGTTTTGCATGAGTGCCAGGGTATCCAGCAAGGCCTCTTTTTCTTCAACAGTAATAAGACCTGTGCTCATAATATCTTTAATGATTAATGAGTCAGGATCGGCTTTTTTTGCAATGACTTCAATGACAATATCGCGGTCTGTTATGATCCCAATCGGTAGAGTTTTTTCTCCCTGCTTCTCAACCACAACAAGATCACCAACATGATGTTGCCTCATAAGCATAGCGGCTTCAGTAACTGAAACATCTTGTCCGGTAATGACTACTTCACGGTTGCAATATTCACCTGCCGTCATAAGGTTTCCTCACTTTACTGATTATGCCGTTTTAACCAACAATGTTGTGCTTGCCAATCAAATGTACAGTACTTGCCTGTGGCCCTTTCTCTCCTGCCTCTTCGGCAAACCTTACTTTGTCGCCGATTTCCAGGTTGTCAAAATCACCATCGATAAAACTATTGCGATGAAAATAAATTTCTCTTCCGTCTGATGTTTGTATCCTGCCGAAGTCCTCGTGTGGAACCAGTTCAGAAACTGTACCGTGTGGTGGCTTTTCGTGACTTTTAACATCACCACGCTGTATCCTGGCGTAATCCTGCAACTTTCTACGCGCAGCATCGAAGGCATCCCGGATTGCTACATAGACATCTTCATGTGCATGGTGATCTTTTGGATCACGGTTAATAACAATTTCACCATTAGGTACGGTTAAATCAATTCCTATATGGTATAGGTTGCCTTTATGGTGATGACCATGTGGTGCTTCTATCATGACACGACAGGTCATGATCTGATCATAAAATTTATCTAAGCCGGCAGCTTTTTCGCGAACCCTGGCTTCGATCGCATCTGATTGTGGAATGTCTCTGAAGTTGATTTGTAATGGCTGTTTCATAATTAAACCCCCATTAATATTGGATTGTAATAACACTCACCCCTGTTTATAAGATATCTCTTATCGTCATTAAAAACTTGACCTTGGTTAAAAAAACCTTGAATAAATACCATTATATTTAAAACGATTAGTGACTGGCTCGCGGAGTACAATCCGCATCGATTAAGACTCACTTACTATATGAACGGAAAATCGCGGAATAAATTATTCAGCATATCCATATGCTTCACCCATACAGGGCTTTCGTGAAAAACTGTTCCATACAGTTTTTTCCGCTCCTACAGTAAGTTGGTACTTGTAGGAGCGGATTGTAATCCGCGATCTCTTGCTGTGAAAAATAATCGGGGACACGACTACATGGACGTAGGAGGTAGAATCACGCATATGTCCATGGATGGACGGTAGTAGGGCAATGCATTAGGGCAGGAAGCCCGTAAGTAGAATAACGCAGGAGCAGTTATCGAGGAGCAATTGCCGAGGAACAGTGATCGAGACCATGATTAACCTATGCAAACCTGGCGTTGCTGCCTCCCCTCATCTTGCGGGGGTGATTACACCACATGGCCTGCGGTCACAAGATCGCGGAATAAATTCCGCTCCTACAAGAGCATGGGATTGCGGATTACAATCCGCTCCTACAGTAAGTTGGTACTTGTAGGAGCGGATTGTAATCCGCGATCTCTTGCTGTGAAAAATAATCGGGGACAGACTACATGGACGTAGGAGGTAGAATCACGCATATGTCCATGGATGGACGGTAGTAGGGCAATGCATTAGGGCAGGAAGCCCGTAAGTAGAATAACGCAGGAGCAGTTATCGAGGAGCAATTGCCGAGGAACAGTGATCGAGACCACGATTAACCTATGCAAACCTGGCAACTGCAAGCCCCCCTCATCCTAACCTTCCCCAGAGGGAGAAGGGATAAAGTAGGACTGCAGTCGGTCTGTTTAGGTTAGCGCTTTAGTAGGCGATGATGGTGTGCGCATCGAAACAGCCAGTGCCATGTTTCGTTGCCATAGACATCGGCAGACTGGCCTGACACCAGGTCGCTAACGCCAATCGGGCTTGAGCTGATGCCGTTACCAGGAAGGCCTTGGTGTTGCTGTCTGTTGCGACGCTGCGGTCACCGACTTGTCCGTCAGTGTGAAACCACGACAGCTCACCGGGTTGGCGCCGACAGGGCCGGTCAGTTTAGTTGAGCTGTCGGTATCAACAATGATGAGTGAGGCAAACAGCGTTTTGGTGTCGATGTAATACACACCGCGTACTGTGAGCTTGTCGGTGTCGATATCTGTAGTGGCAACCGGGTCACCCTGGCGGTTGATCAGGATGGTGCCGTCCTGTATCTGCACATTGATGATTAGTGGTGGTGTGGTTGTAGTGAGTCCCTGGCCAGGATCAACCTCCATAGTGAACAGATCATCGATATTCACTGCTGAAGTGGCGGTACCCTTGAGTTTCAGGAATCCACCTTCAGGACCCAGTTCGATCAATGCTGCTTTCAGTACCAGGTCACCCAATTCGAGATCATTATCGTCATTATCATTTTTATCGTGATCATAGTCTTCATCATCGTCTTTATCATTGGCCTTCCTGGCTGTGGCACTGGCAACGCTGTTATCGATGTCGCTGCTAGCATCGCGCTGCAGGTACCCGAAGACTGTCGCAGGTTGACCTTCGACCAGGTCGATAAACCCGGCAGGCATGCCGTTGATGTCGAAGATAGAGGTGGTAGCGTCGGTTGTTACCCGCAGACAGCCGCGGCTGCCACCATCCATGGTGTCATCGTCTATCTGCACCGGAATGTTGGTGTTGCACAGTTTGAATGACTGGTCGGTAGTGTTGATGGCTTCGATATCACCGTGCAGTTTGACGTAACGTTCTGTAAAATCATCGGTGATGATATCGATGAACACGACCGGTCTAAACTGGTACTCGTCCTTGTTACCCTTTTTGACGATATGAATCGATTTGTTGCGCATCCATGTCGATCTGGATGGTCAGCGTGCCGCCTGCGACAACGTTAAATTCGCCACGTGGATTGAGGTCGAGTTTGCCGTTGCCGGGCAGTTTCGGGTGATAGATAGCATCATCTACAGGGTCGTCTGTACCCATGTTATCAACCAGTTCTATATCACTCAGTGTGAGGCGAATTTTGCTATAGCTACCTGCGGTTACACCCTCACGGATGGCGAAGATTCTGGCGTCAGTCAGTTCCAGCAGGTTGAAAGTGCGCTCACCCTCAAACACGGTTACATGACCGTTGTCTGACAGCAGTTCTGCCTTGATAACGGTGATGTTGATCTCTTCGAAAATGTCGGAGGGGGCGTCAGTGACCAGCAGTGCAACCGTTCCGCTACCCGGGGCTGTATCTGAACTGCCCAGTGGATCGCCACTGCCACAACTGGTGAGCGCTGCAAAAACAAGGCTCAGAAAAAATATTGATAACAGGCGTGTTATTGAGTGTGAATTAATCATGCTGATCATCCTCGATCTTCTTTGCTGACGCGCATGTTATAGCGATCAGCCATTTGGTTGTTGTTTAATATTATTAGCAACTAATGTACTCGCCAGATGACGAAAATACAAGAGGTAGTGCCAGGTTCCAGACAGACGGTATTGACCGACTGAGGCTGAATCCTGGTTCAGGTTTTTTCTGTTTCGATGTTACACTTCTCAGCAATTTTTTAAGAGCTTCAAACGTTGGATAAATTACTTCTCAGGATTTCTTTGCTCGGTGCACTCACCGGCCTGATGGCGGGTGTGCTGGTGACCCTGTTCCGGTTTTCTATCGAGTGGAGCCAGAACTGGCTGCTGCCTGACGGGCAGATCGGTAATTATGAGGCGCTGCCCGGCTGGTTGCGATTTGTCTTGCCTGTTGCCGGAGCGCTGGTACTGGCTTTGATCTTTGAGCGCCTGCCGGCCGGGAGACGTGCCGTCGGTATCGTGCATCTGCTGGATTATCTGCGTTTTCGTAAACAGCGGCTGCCTTTTGGCAATGCCATCGTGCAGTTTTTTGGCGGTTTGCTGGCCATTGTTTCCGGCAACTCGGTGGACCGGGAAGGCCCCGGTGTGCACCTGGGAGCGGCAACGGCCAGCTTGCTCGGTACCAGGATAAAACTGAGCGAGGATGATAGCTACCTGCTGGCGGCGGCCGGTGGTGCGGCTGCCATCGCCGCGGCATTTAATACTCCGCTTGCCGGGGTGATCTTCGTTATCGAGGTGCTGCGGGTACGTTACGCCATTAATAATATCGTGCCGGTTATCGTGGCCTCGGTGGTGGGCGCGATCATCGGCCGCCTCGTCTACGGCCCGAGCCCGGCCTTTGATGTGCCGGCGCTGTCGATCGGTTCGCTGGCTGAATTGCCGGTGATGTTAGTGATGGGGGTGGTGATCGGTCTGCTGGCGGCAGCTTTTATCTATGCGGTGCAGACCACTGCCAGGCAGACGATCAGCTGGCGCCCGCTTTATGGTTTTGTCGCCGCGGGTATGGTGACCGGTCTGCTGGCGCAATGGGCACCGGAGATCATGGGCCTGAGTTACGATGCCCTGAGCCGAATCTTTCAGAATGAACTGGGTCTGCAGACCATGCTGCTGCTGGTGTTTGCCAAACTGATTGCCACCGCGATCTCCATCGGCGTACGTCTGCCCGGCGGTCTGATCGGTCCTTCACTGGTGATGGGCGGCGCGCTGGGTGGTTTTATCGAACTGCTGATCTTCGAGTGGTACCCGTCGTATGTCGGCTCTGTCGGTTTCTACGCCATGATCGGCATGGTCGCCATGATGGGCGCTATCTTACGCGCACCGCTGGCCGCGCTGGTGGCGCTGATCGAGTTGACCGGTAACCCGAATATTATTCTGCCGGGCATGATCGCGGTGGTCTCGGGTGAGATTGCCACGCGTGCACTGATCGGTGATGTGTCGGCGTTTACCGCGATGCTGAAGGTGCAGCATGAGCGTGAGGCCATCGAGCTACATGCTGAGGAATCTGCAAGGGTGGCTGAAGATGAAGCTGTGGATGACGATGAAACGCAGAAGGATAAAGCCTGATATATCAGTCACCAGGACAGGCCACGGGGGGATTACGCGACATGGCCTGCGGTGACAAGATCGCGGAATAAATATCAGCTCCATATGCTTCACCCATACTGGGCTTTCGTGAAAAACTGTTCCATACAGTTTTTTCCGCTCCTACAAGAGCAAGGGATCGCGGATTACAATCCGCTCCTACAAAAACCATCTCACTGGTAGGAGCGGAATTTATTCCGCGATCTCTTGCCGTGTTACAACCTGTATACAAATCAAGCATGAAATAACTTAAAGTTATTTATCGTCAATACACCATATATTGTTGATAAATATATTCTTATACATTCTCATTCTCTGAGTCCCACTGCTGTCTATCCTGGCCCCAGGGGCGCGCGATGCTGCCACAGGCTTGCCCTTACTATGGCATAAAGCGGTTAACGCCCTGCATCGCCGGTGATACCGAACGAGTCAAATGATGCACATCCATACTCATATTATTTACGGTTGTAGTTAAATTTTTGACGTTGCCATTCATTAAGCCGATTTCAGTGTTCATTTCATTCACGCTGTTAACCATTGCGCCTGTATTTGCCGAAAGGGTATGGGTATTTTCGGTGACTGCTGACATATAGCCGGTCATCTGTCTCATATCCTGCGACATACTGGTCATGGCGGTTTCCATCACGCTTACCACGTAAAACAGGTAGACGATTGCCACCACTGTAAGAATCATTAGCGGAATAGACAACAACTTGACGCGCTGCATTTCGAAGCTGTGTGAACTGTCGATACTTTTCAGTTTTTGTTCGAGCAGCTTCTCGCGTTCTTCCAGCTCTTCGTGCATGGTGTTGAACGCTTGCTGCAGGTGGCCGCTTAGATCCTTAGCCATATTGTCACGAGCTTGGTCCTGATCACGTTTATCGTGATGGATTTTATCGAAAACCCCATGCAGGTTTTGCAATAGACCGGGCATTACTTTGTCATCTCTGCGGCGCCCGGCGAAATCACCCGCACGCTTGTCTTTTACCTCGGGTTCGCTAGATACGGCTTCGTTAGTTGAGGCTTTTTTTGGGGCTTTCTTTTTAGCTGTCGCCGCTTTTTTAGGTGCGGCTGTTTTAGCTGCAGGTTTTTCCGCCGCTGGTTTTTTAGGTTCAGCTTGTTTAGGCGTACTCGTAGGGTCTTTGCTACTCTCGTCTGATTTGTCAGCCATTATTAAGGTCTCTTGAGCTTTGTCATTTGCAGGTGCTTCTATTATATTCTACTTTTCTAATATTTACGGCCTATCTATGTCGGCCATTGTCTTTGCGAAACTTAAACTGCCAGCAACCCTGCCAGCTGCGTCCGGTATTTCTGCGCCTGTTCCGGGTTGTTGGGGGCAATGGTGTTGATGATGGTGATGATCATTTCCCTGGCGGCACCTTGTTTATAGTCGGCGTTATTCTGCTGGATATAGAACAGGTGGTCGAGTGCCTGCTGGATGTTGTGCTCGGCGATCTCGCAGATGGCGCAATCGAAACGCGCGTCGTAGTCGTCCGGGTTTTTCAGTATTGTCTCTTTCAGCGTTTGCAGACCGGCGGTTTTGCTGGCCTGTTCTATTATCCATAACTGGCCGCTGAGGCTGAGCCCGGTCTCACTGCTTTTGATACTGTCGGGCAGTCGGTTGAACAGGCTGCTGGCCTGCTCTATTTCACCCAGGTCGATAAAGATCTGCACCATGTCCATGGCAACGTTGGTGTTTGACGGATCCTGCTGTATCGCCAGGGTTAATAACATGATGGCGTCCTGGGTTTCGCCCTGCATGTGCAGCTGGCGTGCCTGCATGCGTTTCTCTTCGGTCTGGTTGACGATGCCGTAGCTTTTCAACAGCGTCCTGGCTTCGGCTTCGCTTAACTTGCCTTCTTCACTGGCCACCACTTCACCATCGACGATGACTTTGAGTGTGGGCACGTTTTCGATGTTGTATTTTTCTTTCAGCTCGCTGCTCTCGTCGATATCGACTTTGGCGAAGATGAACTCTTCGGCAAACTCGGTGGCCAGAGCTGCAAACATGTCGCACATGGTTATGCAGGGTTCGGACCAGACGCCGATGAAGACAACAAATGCCGGTGCTTTGCTGGAATTGCCGATAACGTATTTATCAAAACTGCGGTCACTGACTTCGAAGATGAAGGCTTGTTTACTCATGGGCTGGCCTGGTGTCGATTGGTTTTATAGAAAACGCCTAGTTTAACGTTTTATACAAATCACGAATAGAGCGCGTTTGTTTAAACCTGGTCTGTCGCCGATTATTTTTCAGGTTGTAACACGGCAAGAGATCGCGGATTACAATCCGCTCCTACAGTAAGAGAGTCTTTATCGGTGCGGAGTGTAATTCGCAATCCCATGCTCTTGTAGGAGCGGATTGTAATCCGCGATCTCTTGCCGTGTTACAACCAAAAATAATCGGGGACACGACTACATGGACGTAGGAGGTAGAATCACGCATATGTCCATGGATGGACGGTAGTAGGGCAATGCAGGACACTTACACGGATGTAAGTGGTAGAACGACTCATTAGGGCAGGAGCCCGTAAGTAGAATAACGCAGGAGCAGTTATCGAGGAGACAAAGTCGAGCAATTGCCGAGGAACAGTGATCGAGACCACGATTATTTTTATTTCTTTGCGATGGCTTTTAGTTTTTCGATGAGTTCGTCAGAATCCCATTCCACTCCGCCGAACAGGGTGTAGCGGATCTTGCCTTCGGGGTCGATGATGAAGTTTGATGGTGCGGCAAATACGCGCCAGTCGTTGATGCTTTTGCCCGACTCATCCATCAGGATGGTGAACTCGGGTTTGACTTCGTTCGACGAACTGCTTAACTTCTGCTTCGGTTTCACCCATGTCGACCGCGAGGATGCTGAACGGGACCTCGCCCATCTTGCCCTTCATCTTGTTCATCGAGGGCATCTCTTTGCGGCATGGCCCGCAGTAGGTTGCCCAGAACTGCACCAGCACCACCTGGCCCTTGTAATCGTTCAGGTCGTGACTTTTACCCTGTAGATCGGTCAGCACCAGCGGCGGTGTCGGGGCGTTGCCGGTGTAGGGTTTTAAGTTGGCGGCCTGCAACAGGCCAGGCAGGCTGAGCAGTGCGACAAGGATAAATAAAGCAGGTTTGCTGACGCCGGTCAGGCGCGTTGACGGGTTACTCATTGCGTTTTTGTTCCTCGAGATAATATAAACTGACTTTGATCAACCCGGCCATCTGCGAGGTGACCACGTCTTCTGATCGGTTGGCATCCTGGCGTTTGAAGAAGTAACCGCGCACCTCGGGGATCACTTCGGTGATGACCGGGCTGCCACTTTTTTGTAGCTGCTGGCTGAGGGTATTTAAACCCCAGCGATTGGGCGTGCGCTCACCTTCGAGCAGCATGATGGGTAATTTGGTGGTACCGACAGCATCGACATATTCGGGCATTTTTCCGGGTTCGGGCTCGTTTTTGAACAAGCCGGGGAAACATCAGTATGGCGCCTGCCAGCGGTTGTTCGGTATTTTTATGGTGCGCTTCCCATTCGCTGGCGGCACGCAATATCAGCTCGGTATCGGGGCCACTGGAAATGAGATAAACCTGCTTGCCGGTCTGGGTGGCCTGGTCGATGAGTGCGGTGAGCATCTCGGTGGGGATACCTGCCAGGCTGCTGCGCACTTTCGGCAACATTAACGCCGATAACATATCCGGCATCCAGACTTCGACGCCGTCTTCTGCCAGTGATTTCGCGGTTCTTTCTTCGTTTTTGCTCTTGCCTTCATCACAGGCAAAACCCAGCAGCAGGATATTGCCTTCCGCCGGAAACACACGCACATCGATATCGGCCTCATCGGTTTCGACTGTTATCAGCTCTTTTGCCTGTACGGCCGAAGCAAAGAGTAACAGTGTTAGAACAATGAAAGCGGTTTTTAAATTCATCATGGTTTGTTTTTATCTATAAATAATCGTCGACTAAGAATGTTAAACTATTGGCGCAGAGTGACGCTTAATCGACTGCCTGCTGATATTAAACGTAGCATACAATTCAAAAAAAAAGATTATGAGTATTAGACATTTATTTTCAGAGGTTTTACATCGACGCTGCTTAACCGGAAGCATTCTAGCATTATCTCTACTCACGCCTCTTTGCGCTATGTCAGCTTCTGATGAAATTACGCAATCGCAGGCGTTGACGCCGAACATCGAAAACGGCAAGAAGATCTACCCGCTGTGCGGCAGCTGTCACATGGCAAACGGCTGGGGCAAAAAGGACGGCAGTTTTCCGGTCATCGCCGGCCAGCACCGCAATGTACTGATCAAACAGCTGGCCGATATCCGCTCGAAGAACCGTAATAATCCCACCATGTATCCGTTTACCGACCCCGGTTCGATCGGCGGTCTGCAGGGTATCAGTGATATCACCGCCTATATCGCGTCGATGCCGAAGGACCCGACGCCCGGTGTCGGTGATGGTTTGCAGCTGGCGATGGGTAAAGGTATTTATCAGCAACACTGTTTGCAGTGCCATGGTGATGAGGGCCAGGGCAATAACGAGGCTTTTTACCCCAGCCTGAAGGGCCAGCATCATGCTTATCTGTTGCGCCAGTTACGCTGGATTAAGGACGGCTACCGGAAAAACAGCAACCCGGTGATGGTGACTGCGCTTAAAACGTTATCGGACGAGGAGCTGGATGCGGTAGCGGATTATCTCTCCAGGCTGTGATTTTTATCGATTGTTATAACTTATAAATCAGTAAGTTGTGTAGTTAATATAAAGTAAATTATACTTTTATTTCCTGTTACACGGCTGCACATCATACTGTACCCAGAGATGGTAGGTTTTACCCGGCGGTATGGTAACCACATCATCCGCCGCGTTGCTGCTTTCGACGCAGAGCATCTGTTTATATCCGTCTTTACCCAGGTCACCCATCTTATCGGCGGTTGCCTGCCAGGGGTTCCAGACCACGGTGGAGTGGCTGCCGCATTTGATGATGACGATGTTGCGGTTCAGCGGTTTGTCTTCGATGACGCACTCTGTTGTAGTGTCCAGGTATATTCTGTCGACTTCTTCATTGATGGTTACCAGACCATGCTGGTATTTTTTTTCGAAAGCTTCGAGTTTATCCAGGTAATAGGTTTCGTCCAGACCGTGCAGTAAAACCTTGCTGACATCGCTGACCTTGAAATAGGTATGCAATGCCTGGCCGATGGTGACTGGTTCAAAACCATTGTTGTGGGTGATGATTTCCATCTCCAGCTTTTTGCCGACGGTGACATCGTATTGCACGCTGGTTTCGTGTGGCCACATGGCGGCATTATCGACCTGTGGCTGGGTGGCAAAACTGATGCGGGTGGTACCGTCAGTGAGCGCTTCTGTATTGATCACCTGCCAGATGACGGTGCGGGCAAAACCATGGGCAGGAAAATCGGGATTAGATTCATGCGCACCAAACCAGGGCCAGCAGATGGGTACGCCGCCACGCACGGATTTACCGGCGGCGAATTTAGCCTCTGATGATAACCAGATAACCTCGTCTTCATCTTTGGGTATCCAGCTAAGCAGATGCGCGCCCTGCATGCTGATCAATGCACTGGAGTGATGGTTGTGGACTTCGACCACAGGGATACCACCCTCACCTGTTTTGAAATTCACGACGTTGTTGTCGACCTGCAAGGAGAATTCGTTATTGAGCTGTTCGATTGTGGGCGTATTCATTGTTGTTATTATCTAGATCTGCTTGAGTTTAAGTCGTCACTGCGAGTTATTGCCTGACGTGGTTATGTGCATGATACTGGAAATTATCAAAAACATCGCTGTAATTTATTTACCGGCCAGCCCTTGTGCGTTCAATTTAACCCCTGGTTAAATCAGCGCTTCACCAGGCTGGCAAAAACGGTTGCATATCAATCACGCTAATCATCAATCGATCTGGATACGATGAAAACTCGTATTGCGGCATTTCGGGCAAGGCGGAATGTGTCCGGCTTTGTGAAAATGCAGTTTTTCGCCGCATTCGTCACAGATCAATGTACCAAAACCTGTGATTTCTCCGGTATGGTAGTCATAGGGCTCATGGGCATTTTTTTTCATCCGCAGTAAGGCCAGCGTGGTCTTATCTGCTGTCTCCAGCAAGGCATGAATCACCGCGTTTTTGATCACTGAGGTTTCAAAACCAAGCCAGTCCTTAATGGCATATTCGGTTTCTGAGACATAGTTGATGGCGTCATCCAGATCGCGTTTCAGATAACTGGCGAGTTTTTCGGCATCCTCTTCAGCGACTTCACCGAGGTCTACGGCTTTATCTTTGGCGTCATCGATTAGCTCACTGATCAGCGGGCCGGTCTTCAGCCTGGCTTTTGTCAGGTTCTCAGCAACACGCTCGTACATGGTCTCATAGACAGCGCCCAGAGCATCGAGTGGATCAACACGGTTTTGTTTTGTCATGATTGTCTCCCAGGATCAATTTATTACTACTATATCTTCAGTCTAGACATCTTCTCACTGACGTCGTTGATATATATCAATACTGCGTGATGATAATCCATAAAGCCTGATATAAGTGCATCTGAAGAAAGTTCGACTATAGTTGTTACAGGCACCTAAATGATACCAAATACTCTTACTATTAACACCGGGCTTAATCATGAAACATCTTGCCTTGCTGGCTGCACTCTTCGCTTTCTCTACCCAGGCCAGCGCTTCTGGAGACTGTTTTTCAATGGCACGTAACTATCTGATGGCCGTCGATCAATCACAGCCAGCGCAGATAGTCGATAATAAGCGTGAGCGATTTGTTGAAGTTTGTCGAATGGATAAAGCGTTTAATAAGACGTTAATGCAACGTGTTGTGAAAGGTGATCCTGGCTATGCGATTCATGACAATCAATATGCCGATTATTATAAGAAATCGACCTACCGGATGTGATCTTTGAGCTGAATTTTTTATTCGGCTTTTTCTAATAACAATAAGTTAAGTTGTTCTTCCGCACGAGCGATTCTTTCTTTTAGCGCTGCGATCTGCTCGATAATAATTTCAGCAGTATCCGGATCGATATAAGCTATCTCTTTTTCTTCGCTAGCAGGTATTTGAAGTACTTTCCTGTTTGTCATTTTTATTTCCTTTGAATGAATACTTACTCAGTAAAATCTTTAGTTGCTGAAACTCGATTTTACCGCTGGACCCATTCTATTGATGTAGGAAAAATCTGACAGCACTGTAAGACATGGCTTTGTTTTGCCGCGATTGACTGTTCTCACAGGAGCACGGATCTGCTCCATTTCACCAGTGTCAAAGTTTGTTTTCGTCTTTGTTGTCGACGAGGTGATTCTGCAGCGGAATAAATCGCTGTAAACGGCCAGCATAAGGCAGAGCGTTATCAAGCAGTCCTTTGGTCTTCAGGTCTTTCAACATGCGCTCGAGATTGTCCATGGTGGCACGGCCGATGTATTCACTGTTTTCATCGAGGGCATCCACGGCTTCGAGATAACTGCGCGCGATGATCGGCCCCAGTGGTTTCGGGTTGTAGAGTAATTTCTTGATGGTAAAGGGATTAAGCGTTAACGGGTTATAACCTTTTTTCAGGTAACCCTGCTGCAGTAACAGACGCTCTACCGGTGTGCCCGGCTGGATGCCGATAAAGAAGATGAAAGGCAGCACATGGTCACGGCCAAACATGCCGTAAAGCTCTCTGATGCAATCGATGGTCTGTAACAGTGTCTGCGCGGTTTCACCCGGCGCATTCAGCGGCATATAGAGTTTTACTTTCTGCTCGGTGTAACCGGCATCCTTGAACATCTGGAAGGCCTGCATCTGCTGTTCCAGTTTATAACCCAGGGTCAGGTTATCGATCATCTCCTGGGTGCCGGTAAAGGACAGGTCGAGGCTGGCGAGACCGCTTTGCAGCATCTTCTTCGCCAGTATCGGGGTCAGGTAATTGAGTCTTATATAACCGGTCCACTGTATTTTTAACTGACGTTTGATGATCTCATCGAGGATCTCTTCGACATGGTGCGTGCTGCGGCGAGTCGAACAGAACTGGGCATCGGTGAACCATATTTTATCGACGCCATATTTTGTATTCAGCGCTTCGATCTCATCGACGATCTCGCCGGGTTTACGGTAACGCTGGGCATGGCCTTCTATCTCGTTATACAGGCAGAAATGACACTGGTAAGGACAACCTCGTTTGGTGTGCACACCGATGTAGTCGTCCATGTATTCTTTTATCGCCGGGAAGATACTTTCGATGTAGTCGAAGTTGACCGCGGTCAAGGTACTGAGATCAAAATCACCTTCGCGATGATGGAAATGCACCTCACCTTTAGCATCTTTGCAGAAGCACTCGCCGATAGTGATCTTTTCGCCATCGACGATAGACAGCATGGCCGGCTCGCCCTCGCCGATGACGACGGTGCTGTTGATCGGACATTTTTTTGCGACATATTTACCGAAGATGGAAACCGCCGTCCCACCGACCACGATCCTTGCCTCAGGCAGCAGCTTGCGTGTCATCTTCATGAAGGCGAAGTTACGGATGCGGCTATAGGAATAATCAAAGATGATGCCAAAGGCATTAAACGCCGCCTTCAGCCGGCGCAATGGATGCGGCGAGTGATCGAAGTTCATCACCACGTCGAGCGCATCGTCTTCCGGGTGCGGCCCAAAAGACTGCATGTTGCGCCAGGAGAAAGCCACCACATCCGGTTTCATCTGCTGGATACGCTGCTTCAGTATCTGTTTACGCTGTTTCGATGGGATCAGCGCCAGGTCGAGGATCTCCTGTTTGATCTCCGGTCTTTGTTTGTGGATGTAATCTGCTACATAGATGGCGCCGCCAGGATAGATTTTCCAGCAGGGCAAACGAACATAGAGAACAGATTTGGTTAAACCGGTCATTGTGTGCCTTTGTTTATTATTAGTATGCTTTCAGAAAAGGATAAACTGAAAACCAGACTTTTTATTTGATGTATATTGATAAATATCTAATTTTAACAGTCAATCCGTCACATATCATGTATTTCATGCTTTTTTATAAATAATCAGCCACAGATCGTTTGCTGTAGAAATCTCTCATCGATGATTATAGGTCATTACAACTGGCGGTTTTGACCTGTATCAAAGTTATTTACTATGCAGCTGGATTAGCCTGATATTGCTGCTGATTCTAGTAGCGTGATGGCGTTATCATTAACTATCATTCTGTACTGAAGCAATCCATTACCGTTACCGTGAACATGACGGTGATGAAAATGACACTAAATATCGGAGGCCTGGTATGAGTGACCTTAAGACTTATTTTGCCTGGGATGCGAACATCCGCTGGTTTCACTGGATCAATGTGCTGTGCATCATCGGGCTGATTGCGGTTGGTGTGGTCATCCTCAACGCCAAGCTGCTCGGGGTAGCCGTTGAAGGCAAGATACTACTGAAGACGGTACACGTCCTGATCGGTTATATATTTGCACTAAACGTGTTCTGGCGGATCCTCTGGACTTTTGTCGGTAGCCCTGAGGCGCGTTGGCGTGCCATCCTGCCTGGCGGGCGTGGTTACCTGAAAGAGCTTAAACGCTACATCGCTGATTTCAGCGCCGGTCAACCTCGACAGTACCTGGGACATAACCCGCTTGGCCGTATCGCTGTTAGCCTGTTACTTTTTCTGCTAATGACGCAGGCGGTTACCGGGCTGGTACTGGCAGGCACCGATATATTCTATCCCCCCATCGGTTCGTGGATAGCCAGCTGGATCGCCGCCCCGGGTGTCGACCCGGGGACGCTTTTGCCGTATGCCAAAGAGACTTACGATGCAGAGGCCTACAAGGCGATGCGCGCGTTTCGTGAACCCTTCATCACGCTGCATTATTATGGTTTTTATGCGCTGATCATCTTAAGTGTGATCCATATTTTTGCGGTTGTGGTCACTGAAATACGCGAAGGCGGCGGGATTATCTCCGCCATGTTTACCGGTAAGAAGATATTAAACGGCCCGCCAGCCGATCGAAAGAAACGCCATTAGGCCATAAGGTAAAAAACGCAGACAAAAAAAACCCCGAACCGAAGTCGGGGTTTTTTTATGACATCTGGATTCTGCGGTTAAGCACGAACCTTGCGTCTTGCTACCGCGACCAGGCCTAACAGACCCGAGCCAAAAAGCCATAAAGCTGCAGGGACCGGTACCGCTGCAGTACCGAAAGTCAGATCATCCAGTACCACATAGCCGTTACTTACCCGAAAAGCAGCGATATCAAAAGTGTCTCTTGAAATGCCGCGAAAGGCTCCTTCATTTATTCCATTTATTCCACCTGGTGATACGATGGGGGCCAGTGTATTTAAAACATAAGACTCAAGTTCTACTTCATTCCTATTAAACACCGATATGATGATATCGGTGGATGGCGGAGAGAAATAATTCATGAATCCACCGACGTAGTTAACATCGGTCAGAAAGGAAAATGTCATGGAGCCAGTGCCTATGTTTAAACCAGTAAAACCGTTTCTGTCAGCATTCCAGTCACCATTCTCATATAGTTCGTAATCTCCATTACCAATGCGTGACTCATTGTAAGTTGAAGACCAGGTCGCCCCAGAGTCCAGCAAGACTGGACCATCTGTTATCAAGAAATCGCCAAAGTTACTGAAGTCATCAGTCACTGACATGGTATTAGTGGTTATCAGTGCAGCCTGAGTCAGGCCGGTAGACAGTACATAGGTCATCGTCGCTAATGCGATTGATTTGATTTTTATATTCATATTTCTAATTCACCAGAAGCCATTAGGACGAATTTTGTACATTTAGTAACATTAAAGCAAAAACTATGCCGAAATAATTAAGTATCGCGTTATCAAGTAGATAACCAACATTAGAATTTCCATGTTTTCTAATGTGTAAAGAAATCAATACAAAACACTGGGTTTCAGATGTCTAATATCGATATTATTTACAGTGCTCTAATCTCCTGTATAAGACAAATATTAACATATTAAATTTAGAGCTTATTATGTTAATACAGATACATTGTAATGTTTATAGCTGAAATTACAATAAGTTGTACTTTTTATCTGACTTTTTTATTTAAATAATTTTCAGAATTGTTACAACTTGAAGATTAAAAAATGAAGTAATAATGAGTAGTAGATGCTCCACTATTAACTGAACAGAGTTTAACCACTATTTTTTCTCACTTTAGAAAAATGGCTAAATTTTAAATAGACGCGTTATTTAATTATAGTTTAAGCCTGCAAAAACGTTCCGCTTTTGAATAATCTGATGAAGTTATTGATTAGCATCAATACCTTGGAAGGTTAAAAAGTTAGACAATCACCACTGTTGGAATATCAGTAGATTTACGCTTGCATTGACCACACCAACAGGAAGTCTGTGATGAAAGGATTTAATCGATATCTGGAACTTATCAGCCAGTTCAGTATGCGCCATAAGTGGCTTACCTGGCTGCTCTGCACTCTGCTATCAGTCATTACTGCTAGCGGCGCGATACGGCTGGTACCGGCCAGTGATTACCGGGTATTTTTTAGCCCGGACAACCCCCAACGTATTACCTACGAAGCCATCAACCAGGCGTTTACCCGAAATGACAATGTATTGCTCGCGATAGAACCGGCTGATGGCAAGGTTTTTAGCATGGCTTTTTTGCAGCTGGTCGACGAAGTCACCGAGCAACTGTGGCAACTCCCCTTCGTCGTGCGGGTCGACTCCCTCAGCAATTTTCAGCACAGTTACGCGATCAATGACGATCTCATGGTTGCTGATCTGTTCGATCCGGAGACCAATAAAGCCAGTGACATGCAGCAGATCAAGAAGATTGCGCTGGCTGAACCGCAGTTACGCAATCGACTGATTAGTCAGCCGTCAGATATTACCGGCATCAATGTCTCGGTATTGCTGCCGGGAAAAAACCCGATGACCGAGACCCCGCAGGTGGTCAACGGCATACGAGATATTGCCCGGCAACTGGAGCAGGATAACCCAGGGCTAAAGACCTATCTGACTGGCGTCATCATGTTGAATAACGCCTTTGCTGAAGCCTCACTGGTAGATATGAGCAGCCTGATCCCAGGTGTTTTCATCCTGGTTCTGCTGACACTGGCCATGTTGTTACGAAACCTGAACAGTCTGCTGGTATGCATAATGGTGATGTTTTATTCGATCATCATGGCGATGGGGTTTGCCGGCTGGATGGGTTATCCGATGACACCGCCGATGGCCATCGTGCCGATCATCGTGATGACACTGGCGGTGGCTAACTCGGTGCATATCATCATGCCGGCATTAAAAGCGATGCGATCTGGTAGCGAGAAACTGGATGCCATCAAGCAGAGTTTAGCTTCGAACAGTTATGCAGTGTTTTTAACCAGCATCACCACCGCACTGGGTTTTCTCTCACTCAACACCACCGAAGTCTTACCGTTTCATCATCTCGGTAACAGTGCAGCGTTTGGTGTGCTGATCGCTTTCATCTTCAGCATGACTTTGTTACCGGCGTTATTTGCCGGCTGGTCGATAAAAGTAAAAAGAGAAGAAAAGCGCAGTATGAAGATGCAGCGTCTGGCCGATTTTGTTATCTCTAATAACAAGCTGTTGTTAACCACATGCCTGCTGGCGACCATTATTATCGGTAGTTTTATTGCTAAAAATGAGATCAATGAAAACCTGATCCAGTACTTTGATCCAGAGATCCAGTTCCGGCGTGATTCTGATTACATCGCGAAACATTTAACCGGTACGGGTTTTATCGATTATTCGTTGAACACTAAGGAAAACGGCGTGAGTGATCCTGAGTTTCTTGTCAAGGTGGAAAATTTTTCCCAATGGCTTAAACAGCAGCCCGATGTACTCAATGTCTACACCATCACCGATCGCTTAAAACACCTCAACCGGAATATGCATAACGAGCAGCCGCAATGGTACAAGCTGCCGGATGAGAAAAACCTGGCAGCGCAGTATCTATTACTCTATGAGATGTCACTGCCCTATGGTCTTGATTTAAATAACCAGATCAACATTGATAAATCAGCAACGCGGGTCTCTGTCGTTGTCGATAATATCAGTGCTAAACAATACATAGCGCTGGATAAACGTGCGACGCAGTGGTTATCGCAGCATGCACCGGATCTACTTACCATTGGTACAGGCCCGACCATGATGTTTTCTCACATCAGTATGAATAATGCATCCAGCATGTTGATAAGTACCACGCTGGCATTGATCGGCATTTCATTTGTACTGTTTCTGGCATTAGGATCAATCAAGCTAGGCTCGCTCAGCCTGGTGCCCAATCTCTTACCCATTGCTACGGCCTTTGGCCTATGGGGAATATTCAATAGCGAAATTGGCCTCGGCCTGTCACTGGTAGCTGCAACATCATTAGGCATTATTGTCGATGACACGGTACATTTTTTAACGAAATATACCGAAGCTAAAAAACACCTGATGAAGACGACAGAGGATGCCATCCGTTACGCCTTTGAAAAAGTAGGTCCTGCTCTGCTGACTACATCGATTGCACTGATCGCAGGTTTTATGATCCTTTATCTATCTGTGTTCAAGCTCAACAGTGATATGGGTGTGCTTACGGCCACCACGCTGGCGATCGCGCTGATACTGGATTTTTTACTGCTGCCGTCTCTATTGCTTAAGTTTGATAAAGATTAATCATATACAGCAATAAATTGGCACTAACTGTGGCCACATGACTCTAAATCAGTACATTGATAAGTCAATCAACAAGCAAAGAGATCGGAGGCATGACATGACCGATTCAAACAAAACCATTGAAAACGAAACCGTTGAATGTGAAGTGTGTCTTAAAGAGGTACCAATATCCGGCGCAAAAAGTGTAGAGACATCAGAATATGTACACCATTTTTGCGGCGTGGAATGTTATACCCAATGGCAGGAACAGGCAGAAAAAAAGAAAGCTAACAACGACTAAGCCTGGCAAAACATACAAAAGCAGTGGTTGATAATCTAACCGGTAGCCGGTTCGATTCTGCTCAGAGACACCTGTACCTGTCAGGTTATACAGAAATATACATGTGAATTAATAAATGGTGCCCAGGGCCGGATTAAATTTGTCTGGAACAAATTTAGCATGAGTGTTGTTTACGAATGACCCGCAGGGCAAATTACAGGGAGGTAATTTGTAATCAAACCGGTAGCCGGTTCGATTCTGTTCAGAGATATCATGTAACTGTCAGCGTTACACTGAAATATACAGATGAATTAATAAATGGTGCCCAGGGCCGGATTAAATTTGTTTGGAACAAATTTAGCATGAGTGTTGTTTACGAATGACCCGCAGGGCAAATTACAGGGAGGTAATTTGTAATCAAACCGGTAGCCGGTTCGATTCTGCTCAGAGACACATGTACCTGTCAGGTTACACAGAAATATACATGTGAATTAATAAATGGTGCCCAGGGCCGGAATCGAACCGGCACGCCCGTGAAGGCGAGGGATTTTAAGTCCCTTGCGTCTACCAATTTCGCCACCTGGGCTACAACAGAATGGACTTTCTTATGCCGCTTTCTCGTAACTAATAGAAGTAGTTTTTCAAACTACTGTCTACCACAACGCCACCTGGGCATACAACTAGATGGGCTTTCTTATGCCGCTTTTCTCGTTGCGACTGAACAGTAGCTTTCAAACTACTGTCTACCACAACGCCACCTGGGCATACAAACTAGATGGACTTTCTTATGCCGCTTTTTCGTTGCCACTGGAAGTAGTTTTTCAAGCTACTGTCTACCACAACGCCACCTGGGCATACAAACAGATGGTCTTTCTTATGCCGCTTTTTTCGTTGCCACTGAAAGTAGCTTTACAAGCTACTGTCTACCACAACGCCACCTGGGCATACTAACTAGATGGTCTTACACTTAACCTTTTGTGTTGAAGCTTATCTTTCAACGACAACACGCCTGGGTTATCAGGTGATAATTGGAGGCGGGACCCGGAGTCGAACCGAGGTAGATTGATTTGCAATCAACTGCATGGCCACTTTGCTATCCCGCCGGATTTTTATTAAATAGCCTGGGCTATTTTGCTTGCCCTGAAACAAAAGAACAAGTCAGGGTTCGCGTCTACATTTTAACAGTTTTGCTACTGTAAAAACGAAAAAACCCTGTACTACAGGGTTCTTCATAATTTGGAGCGGGAAACGAGATTCGAACTCGCGACCTCAACCTTGGCAAGGTTGCGCTCTACCAACTGAGCTATTCCCGCATTGCTTCAAAGCAGGTCGCTATTCTAGCGATGCCGACGTTACTGTCAAGATATAATTGTCCGATTAGGCTTTTTAAGCTCTTTTTATGATCAATTACTTGTGGCCAATGATGACCAGGCTGCTTTTATGTAGACGATCATGGAGACTACCGTCAGAAACGCTGCCCACACCAGCAGGCCGACACCGATGATGTATATCGGTAGTCCGAAGAGGTCCTGACCATAGATCAGGAACAGTAAGGCAATCATCTGCGCCACTGTTTTTGCTTTACCTGCAAATGATACGGCCACATCATCACCCCTGCCCAGGCTCGCCATCCACTCACGCAGTGAAGAGATAAATATTTCACGCGAGATGATGATTAAGGATGAAAATAGTAACCAGTTGCTATCCGGGTGTTGGGTCAATATTAATAGCAGTGCCGATATCACCATCAGTTTATCGGCCAACGGGTCGATGAATGCCCCTAATGCCGACTGCTGGTTTAATTTACGCGCCAGGTAACCATCAAACCAGTCTGTGATCGCTGCCAACCCGAAGACGACGGTGGCTAATGCAGGTGCCCATGAGTACGGCAGATAGAAGACGGCGATAAATACAGGAATCAATACGATTCTGCTGACTGTTATTGTATTTGGTACGTTCATAGATTACTGGTTTAGTTATTACTAATTGTTATGCAGCTGTTCTGGTTTATCGTGCAGCTATCCTGGCCGTCATTGCGATGCCTGCATCCATATTAGGCATCGCAATGACGGGAAGTTCTTAGATGATTTTTATTCGCTAATTACCCGTTTTAATCTGACGCATGAAACTGGTCATAGACATCTTGCGCCAGTTTTTTACTGATTCCGGCTATTTTAGCAATATCTTCGACGCCTGCCTGTGTTATTCCCTGAATTCCGCCAAAATGTTTCAATAAAGTCTGTCTGCGCTTTGGTCCCAGCCCGGCGATGCCTTCTAAAGGCGATGTCCGACGTTTTTTTGCACGTTGTGCGCGGTGACCGCTGATGGCAAAACGGTGCGCTTCATCACGCACCTGCAGGATGAGGTTAAGCGCTGCGGATTCTATGGTGAGGTACAGATCAGGACGGCCGTCACTGAAGATCAGTTTTTCAAGACCCGCCTTACGGCCCTCACCTTTGGCTACGCCGATTAATAACACGGAATTTATCTGCAGTTTATCGAATACTTCGATGGCCTGTTTGAGCTGGCCTTTACCGCCATCGATAAACAGGATATCGGGCAGCTTCTGTTCTGAGGTCTGATTTTTTTTGGCTTTTGTCGTTTTAAAACGTCTTTCTAACGCCTGTTTCATGGCGGCGTAATCATCACCACCGGTAATCCCCGTGATGTTATAACGCCGGTAATCGGTTTTAAACGCGCCTTCCGGGGTGAAGACCACACAGGAAGCAACGGTTGCCTCGCCCATGGTGTGGCTGATATCAAAACATTCCAGGCGCACCGGGATTTCGTCCAGTTGCAATACTTCTTGCAGAGCTTCGAACCGGGTCAATAAACCTGATCGTGATATAAGTTTTGTTTTCAATGAGTTATTGGAATTATTTAATGCCATTTCTACCCACTTGGCACGCTCACCCCTGACCTTGCTGGTCACTTTTACCTTATGCCTGGCTTGCTCGCTTAATACTTCTGCGATCAGTGCGCCATCGCCCAGTGTGTCTGATACGATAATCTCACCGGGCACATCACGCTTTAGATAAAACTGTGGAATAAAGGCAGTGAGAATCTGTTCTGTGCTCAACTCTTCTGGCAGGCTGGGATAGAAGCTGCGGTTACCGAGATTGAGACCATTACGGATATAGAACACCTGCACACAGGCCTGTCCGCCTTCTGTACTGCAGGCGATAACATCGATATCACCTTTATCCGCGCTGATATGTTGCTGTTCGGTAATTTTACGCAGGTTACTTATCTGATCACGATACATGCCGGCTTTCTCAAAATGCTGCTTCGCTGCCGCTGTCTCCATATCTTTTACCAGCTCGTTAATCACCTGCTCACTTTTGCCCTGCAAGAATAAAACCGCATGATCGATATCCTTGCGATAGGCCTTTTCAGAAATAAAACCAACACAGGGTGCCGTGCAGCGTTTGATCTGATACTGCAGACAGGGGCGCGATCGATTCTGAAAGCTACTGTCTTCGCACTGGCGGATGAGAAACATTTTTTGCAGCAGGTTTAAACTTTCACGCACAGCATGGGCATTTGGGTATGGCCCCAGGTACAGACCCTGCTTTTTGCGCGCCCCGCGATGCAATGCGATACGTGGATAGTCGGCTTTATCGGAGACAAAGATATAAGGATAACTTTTATCATCACGCATCAATACGTTATAGCGCGGCCGGAGCTCTTTTATTAAGTTGCTCTCTAACAGTAAAGCTTCACCTTCGGTATGTGTGATAGTGATAGCGATGTCGGCAATTCTGGCAACCATTACCTGGGTTTTTGCTGATAAGCCGGTCTGACGGAAATAGCTGCTCAGTCGCTTTTTCAGATTTTTCGCTTTACCGACATAGATAACCTGAGCTTTGGCATCGAGCATGCGGTAGACGCCTGGTTTACTGGTAACGTTTTTGAGGAAAGCGACCGAATCAAACTCTGTTTGTGATGTTGTCGAGGGTTTTTCTTGGTCTTCGTCTGCCATAACGCGTAGTTTAACGTAAGCGTCAGCTGCAATGAAAAGCTATTTTTAGCTGCGAACACCGAAGAACAAAGATAATTTTTATTATTTTGTCATCCTGAACGGCAGTGAAGGATCTTGTATTTAATCTATCAATAAAATCAGAAGCAAGATCCTTCACTGTCGTTCAGGATGACAGCTTTATAGTAAATCTCACTGGCGTTGAGGATGACGGCATAATTGTGCTTCTTTAGTATTCACAAAAAGGCTTTATAACAATTGTTGGACTCGCTTGAAGACATCTTCAAACATCTCCAGTGTTAGACGCCTGGTCTGTGTGTTGTAGCGTGAACAGTGGTAGCTATCGATCAGGTGACCCTGTTGCAGTTCATGTTCGGCGTTATGGGCAAATTTATGATCACTTTGTTTTAGATCCAGCGCTTTGATGACGGCTTTATGCGCGATAGCACCCAGTGCGACGATGACATGGTGATCAGGTAATGCTCTTAGCTCCTGCCGTAACCACTGATTACAGGTATTGATTTCAGCGCCAACCGGTTTGTTCTGTGGCGGCAGGCACTTAACGGCATTGGTGATACGGCAGTTGATCAGGCGTAAGTCATCGTTTGGCAAAGAGTCATCTTTTGAAGAGAAGCCGTATTTGTATAAGGTTTGATACAGCATGATACCGGCATGATCACCGGTAAACGGTCGACCGGTGGCATTGGCCCCGTGCATACCCGGAGCCAGACCCACGATACAGAGGTGGGCATTTTCGTCACCAAACGCCGGTACAGGTTTGGCAAAATAATCCGGGTGCTGGTTTTTTACCTGTTGGAGAAATTTTGCCAGCCGCGGACAGCGTTTGCAGTTCGTGGTAAACGAGGCCATAGGACTTATTCAGGTAGCTTGTTTTTGACCGGCAAGGTGTTTTCGTCGAGGACACCATATTTCATCGCCAGATGCAGCATTTCTATATCTGAACTGACATCGAGCTTCTCGTATAGGCGACCGCGGTAGGTGCTGATGGTTTTTGGACTTAGATTGAGTATTTCGGATATCTTCTGTGTTTTGGTGCCCTGGGCAATCATCATCAATACCTGGGTTTCACGCATCGACAGACTGTCTATCGGGTTGGCCTCACCTGGCAACACGGATAACGCCAGTTGCTGTGCAATGTCTTTTGCGATGTAATGTTTTCCTTCGTCGACATCTCTTATGGCAGCGATCATCTCTTCGACGCCATTACCCTTGGTCAGGTAACCTCTGGCACCGCCATTGAGCAGCTGTTTTGGCAATGGACCTTCGGCATGCACGGTGATGATGATGATACCGATATCAGGCCAGGCTTTGCTGATACGGTGGGTTGCTTCCACGCCGCCGATGCCCGGCATATTGACATCCATCAGGATGATGTCGACACTGCCTTTGTTGTCGCGACACCAGTTGATCGCTTCCTCTCCACTGCTGAGTGTTTCCACCACTTCAATACCAGCCTGCGCAGAGAGCAGGCTTTTAAATCCAAAACGCACCAGATTATGATCATCGACGATCACTACACGTATATTAGAAGTATTATTATTTTCAGTCATTTAGGAAAGCATTCAAATCTTTTTTGTTCGCATTCGATTGTAGCAAATATTATTCAGACCATCGACTAAACGGCGTCTTTAGAAGATAAATATTGTAATAGCGCTCATCATGAGTAACCTCGGGACCTAACCAGTCAGGCCGTTCAAAATGCTCATCTAAACTGCCAAGCTCTACCTCTGCCATCAACAGGCCTTTATTTTCACCCGCAAATACGTCAATTTCCCATAAGTGTGATTCATACGGCACGTAGAAACGTGTTTTTTCTATCACCACATCACTGCATAGGGTCGCTATCATCTGCTCTGCATCATGTAACGGGATGTCATATTCGAATTCCTGACGAACTGCTGTGAGCTCGACGCTCTTTACATTGATGTTGGCCAGTTTGTTACTGATACGGATACGCACCGATGATTTTTGCGATTTATCCAGGCCGCTCTGCAGATATCCCTGTTTGATGACGTGTGTTTCTGTTACATGCGCTTTCCATTCATCATTGCTTATCAAAAATTTACGTTCTATCTCGATACCCATCACTGCTGACCTGTCATTGAATACTTGTTACTAACTGGTTTTTATCTGTGCATAGTAATACTTAAACTAATTTCATGATACATTTGAAACATGAAGCCCTATTTCCAGCTCGATAAAAATATCGTTCACCTCAATCACGCAGCCGTCGCGCCCTGGCCGCTAGTGACGCGTGATGCAGTCATCGCCTTTGCAACAGAAAACGCGGCCATTGGCTCACAGAATTATGATTTATGGATGCAGACAGAGCAACAGTTGAAGCAGAAACTCAAACACCTGATCAATGCACGATCGACTGATGAGATTGCGATATTAAAAAACACCTCTGAAGGTCTGTCGCTTATCGCGCAGGGTTTAGCATTTAGTCCGGGTGACAATATCGTTATCCCGGCTGAAGAGTTCCCTTCCAATAAAGTCGTCTGGCAGGCACTGCAGACACAGGGCATCGAGTTGCGCCAGGTGCCGGTTCAGGACATCGATGAGCCTGAACAGGCATTGATCAATGCCATGGATGAGAATACGCGTCTGTTAAGCTGCAGTTCGGTGCAATACGCGCGCGGCCTGCGACTCGATTTAGATCGTATCGGTCAAGCCTGTCGTCAGAATGAAACCTTGTTCTGTGTCGACGCGATTCAGTCACTGGGCGCCATCGGTTTTGATGCCCAGGCCTGTCATGCCGACTTTGTGGTAGCTGATGGACATAAATGGATGTGCGGGCCCGAAGGCACCGCATTATTTTATTGTCGTCAGCAAGTGCAGGACTTATTACAGCTGCGCCAGTATGGCTGGCATATGCTGAAAGACGCGTTCGATTTTTCTCACCAGCATACTACGTTAGAGATCGCAGACAATGCACAACGCTTCGAAAGCGGCAGTCCGAACATGATGGGTATCGCCGCACTTAATGCTTCCCTTGGATTATTGCTTGATATCGGCATAGAAGAGATTCAGAACAAACTTATCGAGAACGCCGATTATCTCATCGCTCAGCTATCTTCAGATTCCGACATCACGATATTAAGCCCTACACAAAAAGGCAGGTATGCTGGCATCATCACCTTTCAGAAACAACACGTCGACAATGTAAAACTCTATCAGCATCTTCAGGACAATGATGTTATCTGCGCTTACAGAGGAGACGGCATCCGCTTTTCTCCACACTTTTACACCGAAGCACAACTCATAGATAAAGCCATAACGATGGTGCGTGATTTTAGCGCATAACAAACAGGCAGCTATTTGAACTGAAAACGCGATAATGTGTCTCAAATCACCTCTCTGAGGGCATTTTAGACTAGACTTAAAGATAGATATTAAGGATAAGATCTAGTACATCTATGTATCACTGCATCAGTGACAGCCATCCTTAATACGAATGATTGTTTAAATGTAAAGCTAACTACCTACGGCGCTTTTATGTTTCGTCTTGCTAGATTAAATAATTACCTGTGGGACAAATTTGTAAACTGGCTTAGCTACGAGTCCCCGCATTACAAAACGCCGTTAACCAGCTTCGAGCGTTTACGGTATGAACTGCGCCCGGGTGATGTACTACTGGTCGAAGGCCGTTCAAACGTCTCTGAAATAATCAAGTCCATCACCCAGAGTATATGGTCCCATTCTTTTTTTTACGTCGGTCGTCTGCATGATATTGATGACCCTATGTTACGTGACCATATCCAGAAATATCGTCACTGCAGTCCTGACGAACAATTAATCATAGAAGCTCTCCTGGGAAAAGGTATCATCGTTTCATCGATAGAAGATTACGATGGTGAACATCTGCGTATCTGCCGACCCCGAGGCATTACCCGCACGGACTCTCAGTCGGTACTTAAATACGCCATTCAACAACTAGGCACTGATTATAATGTTCGCCAGATAATGGACCTGGCTCGTTTCATGTTTCCCTACTGGTTTTTGCCCAGGCGCTGGCGCTCATCGTTGTTCGAACATAACGCCGGCATCCCGACAAAAACAGTGTGTTCGACCATGATGGCCGAGGCTTTCGCTAAGATCCGCTTCCCTATTATCCCGGTGATACATCAGGACGAGGATGGTCAGTTAAAAATAATTCGTAATAATTCAAAATTGATGACGCCACGTGACTTCGATCACTCGCCCTATTTTGATGTCATCAAGTACCCTATTCTCGATTTTGATGAACTCGGCATTTATCGAAAATTGCCCTGGGACCAGACCAGTGTTCATTGCAATACCATCGGTGACGGTTTTATTTCCGATCCTGATGAGATCGAACAGTTACTGCCTGTTGAATCGAGTAACACGATAAAACATGCTGACACCCGGCAGGTGTCAATCGATATAGATGAAAACCAGTCTGCAGAAAAAAAAGTTAACAACCCTTAACTGGATAACTTTCTGAGTAGATTGTTAAACTAAGATGGAAATGGGACGTCTACAGCTGTAGGCGCAAACAAAACTTTGAAGGGTACGGCTAATGATGTGGATAGGAATTTTTGTTTCAATCATACTTGTTTCAGCATACTTACGTTTGCCATTATTCATCTGGACATTATTTGTTGCCCTGGGATTAGTCGGCTTTCATCTATTCGCCGATGTCGGCGCCTCACAAAAATATTTACTGTGGATGATCTTTGCCGCCATCGTTATCCCGCTTAACTTAAAACCCGTTCGTCGCAACCTTTTCAGCAAGGCCATCTACATGGTGATGAAAAAGCTGATGCCGACGATCTCTCAAACCGAACAGGAAGCCCTTGAAGCCGGTGATGTCTGGTGGGAGGCAGAGCTGTTTAGCGGTAAACCGGATTTTAGTTTTTTACAGAAGTTACCTAAACCGACACTAACCGATGAGGAACAGGCTTTTCTCGATGGTCCGGTTGAAGAATTTTGCAAGATGCTGGATGACTGGCAGATCACCCATATCGATTATGATATAAGCCCTGAGGCCTGGCAGTTCGCTAAGGATAACGGCTTCTTCTCTCTGATCATCCCCAAACAGTATGGCGGACTGGATTACTCTGCCTATTGCCATTCGCAGGTAGTGATGAAAATTGGCAGCCGCAGCGGCTCTGCCGGTGTCACCGTGATGGTGCCAAACTCTTTAGGTCCCGGCAAGTTGTTGATGACTTATGGTACCCAGGAGCAGAAAGATTATTATCTGCCCAGACTGGCCAAAGGCATAGAGATTCCCTGTTTTGGTCTGACCGGACCAGATGCCGGCAGTGACGCAGGCGCCATGCCTGATAGCGGTGTTGTCTGTTACGGCAGTTATGACGGTGAAGATAATGTATTAGGCGTACGCTTAAACTTCTCAAAACGTTACATCACGCTGGCACCCGTTGCCACCATCCTCGGTATCGCCTTTAAATTATCAGACCCTGAACAGCTTTTAAGCGATGAAGTAGAACGCGGTATAACACTGGCCTTACTCAAACGTGATACTGAAGGTGTCGAGGTCGGTCAACGTCATTTCCCTGCTAACCATGCATTCATGAATGGCCCGATCCGTGGCAAAGATGTATTTATTCCTATCGACTCGATCATCGGCGGTGTTGATTATGTTGGTAAAGGCTGGGCGATGTTAATGGAATGTCTCGGTGACGGCCGCGCCATCTCTTTACCAGCACTGGGCACAGCTGTCGGTAAGATGGGCTGCAAATACACCGGTGCCTATGCTCGCATCCGCCAGCAATTTCACACCCCGATCGGTCATTTTGAAGGTATCGAAGAAGCCTTAACCGAAATTGCCGGCCAGGCATACGCGATGGATGCTGCCAGGTCATTGGTCGCGGTGGCGCTCGACGGTGGCGCGGTACCTTCTGTGATCTCGGCCATCGTTAAACAACAGGTGATGGAACGTATGCGTGGCGTGGTTAATCGCGCGATGGATATCCACGGCGGCCATGGCATCTGCATGGGCCCGCTTAATCATCTAGGCCGTGCTTATCAATTGACCCCTGTTGGCATCACTGTCGAAGGCGCTAATATTTTAACCCGCACCATGATCATCTTCGGTCAGGGTGCGATGCGCAGTCATCCCTTCCTGTTGCGAGAAGTTAAAGCCGTGCACGATGAAGATCAGAAACAGGGTGTAAAAGATTTTGATAATGCATTTTTTGCGCACATGGGTTTCGTTATCAGCAATGTTATCCGTACTTTCTGGTTTGGTTTGAGTTATGCGAGGTTTGTCAGCACACCTGGTGATAATGATACACGCCGTTATTACCGGCAACTGGTTAAGATGAGTTCGGCTTTTGCTCTGCTGGCTGATATCTGTATCGGCGTACTCGGCGGTTCTCTAAAACGACGGGAAAAAATTTCCGGTCGTCTGGCAGATGCGCTATCGAACATGTATGTCATGAGTGCGGCATTAAAGCATTATGAAAATCAGGGCAGCCACAAGGAAGATCTCGTCTTACTCCGATGGGTTTGCCAGGACTCTTTATTTAATATACAGACCGCTCTGAAAGGCATCATGAAAAACTTACCGGTGCCTTTTATCGGTGCACTGTGTAACTTTATTATCTTCCCGCTGACAAAACCTTATCATCGTCCAGATGACAACCTGGGTCACCAGGTAGCAAAGCTCACATTGACACCGAGCGAGGCGCTGGATCGACTGAGTACCGGTATCTTTACCAGTGATGATAAAGATAACTCTACAGGACGTATCACGCATGCTTTAAATTTAGTACTCAGTACTGAACAGCTACAGCATAAGTTAAATGATGCCTATAAACAGGGCCAGATCGAGAGTCGTGACCGTGATGCTTACGAGCAAGCCAGAGAAAAAAATATCATTACAGATAACGAATACACTTTGTTAGTTGAAGCAGAGGCCGCGATTCAAAATGCGATTAAAGTCGATGAATTTTCATTTAGCGGCTGGAAGATAGAAACACCTTAATAGCTTGACTGACAGCGATGGACAGGTGTGAATATTTGTGCCTGCATCATAAATTAAATAAATAGAGAGAAACACTATGAGCAGCGAATCTGGCCGTAAAGTTTATATAGTCGATGGCAGCCGTACGCCGCAGCTAAAATCACGTGGTAAAGTCGGGCCCTTTTCTGCCGGCGATCTTGCGGTCGCTGCAGCCAAACCTTTATTACTGCGTAACAACTTCCCTCTCGATGCCTTAGATGAAGTCATTCTTGGCTGCATGATGCCTGGCGAACGTGAGGCCAATATTGGACGCGTTGTTGCTCTGCGCTTAGGCATTCCACAGAGCGTTCCGGCCTGGACCGTACAACGTAACTGCGCCTCTGGTATGCAGTCGGTTGATTCAGCATTTAAAAACATACGCAACGGTGATGCCAACCTGGTGTTAGCTGGCGGCGTCGAAGCCATGAGTCGTGCACCCGTGTTACTCAACCATACCATGGTTAACTGGTTAGGTGATTTCATGCGTGCGCGTTCGATCCCTCAGAAGTTAGCTTGCATCGCTAAATTACGCGGCAAGCACTTCACCCCGGTGATCGCCCTGCTGCATGGCTTAACTGATGATACCGTCGGTCTAAACATGGGCGAGACGGCTGAGATCATCGCAGGCAAATTTGGTATCAGCCGGCAACAGATGGATGAGTATGCGATGAACAGTCATCATCGTTTAGCAAAAGCGCATGATGCCGGTTATCTCGATGAGATCGAAGTTCTGTATGATGAAAACGGAAACTTTTATGATCATGATGATGGTGTGCGTGCTGACTCTTCCGTAGAGAGCCTGGCCAGGTTACGCCCTGCCTTCGATAAAAAATACGGCAAAGTAACCGCGGGTAATAGTGCACAGATTACCGATGGCGCTTCATGGTTGTTACTCGCCAGTGAAGCGGCTGTTGAACAATATAATTTACCGGTTATGGCATCGATCACCGATACCCAATGGGCAGGACTTGATCCAGCGGTTATGGGTATGGGACCGGTTCACGCGATGACGCCGATCATGCAACGTAACCAGCTCAGTATCGATGATATTGATTACTGGGAGATCAATGAAGCCTTTGCTACCCAGGTACTGGGTTGCGTTCAGGCCTGGCAACAGGATGATTACTGTAAGGATAATCTGCAACTGGATAAAGCCATGGGCAAGATCCCTTATGAAAAATTAAATATCGATGGTGGCGGTGTAAGCCTGGGACATCCTGTCGGCGCAAGCGGCGCGCGTATCATCTTACATCTATGTAAAATCTTACAGCGTACCAATGCCAGACAAGGCATGGCAAGTTTATGTATTGGCGGTGGCCAGGGTGGCGCAGTACTCTTGCAAAATGAATCAACAACCAATACCGGGGCAGCATGATGTCGGATAATAACTGGACGATCGAGCACGACGCTAACAATATTGCCTGGCTGCATTTTGCTTCACCCGGCGCCTCCGCAAACCTGTTATCGCAGACAGCCATCAAGGAGCTTGATGACATTATACAGAGCTTTGAACAGAATCTGCCGCGGGCATTGATTATCCTCTCTGATAAAAAAGACAGTTTTATCTTTGGCGCTGACATAAAAGAATTTACCGCGCTGGACAATCAGCAACAGGCACTGGCGTTTATGCAAACAGGCCACGCCTTGATGAATCGCCTCGAAGCTTTACCCTGCCCGACAGTCAGCATGATCCATGGCTTATGTTTTGGTGGCGGCACCGAATTATCCTTAGCCTGCGATTATATCGTCGCTTCTGATGACAAAAAAACGAAAATCGGATCTGCCTGAAATAAAATTGGGCATTCACCCTGGTTACGGTGGCACCGCCAGGTCGATCGAACGTTGCGGCCCACTGGCCGCGATGAACATCATGCTGACCGGTCGCGCCCTGGCTGCCCGCGCAGCAAAAAAGATCAAGCTGATCGATGAAGCGGTACCACTCAGGCAACTGAAAGCAGCCGCAGAACAATTTGCATTGACCACACCTGGACGCAGGAAACTGCCACTGCTGACACGGATAACTAACAGCTCACTGCTGCGTCCGCTGATCGCTGCCCAGATGCGTAAACAGGTCGCCACAAAAGCGAAGGCTGAACATTACCCTGCCCCCTACTCACTGATTAATCTATGGCAAAAATATGCCGGCAATAAAAAACTCATGCTGGAAAAGGAAGCGATCGCTGTTGCCGAGCTGGCAACCACGGATACCGCAAGAAACCTGGTACGTGTTTTTTTCCTGCAGGAGAATCTAAAAAGTCAGGGCAAACAGACACGCTTTGATATCGAGCATGTTCATGTCATCGGCGGCGGCATCATGGGTGGGGATATCGCTTCCTGGTGTGCCATACAGGGCTTTTCTGTCACCGTGCAGGACCAGAGCCCGGAACGGCTGGCACAGACCATCAAACGTGCGCAGTATTCCTTTAAGAAGAAATTTAAACGTGATCGACGTGCGATACGTGACGCCAATGATCAGCTGATGGCAGATCATCGCGGCGCAGGTATCTACCGTGCTGACATCGTCATCGAAGCCATCTTCGAAGATGTCGAGGTAAAACGTGCATTATATGAAGCTATCGAACCGAAGATGAAAGACAGTGCGATACTGGCGACGAATACCTCCAGCATCAAACTGGAAGACTTGAGCTCCTGCCTGAATAACCCCGGCCGCCTGGTTGGTCTGCATTTTTTCAACCCGGTTGCCCTGATGCCATTAGTCGAGATTATTCGTGGCAATGAAACCGATGAACAGGTCGTTCAGCAGGCGCTGGCTTTCGGCAAGAATATCGGCAAGCTGCCGCTGGCGGTAAAAAGTTCGCCCGGTTTCCTGGTCAACCGGATCCTCATGCCCTATATTCTGGAAGCCGTCACCATGGTCGATGAAGGCATAGCCCCCGAGGTCATCGATAAGGCAGCGACAGATTACGGTATGCCCATGGGGCCGATCGAGCTTGCT
The DNA here is from genome assembly GCA_963752725.1 of uncultured Gammaproteobacteria bacterium. Classification (GTDB taxonomy): domain Bacteria; phylum Pseudomonadota; class Gammaproteobacteria; order SZUA-229; family SZUA-229. The sequence continues at coordinate 39,644 of CAVWAI010000030.1, forward strand.
GATACGGTCGGCCTTGATATCTGTAAATCGGTTGCCAATATATTGTCGACGGCTCTTGATATGCCCTTGCCTGATAACTTGAAAGAACTATCGGATAAAAAACTGGGCAAAAAAACGGGTGAAGGTTTTTATCGCTACGATAAAAACAAACCGGTCAAGAATAAGCGTGCATCCTATTCAGATCCTCAGCTGGTACAGGACCGACTGGTGATGCGTTTGCTCAATGAAGCGACGGCGTGTTTACGCGAAGGTATCGTTGCTGAGAAGGACCTGATAGATGCGGGAGTAATATTCGGCACCGGTTTTGCCCCCTTCCGTGGCGGTCCGCTGGAATATATCAGAAGCTGTGGTGTCGATAATCTAACGCAGACCATGACCACCTTAGAAACTAAATTTGGTGCCCGCTTCGAACGAGACAAAGGCTGGGATCAGTTATAAATTTGACTGCCAGATGAAGACTACGTTTAGTTAACTTCTTCGTATTCTTCATCTGAAACGACGACCTTATTACGGCCTAGCTGCTTTGCACGATACATCCTGTTATCTGCATTCATCAAGGTTTCCTGTATGGTATTAAACTGTTTGAAGTTAGACAGACCTATCGATACAGTTGCATGGAGCGTCGGTGCAATATCACTGAAATTATAGTTTTCTATGCTTTCGCGTATTCGCTCAGAAATATTTTCTGCGTTTTCGATGTCGGTATTGACCAACAGACAAACAAATTCTTCACCGCCGAAACGTGCAGCATAATCAATTTCACGTATGGATGATTTAAGAATTTTTGAAAATTGTTTTAACACGATATCACCGGTATGATGACCAAACGTGTCATTGATCTGTTTGAAATTATCCAGGTCGCAGTAACATATAACAAAATCAGAATCATTACGTTCCGATAAAGATTTTTGCTGCGCCAGTTTTTCCATGAAATATCGCCGGTTATAAAGACCGGTCAGCTCATCCGTTGTCGCCAGCTTTTTGTTTCGCTCTAATGCGTCCTGTAATGCGACATATTGTTTTTTCGCCCTTTCCCGCAAGCGGTGTATAGCTGATCCTGTGTATAACATGACCGCGGCTGAACAGCTGAAGGCCAATAACTGGAACAACTCAAGCCTTACATTTATACGTTCAGGTTCGTATAAGAAGATATATAACATGACTAGGATATATCCTAATATGGCAAACAGGATAACCGTCAGAAATTCGCGGAATTTCAAATGGAAGTAACCAAAACTTAACATGCCAAAGTATGCCATCAGCGTTAGACCTCGCCATTCATCCAGCAAGTATGCGATCGTTAATAGATAAACAGTGCCCCACAATAACTGCCCGGTGGTGAGGCTCGGATCTTGAAATCGTTGGTTTAGACCGGTGCGGATGATAATGGTAAATGCAAACACCCCCAGCCAGAAAATAACAAAAATACTTTCCAGGGTTTTCAATTCGATCGAATACAAATCAAAATAGAAAAAAACAATCCCAATTACGGTAAAAGCCAGCAATGCAACCATCGCAGCAAGATGCCGGTGCATACGTAATGCCTGCCTGGGATCAGAACTGAATAAAAAATCAAACATTCGTTACTGTTATACCTGTCATGAGACGGTCAGATTAAATAACCGGTAGAAGTTGTTACGAGATATCTCTGCTATATGTTCTACCGTCGTATCTCTCACCGCTGCCAGCGTCTCTGCCACATGCCGCACGTAGGCGGGCTGATTTTGTTGGCCCCGATGCGGCATGGGCGCGAGATATGGCGAATCAGTTTCGATCAACAAGTGGTCATCAGGAATCGATCTTGCAATATCACGTAGAGCCTCGGCATTTCTAAACGTCACGATGCCAGAAATGGAGATCATCAGCCCCATCTCGATCGCCTGATCGGCAAATGCCTGGGTTTCGGTAAAGCAATGGATGACACCGCCACATCGTCCGGCATTTTCCTGGCGTAATATATCCAGGGTGTCGTCGCCTGCATCACGGGTATGGACGATGACCGGTTTCTCGAGTTGATTAGCTACCTGGATGTGCGCGCGAAATCTCTGCTGTTGCCAATGAGGATCGCCTTTATGGTAATAATAATCCAGCCCGGTCTCACCGATGGCGACAACTTTTTTGTCGCTAGCCAGTTCGGTTAGATATTCCACGGAGAATTCATCGGTTTCATCTGCCATCGGGTGCATACCGGCAGAAACGGAGATCGTTGGATAAGGACGTACTTTTTCCAGCATCTGCGGATACTTCTGCAGATTGATGGAGACGCATAACATGTGCTCTACGCCAGCCTCAAGTGTCTGCTGTATTAGCGTATCAAAGTTATTATCAAAATCCGTTAGATCGATACAGTCGAGATGGCAATGTGAATCTACGAGCACCAAAACCTCCTTAGGCTCATATTACATTGTATGGGTGATACGATCGGACTTCATTGCGCCCGCCAGGTGAGTTTCTATCTTGCCGCGGGTAGCGCCTTTGTCCTGAGGTGCAAACTGAACACCGACACCATGTGCGCGGTTACCTTGAGCACCTTTTGGTGTCATCCAGATTATTTTTCCAGCCACCGGTAAACGTTCACCATCATCCATCAATGTGAGCAGCATGAACACCTCATCGCCCAGGGTATAGGTTTTGTCGGTTGGAATAAAAAGACCGCCGTTTTTAACAAATGGCATAAATGCCGCATACAGAGAGGCTTTATCCTTGATACTCAGTGATAACATGCCCGGGCGGGCTGATGGTGTACTCATAATTTATCCGCTTTCTGTTATAAGTTGTCCCAAGATAATAGCAGATTTTCCCATAATAACTGCTCATTAACCGCTATTGAACTGTGCAACAGATTGAAATTGAGCTGGTCATGAAAACGAAATAACCGCTGCTGGTTTACCCTGTTAGCCATCGCCTGCAATTTGACGCGGTGTAACTCATTGATGATCTCTGCATCCGGGCCACAGCTACGTAACCGGGTCAGATCAGAGACCCAGGTTAACATGTTCTCCATGGTCTGGATCTTTGCGAATTTTGCCAGTTTGTCTGCATAGTCCAGTGTGTTCTTACCTGAGACAGCAGCAGTCATGGCTTCGGCAAGGATCTGATGACGTTCCTCATCCTGCAGATGATGCAATGCCGCTAGAGGGGAGCCGTACGCATGTTTCAGGGCTTGCAATAAGCTCTGTCGAGTCGACGGTTGTCCCTGCTGGTTGGCCTGCAGCCAGTCTAATGACTGTTGTTCATCCGGTTCGCTAAAGCGTAACAGCTGGCTACGGCTGCGAATGGTGACAGGCAGGCGGTGTGGTCTTGATGTGGTTAGCAGGATAAGGACATTCTGCCCGGGTTCCTCCAGTGTTTTTAACAGGCTGTTGGCAGCGGATATGGTTAATAACTCTGCCTGATCAATAACAGCGACACGATAACCACCATACTGACTGGTCTGATTCAGTTTATTGCACAAGACCCGAATATCATCGATGCGTATGCTCAGCACCGGATTTTTGCTTTTTGAGGTCGGTGGCGCAGCCGGCGTCAGGTGATACAGATCGGGATGGGTTGCGGCGCTGAGCAGCTGGCATGATTTACATACACCACAGGCTTGATGATCCGCTGCTGGCTGCTGACATAACACCGCACGTGCCATCGCCATGGCAAATTCAGCTTTGCCTAATCCCTGGTTACCCACTAATAACATGGCATGCGGTAATCGCTCAGCCGTTATCAGCTGGTCTATTTGTTGCCATTGGACTTGTTGCCAGGGATAGATCATATAAAAATATTACAACACAGGTTGATTAGCTGCCAGTTTTAACTGGCATCATGCAGGATATTATATTCTTTCAGCTTGTCTCGTATCTGCTGCTGCACCGCCGTTAATTCTACCGAGGCATCAACCACACAGATACGTTGCGGATGCTGCCTGGACAGCTCGATATAGGCCTCGCGTACACGCTGAAAAAAGTCATCCTGTTCTTTTTCGATACGGTCAGGTGCACTTCTACTGCCCGCACGGGCACGCCCTACTTCCACCGGGGCATCCAGGATAATGGTTAAATCCGGGCGCAGCTCGCCCTGCACCCATTTTTCCAGATCACTGATCTTATCCACATCAAGCTGGCGGCCACCACCCTGATAAGCATAAGTAGCTTCTGTAAAACGATCACATAAAACCGTCTGATCACTTTTCAGAGCAGGCAGTATGACCTTATTAAGATGTTCAGCTCTGGCAGCAAACATCATCAATAATTCAGCATCAGCACTCATGTTGTCATCTGAATGGTTTAATAATAAACCACGCAGCGCTTCACCCAGGCTGGTACCACCAGGTTCCCTGGTCACCACACAGGTATGACCTGATGAGTCGAGTAACTCTTTGATGAAGAGAAGATTGCTGGTTTTACCAACACCTTCGATACCTTCTAAAGTAATAAATTTTCCCATGTTTTTAATTCTTCATTTTAATCGTATATCTCCACGGATGGAGTGTATGCTGAAAATTGTCTGGAACAATTTCAGTGTATCTCCACGGATGGAGTCATTACCGAGAACGATGTCAGCGTTTTTTACGCTGATATTTATCAACCGCTTTTTCGTGATCTTGTAAATTGGTCGAAAATACATGCCGGCCACTACCGTCACCATAAGCGACAAAATACAGATACTCGGTCTTATCGGGGTGCAGAGTCGCATGTATCGCTTCTCTGCCTGCCAGTGCGATAGGCGTTGGCGGCAGGCCAGAACGTGTATAGGTATTATACGGGGTATCTTTTCGTAAATCCCGGAAGCGGATATTACCGTCATAGTTCTCTATGCCGTAGATGACTGTCGGGTCGGTTTGCAAACGCATTTTCTTACGCAGGCGATTGACGAACAGGCCAGCGATCAATGGCCGCTCTGCAGCAACCGCACTTTCTTTTTCGACGATCGATGCCAGGATCAAGGCTTCATAGGAGGTTTTAAAGGGCAGGTTCTGTTCACGCTGCTGCCACTCTTGTTCCAGGATATCCTGCATTCTTTTATAAGCACGTTTGAGTAACTCCGTATCTGTAATACCGCGTGAGATATAATAGGTATCCGGATAAAAACGCCCTTCTGGATGCTCACCCTCGTGCCCCAGCGCTTTCATGATCTCATCGTCTGAGAGGTTTTCCAGTTCTAGAGTAATCTTTGGATGCTGCTGAATAATTTTCAGTACCTGGCGGAAGGTAAAACCTTCGATCAGAGCGATCTCATGCTGGACCACTTTGCCGGCGACCATGTCATCGAGCAGTTGCGCCAGTGACATCCCTGGCGAGATCACATATTCACCGGCTTGCAGGCGTGTTTCCTGCCGGTTTATCTTGCCCCAGATGAGAAAATAATTTTTGTGCTGAAGAAAATCTTTCTCGATCAGCTGATTTGCCAGGGTTCGGATCGATGAACCTCTGGAGAAAATGATATTTTCTGGTTGCGACAGCGTTATTTCAGAGTGCATCTCCGAATAAATTTTTGCCGAGAAATAAAACACGATCACCAGAACGATGCTGGCGGTAGTGAATATAATCGGCAAGTTTTTACTTAACGATTTGAGCATGATCATCTTTTGTTTTTAACAGCTCACTAAGCATAAACTTTGTGAGCGTTTGTTGTTGATAAAGAGAAGCGTCAATTTTATTAACCGATCTGATGCCGATCAAACTATTACTGATAAATATCTCTTCCATCTCATATAGATCTTCAAGTTTTAGATTGAGTATTGATAGCTGAATATTATTTCGACCTGCAGCATCGATTATCATATCACGCATTATTCCATTTACCCCTGATTGACTGAGGTCAGGCGTGTATAAGTTATTTTCTTTTATCGCGAACACATTGCTCATACTACCTTCGATAACCTGTTGCCTGGCGTTCAGCATCAAACCATCGATAAACTGGTTGTTTGCAGTATCATTCCATTCATTTCTTGCCAGCACGTTTTCCAGTCGATTGAGATGTTTTAGTCCGGCGAGGCTCTCATTGATCGATACCTGATTTTTACATATATACAACTCACCCGATAGCAGCTCACCGGATAATAGAGACGAATAGTCCGCAGCAAGTGCCGACATTAAAACGATTCGTTTTTCATTGGTCTTTTTCGGAATCACATAACCACGATCGCTGCTGCCACGGGTGATGATTATTTTTATCGAACAAACCTTCGAGCCGGGTGTTTCATTTAATTTAAGCAGAGATCTGATATCGCCGAGTAAAACATCTTCATCCGGGCAGCGTAATTTTAATCTCTGCGCTGATCTCTGCAGCCGCAGATAATGCTGTGACCAGTATAGTAGTTTATTTTCACTACACAATATGGTTTCAAACAAACCATCGCCATAATGAATAGCACGGTCATTAACATTTAAATAGTCGGCGGTTACGCCATTGATCAGGGCGCTTGTTTTCATTTAAAAATTTTCAATAAACCTTTGGCCTTGGCACGTGTCTCTGCAAGTTCTTTTTCCGCAATGGAATCACTTACTATGCCACCACCCGCTCTGAACGTGATCTTATTATTGTCTGCCTGTTTATCACGAACCATGGTACGTATTAATATATTGAAATCCATGCTGCCATCATTATTGATGTAACCTAAGGAACCTGTGTATGCCCCTCTTGCCTGCTGCTCCAGTTCTGCCAATATCTCGATACAGTGAACTTTAGGGCAACCGGTAATGGTACCGCCGGGAAAAACCGAACGTAATACATCGATGGGCGATTTATTACCATCCAGCTCACCACGTACATTCGATACGATATGATGCACATGTTGCCAGCTTTCTAACACCATTAATTCATCTACCTCTATCGTGCCTGGCCGACACACCCGTCCCAGATCATTACGCTCGAGATCGATCAGCATTATATGTTCCGCCTGCTCTTTGGGGTGCGCCAGTAGTTCTTTGGCCAGGGCTGCGTCACTCTGCGGGTCATTGTCACGTGGCCGGGTGCCGGCGATCGGTCTTGTTTCGACTATACCATTTTTTAATGAGACCAGACGTTCAGGTGACGAACTGATGATGGTCATGTTTTGAAAACATGCCATGGCGGCAAATGAGGAAGGGTTATTTTTTGACAGGCTATCAAATAAAACGGCATCATCGATCGGCTGTTTCAATGTCACCTGCCATTGCCTGGATAAGTTCGCCTGAAAGATATCACCATCGATGATGTACTGTTTGATCTTCTCGACCTGCCGCAGATATGGCGCGGCATCATCTTCGACCAGGGTTTCGATTTCTATTTGATCACTGCCCTCTTCTGTTGATGCTTGCGGCTTACTCTGACTGATGATTTTTAAATAATCCTGTTCCAGTTCATCCAGTAGATGATCATAGCCATCTTCTGCAACAGCCATCAGTTGCTGATTTTTTTTGTCATAGATGATGGCCGCCGGACAACGCGCTGCCACGGCCAGTGGCTGGCCATCAGGCAATGCGGGTAATGACAGACAGGGTTCGATCTCTTCCGCCATCTCATAAGATAAATAAACGAACCAGCCGCCGCTGAAAGGTAAAGCATTTTGTTTGTTTGAGCCTGGCTTTTTATTGCTTTGATAGAGTTGTTCCAGGGTATTAAAAAATCCAGCAGAAAGCGATATATCGTCATCGCTACAGCTGAGTGTTTTATCAGAATTTAGCGTGACAAGGTATTGTGGACAGGCGATTAAAATATCATATTGCGTATTGTTTACCCTGGCGGCACTGCTGCGCAGTAGATACGGATAACGCTGTGAATCATACTGGTTAAACAAGCTTAAGCGAGGAATACCAGTGCCCGAATGAGCAGGATTCTGTGTTGCTAGCAGCCGCGTTATAAATGACACGGGATGTCTCGACTAGTGTATTAAGAAAACGACGTCTGATGAAACGATGATTAATCCAGCTTTTTGAAGATCAAGGTTCCGTTGGTACCACCAAATCCAAATGAATTCGATAGCGCATAATCGATCTTCATCTGACGTGCTGTGTTCGGTACATAATCCAGATCACAGCCTTCGCCCGGGTTCTCCAGGTTGATGGTTGGTGGTGCCACCTGATCTTTTATCGCCATCACAGAGAATACCGCTTCGATACCGCCAGCGGCACCTAACAGATGTCCGGTCATCGATTTTGTAGAACTGACTGCCACCGAGGTTGCATGGTTACCAAGCGCATTTTTGACCGCATTGGTTTCAGCCACATCACCCGCAGGTGTCGAGGTACCATGGGCGTTAACGTAATCGATATCTTCCGCATTGATACCGGCATCGTTCATCGCCAGTTTCATGCATTTACCTGCACCACTGCCATCCTGAACAGGCATGGTCATATGATAGGCATCACTGTTATAACCGAAGCCGGCAACCTCGCAATAGATCGTCGCTCCGCGTGCTTTGGCATGCTCATATTCTTCCAGCACCAGAACGCCGGCACCGTCACCCAGGACGAAACCATCACGATCTTTATCCCAGGGGCGACTGGCGGCTGCAGGATCATCATTACGCGTCGATAATGCCCGCGCTGCTGCAAAACCAGCGATGCCTAATGGCGAAGACGCCATTTCAGCACCGCCGGCAAACATCACGTCAGCGTCGCCATAGGCGATAATTCTGGCAGATTCACCGATACTGTGGGTGCCTGTTGAGCACGCAGTAACGATAGCGATATTCGGACCCTTGGCACCATAGCGAATAGAAAAGTTACCGGAGATCATGTTGATGATCGAACCCGGTACAAAAAACGGGGAAATCTTACGTGGCCCGCCCGAGTTAAGCTTTTCATTGTTAACTTCGATCATCGGCAGACCACCGATGCCTGAACCGATGGCAACACCGACTCTTTCAGCATTGTCTTCAGTGATTTCAAGACCCGAGTCTTTTAATGCTTCATCCGCTGCACAGAGGCCATAATGGATAAAGGTATCCATCTTTTTAAGTTCTTTTGCTGGAATGATCGGGGTTGCATCAAAGTCTTTGACTGTGGCTGCAATCTTGGCTGAGAAATCGGTGGTATCAAATTTATCAATCGCAATAACACCGCTATTACCAGCAATGATATTGTCCCACGCTTGTTTTAAATTATTACCAACTGGCGATACGATACCAAGTCCAGTTACAACAACGCGACGATGTGACAAATTGAGCCTCTTTTATCAGTAAGAGAAATCATGACGATAGATCATGACTTTAAGTTACAAAACTTAACAACGGTCACTGTGCGCTTGCACGGTGACCGTTAATGAGCTTTTTAGCTTGAGTGTGCGTTTACGTAATCGATAGCTTGCTGAATGGTAGTAATATTTTCAGCTTCTTCGTCAGGAATCTCACACTCGAATTCTTCTTCCAGAGCCATAACCAGCTCTACGGTATCCAGTGAATCAGCACCTAAGTCATCAACAAATGATGCTTCATTTGTTGCCTGTTCTTCAGTTGCACCTAATTGCTCAATGACAATTTTACGAACGCGTTCTTCAGCTGTGCTCATCTATTTTTCCTCTTGTTTTGGTCTAAATGACCAATATGAAAATCTGTTTAATATAGGTATTTCGAGTTGCGCGGTATTCTAGTGAATTCGAGCGGCAGTTACCAGTCCAATTCCACAAATAATAAACGAATTATTAAATATATTTAAACGATTATTTATCAGTGTCTTACATACATTTTCTAATGTATATTATCGTTATATATAAACGTACATATTAAAAACTGTGGCTTATTTTAGTGTATCGCCGCTTTAAGGCATGTACATTCCACCGTTTACGTTGATGGTCTCACCGGTAATATATGCGGCTGCCGGACTCGCCAGAAAAGATACCGCTGCGGCAATATCAGCAGGATCACCTAAACGGTTCAGCGGAATCTGATCGATCAATGCCTTTCTTTGTTCTTCCGGTAATTCTTTGGTCATGTCGGTATCAATGAATCCGGGAGCAACACAGTTTACCGTGATATTCCTGGAACCGATCTCACGTGCCAGTGATTTGGTAAAACCTAACATACCTGCTTTGGTAGCAGAGTAATTGGTCTGTCCTGGATTACCGGTTAGCCCTACGACAGAGGCGATGTTTATGATACGGCCTTTTCTGGCTTTCATCATCGTGCGGATAACCGCTTTTGACAGACGATAGATCGAGGTCAGATTCGTGTTGATGACATCATTCCACTGATCTTCTTTCATCATCATCAATAAAGTGTCTTTGGTAATGCCAGCATTATTAACCAATATAGAAACCGCACCAAACTCTGCATTGACGGCTTTCATCACAGCAGCGATCGAGTCAGCATCAGTGACGTTCAGACACATGCCTTTGCCACCTACGTCAGCTAAATAAGTACTGATATTATCGGCGCCAGCATCTGAAGTGGCTGTACCGATGACCGTGGCACCCATCGCTGCCAGTTGTTCGGCAATGGCTTTACCGATACCACGACTTGCACCGGTAACCAGTGCGATCTCACCCTCTAATTGTTTACTCATCTTTTAAAAACCTTGTTATAAATTAATTATTTGATGCTGATCTACTCGATATCAACAGACATCGAGTCGAGAAACTTTTGCATTGAAGCCATTGAGTCCAGTGAATAACTTTTAACTTCATTATTGATCCGACGGGTCAGACCGCCGAGTACCTTGCCTGGTCCGCATTCGACCACCGCATCTGCACCATCTGTGATGATCTGTATGGTATGGGTCCACTGCACCGGGTTGTATAGCTGCTTAACCAGGGCATCACGGATGGCATCAGGCTCATCATGAGATTTAGCGTCGACGTTATGTATCACCTGTATCTTAGGCGTTTTGATGGTGACATCTTTCAGGTATTTCGCCAACTCATCTGCCGCCGGTTTCATCAACGAGCTATGTGAAGGCACGCTCACCGGTAACGGTAAGGCACGTTTTGCACCTTCTTCTTTCAATAGTTCCATCGCCTTGTTGACAGCGTCAGTTGCACCGGCAATAACCACCTGGCCGGGCGAATTAAAGTTAACGGCTTCGACCGGTGAGCCGGTGTCACTGCTTACCTGCTGACAGATTTTAATGATAGCGTCATCATTCAAACCGATGATGGCTGCCATGGCACCTTCACCTTCAGGAACAGCCGCCTGCATTAACTGGCCGCGTTTAGACACCAGTTTTATGGCATCTTCAAAATCGAGCGCTCCTGCAGCAACCAGGGCGGCATATTCACCCAGGCTATGCCCGGCAAACACCATCGGCGTCAGCATACATTGCTGCTCCATCACGCGCATAACGGCAATATCAGCAGCCAGCATCAGTGGCTGAGTAATTTCCGTTTTGTTGATTTTTTCTGCCGGGCCGTTACAGACGATGTCCCAGCAGTCATAACCTAAGACATCAGATGCCTGTTTAAAGGTTTCTTCGATCTGTGGCCATACTGCTGCGTAATCAGCCAGCATACCGATAGATTGTGAACCCTGACCGGGAAAGACAACAACAATATTCATTCCGTCCATTCTTATACCTTTCTATTTTTAATGGAGATTATTATTTTAATTATTTAGAACGTTTTACAGGTCTATTTCAGACCGAGTACATCCTGCATATCGAACAGACCATTATTTTTACCTTCCAGCCAGAGTGCCGCTCTGAGGGCGCCACTGGCAAAAGTCATGCGGCTGGAAGCTTTATGCGTTATCTCAACACGCTCCCCTATACCGGCAAATAAAACGGTATGATCGCCGACGATATCACCGGCGCGAATGGTTTCAAACCCGATGGTTTTACGATCACGTTCGCCAGTAACACCTTCTCGGCCGTAAACGGCGCATTCATCAAGGTTACGGCCCAGTGCCTCAGCAACGACTTCACCCATGCGTAGCGCTGTACCAGAAGGTGCGTCTATCTTATGGCGATGATGCGCTTCTATGACTTCGATATCAACATCATCACCTAGAACGCGTGCAGCGATATCCAGTAATTTAAAACACAGATTGACGCCAACACTCATGTTGGGGGCAAAGACGATGCCGATATATTCAGATGCCTGCAGAATCTGCAGTTTTTCAGTATCATTAAAACCGGTGGTACCGATGATGATATTTTTACCGTTATCGACACAGGCTTCCAGGTTTTTTAAGGTGACGTCAGGACGTGTGAAGTCGATCAGGGTATCGAAGTTTTCAGCGACCTCTGATAGCTGTGTAACCACGTGGGTATCCAGGCGACCAAGGCCTGCCATCTCGCCGGCATCATGACCGATAAACGGGCTACTCTCATGCTCGATCGCAGCACCCAGCTGGCAATGAGTACTTTCATGGCAGGCTTGAATCAAGGTACGCCCCATGCGACCGGCGGCACCTGTAACTGCGATATTTAGCATTTATCTCCCCGGGGATTTTTATTATTTTTGTAGTTTGCCATTATATAACGCTGAACAAAATAAAAAAGCCAAGATTTATTCACCGCGGAGGCGCAGAGACGCCGAGAAAATCTTAATTATTATTGTTGCGCCGCAGGCGCAACTATAATAGTTAAGATTTCTCAGCGTCTCTGCGCCTCTGCGGTGAAATGTTTTAAGGTTTTAAGCTTTTAAGTCATCAAAGAATTTTTTCATACGTTCACCCCAGGAGGCATGCTGTGGACTGTGATGCTTGCCGTCTTCCTGGATTGATTTTTCGAACTCTTTGAGTAAGTCTTTTTGTTTGTTGCTTAATTTTACCGGGGTCTCGACATTGACCCGGCATAACAGATCGCCGGTGGCGCCGCCTCTGACCGGTTTCACGCCTTTGCTGCGCATACGGAAAGATTTACCCGTCTGTGTTTCTGGCGGTATTTTCAGTCGGATTTTGCCATTGAGTGTCGGCACTTCTATCTCACCACCTAATGACGCGGTGACCAGCGATATTGGCATCTCACAGAACAGATCATTATCGTCACGGGTGAAGATAGCATGTGGTTTCACATGCATCTGTACGTAAAGATCGCCGTTAGGTGCACCCTGCTCACCCGCTTCGCCTTCATTTGCCAGCCGGATCCGGTCACCGGTATCAACACCTGCCGGTACTTTTACAGAGAGTGTTTTTTGTTCCTGCTTGCGCCCCTGACCATGGCAGTCGGTGCATGGATCAGAGATCATCTGGCCCTTACCCCGGCATTGCGGACAGGTTTGCTGTACGGCGAAAAACCCCTGCTGCATACGAACCTGGCCTGCACCACCACAGGTGGTACAGGTTGTCGCAGAGGTGCCTTTTTTTGCACCGCTGCCAGAACATGTTTTACAGGCGACTAAAGTGGGCACACGAATTTTGACTTCGGTGCCAAAAACCGCCTCTTCGAGAGTTAATTCAAGATTATATTGAAGGTCAGATCCGCGGTGTACCCGTTGGCCACGACGTCCGCCACCGCCAAAGATATCACCAAACACGTCACCGAAAACATCTTCAAAACCACCGGCACCGGCGCCTGGTCGGCCACCCATCGATGGGTCAACGCCGGCATGGCCGTACTGATCATAAGCAGCACGCTTGTTGGCATCAGAAAGCACTTCGTAAGCTTCTTTGGCTTCTTTGAACTTTTCTTCGGCTTCTTCTGATTCGCCGGTATTACGATCAGGATGATGTTTCATCGCAAGGCGACGGTAAGCCTTTTTTATGTCTGCGTCGCTGGCATCGCGTGAAGCCCCTAATATTTCGTAATAATCTCTTTTTGACATAATTCTTCTTTTATAATTGCATTAAAGCTCAAAACTAATCAACCACAGAGACACAGAGTACACAGAGAAAGCTTTAATTGTTTATGTACTCGTAAAAGATACGTTAAACAAATGAACTCTGTGTACTCTGTGCCTCTGTGGTTTTCTTTATAGCTTTCGTTTCCTAATTAATAATTAATTAAACAGGAGTTACTTGTCGTCTTTGCCTTCTTTGACTTCTTCAAATTCAGCATCAACCACATCGTCTTCAGCTGCTGCACCCTCGGCACCTGCCTCTCCGGCTGGTGCTGACTGTTCAGCGTAGGCTTTTTCAGCAATCTTGCCAGCCACTTCAGATAAAGCGGCTGTTTTAGCTTCAATTGCATCTTTATCTTCACCTTCCAGTGCAGCTTTCAATTCTACAATAGCTGCTTCAGCTGCCGCTTTTTCGTCTGCTTCTACTTTATCGCCAAGATCTTTGATGGACTTTTCAGTGCCATGGATCATGTTTTCTGCAGTATTTTTTGCGGTAACTAAGGCATGTGCTTGTTTATCTTCATCGGCATGTGCTTCAGCGTCTTTGATCATCTGATCGACTTCATCATCTGACAGACCACTTGATGCTTTGATCACGATAGACTGCTCTTTACCCGTTGCTTTGTCTTTTGCCGATACGTTGAGGATACCGTTTGCATCGATATCAAATGACACTTCGATCTGTGGCACACCGCGTGGTGCTGGTGGTATATCACTTAAGTCAAAACGACCCAATGATTTATTACCGGTAGCCATCTCGCGTTCACCCTGTAGGACATGAACCGTCACTGCGCCCTGATTGTCATCGGCTGTTGAGAATACCTGTGCTGCCTTGGTAGGAATCGTGGTATTTTTCTCTACCAGTTTGGTCATTACGCCGCCCATGGTTTCGATACCCAGAGACAGAGGAGTAACGTCTAATAACAGGATGTCGTTGACATCACCGCCTAATACACCACCCTGGATCGCTGCGCCCATAGCAACGGCTTCATCAGGGTTAACGTCTCTGCGTGGCTCTTTGCCGAAGAATTTCTGAACTTCTTCCTGAACCTTAGGCATACGGGTTTGACCACCAACCAGGATAACTTCATCGATTTCGCTGGCAGAAAGACCGGAGTCTTTAAGTGCCTGTTTGCATGGATCGATAGTACGAGAGATCAATTCACCGACCAGACTTTCCAGTTTGGCACGCGTTAACTTGATGTTTAAATGTTTTGGTCCAGTCGCATCCGCAGTGATATAAGGCAGATTAACATCTGTTGACTGTGTTGAAGACAGCTCGATCTTGGCTTTTTCTGCGGCTTCTTTTAAACGCTGCAGAGCTAATGGATCGTTGTGCAGATCAAAACCGTTATCTTTCTTGAATTCATCAGCCAGGTAATCGATCAGACGGGTATCAAAGTCTTCACCACCGAGGAAAGTGTCACCGTTGGTCGCCAGTACTTCAAACTGATGCTCGCCATCGATCTCTGCGATCTCGATGATAGAGACGTCAAAGGTGCCGCCACCCAGGTCATAAACCACGATCTTGGAATCGCCGCGGTTTTTGTCCATACCGTAAGCCAGGGCTGCCGCTGTGGGCTCATTGATAATACGTTTAACATCGAGACCGGCGATACGGCCAGCGTCTTTTGTTGCCTGGCGTTGTGAGTCATTGAAGTACGCAGGCACAGTAATAACCGCCTCTGTCACCTCATGACCGAGATATTCTTCTGCGGTACGTTTCATTTTTTGCAGGATACGCGCTGAAACTTCCGGTGGCGCCATCTTGTTGCCTTTGGCTTCTACCCAGGCATCACCATTGTCAGCTTTGATGATCTTGTAAGGCACCAGCTTGATGTCACGCTGTACTACTTCTTCATCAAAACGGCGACCGATTAGACGTTTAACGGCGAAAATCGTATCAGCAGGATTGGTCACAGACTGGCGTTTAGCAGGTGAACCTACTACCACTTCATCATCTGTAAATGCAACGATCGAAGGCGTGGTACGTTCACCCTCACTGTTCTCGATAACCTTCACTGTGTCGCCATCCATGACGGCAACACACGAGTTTGTTGTACCTAAGTCTATACCTATAATTTTAGCCATTGCTGGTCTCCGATATTTTAGTTTTGCCGGCTTAGTTCTGTTAAGTAACGGCAGTAATATTTGTTGTTAGTGTCTATATGGGGCTGCTTTTGTCAAAACCAAGTTGAAAATCAGCCATTTACTCAAAAAAATTAATGTTTTTATTTTTTTACTCAGCAGCCCTGGAAACGATCACCATGGCAGGACGTATCAAGCGCTCATTCAGTGAATAACCCTTCTGCATTACCGCTAACACGGTATTGGGCTCAACCTCAGCGCTTGGCTGTGTCGTCATCGCCTGATGTTTAGCCGCATCAAATTTTTCGTTGAGCGGATCAATCTCCTCGATACCCAGTTTCTCCATCATTTTTTCCAGCATGTTCATGGTTAATTCCATGCCCTCGCGCAAACTCTCAGCGCTGGCATCTTCGACCCCAAGTCCCATAACCATACTATCTAACACCGGCAATAACTCAGTAACGAATTTTTCGATACCGAACTTGTGAGCGTTTTCAAGATCTTTGACGTTACGACGGCGCAAGTTATCCATTTCTGCTTTGGCGCGAATAAACTGATCCCAGTTTTCACTGGCTTTTGCCTGTGCTTGTTCTAACTGTGCTTCCAGGCTGTCGGCATTCTTTTCGGGAGATTCCAGCTTTTCCTCGTTCTTATGCGCGTCTTCCAGTTTCGCCTCATCTTTGTGCGAATCTTCCAGTTGTTCCTGAATAATTTCTTCTACCTGGTCCTGCGCTTCAGTTTGATCTTGTTTTTGAGTTGACATGTGGTATCTCGTCTTGTTTTATCTGTATGAAATCTAAAAATAATTACTTGCTGCTGTGTATGGTGTTTATTTATTCATTTTCAAGAGCAGAGCGGGATTTTTTATCAATAAATTGCCCTTTTTATGACTTCAGGGCATCACCTAATAAGCGCGCGGTCATATCTACTACCGGGATCACCTGATCATAATTCATCCGGGCCGGGCCAATAACCCCTAATACACCTATCGCTTTACCCGCGACCGAATAAGGCGCCGTGATCACACTGCAGTCACCAAAGCCTGCAAAACCAGCCTCATGACCAATAAATATTTTCACCCCTTCATTGTGCACACAGCGGTCAAACAAACCCAGCATCTCGCGTTTTCTATCAAAGATTTCGAAGAGATGCTGTAGTTGTTCTCGATTGTTATTGTCATTATAACGAAGCAGATTTTTTTCGCCCTGCACGATGAAATCCGGTTTATGCACGCCTTCGTCCGACAGCGCTTTATTGGCAACTTCGACCGCCGTTTTCATCACATTATCGACAGCCTGACGAGTTTGATCCAGATCTTTTAACAGACTCTCTCTTATCTGTTCGACATCCTGCCCGGTAAACTGCTGATTGAGAAAATTGGCGGCCTGCTGTAATTCAGATGAACTGTATTCCCGCTGCAGATGCAGCACTTTGTTATGCACATCTTTTTCATTGGTCACCATGATGGCCAGGATGCGTTTTTCAGGTAACGGTAAAAACTCGATATGGCGTAATGTTGCGTGTTTTTGCTTAGGCACACTGACGACGCCGGCCATCTGAGTCATCTCAGACACCAGTTGTGATGCCTGGTTGACCAGTTCATCCATATCTTTATCGGGATCGAGCTGCTGCTGCAGCTGACTGACGATTTTTGCATCGATCGGCTGTACCTCAAGCAGGCTGTCAACGAACAGGCGCAAGCCCTGCTCGGTGGGAATACGACCGGCAGATGTATGCGGTGCGACTACAAGTCCATTTTTTTCCAGACCGGACATGACGTTACGGATGGTCGCAGAGCTGATATCAAGCCCGGCATCCTGTGCCAGTTGCCGCGAACCAACGGGCTGGCCGTCCTGGATATAACTTGCCACTAACTGCTTGAGCAAGATGGCCGCACGGTCGTTTATTATGAGAGGTTTGTTCAAAGTGATTACATCTATCTTGTCGTATAAGGCTTAGCACTCGATTAAGCCGAGTGCTAAAAACCGGAATTATGGTGTCTAATAGATATATGGTCAAGAAAAACAAAAACAATGCCTTGGCCACAGATTAGGGCAGGACGCCCGTAATTAGAACAATGCAGGACGCTTACATGGATGTAAGTGGTAGAACGACTCAGGAGACAAAGTCGAGCAATTGTCGAGACACAGAGTGCACAGAGATATATTTTTTTCAGCTTTCGAACATCTAAAATTTTTCTCTGTGTACTCTGTGTCTCGTGCTCCTGCATTATCTAATTCGCTCCTATCTGTGGTTAATATTTGCTTTTCTGTATACATGTTAGTTAGCGTATAATGCGCCCTTCGAAACACCCTTATACCCACTGCTGGCAAACATGACAGATTCACATTCAGCCCGAATTCGCGAGATTCCCTACAACTACACGTCTTATTCTGATCGTGAGATTATTATTCGATTCCTGGGTGAAGAAAGCTGGCAGATCATCGAGAAACTGCGCACTTCACGCCGTACCGGCCGTTCGGCGCGTATGTTATTCGAAGTGCTCGGTGACATGTGGGTGATCAAACGAAATCCTTTTGTAAAAGACGATCTGCTGAATAACCGTAAAAGGCGTGAAGCGTTAGTCCATGCCTTAAAGCATCGATTGAACCAGGTCGAATTACGCGCTGATGGAAATACCGATGCATTAATCCTGCACAGTAATTGTTTAAAGGCGATCACAACCTTTGAAGAAAATCTGTTAGCACAGATAGCCCTGCGCAAAAAAACGATAAAAGCGTTAAGCAAAATAACCTCGAAAAATAATATTGATTTTAGTGGCCTGGCACGTATCGCACATTCAACCGACGCCACCGACTGGCGTATCGCCATGCCATTCGTGGTGTTTAAACCGGATAGCGAACATGAAGTCGCCGCTATCGTGCGCGGCTGTATTGATCTTGGTCTAACGATTATTCCACGTGGCGGTGGCACGGGTTATACCGGCGGTGCCATCCCCCTGCATGCCAATACCGCCGTCATCAATACCGAAAAACTGGAATATCTAAGCCCGCTAAAACAGATCGAATTAGCTGGACTGGAAGGAAAACACCCTGTGGTCGAGTGTGGCGCCGGTGTTATTACCCGACGCGTTTCAGACCTGGCCGAACAACATGGTTATGCCTTTGCCGTCGACCCTACTTCTCAGGATGCCTCGACCATCGGTGGCAATATCTCGATGAACGCCGGCGGTAAAAAAGCCGTGATCTGGGGAACCGCATTAGATAACCTGGTCTCCTGGCGGATGGTGACACCTGATGGTTTATGGATGGAAGTCGAACGCATCAACCATAACCTGGGTAAGATTCATGACCAGCGTGAGGTCACCTTCAAGATTACGCGTTTTCAGAAAGACGGTAAAACCGCCCTGGGTGAAGCTGAGTTACTGCAGCTTGACGGTCAGTCTTTTCGTAAGAAAGGCCTGGGTAAAGATGTTACTGATAAGTTTTTATTCGGTTTACCCGGCATACAGAAAGAAGGTTGTGATGGTTTAATCACTTCCGGTCGTTTCATCCTGCATAAGATGCCGGAACATAAGCGCACCATCTGTCTCGAGTTTTTTGGTACCGATATCGCGGAAGCCGTACCAGCCGTGGTCGAGGTTAAACAACTGCTCGATGACAATAAAGATGTCTTACTCACCGGTCTCGAGCATCTCGACGAACGTTATATCAAAGCCGTCAAGTACACGACAAAAGCCAGTAGCTCGGATGGCTCTTTTCTCGGTCGGCCGAAGATGGTGCTGCTGGCAGATATCTCATCAGATGATGAAGCACTGGTTAACGCCGCTGCTCAACAGGTGATCGAAGTCAGTAAGAAAAGAAATGCACAGGGCTTCATCGCCGTCAGTGCTGAGGCGCGAAAACGCTTCTGGCTTGACCGTGCGCGCACGGCAGCCATCTCTGCACATACCAATGCATTTAAAATCAATGAAGATGTCGTTATCCCACTGCCGCGTTTAGCAGAATACAACCGTGGCATCGAATGCATCAACATCGACCAGGCCATCACTAATAAGATAAAGATCTGTGATGCTGTCACCGCCTATCTCGATAGCAACCTGAAAGATGCAAAGGAAGATGATGGTTTTTCAACAAGCATAGAAGCAGAAGACATCATCCAGAATAAATGTGAGATCGCTAAACAGCTCATCGCCACAAAGAAACAGCGCTGGTCAAATATTCTTCAGCGGCTGGATTCGCCTGCCGCCGAAGTAAAAGAATTATTACTTGAGAACGAAGTCGATAATATCAGGGACAGTGACAACTTGATCGACCTGCTATTACGACGCGATTGCATTATCTCGTATACAGCGGAGGTCCATAATTCTCTGAGAGAAATATTTTCCGGCCAGGATCTAAAACCGGTCAGAGAAAAACTCAAACAGATACATGGCGAGATCAAAGACGCCAAACTGTTTGTCGCCTTACACATGCATGCAGGTGACGGCAATGTACACACTAATATACCAGTACATTCTGACAACTATACGATGTTACATGAAGCCGATAAGATCGTTGACAAGATCATGCTGCTGGCGCAATCACTCGATGGTGTTATCTCCGGCGAACATGGTATCGGACTAACAAAAATACAATACCTGGAAACTGAAAAATTAGACAGCTTTTTGCTCTATAAAAATAAAGTCGACCCGCAACAACACTTTAACAAAGGTAAATTACAGGCGGCCTCAAACCTTGATCTGGCCTACACCCCATCCTTACGCCTGGTACAACAGGAAGCCATCATCCTGGAAGATAGCGAGCTGGGTGAGTTGAACGATGAGATCAAAAACTGCCTGCGTTGTGGAAAATGCAAACCGGAATGCATGACTCATGTACCGCGCGCAAACCTGTATTACTCGCCGCGTGACAAGATATTAGCCACCGGTTTGATGATAGAGGCTTTCTTATACGAGGAGCAAACCAGACGCGGCATCTCACTGTCGCATTTCGATTCGATGAATGACATCGCGGACCACTGCACCACATGCCATAAATGCCTGAACCCCTGCCCGGTGAATATAGATTTCGGTGACGTCTCTATCCACATGCGCCACATATTAACCAAACACGGTAAAAAGAAAAGCAACTTTGGCACCAGGGCCGCGATCACTTTTCTCAATGTTAAAAACCCGTTCGCAGTCAAAACACTGCGTAGTGTTTTAGCACGCGGTGGTTTTAAAGCGATCAACACGGGTCATTTTTTCGCAAAGAGATTCGGCCTGTTAGGCAACAAAAAAAGGATACCGCCAAACACTACCGGTCATGTTGATAACAGCACGCAGATCGTCAACCTGGTGCGTAAACCTATCCGCGTTGCTGTACCTCGCAAGACCAGCCGTGCCCTGCTAAATCTGGAAGATACCAGTTACGTCTCTATCATAAGAAATCCTGAATTAAATCATGACGAATCTGATGCGGTATTTTATTTTCCCGGTTGCGGCTCAGAAAGACTGTTCAGTGAGATCGCTATGGCGACATTACACATGCTCTATGAAGCAGGTGTACAGACGGTTCTACCGCCGGGTTATCTGTGTTGCGGTTACCCGCAAAGTTCTGCCGGGCTACAGGATAAAAGCCGTTCGATAACGAATGAAAATCGCGTACTGTTTCATCGTATCGCCAACACCCTTAATTATCTCGATATAAAAACGGTCATCGTTTCCTGCGGCACCTGTATGGACCAGTTATTGAAATATGAATTCGAAAAAATATTTCCAGACTGTCGCTTACTCGATATACATGAATACCTGATGGAAAAAAATATCACCCTGCAAAGCGCCACTGATACTGAGTATCTGTATCATGATCCCTGTCATACACCGATGAAACAGTACAGTGCGATCACTGTCGCTCAGAAACTGTTAAACAAAGACGTGCTGCAAAATGACCGATGCTGCGGCGAAGCTGGAACATTGGGCACATCACGACCCGATATCGCCGAACAGCTGCGTTACCGTAAACGCGAAGAACTTGCAAAAGACATCAAAACCATCACCGGTCACAGTAAAGCCAAAAACAATGAAGTTAAAATATTGACATCCTGCCCTGCCTGCCAACAAGGTCTGGGACGTTACACCGATGATACCGGTTTGAAAACCGACTACATCATCGTAGAGATGGCGAACCACATGCATGGTAAGAACTGGGAAAAACAGTTTATCCAGAAAGCCAATAACGGCGGCATCGAGAAAGTATTATTATAAAAAATCAGATCGCGAAACGCATAATTAAAAAACTTTAAAAGCGCTAACCACAGAGACACAGAGGGCACAGAGTCTTACTATTATTAACAGCGCCTGTTAGGCAGTTAACAATAAAAGTCTTACTCTGTGCCCTCTGTGTCTCTGTGGTGTAAGTTTTTTATGTTATTTTTATTTGAGTGTTTCGCGGTCTGATAATCAGGCGTGTTCTAAAACACCGTCTTCGAGGGTATAGATAGTATCCATACGCTCTGCGATCTTCAGATCATGGGTAACGATAACCAGCGATGTATTGTACTGCTTGTTTAAATCGATGATCAGCTCTATCGCCTGTTCGGCATTCTTTCTATCGAGATTACCTGTCGGTTCATCTGCGAGGATACATTCCGGCTGATGCACCAGTGCCCGTGCGATTGCAGCACGTTGGCGCTCACCACCCGAGAGTTCACTGGGTTTATGGTGAAATCGTTTTATCAGTCCGACATTCGTCAGTACTTTTTCTGCACGTTGCCTGGCCTGTGCAATCGAACTGCCTTTGATCAATAAAGGCATCGCTACATTTTCCAGAGCAGTGAACTCCGGCAGCAGGTGATGGAACTGATAGATAAAACCGAAATTTTTATTTCTGACGATACAGCGTTGTCTCTCACTTAACTTATGTACATCTACATCATTCAGCAGAACCTGGCCACTAGTAGGTTCATCGAGACCACCGAGTATATTTAATAGCGTGGTTTTTCCTGAGCCTGACGAACCTATGATGGCAGAGGTTTCACCATGAGCCAGAC
Organism: uncultured Gammaproteobacteria bacterium; assembly: GCA_963752725.1. Taxonomy (GTDB): domain Bacteria; phylum Pseudomonadota; class Gammaproteobacteria; order SZUA-229; family SZUA-229. Next base: position 62,408 of record CAVWAI010000030.1, read on the forward strand.
TGAAAGTGATGTCATTCAGTACGTGCAGGTCATTACGGATGCCGTCATTATAATCTTTTGCGATGTTGGTAGCGCGTAACATGTTAGGACACCTCGATTGATTCTGTGCATGTCAGATTGAGATTCAAAATCAGCCATATCGAGGCGCATATTGCACGTAATAGTATGCTATTGCGAAAATATGCAACGAAGAGATGGCTAATTTTGGACTCAATATGTGTGTTCATGGATTATTCGAGTTGTCCTTACTCGTAGCGTAGGGCTTCAGCCGGTAAGGTGCGCGAGGCACGCCAGGCTGGATAGATCGTCGCCAGGATGGTTACTGAAAAAGCAGATAAGGCATAGGTAACGACTTCGCCGACTCTGACATCGGCAACGATATCACTGATGTAATAAACATCGCTCGGCAGAAAGTCGGTACTGAATAACTGCTCTAACCAGGAAACAATTTCAAATACGTTAAGGGCGACAGGTACGCCTGCCCCTACGCCTATCAGGGTACCAAAGAAGCCGATGAATGCACCCTGGATAATAAAGATGATCATAACACTGGAAGGCTGCATACCCAGTGCGCGCAATATCGCGATATCTGACTCTTTCTCGGTCACTGTCATCATCAAGGTAGAGACGATATTTAAAGCTGCGACAGACACCATCAATAACAAGATGATAAACATCACGGTTTTTTCTGTCTGTAGTGCTCTAAAGAAATTTTTATGTTGTTTTGACCAGTCCTTTACCCAGTAATCCTCACCAAAATCTTTTTCGATATCACGCGAGATTCGTGGTGCTTCGAATAGATCCGTCAGTTTCAAACGAACACCATTCACTTTATCTTTATAACTGAAAAGTTTCGAGGCATCTTCAATATGGATATAGGCCATGGCGGCATCAAATTCATGCATACCCACTTCGAATACACCGACAACACGAAAGCGACGTAATCTCGGCATGACACCGATCGCGGTAACACTGGCCTGTGGTGTGATGACGGTGACACGCTCACCTTCGAATACACCGAGCGAATTTGCTAACTCACGACCCAGGACGATGCCGTATTCACCGGCTTTTAACTCGGTCAGGCTGCCTGAGACCATATTTGATTCCACCAGCGAAACCCTGGTTTCCATCTCAGGTTCAATACCATGGATTAACGAACCGCTGACTCGACGGCCATTGGACAACATAACTTCTTTTCGGATATAAGGCGCAGCCGCGACGACCTCCTGATTTTTTACTGCTTTATCGAGCACGGCAGGCCAATCTCGCAGATAACCATCATATCCAGTGATGGTGGCATGTGAGGTCATACTCAATGTACGATCGCGTAATTCGTTACCAAAACCGTTCATCACCGAGAGTACGACAATAAGCGCAAACACGCCTAAAGCTACCCCAGCTATGGAGATGAAGGCAATAAATGAAACGAAGTGGTTTTTACGTTTAGCACGAATGTAACGTAAGCCGATAAAGAGCTCTTTAGGCTGGAACATTATATATTTTAAGACCTGGCTGAAAAATGTCTACTATGTCTGAGTAGGTAATATTGTAATCAATGTTTAGTGCAGCAGCGATACAGAACAGACACGGTTTACAAAATAGTGTTATTTTTTCTTAATCAGATTTTTTTCTTCTAAATCTTTGATTAACAATTTGGTCAGATCAACGATCACCTCATCTACTGACTCAGGTGAAAATGTACGACTGCGCGCAGACCAGACCAGTTCTTCCGTTACCACATCGTACAAGTTTGTTTCCAGGGTATAGGTCTCATGCGTGGTGTAATAACCAGGGCTATGAACATAACTGTTAACGTGTGGATAATAACCATACATGCCGCCGCCGTAGCCACCATAACCACCGTAACCACCATAACCACCAACTGCCGAGTAACCCATGCCAGGTCGGTATATGGTTTCTTCATCCACTGCCGTCATGTGGGTGATGATGACACCGTCGATCTCCATGCCTTCGATGGCTTTGACGACGGTATTGCGTTCGATCTTCTGGTCACTTTTGATCAGTTTATAACTTGCTTCTGCCTCAGTGCCTTTTTCCCTTAATGCTTCGACAAAATAGCTTTCATAAGCACGTCGATTCTGTTCGCTCTCAGCGATACCGATGATGAGTATATCGTTATATGATTTCTTGTTATCAGGCTCAACCCATGATTGAGAGATTTTGGTATTGGCACACGAGATCAGCAGAACGGCAGTGCTGACCAATAATATACTCATACCCATTTTTCGATTAAACAAGATCATATACACTTCCTTCAGGATTAATTCGATTAACAGCCTGCATGATAACAACAACACGCTAAAACACAATATTTTATATCATATACATATGACTTTTGAATTGAGTTATTTTAGTAGCTCATCGGCAAACAGTTCGCCGATCAACAGTTCTGTCACATCGGTCACCACCTCATCGATCGATTCTGGAGCGACTGTTTTCGTGTAGGCTGACCAGACCAGTTCATTTAGAGACTGCATCATAAACGTCGTTTTTCAGCACAAACACTTCTCCGGTACGTGAACGCCCCCTGGTCGAAACGATGGTTGCTGAAATCTGATTATTTTCGACACTGCCGGAGTAACTCATATTCAATGGTGAATTCGCGTGACGGACCTCTTCATCGGCAGACACCAGGTAAGAAACCAGTACCGCGTCGATATCGGTATCCTTTATCGCAGCGACAACTGTCTCACGATTGATAATCTGTTTGCTGTTTATCATTGTGTAACTAGGTATCGCATGAACGTTCTTTTTCTCTAATTCAGAGACAAAGTGATTCTCATAGATACGACGGGTCTGCTGGCTATCAGAAATACCGATAATCATCAGTTGCTTGTAGCTTTTGCTGTGCTCATCCTGTTTCCAGGTCTCTCGCAGGCTGGTGTTCGAACAGGAAGCGAGCACCGTACATATCAATAAAACAGCATAATTCTTAATCTTACTACTCTTAATAAACATTACTTCTCTCTTCATTAAAAAAGTTCCAGTCTCTCTAAAAACCAGTAAACACCGATTATCGAGATGGCAACAGAGCCAGGTATGACAATGATTTTTCGATAAAGGTCCTGATCTTTGAACCAGAACCTTAATATTAAAAATGCCATCGATATTACCGCGATCTGGCCCAGTTCAACCCCGATGTTGAAACTGATCAACGCCATGGCGAAATCATCGTCTGGCATGCCAAAATCAGTCAATACACCGGCAAAACCTAAACCATGCAACAGACCGAAGATGAACACCAGGATCAATCGGCTGTTATGCAGTCTTCTGGATAAGACATTTTCCATGCCAACATAAGCGATCGATAATGCGATCAGCGGTTCGACGATATTTGCCGGTAATTCTACGACATTATTCATCGCTAAACCCAGCGTAATCGTGTGTGCCACGGTAAACATGGTCACCTGCCATAATAATGGTCGCCAGTGTGTCGACAGCAAAAACAGGCCGAGGATGAATAATATATGATCCAGGCCTTTGGGGACGATGTGCTCGAAACCGATGGTGATATAGGTGGTAACCATCTCGAACCATGACTGCCTGGCGACGATCTCGGTCAGCGAGAATGCCTGACTCACCTCGTCATCTCTCAGCCATTGCCATTGTGACCAGTGCCATTGCTCATCTTTCTTATTGATCTGCCTGACACGTACCGCGTTATCACCAAATTCAGCCGGGTAATACCACTGCAGAGCCTCTGCTGATTCAGGCAGACTACCTGTTAACCGTATCACGCTGATCCGTGGTACCTTGGTATATCCGGTCGGTGGGATAACGACAGATTCTATCTGTAATGCGACTGATTCATTGCCAGTATTGCTGACGGCCTGTATGAACACTGATTGCAGCAGCTGCGGCTGGAAACTGACAAAAGCCTGCTGCAGCTCAGCAGCCGGCATCTTGCGATAGACGTCATATTCCTCAGCTTTTGGTGCATCCTGGGTGTTTTTGTACTGTGCATTGATGCCGGTGAGCAGCGCTTCGATACTGGCGCGGATCTCGACAACTATCTGCCTTTCGGTATCTACATCGATCTCGACCAGCGCAGGTTTAACAACATCAGCCAGGACTGTCTGGTTAGACAGACAGCTGATTATTATTAAAAACAGCAATCTAATATTGAAGTGATAAACCATAAGAGCGCGGATATTACACAAAACACACGGTTAAATTCAGTTATTTTGAATAAATATCACACAGGACCGTCATTTACTGAAGACTAAGTCTTTAGTCTACTAACCTTTTATTTTGATTTGCGTTATTATTTACCGCCTAAAAAATATAAAAAAAACTATAGCAAAAAACCACGTAAACGATGAGGAGCTTTCATGCCTACGATTGACCGCCGTACCTTCCTGAAAATAATGGGATTAAGTGCCACCGCCAGTGGCGCTGGACTATTGTCTGCCTGCGATAAGACAGCTACACCAACTGTTGCAGCAACCACGGAAGCTGCAGCGATATCTGATGACTTCTACAGCTTACCTATGCAGGGGAACGTACGCGTTTTGCATACCACCGATTTCCACGGTCAATTGCTCCCCGTCTATTTCAGGGAGCCTAATGTAAACCTGGGTGTAGGCAATGCCGTCGGCCGTCCGCCTCACCTGGTCGGCAATAAATTACTGGAAGCGATGAATTTAAAACCAGGCACACCTGAATCATACGCTTACACCTACGTAGACTTTGAGAATGCCGCAGCCAAATTCGGAAAAACTGGCGGTTTCCCACAGATGAAGACCCTGTTAGACCGCCTGCGCAAACAGGCTGGCGGCCACCAGAACACGGTAACACTGGATGGTGGCGATCTGTGGCAAGGTTCTGGCACATCGTTATGGACTCGCGGTGTCGATATGGTGGAAGCCTCAAACATCCTCGGCATCGACGTCATGGTCGGTCACTGGGAGTTCACCTACAATGAAAGTGAAGTATTGAGCAACGTAGCGCTGTTTAAAGGTGACTTCATCGGTCAGAATGTTCGTGTTAAAGAAGATTCTTTGATGGATGAAAAATATACAGAGCTGGTCGATGCCAACGACGGTCGTGGCCTGTATGATGAAGATACCGGTTACGCCTTCCAGCCTTACGTCATCAAAGAGATCAACGGTGCGAGGATCTGCATCGTCGGCCAGGCGTTCCCCAGGACAGGCAATGCTAACCCGCCTGAATTCTTCCCAGACTGGTCATTTGGTCTGCGTGAAGATGACATGATCGAACTGGTGGAACAGATCCGTGAAGAAGAAAAACCGGATGCTATCGTACTGCTGTCTCACAATGGTATGGACGTCGATATCAAGATGGCAGAACGCGTGCCCGGCCTAAATGCAGTGTTCGGTGGCCACACACATGATGGTGTACCTGAACCCATCAAGGTAAAAAATGTTGAAGGCAACGACTGCTGGGTGACCAATGCCGGTTCTAACGGTAAGTTTGTTGGCGTGATGGATTTTGATATCGCTGATGGCAAGATCAAGAGCATGCATTACAACATGCTGCCCATCATCTCAGATGCGCTTCCTGCGGATAAGGAGATGCAGGCTTATATCGATCAGATGCGCAGCACTGTATACGATAAAAATATCGTCGAGAGCCGTGTCAAGGAGATGTACTACGATAAGTCACGCTTAGGAAAAACCTATGCCGAGATCCTTGATGAAAAACTCGCTATCGCAGATCGACTGCTCTACCGACGCGGTAATTTTATGGGTACCTGGGACCAGATTCTGTGTAACGCATTACGAGAGGAATACGACGCAGATGTGGCGATGTCTGCAGGCGTACGCTGGGGCACCACCACACTGAAAGGTGACTGGATCACCATGGAAGATGTGATGACTCAATGTGCGTTGACCTATGGCGAAACCTATGTCACCGAGATGACCGGTCATACCCTGTTAAATATCCTTGAGCAGGTCGCCGATAATCTGTTTGATCCTGATCCGTATCTGCAATCAGGCGGTGACATGGTGCGTGTCGGCGGCATGGACTACACCATCGACCCGTCGAAACCATTATATGAACGTATCACCGATGCTCGTCTGGATAATGGCCACCTGATCGAGGCTGATAAGACATATAAGGTAACCGGCTGGGCACAGGTTAACAACACACCTGAAGGTCGTTTGATGTGGGATGTTGTACGTGATCACATCATTAAGAATAAAGGTAAGGATAACGTATTAAAGATTCCCAAGATCAATCATCCTAAACTGGTCGGTGTAGCTGATAATCCGGGCATCGCCGATTATCCCGGTGAAGCGAGCTAAATTCACTTAACAAAATAAGCTGCACCTAAAAAGCCTCGTAGATTTTTCTACAAGGCTTTTTTAATGTTACGTTTACTTCTGTCATAGACTGCGCGCGACAACATCAGAACAAGGAATATGAAGGTATAAAACAGCGGTTCTGAATAATCCGCCTTCAGCGACCAGATAAAATGAACCACCACTAACATCGGGATAACATAGACCAGTTTGTGCAATGTAAACCACTTCTTTTTCAATCGCCTCTGCATAGCATTCGTTGAGGTTAGCGCCAATGGCAGCAATAAAACAAACGATATGAAACCTATGGTGATGAACGGACGTTTTGGGATGTCGATCAAGATTTCCTGCCAGTCAAAAAACTGATCCAGCCAGAGATAGGTTATAAAATGTAACACTGCATAAAAGAACGCGAACAGTCCCAGCATGCGACGAAGTTTTATTAACCAGTTAGCATGCGTTAGCCGCCTGAGTGGAGTAATGCACAGTGTAAACAGTAAAAATCGTAATGCCCACTCACCTGTTTCATGGGTTAACGTTTCAACAGGATTGACACCCAGATTATCCGTTAATGCAGAATATATGAGCAGTGCAAATGGAATCGTAGACAATAAAAATAATGCCGGCTTTAGCAAAAAAGATATTTTTTTGTTTGAGAGGTTTTTCATTAATGTCTTAACAGAATTATTTTTCCACAGATGGAAGCTTCTACATTCTGCTATGCTCCTGGCCTACATTTATGCTGATAACACAAATTAACAAAATAAGCCCCTGTAAAGACTACTGTCATCCTGAGCGAAGCCGAAGGATCTTGCGCCTGGACAGTAAGATCCTTCGGCTTCGCTCAGGATGACAGTGTATTAGCTTAGATATATACAGTGTATTAAATATATAATGACAGAGTAATAGAAATATAATTTTTATCTTTATCTCAGAGTTCTTTTATATTATATCGGCGTTTTTTACATTCATCTGTAAACTAAAAATGCTTGTTTAGATCCATGCCTTTATATAAATGTGCAACCTGTTCTGCATAACCGTTAAACATCTGTGTTTCACGTTTAGGTTCCCAGAAAGGACGCCCGATGACACGTTCTTTTTTCTGACTCCAGCGAGGATGGTCAACCGCTGGATTCACATTCGAATAAAAACCGTATTCATCTGGCGCCGTTAAATTCCAGGTGGTCGCTGGTTGCGTTTCAGTAAACCGGATCTTGACGATGGATTTAATACTTTTGTAGCCGTACTTCCAGGGAACCACAAGACGTATCGGTGCACCATTCTGATTAGGTAAGACATCACCATATAAACCTACCGCCATAAACGGTAATTCATTCATGGCTTCGTCGATACGCAGACCTTCGGTATATGGCCAGCGCAGGACACGACGTTCTTGTCCCGGCATTCTGGATTTATCCAGCAAGCGTGGTGAATTCCACATATTTTGCTTTTGATGTCGGCTCAAAGCCTTTTAACATATCGGCAAGGGAGAACCCTACCCAGGGGATAACCATCGACCAGCCTTCGACACAACGTAAACGGTATATGCGTTCTTCCAGCGTTGCAGGTTTTATAAAATCTTCAAGGTCAAAGGTTCCAGGTTTGGCGCATTCACCTTCAACCGTTATCGACCAGGGTCGGGGATTGAACTCGGTGGCATTTTTATGTGGATCCTGTTTACGAGGTACCAAATTCATAAAAATTATTATAGGTAGTGATATCTTCAAAACTATTGGGATTATCTGTGGTGCTATAAGGACTGCGCCTTAGATCGGGCCACTTCTTCGCCCACGCGGGTAACAACGCATCAGCGGTCAACAGGGCGCTGGTCATCAGTGCCTGCTGCATGAATCTTCGTCGATCCAGGTAGATTGATTTCGGGGTGATTTCAGATGGTTGAATATCTGATGAATTCTTTATGATTATTGACATACAAACTCACAGTCCTAATGGTTTGTTTTACGACAGGTGTTATGAATGCAAGTTCAACATTTGATTCTAGTTGCATGGTCAACGTGTTGACGTAACTTGCTAGCCTTAATATTTTTCGGCAATTTCCATCACTGGATTGGTAATAACCGGCATCCATGCAGGCATCACTTCATTCAAGAAAACAGTTTGCTACAACACTACTTGACTATGAACTGCTAACTGCTCCAACCACTAACTTTTAAATACTTACTACTTACTATGACTATTCACTGCTATTAACCAACCCAGACGCGCGCATTTCTAAACAGTCGCATCCATGGGGCGTCTTCCTGCCAGTCATCAGGGTGCCACGAATGCTGTACGGTTCTAAAGACGCGTTCAGGGTGCGGCATCATGATGGTGGCACGGCCGTCATCACTGCAGAAACCGGTCAGACCTTCTGGCGATCCATTTGGATTCAGCGGATAGATCTCTGTTGCCTGTGCATCGTGGTCGACAAAGCGCATGACTGACTGCAGCGATTGACGCTGTTCCGCGTTTTTGTATTCTGCTCTACCCTCACCATGTGCAACCGCGATCGGCATATAAGAACCTGCCATGCCCTGCATTAATACCGAAGGTGATTCCATCACTTCCACCATGCTGAAACGGCCTTCAAACTGTTCGGAATGGTTGCGCACGAAATGCGGCCATTGCTCAGCGCCAGGAATCAGTGATTTTAGATTAGCCATCATCTGACAGCCATTACAGATGCCGAGACTGAAAGTATCATCACGATTAAAATATGCCTGAAAAACATCACGCGCCCGGGTGTTAAACAGGATGGATTTCGCCCAACCTTCGCCGGCACCTAATACGTCGCCGTAAGAGAAACCGCCACAGGCGACCAGACCTTTGAAACGTTCGAAATCAATATCACCATTGATGATGTCACTCATGTGAACATCGATGGCATTGAAACCGGCGCGATCAAAAGCAGCGGCCATCTCTATCTGGCCGTTAACACCCTGCTCTCGTAATACTGCAATATCGGGTCGAACCCCTGTGCTGATGTAAGGCGCTGCCACATCTTCACTGGCATCAAAACTTACATTAACATCGATGCCTTTATCGCTACGCGTTATTGCGTCGAACTCCTGTTGAGCGCATTCAGGGTTATCACGCAGACGCTGCATGTGATAACTGGTTTCACTCCATGCCCGTTGTAACGATTCACGTGATGCGGAGAACACCGGAAAACCATTGTTATTGATCGTGACCTGATCATCCTCATAGATACGACCTAATTCATGCACACAGTCAGTCAGCCCGGCTTCTTCAAAAGCAGCTTCGATGACTTCCAGATCATCACAACGAATCTGTATAACACCACCGACTTCTTCATTAAATAATACCGAGATGACATCACTATCACTTTCGTGAAGCATCGAATCGAGTTGAATATTCAGGCCACAGTGACCGGCAAAAGCCATCTCACAGAGACAGGCGAACAGGCCGCCATCAGAACGGTCGTGCCAGGCAAGGATTATTCCCTGTTGGTTTAAGGCCTGGAAAACATTGAAGAATGCTTTTAACTGTTCCGCATCATCGACATCGGGCGGGACGTCACTGAGCTGTTTACAGGTTTGCGCCAGGGCAGAGCCACCGAGACGGTTTTTACCATTACCCAGATCAATAAGTAATAATCCGGTATCTTCGATATCGCTGCGGATCTGCGGTGTTAATGTTTTACGTACATCGGTGACCGGGGTGAACGCGGTGATGATCAATGACAACGGCGCGGTCACTGATTTGTCAGTGCCCTCATCCTGCCATACCGTCTTCATCGACATCGAATCTTTACCCACTGGAATAGTCAGTCCCAGCTGTGGACAGATCTCCATACCGACGGTTTTTACGCTGTCATATAAGATGGCATCTTCACCCGGGTGGCCCGCGGGTGCCATCCAGTTCGCTGACAGTTTTATATCGGATATCTTTGCTATCGACGCGGCCATGATGTTGGTTAATGATTCTGCAATCGCCATACGCGCTGATGCCGGACCATTGAGCAACGCCACCGGGGTACGCTCACCGATCGCCATGGCTTCACCGCAATAACTTTCATAGGAAGTGGTCGTTACCGCAACATCAGCCACCGGCACCTGCCAGGGGCCAACCATCTGGTCACGAGTGACCATACCGGTAATGCTGCGGTCACCGATCGTTATCAGGAAACTTTTATTGGCAACCGACGGCAGTCGTAATACGTTGAAAGCGGCTTCGGTAATGTCTATCGCGTGGGTATCCAGCGGTGCATGTTTAACCGTTACGTGTTTTACATCACGCAACATCTTCGGTGGTTTACCCAACAGTACATCGAGCGGCATATCGACAGGATAATTTTCAAAGTGTCTATCATGCACTTTCAAGGTTTTGGCTTCGGTGGTATCACCCAGGATCGCATACGGGCAGCGCTCACGTTCACACAGCTTTTTAAAATCTTCGATGCGCTCTGGATCGATCGCCAGCACATACCGTTCCTGTGACTCATTACTCCAGATCTGCATCGGTGTCATGCCAGGCTCGTCATTGTGCACCTCACGCAATTCAAACTCTGCGCCACGGCCGCCGTCATGCACCAGTTCGGGTAAGGCATTCGACAGACCGCCGGCACCGACATCATGAATCGACAGGATCGGGTTATTATCGATCTGTGACCAGCAGGCATCGATGACTTCCTGGCAACGCCTTTCCATCTCCGGGTTACCGCGCTGCACCGAAGCAAAATCGAGATCTTCGGCACTGGCGCCGCTGTCCATCGATGACGCTGCACCGCCACCTAAACCGATCAGCATCGCCGGTCCGCCCAGTACCACGATGGGCGTGCCTACCGGCAGGCTGAGTTTCTCGATATCCGGTTCGCGGATATTGCCGTAACCGCCAGCCAGCATGATCGGCTTGTGATAACCGCGAACCTCTTCCCCTGACGCTCCGGCGACCTTTTCTTCGAAGGTACGGAAATAACCGGCGATATTGGGACGGCCGAACTCGTTATTGAATGCGGCAGAACCGATGGGACCTTCGAGCATGATATCGAGGGCAGAAACGATGCGTGAGGGTTTGCCGTAATCGGTTTCCCAGGGCTGGGGATATTCCGGAATTTTTAGATTCGATACCGAAAATCCACTGAGACCGACTTTTGGTTTGGAACCGCGACCGGTGGCACCTTCATCGCGAATCTCACCACCGGCACCCGTTGCTGCCCCGGGAAACGGTGAGATGGCGGTTGGATGATTATGGGTTTCGACTTTCATCAAAATGGCGACATGCTCATCATGATAATTGTATTGATGCGTTTGTACCATCAGGCATAAAACGTTTTGCTGTGTGTGATGCAATAACCGAGGAGTTATCACTGTAGGCACTTAAGACATCGACCGAATGCGATTCATAGGTATTACGGATCATGTTGAATAATGATCTATCCTGCTGCTCACCATCGATGACCCAGTCGGCATTAAAAATTTTGTGGCGACAGTGTTCTGAATTGGCCTGGGCGAACATCATCAGTTCTGCATCCACCGGATTGCGTTCTACCGAGGTAAAATGCGCCATCAGATAATCAATCTCGTCAGCTGACATGGCCAGACCCAGGCGCAGATTCGCTTCGTTCAGGGCATCGACGCCCTTTTCGAGGATCTTGATCGTCTCACCAGGTTGGGGTTCATGGTGCTCAAATAAACAACTCGCCGCTTCCATATCGGTGAGCATCATCTCGATCATGCGGTCATGCAGGCAGTCAGCGATGGTTTGTTGCTGATCTTCATGCCACGAAAAATCATCAGCGCACTGGACGTGATAGGCGATACCACGTTCCAGGCGCTTAACAGACGGTAAACCGCAATTATGCGCGATATCAGTGGCTTTTGAGGACCACGGCGATATCGTGCCGGCACGCGGCACGGCGAGAAATAAACGGCCTTCACTCGAGGTTTCCGCGACATGGGGGCCATAACGCAGTAATTTTTCTACGATAGCCGTTTCATCTGCGTCGAGTTGCTTATCGGCATCAACAAAATGCACAAAGTGGGCATTAAGCTGGGTAATTTCAGGTAAAACGACTGAAGTATGTTGAGTAGCTTTTTCTGACGAAAAGTGGATAGCGCGGGTGAACCGATGAATGTCTGCATTTTTAGGTCTAATCTGTCAAAGTGTGATTATTATGCTGTACTTCCGGTCGTCTGAAAGGCGACCAGACAGGGCTAAAATTGAAAGCGGAATGATACCCTGAATCGGCCCACAAGTCGCCCTCAGAAAGCACAAATCAGAACACGATTATCAGTTCATGATCAGGCCTGTTTATCGTCATAAGTTAACTTGAAATATAAAGATTCGTACATATATTGATTACAGTGACAGGAAGTATCGTATAATGTCGCTAGAACTTGACCGTTCTATTTTAGATACACCCATCCGGGGATGACATGGCTTCGACGTGAGTAATGAAACCTGAGGTGCATGCAGAGGTGTGAAATTCCTCTTAAAACCGTTCACAAACTTTATAGTTGCCAACGACGACAACTACGCTTTAGCAGCTTAAACCCCTGCTCATAGCCCTCGGCCTAATGTGCGCTTACACGCTTAGATAACCGGGGTCGACTCATGTAAGATCGCGATGAAGTTTGTCCTGGGTGGATTCGCTAAAACTTACAGGAATCGCCATCAGTTTTCCCTGCCCGTCGGGTAGCTGCTGGTTAAACTTAAAGACGTGGATAAGCATGTAGAGCCGATGGCGGAGTGCTTGCGGACGCGGGTTCGATTCCCGCCATCTCCACCAATAACAAAGTCACCCTTTCGGTGGTTTTTTTATTGGTGGATTTGGTGTGGATGAGAACCCACGTTCCGGGTTCGAAAAAATTGTCCGGAGCAGCAGTGACACATGGATGTGTCGTTTACGGACCTAAGGATGGAATTTTTAACGTGCGTTTTCTGCACGGCCCCGAAGGCTTCTACATGGATGTAGATGGTAGGGCAACGCAGGAGCAGTTGCCGAGGTGAGTCTCATGGATGAGACGAATATTCCCGCCATCTCCACCAATAACAAAGGTCACCCGTTTTATAGGGTGGCCTTTTTTATTGGCTTAGTTTGGTGTTGAAATGAAGACGCTATGGGTTCACTAAAATCGCCTGGAGCGATTTTGAACACGCGTTTTATGCGTGACTCCGAAGGAGTGAAATACAAGGATGTATTTCATAATTCCCGCCATCTAGCTATCCCAGATAAATAACCGATCTTTATTACACACCGATTTGCCCGGCCAGCACTCGCTCGAAGAACAGGTCAATTTATCAAGGATATAAAATCGCGGTTCTTTTTACCTTGTTGATTGATGGCATCGACAATCATTATTTCAATTTTCACAGGCTCAGCCAAAAACGCCAGAATTTTTTGTTTTAATGTCTCGATAAAACTGCCGGAAACATTCTCATGCACCACAAGATTGACTACAAGATGGTCTATACGATGCTGAACTATCTGGTATTGCCTGATGTTTTCTAAATCACGCATAATGTGAGAAATTCCATTTGGTGTTCTGGCAGAACCACTTGGGAGTTTGATCATGTCACGTGTTCTACCAATTGGCGCAGTGATCAATGGAAATACACATCCACATGAACATGTTTCATTAATATACGAGCACAGATCGCCAAGACGATATCGTATAAACGGCATTGCATAAGAATTAAGGGTCGTAATGACTGTTTCGCCGTATACCTGTTCTTCGCTTATCTGATATTTATCAACAGAAACCACTTCAAGAACAACGTGATCTGAGTTGACATGCAGACCATTATGCTCTGGACATTCCCATGCAATACGCCCCGTTTCTATCGCACCATAAAAGTTGAAATGCTCATAGTCAAACTGACTAGATAAGCTTGTAGTAAGGTTTGGCTGAAACACTTCTGCTGATGTTACAATTACCTTAGGCTGACAATATTCATCAATTCTATAATCGGTGTGGTGTGAAAGCGCATTCAGTAATGTAGGATAACTCCAAAGCCAGCTAGGCTTAATGCTCCTGAGTGCCTTCAGCTGCTCATCTATATGTAAAGAAGGTTGTATAACATCTGTATTGAAAATACCAAAATTATGGTATATGGCTTTTTTGAATGGAATTTTTGGCCCGAGTACAGCAAGACGCTCACGTGGACTAAAACCTGCCGCAGTCAATGAGCGAAAATCAACCAGACGTCTAAGTTGTCGCTCTCCTGGAGACATATAGACTGAGAAAGGCTCACCCGTAGAACCAGTGGTATGAAGATGTAGCAATGACGAACGGTCTATATTTTGAGCTATCAGATTGTTATAACCCGCTTTCAGCAAATCATCTTTTGAACTAATGGGTATTAAATGCAGATCATCAACCGTCTGGATATCATCAGGTGTTATCCCTACAGTGTCGAATAATATTTTATAATATGGAACGTTATCGTAGGCGTGTCTTATTATATCTGCCAATTTCTTGTTACGTAAAACATCTAATCTTTGCTCAGAGAGTTTTTGATTTCTTCTTAGTTTATAGAATCTGGCAAGCTTGCTTATCATGCTCTTTTGCAATGAGAGATGACTGGTCTGAATTTCCCACTTGATGAAGTCTCGATCTGCTCATAATAATTGCTGTTTATCTGGACATCACCGAGTATGGCACGCAATTCCCCTATGACATCAGGTATGATTTGCTTATAAACAGAATACTCCTTAGTCACTATTTTAAGTTCAAAAATAGTGTATTCATGTTGTATCAGTTGATATCTAACAATTCCAGATAGATTCTTAAAGACACCCCATATTACCCGTGGGTGTACTACATCACCCCCTGCTAAGCAGATAAAGTCTTCTATACGCCCAACGAGATCGGTCAGTAATGGCTGACTCCTGCCACAAGAACACTGATGACTGGATTTAATGGCTATATCTCCAAGCTTATAATTAAGTAATACAGTGCCTCTGTTAACCAGGTTTGAAATTACCACTTCTCCTGGCTCACCATCGGCAAGGCTGCTTCCATCTGGTCCAACAATCCTCAGATCACACAGGCCTTCGTGTATGTGAAAACCTTCGTCATGTTCACATGTATAGCCAATACGAAAACATTCGACCGCTCCATAACGCGAAAAAATAGCCAGCTTATAATTATCTTTAAGAAAACTCTTACCTGCTTCAGTCATACCATCAGCCCCGTAATTTAATACTTCTGGTCGATGCACCTTGATATCATGTGCAAATGCATATTTGAATAAAGCTTCGAGATGAGAGCCATAGCCATTGATGACATCAGGTTTTAATATATTGATCTTCTTGATCAGCTCATCAAATGATTCCTCAACGAATAGCATATTGCGTTCAGTCGGTGGCTTAAGGAATGTATACTTAGAATAGATGTTCCAAATGTTACGTAATGTCGAACCTGAATAGATAACCGCCACTTGCCTGATATTTTTTTTTCTCCCAAAATATTGTCTAATAACTTCTTTTTCAGGTTCACAGTTAGCAATATTTGAAATAATAGAATTTATATCGTGATGTATCCTGAGCGGAGTTCCTGTCGTGCCACTCGTGATAAACTGAATAGAGTTTTTGCCATAGTTTGAACGCGAAACAAACAAGTCAGGGTCATCGCGCACCATCTCTTTGGTAATCAAAGGGAGATAATTCAGATCACCTGCCGTTCTAATATCCCGATAATCTATTCTGTTAGTACGAAACAATTCCTGATAATAAGGAACGCTCTGTGCAGCGTAGCGCACGATATTTCTTATCTGTGAATCACGTTGCTGGTGGTGCTTTTCAGGTGTTGAATAGGCGATACGTCGCTGAGCAGGCAATTGCTTCAGTACGATTCCTGATCCATAGATTCTATTAAATACCTGATGTAACATATTGTCAGTTATAATATCTTAATGCCTTAGTACTCGTATACCTTTCCGTAACCAACGCTCCAAAAGACTTGCTTCCCACCAGCGTTTCCTGGGTAATTCGTACCCCGCCGTTTCATTGAGCATAACTTCTTCTGGTAAACGAATATTTTCATATGCTGTACAAATATCTGATATATAACCAGCGAATTTTGGCGCATTCAAACGTCTGGCAAGCTCAACACATTGTCTACCATATGTGTTTATACGGCATTCAATGCGATCGGAGCATGTAAAGGACATTGCCATATCAAGGTAGTCTTCGATCTCGTTAGCCAGCCTCATTAGTAGTATTTCCTGCATCTCGGCACTGTAATTATCAATCTGCTCTATATGCGCATTAATCGCTTCACTGCTATACCATGATACATATGTATAATTCCATATCAGATTTTCAATCTCATGGCCAAACTCGCTCTGTAATAATTTTCTATGGGATTGTCTAGGCCTCTGGCGGGTACTCCCTTTAAAAAAAGATAGCGTGTAAGCTGCATGAAGTAACATGGCAATAACAACATGTAAAGGTTTGTTTTCATTAAGTATGATACTGGCCGTTCTGATAAGGTGACATAATAAGGGAACGCCCTGAGCACGATATATGCCGTCTGACATTTTATGCGCAAATTGATGCGCCTTAGCTAACTGCTCGAGGTCATTGGTAGAGAGACCCAAATCAATCGCCTGATTCATCAACTGTGGATATGTCATTGCAAACTGTTTCATATGAGAATTATTCCTTGTAATAACCCGTTTGATAAAATCTGATATTTTTATAAATCCTGATATGATTATTATGACAATGATGGCACACTACAAACAACCAGCAGAGTGAAAAATATAATGAGCAGAACACCTCTGAACACTAGCGATATATTCATCGAGTTAAAAAGCTGGTGTGAGGATGAGGAGTTTCTCGCCGCCATCAAGGATTGTATCAGTATCCAGAGAATATCTGCTGCAGATATTCTAAATACGGAGTTCAGGCCTAATAGCGAAGCATCACTTGCCACTTCAGATATCGCTCTTCAGGCATTACTTGATTCTGGCAATAATATTCACGGTATCTCAAAGCAACCAGAAATTTCTAACGTTATCGCTTTTAACACTAAAAATGTATCTGATGCTGTTATGAGTGATGACATTACCAGGTTAAGAAAAGAAGTTGATGCATTAGTCGATAGCAAGTTTCGTCAAACATTCGATATTAAAAGTAGCTGGGGAATAAGGTGTAGTGGTCATTTCTGGTACCCACCTGGAGGTTATATGGGCTGGCATACAAATAGTGAAGCTCCCGGCTGGCGGCTCTACATCAGCTATACCGACGAACCGGGAAAGTCTTATTTTCGCTATCGGCATCCTGAAACAAAGCAGATCATAACTTCTATGGACCATAAGTGGGATATACGTATGTTTCATGTATCAAGCGATAAACCGCTATGGCACACAATTTATTCAGATACCAACCGCTTCAGCCTTGGATACATACTACAACCACGGCACAAGTTGAAGTCCTTTATTAGAAAAACTAAAAGACTGCTCCAGTTTGATTGAATACATAAATTGTAATTAACTGACTCAGCGACCTTTAAAAGAATCCCAATGAAATCGTCCTATTTTGATAGCGACAATCCATGCAGTACGTTTGAAACCTGAATGCTTGCGTGATCTTATATTCGCCCTGTTTTCAGGGGCTATGATCACGCAAACTTGTTTGTATCCTGAGGCTTGATATCGCGTCAGAATCTCAGCCAACATCTTACGCTGTATGTGCTGACCTCGGCATGACGGATGCGTATAGGAGTCATAAATATAGATTTCACTCTTCCTTAATGATATATCACGTGAAATAAAATCAATCCGGGCATGATCGGTTGCCACCCAGGTTGCAGACACAATTTTATTGTCATGCCGTACCGCATAACACCGATCTCCCGTTGTAATGCGCTCCTGGAATACATCTGGAGTCATAACGCGATTACATGCAGTATAATCATCAACATCAGAAAGCGACAACTCAATAATTTCAATTGGCAGCTGAAGCTCCATTGATTCGACATCATCGGCTATTGGTTTAACATACCATCCTACAAGCCAAATACCACACTTGTAACCAAAAAATGCTGTAGCACGTAATATAAATCCACTTATACCTTCGTAATTCAGTACATTACGAATGCGGTTTAGATACCATCTTACATTTGTTTCTGCTTTAGGTTCGGTCATGGTTCATTGAACATTTTATAATAACGGATACTAGACCCAATTAGCGTGATTGCAGAATAGTTTTTCAAATTCGTCAGTCATTTACACGCCACTCTGTCCGACCAGGACCCGCCTGAGATATGCAAGATCCCGCAGCCTTATTGCCCTCAGAAAATACATCATTACAAAATAACTGACGAGTAAAATGATTGCCCTGGCCCATACTTCAATGCCTGTTGTGAATGTATATATTACGCTTGCAACAAGACATGAAAGCAAGGGTGCGCGAATTGAGTTCCAGATTCTTGGTAGTGGCATTCTGTCTCTCAAATAATATAGACAAAATAATGATACCCCAGAAAAGGCCAGTAATTTGGCGATGGACAGTCCGATATAACTATACAAAGGTATAACCATCAGACAAGCGACAACATATCCAGAAACGATGAAGAACTTACCCCGCAATAGAGCATGCTCGTGATTGAGCGCCATCATCATGGTGGATGCGACAACACTTATACCACTGACTAAAATCAGCCATGATAATATTTGTAATACATCTACTGCTTCAGTAAAACTATCCCCGTACAAAGTCAGAACCACTTCCTCAGCCAAAAGAAAGAGAAAAGTTGACACTGGTAATAATAAACCGAGAACCAACTTGATACATGTTTCATAAAGGTTTGCCAGATTTTCTCCATCACTTGCCGAGAGGCGTGACATAACAGGTAAGATAATACCGCCAAATATCGCAACGGGTTGTAACATCGTGGTTACCAATCTGTCTGATGCCGAGTAAATACCCGTATTAAAGTCGCCTTGTATAGTCGCTAAAATAATTAATCCAACACGGTCAAATATCATTGACAACACGAGAAGTATAAAAAACGGGAACGAGCGTCGCATTAGATTACTGATAAATTTCAGATCAGGCTGCATTGCCGGCATGCCGTACAGACTGATTGAAATCACGGCTGCTGCCACCAACATTAGCAGCGCACCCAACGGATAAATTGCCAATGCCAGCACCGGATCACGAGTTAGCCAAATCAGCAGGCCGCCGATAACGAGGATAATCAATTTATGGCACAATTCGAGTAACGCAGGATATTGCATTTGCTCATGCACCCTGAACTGTGTGTAAAAGACCATTGTCAGTCTGTACAACACCTGATACAGACCAATTATTATGAGTATACTTGCAGTCTCTCTATCTGCGCTGGATAATATCGCTATGGTGACTATAAGGCCCCATACCACTATGGCCAGAATAGCCTGGGTCAGCAGAATATTACTCAAGTATCCGAGATCCTCCTCTATATTCTTGCTTACCTCGCGGGTCATGCATGTATTCATTCCCATACTGATGAATACTGACAAAAGCCCGGCAAGTGCCATAGAGAATGCATATTTACCTAAGTCACCCGCACCAAAAACACGCGCAAAATACACCAGGAAAATAAAACCACTTAAATCGCCAAGTATCTTACCGGTAGTAAAATAAATCGTGTTCCTGGCGATTTTTCGTCCGGTTTCAAACATCGCCTTTCCGCTTTTTAAACAACCTGAGTATCAGCCCGAGAACAGGAGAAAAATCGACAAGATTGTCACGAATATCAAAACGGGTACCTCTGATTGATATTATTTCACGCTGGATAATTTCAGATAATTTCCCATCAGACCTGAGTTCTTCAAGCAAGGATTTAAGGTAAGAATATAACCACGCTCCTTTAATACCAGCCTCATAGTTCCCAACACATTCGACATTAACAGGACGACTCAGAGCTGCCAAACAGTGTAAAGAATGAAAAATGACACCGCAGCTCAGAGCAAATGCTATGTTGCCCGAGTACCTGGGATTTATTTCAATAATTTTCGCCTTATTGTCTCGTGCATCGATTGTATACTCAACTTCAACCGGTCCCTGCCATTTCCACTTTTCAAATATTGGCATTACCATCTCAATACACTCACGATTGCGACCGGCACCTCATCGTCCTCTAACAGGTAATAATAAGGTGTGAACTTGTCTATAGCCGTTTCTTCAATCGTTTTTAACCAGCCATAGGGTATATAGAGCCGCTCACCTGTCAGTGCATCCCATGTATTCGCATCGATTTCGGTTAATGAATGTTTTAGATGGAGACTAATCATTGAAGGCGACAGGTAAATGTTAATTATTTATATTGCCAAGTTAATACAGGCTCGCACAAAAAGCTATCAAGTACAATACGTTAAGCAATGTTACAATAACAACGAAGGAGAATTTTAAAAATAAAAATAATGAGCAAGTCATCCGGCATTAACAACATACTAATACTTGCTGGCGATACAGAAGGCAATCTTGGCGATCGCGCCATCTTACAGTCGATTTGCAATGAACTGCTATCAATCAAACCCGAACTTCAGATAAGTTTAATCGCGAAAAAAACAAACCCCCTGTCCGCGATGCAGAACATTCATGCAGTTAGACCCGGACTCCGCGGTTTTTTTCAGCTTATCCATGCTGCAAAATATGCAGACATCATCCTGTGTGGCGGCGGTGGCTTATTCCAGGACGATGACAGTTTAATAAAAATGCCCTACTGGGCTTTACGTGTACTTCTGGTGCGCCTGTTTTGTAATAATATTATTGGTTACTCTTTAGGTGTTGGTCCACTGGCAGCACCGACAAGCCGCTTATTTGCACGCCTTGCATTTTCATGTATGCAGCACATCAGCACACGCGACCCGATTGCCAGGGATACCGCTCAGAACCTGACCCGTAAACCCGTGACTATCATTCCAGATCCGGCAATACTGCTGCCATCTTTGTCTGTACAACAGGCAAAAGACTTTCTAGCTGCTCAAGGCACCAAAGACCTGAACAAAACTCTCATTGGGGTTGCGGTAAGACGCTGGTTCCCGGCAAAACCCCGTCTTATCCCAAATAGAGTTTCGGCAAAATTCCGTAATAAAGACAAAACTGCCGTTAAACAATCTGAGCACCTGTGCAGCCTTTATGCCAAGGTTCTTGATCAACTGGTTCTCAAACATAATGCATATATTATTTTCATGCCTACCTATAATGTATCACATGAAAGTGATGACAAACTCTGCCTTGATATTCAGCAACGAATGAAAACAGATGCGGGTAAAATTCTCCATATCGACACACCAGAACTTTACAAAGCGGTCAGTTCACAACTAAGCGTACTTCTATGCGGCCGGATGCACCCGTCAATTTTCGCCGCTGCTTCAGGAACGCCAGTTGTAGGGCTAGCCTACAATCCGAAATTTCATGGTTTCTTCTCACTGCTCGGTTTAGAAGATTATGTTATGGATGTCGGTGATTTTGTAAACCTCGACCTTATTGATGAACTGACTGAATTAACCTCAATGGCACTAACAAAAAAAATCGATACCAGCAAACAGATAGAAAAATTAAAAAATGACGTTCATTCGTTTAATCGTATGATATTAGGGTTGGAATCTTGAATCCTGTTTCTATATATTTATCGTATCGTTCTCTACAACGCTCTCAGTGGTTTAATCGCGAAGCTATTAGAAACTTACAGGAAGACAAACTAAAACATCTAATTCGCTATGCCTATCAGCATGTTCCCTACTACCAAACACTTTTTGACGATATCGGCCTGAAACCAACAGATATCAATTCATTGGATGACCTAAGTAAAATACCCATTACAACAAAAGTCGATTTACAAAACATTCCACCTGTGGAGAGAATAAGCGATCAGTTCAATCTGGATGAATTAGTAGCGGAACATAGCAGCGGTTCTACCGGCCAGCCGTTCACCGCCTATTTTGATAAACACTTCGTCATAACAAGAAACAACATGTTTCTACGTGCACTTCGTGCGATGGGGTATAGACCAGGGCAAAAACTTATGCTGATCACTGCTGGCCACAACAGAACTCGTCGATGGTTGCGCTGGCACTATGCTTCTATCGAAAGCTCAGCTGATAACTTAATAGAACAACTTAATAAATTTCGCCCCACTATTCTGTATGGCTGCACAACACCGCTGCGACTTATGGCTCTGCATGCCCAAAAATCAGGCCAGAAGCCATATCAACCAAAAACAGTCATATCAACCGCAGAGACGCTCGATGAGGACACGCGCATTCTTCTGCAAGAAACATTCGGGGCGACTGTATATGATCTATATGGATTGACTGAAATGGGACTAGTGGCATGGCAGTGCCCGGCACAGGAGGGTTACCACTTATCAGAAGACACAACCATCATTGAATTCAAACAGGATGAGCATTATCAATCAGACAGACTGATAATGACCAATCTGGAACTCAAAGCCATGCCCCTTATCCGCTATCAAACTGGCGATCTGTCAAAAGTTATAGATGATGTCAGCTGTTCCTGTGGACGTCAATTACAGCGAATTGAGCGCATTGAGGGAAGAATGATCGACAGCATTCGTATTAGTAGTGACAAGTCCATATCACCATACCGTATCACCCTTGCACTAGAGAATATAACTGGTTTGGGACGCTACCAGATCATACAAAATGATATCGATCTATTTACCATTCGAATAGAAAGCAATAATGCAGATCGGACTACCATGGAACTATGTATTCGCAATGCATTAATACCTATACTCGGTTCTAATGCACAATTTATGGTAAGGTTTGAAGACTCAATCAATCCACCGTCAGGGAAGAAATTTCGCGTGATAGAGAATCGGATCAGAGATTAAGTAATCCATGAAAATACTCTGCATGAATTACGAATACCCACCCATAGGTGGAGGTGGGGCTACTGTCGCACAATCATTGGCAGAAGCCATGGTTCACAATGGCCATGAAGTTGATGTTGTCACCTCCGGAATGAAAGACCTCTCCGACCACGAAATAATAAATGGCGTTCACATACATCGAGTCAGATGCATACGCCACAAACGCCACTATTCAACAACACCTGAATTACTCACCCAGGTTATCCCTGCTTATCGAAAAGCACTGGAGCTTTTCGAAAAAAAGAAATACGACATTAATCATACGCATTTCATAGTACCTTCAGGAATAAGCTCGTACCTACTGAAAAAGAAAACAGGTTTGCCATATATCATCACAGCACATGGATCAGACGTTCCTGGCTATAACCCTGATCGTTTTGATCTTGCACACAAACTGATAAGACCTGTGTGGCAAAGACTGCTCGCTAATTGTAATGGCGTCACCTCACCTTCTCATTTTTTAAAAGGGTTGATACAGACAAACATTGATATACCAGTTGATGTAATTCCAAATAACTATGACCTGTCAGAAGATACTGGACTTGAGAGAAAAAATCGCATTCTGGTGGCCTCGCGCCTGGTTGAACGCAAAGGGGTACAATTTCTGATCGAGGCACTTGACGTCCTTGATGAAGACTGGGAGGTATACATTGCCGGAGACGGACCCTATCTGCCTACACTAAAGAAACTGGCCTCACAGATTAACACCCCGATACATTTTCTGGGTTTTACCCCACGTGAAAAATTGCAGGAGCTGTATTACTCATCGAAAATATTTGTATTCCCCTCCATCCAGGAAAACTTCCCCATGGTCCTTCTTGAAGCCATGGCCGCAGGATGTGCGATTGTTACAACCTCGGTTGAGGGAAATAGCGAAGTTGTCGGTGACTCAGCCATCAAAGTAGAGCCAGGTAATACTGAACAAATCAGAAATGCTCTTAAAAAATTAACCAGCAACCCAGAACAAATTCAACACTACAGCCAACTTGCGCGAGACCGTGTCAAACAATTTTCCACTTCACGCATTGCAACAATGTATCAGGCTTTATTTGATCGCGTTATCGCCGAGAACAATAATAAGTAAACACTATATCATTGTTGATATCGAGCAAACACCGACTCATCGGACAGCAGAAGTTGAGAGTACACGACAGAGGTGTGAAGTTCCTCTTAAAACCGTTCACAAAACTTATAGTTGCCAACGACGACAACTACGCTTTAGCAGCTTAATAACCTGCTCATAGCCCTCGGCCTAATGTGCGCTTATACGCTTAGATAACCGGGGTCGACTCATGTAAGATCGCGATGAAGTTTGTCCGGGTGGATTCGTTAAAACTTACCGGAATCGCCATCAGTTTTCCCTGCCCGTCGGGTAGCTACTGGCTAAAACTAATGACGTGGATAAGCATGTAGAGCCGATGGCGGAGTGCTTGCGGACGCGGGTTCGATTAAAAAATAATAGGGGCCAGATCATCCAGGTTTCTATTTGCCCAAATTCACACGTACTTAGGAGAAACCATCTAATTGTAAAAAACATTTCTAAAAATATACAACTGTAACTTGTAAACCGTAAACGAAAACATAGTTACACTTCTTCCTTTCTTTGTTCAAAAGGTACGGGTTAGCAGTGACAAAAAATTATGAGTCGTATACTGATTCAATCTAAAGCGAAAATTGGGTCTACCCAAAAAAGTTAAGTTGACCCTGCCGAGTTCGCCTGGGACACATTTGCCCCTGTGATTATTTATCTTATGCGCTATTATTACTCGCACATATTTAGAATCAATTGATGAGGACAATATCTTGGCATCTAACAAAGGACGGGCTCACTTCACACTGAGTGGTTATCATTTCAATCCCAATGACATCACACGTCTGCTTGGCATAGAACCCACCTCAGTCGATGCTTCCGGGGCAAATAGTGGTTTGGACAAACCCGTTATTAGTTCATGGGAGTTGTCGACGGATACCATCACAGATGGTTTGGACGTTTATGATTTAACGAACGAACTTATTAAGCAGGTGGAACCGGTCAAGGAAAAGATCATTGAAGTGATAAAAAGCCACAATTTATCACCCAGAATCGGCGTGGTTCTGAGTTTGTCAGTCGATAAAGACGAAACTGTGCCCGATGTTGGTTTCGGTGCAAGAACGATTCGTTTTCTGGCAGATATTGGCGCTTTTATTAATGTGGATTATCAGCTTTCTGAGCGTATTTAATTTTAAATTAAAAAAGAATATGTCTGCGTTCAAGACATATCACGTCTGTATCGCAGATCACATTCAGATTTAATATCGTCGAACCAGCTCTGCAGGTTCGACTGACTTAATCAGGGCTTTTTAGGGGTGCTGTAAGGTACTTCTTTCTGGAACGGTTCCCAGATAGTATCGTAACCGACGTAGCCTTTTTCATTAGCCTTTTTCTGGCGGGTTGTCAGAAAACGTGACTTACCCTCTGGGACTTCGGGTCTGGTTTTTGGTGCATCACTCATAATTTTAACTCCTGATGGTTGAACGGGAGGATTGTAATTTATCTCAATCACGCCCTCGTAACTGGTCTATGTGACAAATCTGGCGCTCTTCTTTTTCATCTGCCTGGATGTATCTACAATATATATGCCAAGGCTAAACGCAAGTACTGGTGTACTTTGCCTTATTAATTTGTTCCTTGCAATGCTTTAAACAAAGCGGTTGAAGTACAGGAGAAAAGCACTCGATAATCAATTCAAATTCATCCGCCACTTCTTCGCTAAGTGCGCTATCTTTTGTTAGCTCAGCCAGTACGCCACGTGCAGTCGATCTGTTGACCCTGCATAGAACTGCCAGATGGATCGGCAGCTGCTGTTCCAGACAAACGGTTAATGCCGTCTCATAAGAGCGTATTGCTTCTTGCATGCGTTCTGAGTTTTCTTCTGATTCAGCCAGATTATGCAGTACTGCTCCACAGTTATTGTGAGTCGCCGCTAACTCAAAAGCGTTATTATCCGCATCGAATTCTGCCAGCGCATTTTTATAGGCGACAACGGACTTTTGAAAGGTTCGGTTACCTTTTAAAAGCTTGCCATAAGAATGGAAAGTGATTCCCAGTTGATGCATGGCAGATGCCCATAGTTCGGGTGTCTCTTTTCGAGACCATACCAATAGTGCATTGGTATATGCATCAGTGGACTCTTTAAACAGTTTAGCGTCATCCAGTTGCCGGCCCAGGGCCTGCTGTGCGGTTGCAAGGTTATTCTGTGTCACTGCCCAGTCGAGAGCTGTCTTTTCCTGATCAAACTCATCTAGTGCATGCTTAAAACACCCAATCGCCTTTTCAAATAATGCGTCATCTCTCAGCTGCTGCGCTTTTGCGGCAAGGATATTGCCGAGACAATTCTGAGTCTCGGCCCAGGCTAATGGCTGCTGTGTGCGATATGCATCTGTCAGCAATGTTTCAAGCGCTTCACGCGCACCATCAAGAATCATAGAGCTGAAACGGTGCAGTTCAAAATTACCCCGTGTATAAAGAAAGTTATCAGCCACTGCTATACTGGTATCCGGAGTCGCAACTTCAGCCAGGTCTTCGCTCAGCATGCCGATAGATTTTTCTATGGCAAGTTCCAAAGCCTTATTTTCCGGATAAATGATGTAAGTATTAGAGAAATTCATCTAAGCCTTGTTGAGAATTTCATTTAGGTCCGGGTCGGCGCCAACCGCTCCGCCAAGGTCGAGCTCTTCATCTGTAGCATCACGTATGGTTAATATTTCCAACTTGAATACGACATCTCTGCCACATAGTGGATTGTTTCCGTCGACAGTTAATGTTTTGTCATCAAAACGCGTAACAATAAAAGTTCTGGGCTCACCCTTTTCATTTTCCATGGTGATAGTCATACCGACCTCTCGATACTCTTCAGGCACATTTTCGATGTGGTCAGTAAACACCAGTGATTCGTCTCTCTCACCATATAGCATTTTAGTATCAACCGGCACTTCGATGATATCACCGACTTTTTTTCCGTCCAGATATTTTGTCACCTCTTCAGACAGAACATCATTTACACCGTGAACATAACCCAGCGGATAATCAACCGTTACCAGAACGTCACCGGTTTTATCATCGATGACCTTATAATTGAGTTCGACGAATTTTTCGTTTTGAATTGTATCTGACATTACTAGAAAAGCCTGTTATTAATAATTTGATTCTATCTTGATTAGAGATTTCCTAGAACAAGGTAGCACCGAAGATTTTGACCTTCTCCTTTTCATAACCTAGCACCAACCTGCCCAGCCATTCACCTTCTTTTTTCTTGTGTCTCTGTTTATACAAAACTGTTACATACTCACCACGGCGAATGATGCCTAGATAGTCGTAACTTTCAGACAAGTTTTTTGTCAGTTCGCTTCTGGCAAACTGTTTTCCCATCTCGATTTCATTTGCACCCATCAGCATAGCTGCTGCAAAATGCCGGGTGAAAGCACCGTAGTTTTGTTCATTCGAGTATTTAACAAGGTCAGCCCACATGGGGTCCGCCAGTGCTAGAATCTCTTCATCTGTTTTTTCAATAATATTCATGACTTTACTGTTCAGTTAAAAAATAGATTAGTTTCGCAGACTATCTATTGACCTTAGGTTGTATTCTACAAAGCATAGAAAAAAAGACCAACACAAAATATGTTGGTCTTTTTAAGACAGGTAAAAATGTTTCGTAATTTTTACTCAGCTCACCCCTATTCGTTATCTACCAGATGGTAGAGAGGTGCTTTCTCCATAGTATATTCACCGGTCTCACGATCACGATGAGAAACTGTCAGTACGTGCCAGTTTTCATCATCCAGTTTCATCGCGTCACCACGGTAGTAGTAACCAGGCCAGCGTGTTTCTTTACGGAACAAGGTATGCTGGAAAACACTTTCAGAAGTACGAACACGGTGATTTAATTCCCATGCACGCAACAGCTCGTGAATATCTTTAGCTGCAATCTTATCCATGTCTTCCTGAAGCATTGTCATTTTCTTCAGACCAATCTGGAGTAGTTTTTCGTTTGTCATATAGTTAACACCAAAACCACCACAATACTCATCCATCAGTTTCTGTAAACGATCCAGACCCTGCCTAGGATTAATAAAGTTTGGATTAACTGTACCCGCAACTACTTCATTACTGTAAACCTTATAGGTTTCTAAAGGTTTGTATATTTTGGTCTTAAGATCTTCAATCTGCTGTTCGGAAACATGAATGCCTTCCGCCTTGCCATCATCAATATACTTACAGGCAGCTTTAGCAGCTAAACGACCTTCAGTGAAAGAACCTGATGAGAATGCGTGTGGTGTACCACCTACGGCATCACCTGCACCAAACAGACCTTCAACGGTAGTCATGCGGTTATAGCCCCAGAAATACTCATCAGGAGAAACATCTTCCGGACCTGAACACCATGCGCCACAACCGGTTGCATGTGAGCCCATTACGTATGGCTCAGAGGTGGTCAATTCAGGGTTTTCGTATTTAGGATCAACATCCGTTGCTGCCCAGAGCACCGCCTGACCAACAGTCATGCCGAGGAAGTTATGCCAGCCAATTTCCTCAAGATGCGGATCCTGGAAAGCTTCCATCGTTACCATGTGGATAGGACCACGACCGGCATTCACCTCAGAGATGAATGCGTGGTTACGCAAACAGGTCGGGATAGGTTTATGTGATAAATGCTGACCTTCAGTATCCAGATATTCTTTACCAACCATTTCGGTCAGGGCAGGAAACCATTTGGATTCATACTCTTCGCCCAGACCATTTTGGGTATAAGTCTTAAGGTGGAGGAAGTATGCGCCGACAGGACCATAACCATCTTTGAAGCGAGCCAGTACGATACGATTTTCCATCTGTGTCATTTTTGCGCCTGCTTCGATCATCAGACCATAGGCAGAACCGGAAGACCATGGAGCGTACCAGACACGACCTGCACCTTCACCCACTGAACGTGGTTTGAAAATATTAGAAGCACCACCGGCACCACAGATAACGGTCTTGGATTTGAATACGTGGTAGTTACCGGTACGTACGTTAAAGCCTACTGCACCCGCGATGCGGTTCTCTTTGGCATCATCCATTAACAGGTGGGTTACGCAGATACGGTTGAATACTTTGTCTGCCGATTTTTTCGCTGCTTCCGCCACAATAGGTTTATATGATTCACCATGAATCATAATCTGCCAGCGGCCTTCACGCATATATGTCCCCGTCTTGGGGTCTTTCATCAGCGGCAGACCCCATTCTTCAAACTGGTGAACAGTGGAGTCAACATGGCGTGCCATATCAAAGGCCAGATCTTC
>CAVWAI010000031.1:0-14374 GCA_963752725.1 uncultured Gammaproteobacteria bacterium
ATGTTTATTGCTGGTGGACTTCGACGGTGACTTCAGCGGCGTTGATGCCATTGAGTGCACGGGTATATAACGTGGCTAGTTGCATGGTATCCCTTCCTTGCGATTACATGTGAAGTGTCGACTACTTTAGCTGTGACACTATTTTCTCCAGCTCCTCGAGTTTTTCTCGCGTTCGCTGTAGAACCGCTGATTGTACATCGAATTCTTCGCGTGTGACTAAATTCATTTTTGTCAGTGTTGATTGCAGCAAGCTACGGACGTTGCTCTGCAGGTCGTCCTGCAGATTTGTGACGTCACCGGGGAAAAGAGAACTGATACGTTTTGTTAGCTCGTCAAGGGCATCGTTTTTCATGATTAATTCATCCTGATGGTTTTATCTATATTAAATCAAAAGTCGCACCAATATGTAGCAGTGTTTATTTGTGCGCACTAAATTGGTGCATCGGCGCTACGGTGAAATGCGCCAAAACAAAGCGTTATCGGCTAACTTGTTGATTTATATTGATATTTTAAAGTTGGCATGTTAACTGCTCTTAGGACTGTAAGTTTTGCACAAAAACTGTTTATTTTTAACATTTATTTAGGAGTCTTGTTCCATGAAAAAATCTATTGTTTTAGCAACTGCGGTTGCTGCTGTACTAACTAGTGGCGTAGCAGCTGCTGAACTTTCTGGTAATGCAGCATTCACCTCTAACTACATCTGGCGTGGTGTTACTCAGACAACTGATCAAGCTGCAGGCCAAGGTGGTGTTGACTGGGGTTTTGGTTCTGGTTTTTATGTCGGTACCTGGGTTTCAAACGTTGACTTCAGCGGTCTGGGTGATGGTTATGAAATGGATGTGTATGCTGGTTGTGGTGGTGAAGCAGGGTAGCCTTGGTTATGACGTAGGTGTGATTATCTTACCAGTACCCAGTGTCACCGCAGTTCAACTTCACTGAATTGTATCTGTCAGGAACACTGAGCATCGTGACTATTGGTGTGGCTTACACCGTTGACGCTGCAAGTGGTAACGATGCTGAGAAAGATCCAACTGCTTCTGGTCAGTATGAAGAAGGTGATGTCTATATTAACGGTAGTCTCGACTTCTCTGCTGGTAAAAGTGATGTAAGTCTTTATGCCGGTTCATACATGTTTGATCAGGATGGCAAAGATAATTCAGCAACAGGTGGTGCTGTTATAGGTGAGGTTGATTACAACCACTTTGGCGCAAGCATCGGTAAAGATGGTTTCACTTTTGCGGTTGATAAAAACGACATTAAAGGTGGCAGTGCAGATAACGTACGTTTCACTGTTAGTTATGCTGTCGATTTCGAACTTTAAGAATCCATTAATACTTATTTAAACCTTTAATGGTTTTGCCTGCCCTTGCTGATAAGGGCAGGCAGATTCCGAGGAGTGACTATTATGAAAATGATTACTGCAATCATTAAACCTTTCAAACTGGACGATGTGCGCGAAGCATTATCTGAGATCGGTGTGCAGGGTATTACGGTAACAGAAGTAAAAGGTTTTGGACGTCAAAAAGGACATACCGAGTTATATCGTGGTGCTGAATACGTTGTAGATTTCTTGCCAAAAGTAAAAGTTGAAGTAGCGGTTAGCGCAGACATTGCTGAAAAAGTAATCGAAGCGATCCGTGGCGCGGCAAATACCGGCAAGATTGGCGATGGCAAAATTTTTGTTTCTACTGTTGAAGAAGTTGTTCGTATCCGTACAGGTGAAACTGGCGCTGAAGCGCTTTAATTACTAATTTAATTTGGAGGATCTCAACGTGGATCAAGTACTCGAATTACAATACGCACTAGATACTTTCTATTTTCTAGTCTGTGGTGCGTTAGTTATGTGGATGGCAGCTGGTTTCTCGATGTTAGAAGCTGGACTGGTTCGTTCAAAAAACACAGCTGAAATTTTAACCAAGAACGTGGCACTGTTTGCCATTTCCTGCATCATGTATATGGTTTGCGGATACGCGATCATGTATGGCGGCGGAGTCATGCTAGATGGTATCGCCGGTGGTGATACCTTGGTTGCCGACGCATTGGCGGCTGCCAATGAAAGAGAAGATGGTTTTGCTGGCGGTTCAGTTTACTCCAGTGCATCAGACTTCTTCTTCCAGGTGGTATTCGTTGCTACCGCGATGTCGATTGTCTCTGGTGCCGTGGCTGAACGCATGAAGCTGTGGAGCTTTCTGGTCTTTGCCGTTGTCATGACTGGTTTTATCTATCCTATGGAAGGTGCCTGGACATGGAATGGCGATGATGTTTTTGGCATGTACAACCTTGGTGACCTGGGCTTCTCTGACTTTGCTGGTTCTGGCATCGTGCATATGGCGGGTGCTGCTGCTGCGTTAGCCGGTGTATTGCTGTTGGGCGCACGTAAAGGCAAGTACGCTAAAGATGGTTCGGTTACACCGATTCCCGGTGCTAACTTACCGTTAGCCACATTAGGTACGTTCATCCTGTGGATGGGCTGGTTCGGTTTCAACGGCGGTTCAGTTTTAAAACTGGGCGATATCGCCAGTGCTAACTCTGTTGCCATGGTATTTCTTAACACTAACGCAGCCGCCGCTGGTGGTGCAATAGCCGCACTAATAGCAGCACGTCTGCTGTTCGGTAAAGCTGATTTAACCATGCTACTAAATGGCGCATTGGCTGGCCTGGTGGCGATTACTGCAGAACCTTCTACACCGACTCCATTACTTGCGACCCTGTTTGGTGCGGCCGGTGGTGTATTAGTTGTATTCTCAATCGTGTTCATGGATAAGCTGAAAATTGATGATCCAGTGGGTGCGATTTCTGTCCACGGTACCTGTGGTCTGCTCGGTCTGATGCTGGTACCGCTAACGAACGCTGACGTAAGTTTCTCTGGTCAGTTGATCGGTGCGGCTACTATCTTCGGCTGGGTATTTGCGACCAGCAGTATCGTGTGGTTCATCCTTAAGATGACTATGGGCATCCGCGTCTCAGCTGAGGAAGAGTACGAAGGCGTTGATATAGGCGAATGTGGCCTGGAAGCCTACCCGGAATTTACTGGCAAATAATAGACTCCTGCTAGTATTGTGGTTGGCCGAGCACTCAGGTGCTCGGCCTTTTTTATGTACAGGATGTACGGTATGTCGCGGTGCCATGGATGGCAAGGAGCGACGCATGTCCAGGGATGGACGGACAGAAATTTGCTCCTCGGCAACAGCTCGACTTGGTCTCCTCGATAACTGCTCCTCGGCAATTGCTCCTGCATTGCCCTACTACCTGCCATCCATGGCAGTATGCGTTATTCTACTTACGGGCTTCCTGCCCTAATGAGCCGTTCTACCACTTACATCCATGTAAGTGTCCTGCGTTGCTCTAATAAGTTACATCCATGTAACGATGCAATTTCTGCACTTCCACCATCCATGGTGGGCGTATGCCACAAGGAGCCAGAGAGGGCGGCGCTACACTGTCATGGATGCTCAGCATTAGAGCAATGATGACGTCTTTACAGACGAAATATGTATTAGTGGTGCAAACTCAGCCTCAATTGTGGTAAAAAGACTGCCGAGTCTATTCGTTGAAAATACTTACCATATTGCAGGAGTCCAAATGAAATTAGTCAAGGCAATTATCAAGCCGTTTAAGCTGGATGATGTGCGTGAAGCATTATCAGAAATCGGCGTAGCGGGTATAACAGTGTCTGAAGTGAAAGGTTTTGGGCGTCAAAAAGGCCACACAGAACTGTATCGTGGTGCAGAGTATGTGGTTGATTTTCTCCCCAAAGTAAAAATTGAAACGGTGGTCGAGGATGCGGTGGTAGAAAAAGTCATCGAGGCCATCAGTAAAGCAGCTAACACCGGAAAAATTGGTGATGGCAAAATCTTCGTACTGAACGTTGAGCAGGCTGTGCGTATCCGTACCGGTGAGTCTGGCGATGAAGCGCTTTAGCGGCAGTGCATAAGTACTGGGATCGTTCCTCGGCAATTTTTCCTGTATTGCTCTACTAAGTGGCATCCATGTCACGATGACGATTCTCAGCATGCACTCCATCCATGGAGTTATTAATTAACCATTGATAGTGAAAAAAATTATGAGCAAATCAAATCGTTTTATTTCAACCTGTATGCTGATGTTTTTGCCTGTCGTAGCGCAGGCGGAAGGTGCCGATACGGGTGATACCGCCTGGATACTGACTTCAACTGCGTTAGTCCTGTTTATGACCTTGCCCGGTCTGGCACTATTTTATGGCGGATTAGTCAGGGCTAAAAATGTGCTGTCGGTGTTGATGCAGTGTTTTGTGATCGCCTGTGTGGTCAGTGTCCTGTGGGTGATCTACGGCTATAGCATAGCCTTTGGTGACGGTGGCAGTATGAATGCCTGGATCGGTGGTCTGGATAATGCCTTTTTGGCCAACGTGACGCGTGAATCATTAAGCGGTACGTTACCTGAAAGCGTCTTTGTCATGTTCCAGATGACCTTTGCCATCATTACCCCGGCATTGATCGTCGGTGGTTTTGCCGAGCGCATGAAATTTTCTTCGATGGTGTTATTCAGTGTTTTCTGGGTCAGTGTCGTCTACTTCCCGGTATGTCATTGGGTATGGGGCGGAGGCTGGCTGGCAGAGAAGGGTCTGCTCGATTTTGCTGGTGGCACGGTGGTACACATTACCGCCGGTGTTGCTGCTCTGGTCTGTGCACTGGTGATGGGCAATCGTAATGGTTTCCCGACTACGCCGATGATGCCGCACAATATGACCATGACGGTAACCGGTGCCGGCATGTTATGGGTGGGCTGGTTTGGTTTCAATGGCGGTAGTGCAGTAGCTGCCAATGGTGACGCCGGTATGGCCATGCTGGTGACTCATGTCAGTGCAGCATGTGGCGCGTTGACCTGGGCGACGATGGAGTGGATCAAATACGGTAGACCAAGTGCCCTGGGTACGGTCACCGGTATGGTCGCTGGTTTAGGTACTATTACCCCGGCGTCAGGTTTTGTTGGACCGATGGGAGCATTAGTCATCGGTGTGAGTGCGGGTGTAGTGTGTTTCTTTGCAACTTCATTTATTAAACAGAAACTTAAAATTGACGATTCGCTGGATGTGTTTCCGGTTCACGGTGTCGGCGGCATATTAGGTACATTACTGGCCGGCATTTTTGTCTCTGCGGGCCTTGGCGGCGTCGGTTTTGCTGATGGTATGAACATGGGTTCACAGCTGGGTGTACAGTTAACCGGTGTTATCGTAACCATCGTTTTCACTGCAGTGGCGACATTCGTTTGTTTGAAAGTAGTTGATATGCTTCTTGGTCTGCGTGTTACTGATGAAGAAGAAACCGAAGGTCTGGATATCAACCAGCATGATGAACGGGGATATATCCTATAGATCTGTTTTTTCCACATAAAAAAAGCCGGCAATTGCCGGCTTTTTTTATGGTTTATAATAAGCGTTATCGAGGCAGCTTTTAATCAAGTCTGTTAATCACTGCCTTGAAGGCATGGTCAAAAGCAGAGTGGCCCATGATCATTGTTGTCTTATCGTTGGCAACTTCTTCATTGAATTCATCAAAAGATTTTTCAACCAGCAATTCACCTTTGTAATTAACAAACATCAAACTGGCATCCTCTACAAGGATGACAGATAGTTTGCAGCGTCTGGGTTGATTGCCTTCTCCCATATGTACCTGAAACCACATGCCGGGCATGATATTAGGCGGTATAGCCGGTCTGTCGCCGGTATCCTCTTCTATTGGTGCCTCTTCGACAGGTTCTTCTTTAGCTACCGTTTCTTTGGCAACATTGACCTGTTCTTTAGTAAAGTTGGCATCGTCGATATTATCCTGTACCGTTTCTTTGTACAGATCCATGATGTTTTGCACATCCTTTTTTGACTTGCTTGAGGTGTTTAGATATTTTTCTGTTTTGTAAAACAGCAGATCTTTTTCAAATTTTAGTTTGATCAGGTGTTCTGCAGACGTTACCGCTTGAACGCTGTCTACGATACGCCGTAAAGTCATTACAAGATCTATCCATTCGTCGTTCTCTTTACCATTTAGAAGGTAATGATTGAACATCAGCGTTGGCCAGCGTTTGAGTATGAGCGGATGGACGGCCTCGGGTAATATTTTTCCTGTGGTTGTTGCGCGTAATGCTTTTAGTACAGTGACACGCGCATGTTTGCGCAATAATATTTTTTGCTCTTCTTCTTCTTTGCTGCGGGTAATCGCTTCCTGTCCTTCGATATAGGCATTGAGGTTATCGAGAGCGGTCTGAAAAGTCTCTGTGCTTAGATCGTATTCACCCAGAATAGAAGAAATGACTTTATCCAGTTGAAGGTACATTTCATCGGTATGTTCAGTTATGCCTACGCCGACATCGGCGATGGTGTCGAGTAACACACGAGCAGGGTGGTCGTCATAGATGAAGAATTCCTGATCTGACATTGATGCTTTGATGACGGGTATCTGTAAGCGTAGTAACAGGGCTTTAATGGCATCGGAGATGTTTTCATCATCAATGATGGCATCAAAGATCAGTTCGATAAAATCGATGGTTTTTTCAGCGATCTGATTGATGCGCTTGGTAACAGCACCTCCGGAGGTTTTTGCAATTTCTGCCAGCACGGCCTGCTTAATGGCTTCGCCATCGAGGCGTTCGCCATCGGCTTGTTGAAATTCAGGCCGGCTTTGAATGCTTGATAAAGCCTGGATGATTTCCTGGTGACCAAAATGCTGCTGAGTGCTTTCAGGAAAATACTCAGCCTGGTCATCCGATGATTTACCCGTGGTGTCCGGAGTAAAAGGGGCTCCTATATAATTGCCTAACACTCGACCGACCCGACTGGCTGGCATGCCCGCAGTATAGTGCTGATATTCGCCAGATTCAGCATCTGGATTTTGAGTGTTATGTTGTTCGCCAGTCACACCATTGTGTGAGCCAGCAGATTGATTTCCACCAGCAGCACCTTGATCAGCACCAGCCTGACTGCCACCCTGTGAACCACCGGTATTATTGTTAGCAGGTTGATTTCCACCGGCAGCGCCTTGAGCAGCATCGGCCTGACCGCCGCCTCCCTGTGAACTACCGGTATTATTGTTAGCAGGTTGATTTCCACCGGCAGCGCCTTGAGCAGCACCGGCCTGGCCGCCGCCATCCTGTGAACCACCGGTTTGTGCTTGAGCCTGATTTGGGCTGGCACGGCGATAGCCACCACCAGGAGGGGCTGTCATGGCAAAACCACTAATGTTATTGCCGCCTGCCTGTGACCCTGGTTGGCTGCCGCCACCTGATCCAGCGGTTTCGCCGCCACTGGCATGTTCCTCAGCCAGGTCATCTTGAGGCCTTTCCTCATCGTTATGATCTGCTTGAGCCGGTCCAGTCGGTGATTGAGAAGCTGAGCGTTTTCCCATGTGTAACTTTATCTGTGGCAGTATGTCAGCATCGATCAATCGCTGGTTAGTCGCGTCGTATAAAACATCAAGTTTACTGGCGACGTCGATATCAAACAGGGCAAATAAAACCTTTTTATTGGTATTATTAAAGTCATCTGCGAGGGCGTCATCAAAAGCCTGGCAGATATTGGTGGGTACTAAGGCATCATTTTTAAAGACAGTGTCTGTTTTAAGTGCCAGGTGCTCCAGGCGTTTTTTAAGGTGTGAGAGTTGTTCACTGCATTTTGCTGCAGCTCGCTCACCGATGTTCTTGACCAGAACCATGCCTTCCATTTCATCCTGGCCGATAAGGCTTAATTCATCATCGTCATTGTGTGTTTTTTTTAGTTTTAGTTGCTTTTCATAAGTAGCGGCGGGAACCAGGTAATCTTTTATTCTTTTATTGAAGGTATTCGCAATAGCGGGTTTTAGCATACGAATCTGATTCATTAAGTCGAAATAACGCGTCTGTTCCTCGTTGCTATCGGCTTCATTAGACAGGTCGAATAACTGTTCCTGCGTTGAATCCAGCAGTTTTGAAATAAGCTCAGCCAGTTGGGTGCTTAAATTATTACGAATGTCGACCACCAGTTTGTCGTACGGTGATATTTTATCGTTCGAGTTATCTTCTTGATTTTTAGAGATTTCACTCATGGAAAAATGTGTCCATAATGCATTTGAAAAAGTGTCTATTAATTTAATAGCCGCTGTCAACTGTAGATTATAGCTGTTTGTTGTGAAAAAACAGAGGCTTGAAATTATATTTCAGAATTGCTTTTAGGTAAAAGATTATCGCAGGTTCAATTGCAACTGTGCGATATGCAACTATGCTATGAATAATATGAGTGTTTTAAAAGAACAATAAGAATAAAAAAACCAAAGAGATGTATATATGAGTGACCAGCCTGCAGATAAGCCCCATGTGTTAGTGGTCGATGATTCAAAGGTCATTCGTCTAGCAGCCAGTAAGATGTTGGGCAGTGACTATGAGATACATCTTGCAGAAGATGGTCTGGTTGCCTGGGAACTGTTACAGGAAAATAGCAATATATCGGTCGCTTTTACAGATTTAAGTATGCCTAATATGGATGGTATGCAACTGCTTAACAATATTCGTGGTTCCAGCCATGACCATATAGCGAATTTACCGGTAATCGTCATGACAGGTCATGATGATTCTGATTCAATCAAACAGACCGTATTCGACGCAGGTGCGACAGACTTTATCGCTAAACCGTTCGAATCTATTGATCTGATAACTCGTGCCAAGGCATATGCGCGTTTAAGTCGTAAAGTTGTCGAGCTGGAAAAGAAAACGGGTCACGACAAGCTTACCGGTTTGTACAACGCCAGCTCATTGGAAGAGCAGGGTGTAAAGGCTTTTTCTTTCTCTAGTCGCCATAAGCTTCATATCAGTGCCGTGTATTTTGAAATCAAGGACTTTCAGGAGTGTTTTTTAAATTACGGTAAAAATGTTGCTCAACATATCATCGTGACGGTTGGTAAACGTCTCCAGGATGTTATGCGTGAAGAGGATGTCGCCGCGCGAGTAGCGGTTGCAAAATATGCGCTCATCTTGCCGATGACGAATAAACAAAAAACCGAAATCGTTATCGGCCGGGTACGTGAGAGTATAAACAAACTGGTTTTTGATACCGGCAAAGAAAAGATTCGAGTTAACTTTGTAGCCGGATACGTTTCGCCGGACTTAAGCGGAGACGGTGATTTTAATACCATGCTCGAGCAGGCAGATGATGCCTTGAAAAGAGCGATCAATTCTTCAACAGAGCCGGTGGTATGTTTTGACGATGAGATTGATATCGATGAGCCTGTTAATGTTATTACCGAACAGGATATAGAGCTGGCATTTTCACACGTTCTCGAAGGTAACTTTTATCAGATTCCGGAGCAGCATCTCGATGCTGTAGTTAAGCGGCTCTCACCTTTTTTGCAGTATGTTGAGAATCAAACGGGAAATTAATGCTCTGCTGACGCAGCAAGGAAAGCGTGTCAGCGTTAAAATAAATTATCTACATACTGAATCACTAAGTGTCATCAGAATTAAAAACTATAAATGCACCTGATGCATGGCAAATGTGTCAGCAGGATCCACGAACTTTATTGATAGATGTGCGTTCGAGCATGGAGTTTTTATTTGTTGGTCATCCACAGGGCGCAATTCATATACCCTGGATAGATGAGCCAGAATGGGTGATCAACAAAAATTTTGTCGTAGAGATAAGAAAGCTTGCGCTGGGTGGCCTGAAAGAAAATAATGATGACGTGCCGATCATACTGGTCTGTCGAAGTGGCAACCGTTCCGATGAAGCCGGTAAAGTGCTGGTTGAAGCGGGAATAAAAAATGTATTTCATGTCGACGAGGGTTTTGAAGGTGCGTTAGATGAAAAACATCACCGTAGTTCGCTAGGGGGCTGGCGCTATCATGGTCTTCCCTGGGAACAATGTTAAGAATCCTGATCTAAAGTATCCTGAAATCGATCCAGGCAATGGTGCTAAGTCTTGTTCAATCTGGTGATATCCTTGTCACGAAGAGAATCTTCAATTATGTCGTTCATAGAGATAGATAAATGAAAAATGAAAAATTAATCAAATCAATTGATCAGTGGAAAACCCAGTTAAGTGAAGAGGAATTTCGTATTACCCGTGAAGCGGGTACTGAGCCAGCGTTTACAGGTAAATATTATAATAATAAAGAATCGGGTGTTTATCACTGTATCTGCTGTGGTGAAACGTTATTTTCTTCTGAAGAAAAATATGACTCGGGTTCAGGCTGGCCAAGTTTTTATAAACCAAAAGACGAGATGGATTTAGAGGAAATAAAAGACTCGAGTCACGGCATGATTCGAGTCGAAGTCCGCTGCCCTAAATGCGATGCCCATCTTGGACATGTCTTTGAAGATGGCCCGCAACCAACAGGATTGCGATACTGCATTAATTCAGCATCACTGGATTTTGAGAATGATGAATGATTTTTCAGGTGGCAGATTTTTAACTTAAGGATTTTACCGCAGAGGCGCTGAGACGCGGAGGGAAATATCTTAAAATTAATTTATATTTTAAACATTACACAATGTTAATTGCAGTAGCATTTTTTATCATGCAGGGTGAAATATTTTAAGATCAAAAATTGTTTTTCTCTGTGTCTCAGCGACTCTGCGGTAATCAATAGTCTTTAGCAGCAACTACCACTGCCACAACAACCGCCAGGTTTTACGGCCTCAATTGTTGCCGAAAGAACGTATTCTTCGACACCACGTCCAGGTGCCCAGTCTTTGATAAAATCTTTGGATTCATCTTTTGGCGAGATATTGATCTGTTCAAAGCCATTGTCTTGCAGAATTTTATGTAATTCTAAAATTTGAGATGCCCCGGCCATACAACCCGAATATAGTGCCAGATCCTCTCTGATCTCATCGGGTAGTTCAGTACTGGCAACCACATCAGAAATAGCCAGTCGACCACCGGGTTTCAATACTCGGAAGGCTTCGCAGAATACCTGGTTTTTGTCAGGCGATAAATTGATCACACAATTCGAGATGATGACATCAACGATATCATTAGCTACTGGCATGTTTTCTATTTCACCGAGTCGAAATTCGACGTGATTATATTTGCCCTTCACAGCATTATCCCGCGCTTTGGAAATCATCGTCGGCGTCATATCGATGCCGATAACTAGACCGGATTCGCCGGTTTCAGCAGCGGCGAGGAAGCAGTCAAAACCTCCGCCACTACCAAGGTCGAGTATGGTTTCTCCGGTTTTGATACTGGCTATAGCGCGTGGATTGCCGCAGCCAAGTCCCATATCGGCACCTTCAGGTACCTTGTCGAGATCGTCTTCACTATAACCTAAGCGGGTAGAAACCAGCGCGTTAATAGCAGCATCATCGGAGACGCCACAACAGCTTGATTCCGTGCCGCAACTGCTACTATTGTTGCTGGCTTCAGCGACCTGAGAATAACTTTCGCGAACATTCTGGCGTATCTCATCTGCCTGTTTTTGATTTGATGCCTGATCTGGTGACTGACTCATGATTGATCTCCGACTAATTCACTGGAAAAAATATTCTGTATCTGTTTCATTATGTCCGTGTTTACGGAACAAAAGACCTGTTTTCCATCGCGTTTCATATGGATCAAACCAGCGCGATGAAGTTCTTTTAGATGATGTGACAAAGTAGAGGCTGCAATATCGAGTTGTGAATCAAGATCACCAACACAGCAACTAAACACCTCGTCAGTTGCGCAGTTTGTACCGGGGGTACAGCAGTTTGTCAGGATGTCATATATTTTAAGACGATGGTTATTGGCCAGCGCTTTAAAGATATCAACAAGCTGATCAGGTTCTATATTTTTATACTTCGACATGTTTCGAATTATAGTAGTATAAAATAAAAATGCAAGTCATTTTTTGCGGTATTATGGTGAACTGAATTAAACGCAAATCACTATCTATGTCGTCGCAGCTAACCAACGAAGAAAAACACAAATTGGAAGAGCGCCTGTTCGAGTTGAAACAGGAGCATCGTGATCTTGATGATGTGATAAAGCGTTTATTACTAACCCCCGATGTAGAAGAACTGCAGCTTAAGCGGTTTAAAAAACGTAAGTTGAAGCTTAAAGATACGATTTCACAGCTGGAAAATATTCTGATTCCAGATATCCTTGCGTAAGAAAAGCCTGAAAATACCAGAATCGAGACTCTAGATAAGACACAGGTATTTGATATTAACGGTAGATATGATGAATTATTGTTCAACTTGTGGTGAAAAGGTCAGTCTGATTATACCTGAAGGTGACAACCGTCACCGCTACGTCTGTGAAAGTTGCCAGGCGATCCACTACGAAAATCCAAAAATAGTCACCGGTTGTATCCCTCAGTGGCAGGATAAAATCTTATTGTGTAAACGTGCGATCGAGCCGAGATATGGATTATGGACGTTGCCGGCTGGGTTTATGGAAAACGCTGAGACGAATATAGAGGGGGCTGCCAGAGAGACGGCGGAAGAAGCGAATGCACAAGTAGAAAATATGCAGTTGTTCTGTGTGTTTAGTATTGCTCACATCAACCAGGTATACACCATGTATCGCGGTGACCTGGTCGGCGGTATGGCTAGCCCGGGAGCTGAAAGCCTGGATGTCGCGCTATTAGATGAGAGTGAGATTCCCTGGAAGAATATCGCTTTTCAGGTGATGCATGAAACGTTAAGGCTATATTATCAGGACAAGAAAAAAGGTGTTTTTAATACCTATTATGGCGATATCATCAGACAGGCGGATGGCTCTTTTATGGTTAAATATTTCTGATCAAAATTACTACCGCTGACTTATTAGTGGTGTTGATCAGATATTGTTTATTTGAATTTCACCCTGGAAGTTTATTTCTGCTTTTGGTTTTAGCTTGAAGATCAGTTGATAAAAAGCCAGCTCATTCTCTAACGACTGTTTGATACTTTCGGCTTTTCTAAAACCATGTTGTTCGCCTGGGTAATATTGTGCGGCGACTGGCAAGCCTTTTTTATCTAGAGCGGCAAACATTCTTTCAGCCTGAGCTTTGGGTACGACTCTGTCTTCGATGCCCTGAAAGAAAATAACCGGGCAATTCAGTTGCTCGGTGCTGTTAATTGGCGAGCGTTGTTCATATATTGTTTTCTTCTCGGGGTAGGGGCCGATGAGGCTGTCCAGATAACGAGACTCGAACTTGTGTGTGTCTTCAGCCAGGCTGCTTAATTCAGAGATACCATAATAACTGGCTCCGGCAGCAAACACCTGTTCGAAAGTTAGTGCAGAAAGCACGGTGTAACCGCCCGCGCTGCTGCCGCGGATAATCAGCTGGTTTTTATCTGCCAGACCTTGAGTTACAGCGTAGCACGCTGCGTCACAACAATCTGTTACGTCCAGTACCCCCCAGTTATTATTTAATCGTAAGCGGTAATCTCTGCCATAACCGGTACTGCCACTGTAGTTAACATCTAATAAGGCAAAACCACGTGAGGTCCAAAATTGCTTTTTGGGGTCTAACGCGACACTGTTTTGACCCGTAGGGCCACCATGACAGATGACGATGAGTGGTGGTGAGGTGTTTTCATTACCCTGGTATGCCGGGTTTTCCGGTGGGTAATAATTTGCGTAAACTGTTTGCTGATGTCGATTAAAAAAATGAATGTTTTGAGCTTTAGAGTAATACTCATCGGTTATCGGTAACTGGCAAGAAGTTTTGATGATGGTGGTTGATAGTTTTTCTCCTGAATCATCAGTCATTGTGGCAAGCACAAGTTGAGGAAAACGGGTGTCTGAGGCAGCGATAAAGGCAACTCTGTTGCCTTCGGCTGTTAGTGAACTGAAATCCTGCCAGTGGGTAGGGATATCTGTAAGTGTTATCTCGTCAGTGAGTGAGAGGCTGGCTAGTTTTTTCTGCTCCTTGACTCTGATAGCAACAAATAAGTTTTGTGTTATCGATAAAGGCATAGTTCGACTGAGCAAAAACCCATTGCGGTAGACCAAACTCTTTTTCACCTTCGGTGAGCTGTTGGAGCTCTATTTTGTCGTCAGTGCTTATGTAGCGGTAAAGATGCCACCAGCCGGTGTTATCAGAAATGAAATATAACGTATCATCAGGAGACCATTGGGGTTGAAATATCGCAATATCATCTGATCCTGCAATAAGTTTCTTATTGTTGATCGAACCATTTATATCGATATCCGCTAACCAGAGCTGGTTGCCATCCCATGGCATGTTCGGTAAGTTCCAGCTTTGCCAGCATAATTTATCAGACCTGGAGTTAAGTCTCGGGCTCGCATAAAAGTCATCACCTGCT
Organism: uncultured Gammaproteobacteria bacterium; assembly: GCA_963752725.1. Taxonomy (GTDB): domain Bacteria; phylum Pseudomonadota; class Gammaproteobacteria; order SZUA-229; family SZUA-229. The sequence continues at coordinate 14,237 of CAVWAI010000031.1, forward strand.
TCGATGGTGGATAAGGTGAGACTGTTTACATCGATGCTGACGATCGAGTTTGTGACCAGGTCGCTTTCATGGGACTCACAAATTGCGATGAGTCGCTGCTGCTTTTTGTCGAAGATGAAATCGGTAAAATATTTGTCA
>CAVWAI010000032.1:0-18007 GCA_963752725.1 uncultured Gammaproteobacteria bacterium
AAACCACGATACTAAGCGGGCTAATCCACTGCCATTCGCCTGGCTTTTGAGCTGCTTCATTTCGGTGGTTCTTCCTTGCTTCATTTTCCTCATTTGCCACAGGCGTTATGCACTCACGAAAAATATGATGATGACAACAACTCAGACAAAAAGCGTGATGACGACTACAGTGAACAAAGCTTGGGGGCACTCATCTTTGTCTACCTGTGGACGCTCATCTCGTTCCTCATCATCGTGTACTTTGGAAACTAGCACATTCGCAACGCCCAAGAAAGCGATCGTTCCTTCCTTTTGATGCTCGGCATGTTTGCAAATCTGAGCTTTGTGGCGTGCATCCTATCTGTGAGCAACATGCAAGTGTTGGATGGGCACACCTGGGATGGACGTTACTTCAGCCTCTTTCCCTCGATGATGGCTGTGACGTACGCTCTGTGGGCGTTCCTTTGTGCTGCGTTTGGTGGAGTCTTGTGCTACAACAAGTACAACAAGATGAAGAAGGTAAACGAAGCGTATCAAAGGCAGACAGATGCGGAACTCGCGAAGTAGTGAATGTCGCAGGTAAAGCATTCGCAACAATATATCGAGTATAAAAAAGCCCGACTTGTTCGGGCTTTTTTTGTTATTAAAATAGGGGTAATCGCGGATTGCGATCCGCTCCTACAGGTTAGTCTTTAATTGTAGGAGCGGAATTTATTCCGCGATGAATTCACAACCCTGCTGCATGCCAAGACGGATACTCGCCAATACTGTTCACCAGTCTCGCAGGTAAAGCATTCGCAACAATATATCGAGTATAAAAAGTCCGAACATGTCGGGCTTTTTTTATTATTAAAATAGGGGTAATCGCGGATTGCGATCCGCTCCTACAGGTTAGTCTTTAATTGTAGGAGCGGAATTTATTCCGCGATGAATTCACAACCCTGCTGCATCCCAAAACGGATAATCGCCAATATTGTCCACCAGTCTCGCAGGTAAAGCATTCGCAACAATATATCGAGTATAAAAAGTCCGAACAAGTCGGGCTTTTTTTGTTATTAAAATAGGGGTGAATCGCGGATTGCAATCCGCTCCTACGGGTTAGTCTTTAATTGTAGGAGCGGAATTTATTCCGCGATGAATTCACAACCATGCTGCATCCCAAAACGGATAATCGCCAATATTGTCCACCAGTCTCGCAGGTAAAGGATTCGCAACAATATATCGAGTATAAAAATCTCGAACAAGTCGGGCTTTTTTGTTATTCAAATAGGGGTGAATCGCGGATTGCAATCCGCTCCTACGGGTTTGTCTTTAATTGTAGGAGCGGAATTTATTCCGCGATGAATTCACAACCATGCTGCATCCCAAAACGGATAATCGCCTATCTTGTCCACCAGGCCCGCACGCAAAGGATTCGCAACAATATATCGAGCAACATCTTTTATTTCATCTTCCTTACGCAAGGCATAATCGTGAAACCCTGGTTGCCATACAGGGATACCCGGGCTGTTAATAATCTCATTAATTCTGTATGCAGACCTGCGTTTCACATTAGCAACTACCTGGGATAAGGGTGTGCTATCTCCGAGAAAAAATAACCAGTGCAGGTGGTCAGGCATGACAACGAAGGAGAGGGAGTTAATACCGCAACTTAGCTCGGTATAACGCAAGGTATTAATGACGATTCTGGCGCAGTGGAAATCTAAAAATAGTGGTTGTCGCTGGTGACTAACAGTAGTGACTAAATAGATCTGCCCCGGGATTGAGACACGTCCTTTTCTGAGATCGCATCCATGCTGTAGTGACATAATTTATCCTCCTTGATAAAAGTATGTAAAGCATATCAGATTATAATCATCACCGTAGGAGCGGATTGCAATCCGCGATTCTCATGTTTATAAAGATGATCGCGGAATAAATTCCGCTCCTACGGTTTGTGATAGATCAGTTCGTTTTAATTTTCTCAGCAAGCATGCCAACCATATCTTTTTGCTTGATGTATTCAGAAAACTGTTCGATATAGGAAAGCAGCACGGGTACGACAAACAATACCAACAAGGTTGCGAATCCGAGACCGAACGAGATACTCACCGCCATGGGAATCAGGAACTGTGCCTGCAGTGAAGTTTCAAAAAGTAATGGTGTCAGACCGGCAATGGTCGTTAGTGAGGTTAGCATCACCGCTCTAAGGCGCAGGCAGGCGGCCTCGACGAGCGCTTCACCAATGGCCAGACCTTTAGCTTTGAGCTGTTTGTAAAAAGTCACCAGGATAATAGAGTCATTTATCACGATGCCTGAGAGACCAAACATACCAAATTGCGACAGGATAGTGAGGTCGATACCCAGCAGCCAGTGACCAAAGATCGCACCACAGATTCCAAAGGGGATAACCGTCATCACCGCAAGCGGCCAGCTATACGAGGCAAACACCCAGGCAAGTATAATGTAGATCATTACCAGCGCCAGCATGCCGCCCTGTTTCATATCGGTGCTGGTCTCACGTTCTTCTTCTGCCCGGCCTTTGTAGTTAACCTGCAGGCCATACTTACTGGTTATCTCTGGTATCACCGTCTCTTGTAATTTTTTCAGCACTTCATTCGCATTGGTTTTTTTTGCGTTCACTTCAGCAGTTACATGCACGCCAAGTTTAGCGTCAGTATGACGCAGCAGTTCGAGTCCCTGCTGTGATGTTAGTAACACAACATTATTAAGTGACAGACGATTACCGGCAGGGGTAATGATCGGCAGGGTTTCGAGGATGCCCTGAAACTTGCGCTCGCTGGCGGGTAACATGATGCGTACTTCGATCTCTTCATAGGTATCATAAAATATTTGCAGTAACTGACCGTCTAGAGCGGAACGTAATTGTCGTCCAACTTCAGCAATGGTTAAACCTGCAGACTGTGCTAACGGTGTCAGCTCAAAAATATACTGCTGGCGACCGTAGGGCAGGTCATCCAGGATATTGCTCAAACCATCAAATTTTTCCATAGCATGGGCGAGATCTTCTGCAGCATGTTTTAATGTGATGGCGTCTGCACCCGCCAGGAAGATATCCAGATCTCGACCCGGCGGGCCGCCGCGTGGACTGCTGATCGATAATTGTTCCACCCCGGCAGGCACATCAAGCCGTGCCTGCCAGTCTTCGATGATGCTAGTGTTTCTAACGCTGCGTTCATCTGGCTGTAACAGTTCAACCTGTAACATGGCATACTGATTGCCATTCTGGTAATTGATACCGCCATCAAATGTCGCGGTATTAATACGAAGTACCGCGGCTGTTATCAATGAATCACCGTCACCCAGGGCTGCATCCGTCTCTGCCAGACCTTGCTCCATCTGTCGCGCAAAGCTATGCACCAGTTCAGGTGGTGTACCCGCTGCAAATTTAACACTGGCGATGATAACGGTACTTTCCGGTTGTGGGAAAAACTGAAACTTAACCTGGCCATAAACAACCAGTGAGATAGCCAGAACCAGAGAGCAGATGGCGATGGTGAGGGTCGTTAAGCGGTGATCGATAGCGCGTTTGATCACCGGCCGGAAGTGGACATCACGAAATCTGATGAAACCATCTTCCAGTTTCTGCCGTAATGTCACTATTTTTCTTATGGTGATTTTTATGGAAACTGTGACGCAGGTGCCCGGGAAGAATGAGAAAACTTTCGATCAGGGAGGCGATGATCACGCAGATAACAACAAAGGGTATATCGAACAAGATCGAACCGATAATACCCGTCACCATCATCAATGGAAGAAATGCCGCTACCGTGGTTAAGGATGAAGACATCACTGGAGCTAACATCCGCAGGGCGCCACCTTCTGCGGCCATCAATGAGTTTTCACCTGACTGATAATGGGTGAGTGCGTCTTCTCCGACAACGATGGCATCATCGACGATGATACCGAGTGTCATGATCAGGGCGAACAGGCTTATCATGTTGATGCTGCCGCCGAATAGATACAAAACCCCGAGTGCGCCTAAAAATGATGTTGGGATGCCGATCGCTACCCAGAAGGCAACGCGTCCATTGAGAAAGATATATAAGATGGCCAGCACCAGTACCAGGCCACCGATACCATTTTTTAATAACAGATCGATCCTCTGCTGTATCAATGAATATTTTTCATCAAACACGATCAGTTTGATCGCCGGTGTCAATGTCGCCTGAGTCTGTTGCAACCACTGCTGCATGATCTCTGCAGATTTTAATGCATCAGTGTTCTCCGTACGTTGCAGGTTCATCAGGATAGCGGGTTTGCCCTGATAAAATATTTCCACCAGGTTTTCTTTTTGTCGGCGCTGTATCTCAGCGATATCATTCAGCGTCAGTTTCTGTCCGGATTCTGTCGTTAACAGATCAAGCGAGGCAAACTCCTGCACGTCACGCTTACGTTGCAGGCCACGCACTTCGCGTGCTGCTTCACTTTCGGCAACGGTGCCTGCCGGTATATCCTGGCTCTGACTGATGATGCGGTCGCCGATCTGGTTCAATGACAAGCCCAGTTTCTGGATCTGCTTTGCGCTTACTTCGATGGCTATTTCCTGTTCGGGCAAACCGCTAAAATTTACCCGGGCAATGCCTTTATCGAGTAATTCACGCTCGAATTGATAAGCCAGTGGACGCAGTTCTTCCAGCTCTCCATCAGCCGTCAGGATGATGGTAGCGACTGCCTCGTAACGAGCCACTTTGGTGACGATCGGATCTTCAGCCTCCGTGGGTAAATGGCGGATGTTAGAAACAAACTGTTTTACCTCGTCTAACGCCACTCCCATATCACTGTTTTCTTCATACTCGATAACGATCGAGCTCAGACTGCGGGTCGACGTCGAGGTCATCTCTTTTGCACCATCGAGTGTGCGTAATGCCTGTTCCAGTGGTACCGTAATCGAGCGCTCGACATCTTCTGCACTGGCACCCGGCCAGACGACCCGGACACTGATGTAATCAAGCGCAAAGTTTGGGAAAAACTGCTTATTCAATTTGGTCAGACTGTAGGCACCAAAGATGATCAACATCGCCATCAATAAATTTGCCGCCACGCGGTGCTGTGCAAACAGGTGAATGAATCCACCTGAACCGGTGGTTAGATTATTGGGCGGCGAATCACCACCTGCAGGATTGTTTGGCGACGCTGATGCCGACACTGGTTCAGAGCTCATGGAGTAACGTCTGTTATCTGTTGAGACAAGGTTGCGTCTGATGTTTTTGCATTATGGATTTCAACTTTAAGTCCAGTGATGGCATGGGGCAGTTGCGTCGTAATGATCTCATCACCGGCCTGGAGTTCGTCACTGCGGACAAGGATGAACTGTTTATCCTCCTTATATTGTCGTCCCATTTTTTCTACGGACACGGCTACCAGTCTTTCATCATCGACGCGGTAGATCCGGTTGGTGCCATAGATAGAAGAAACCGGTACACTGAATACGGTATCGATGGCAGGTAATTCTAAAGTCATCTCCAGAGTATCACCGATGGTTAATGTATCAACGACATCACTGTCGACCATAAACAGCGCATCTACACCGTGGCCGCCATCGGCCATCGAGCCTGAAATCCGACTCATCGCAACAACATGTCTGCCAGAATCTGTCTGTACCTTCGCCTCTAACGGCAACTGATCTGCTAACGACTGTTTAATAATGGAAATAAACCTTTGTGGTAACTGGGCACGCAGTTCAACCTGGTCAGTAGCATACATCTCAAGCAACACTTCACCCGGCCGTACCCGCTCGCCGGGTGACACCATGGTTTTTAGAATGATGCCGTCAAACGGTGCAACCACCGTTGCACGTAACAGATCATTTTCTGCCTGCTGAGCCTGTGCCCGGCTACGATTAAGTCTTGCTTCTAGCTGTGCCAGTCGAGCTGGGTGGTCGGTAATGTTTAGTTGTCGTGCACTCAAAGCCAGCTTCTGATTATTTAAAGCCTGCTTTTGTGAGTCGAAACTGCTCTGACTGGTTAAGTTTGTCTTACTGGTTTTTTCTTCACGTGCCAATTTTTTTTCCGCCAGTGCAACCAGGGATTTTTCCAGCTTCAATGCGGCGAGATCATTTTTATAACGATTTTTTTCTGAATCGATCAATGCTTCAAGTTCAGCAACGTATGATGTTTTATCATCGAAGGCCAGTCTTGCATCAGTATCATCCAGGGTGACCAGCAGCTGTCCCTGGCTTACGTTTTGACCTTCATTGACATCGAGGGATTTAACATCAGCATTGATAATGGCTGTGATCGTGGCTGTATGAGGGGACTCAACCTGGCCATATAACTCCAGTTGAGGAGATTTTACCCCGTCAACCAGGTGTGTCGTCTGTACCGTCCAGGTCTTCTCTTCCTGTGGCTTGACAGGCGGTTCCGGCTGAATAAATTTAAAGATCATCAGCAGCGCAAATGTCAGCAGAACGATCAGTAATGACAGTACTTTAGGGCTGCTGCGATTTTGTTGCCAAAATGAGCTGAAAGATGCTGGTAAAAACTCTAACATTGTTATCCGAAGTAAATGTTGGTTAATAATGAAGCCGACAGGTAGCCATTCTACCAGTACGCTCAGACAATGCTATACGACATCTGTCTATATAGAATGTTCTTTAGAATGATGATTATAATCATTATTTTTTTGAAGTGATCAGCATAATAATGCTATCTAGCAAAAGCAATCTGCATGCATCTCAAAAGATAACTTTTACTGCTGAAGGATCACACAGAAAATAACCTTCAATATCTCAAATTATATGCCATGCATGTTACTTGATTAGAATCAACAAACTGGTCTCGCGTATGAGGTTTAATAAAATATATACGTATCAACAGTGGGGTGTAATGATGAACTCAACATGGTTAGTAGTTGCTGATAATAGCCGGGCCCGTTTTTTTTCGATGGAATCTCATACCAGCCCGATCGTAGAGGTTAAATCAATCGTACATACAGAAGCTCGATTACGTGAACAGGATATGACAAGTGATCTGCCTGGCCGTGGTAATGGTAAAGGCGGCGCGGGGGGGCATGCTTACCAGGACGAAGTCAGTCCGAAAGAACAGGAAAATATAAAGTTTGCACGCGACATCTCTAACGAACTGGATGCGGCGCGTAAAAATAACGAGTTCAAGCAGTTTGTGCTGGTCGCAGCACCAGAGTTTTTGGGTAATCTTCGCAATCAATTGAATACGCAGACACACAAGCTGGTAAGTTTTGAACTGGCAAAAAATCTGTCACACCTTAACGCCGCAGAAATTCGAAAGCATTTACCTGAGCGCTTACCCAGTTTGTAGAGTTGCAATTTCTGTAAATATTTTTCAGTTGAATTTTTAACAAGGAAGTTGTTGTTAGCTGAGATTCTGTTTATTCAACACAGCTCAGTACTGTCTGAATGACGGTATCGTTTACTAATAACAAAATCTCACTATTATCCAATCTCGAGTTGTTATCTTCAGCAGTACACCAATACACGCATACTTAAAATGTTTGCGACACTGCTAGCTATAACGGTTGTTACCGTACCTCCTGGCCCAGGCGCCGTACTAGATGTTAATAATATTCATAGTGTGGAAAGAATGACTAAAAAATAATTCGTCAATACTGACTGATTTATCGTCCATCTTTAAATTTCGATAATTTGACAGCCTATCGATAGCACAAATGTCTGGAGTTTTTATTTGATGTTACGAAAGCCCATTTTTGGCGACGGGCTCTGCCGATCGATACTACACTTGATTTTTATTTATAGTGAAATTGTCATTTATCAATGCAGTGAAAATCCTTTCATGATGTTATTAAATCATGAGTTGTGAACCGTTTAATTTATTACTCATCACTTCATACAATGAAGTGATGAAAGTTTAAAAGGAGAGGAAACCGTCATGAAAACCAATATAATTCTCAATAAATATAATGACGTCATCGTAACCATTTTATTACTCAGTAGTTTGTGGTTAGCAGCATCAATGTTGCCAGCCTTTGCCGCTGACTTTAGTGTAAATAACTCTTCTGATGTTGTGGATCTAAATCCTGGGGACGGGCTTTGTGTCACTGCAGGTAGTAACTGCACATTACGTGCAGCGATTATGGAAGCCAACGCACTGGCAGGCGCGGATACCATCGCTGTACCCGCCGGAACTTACCAGTTAACTATCACAGGTGTCGATGAGCGCTGTGATGGCACTACCCCATGTACTATAGATGGCACCACCGGTGCCTATATCCCTGTCATCACATTCGATGCAAGCCAGGGTGACCTGGATATCACTGATGATGTCACCATCACCGGTGCAGGTTCTGATGTGACCAGAATTGAATGGGCACCAACTTCGCCCGGTGTTCCGCTCATGGGTGATGATGATCCGCTGACCGGTGACCGTATTTTCCAGGTGTCCACTACCAGCAGTGCTACCGCGGATATCGCCAGCGTGGTTATACAGGGACTGACCGTGGCCAATGGTGAAGTTGCTGTGAAACCGACCAAGGCTACTGATGTTTGTATTGCTGAAGAGGTCACTCCCTGGTAATGCAATTTACGATGATACCAATCTTAATGCTTATGACATCGAGGTCATCGATAGTACTTGTGGTTCGCTTGATGAAGAAGGCAAGATTGTCGATGACGGAACAACCTCGATCATAATCGACCAGTTCCGGCGCAAGGGCGGCGGCATTGCTCTGGGTGGCGGATACGCCACAGTGACCTACGACTCGAACTAAAGAAGGCACAGCCTCCTGAGGTCATTTCCGGCGGCGAGGGCAGTAGTTTTGGTGTTGAGAACGTCAGCCTCGACGATGTTGTTGTCATTAACAACTGGTCGGGTGGCGATGGTGGCGGCATCCATTCAATCGTACCTGCAACGATCAGCCGGTCCAAAATCAGCGGTAACACCTGTGCTGGCGGTAACGGTGGAGGACTTTATAACGAAGGCAACACGGTTATCAGTGATACCCTGATCGGCAAGGTGTTCGATGCAGATACCGCGGCGGCTCATCCAGAACTTACCAATCGAAACTCCGCTGAGAACGGCGGCGCTATATTCTTTACCGGGGCGCCCCAGACCACTACCACGATTCTCCGCAGTGCGATCAATGGTAATTACGCTATCGGTGGCGCCGGTATTGCCGGACGCGTGGCCAGCGTTTGACATCACCAATACCACCATCAGCAGCAACGACGGCCAAAGATGTCGGCGCTGGTATTCTCACCGCTGGTGATGTCTATCTGCAGAATGTCACCGTGGCCGACAATGTGGCAACCACCCCCGCAACCAGCGGCGGTGCTGGCCTGAATGGATTTAGCAACGCCAGATTCTTCTTAAGCAATACTCTGCTGTCGAATAATCAGTTTATATACCCGGACAAGCCAATCCGCCTGGCCAATTGTGGCATGGTCGGTAGTAACGCCGAGTTTATTTCACAGGGTTACAATCTTGAAGACGGTGATACCTGTGAATTTGGTGCAACTGATCAGGTAAATACCGATCCGCTGCTGGTCGCACTGGCTGATAATGGTGGTCTGACGGAAACCCACTGATGCCGACATTCAGTGCTGTCAGTGGATCCGGTAAACAGTCCCGCACTCGATACTGGCGATGACAGCAACTGCCCCAATAACGACCAGCGTGGCAGTATTCGACCCGTTGATGGCGATGAGGATGGCACCGCAAAATGTGATATCGGTGCCTTTGAGCTGGCCAACTTCACTGCGGATCTGCAAATTGCCAACATGCTCGCACCTGATGAGGTATTCAAGGGTGATGAGTTTACCGTGACGGTAACCATTTTGAATAATACCGCTGTTCCCGATACCAATGTCGCACTTGTTACAGATGCCCTGCCTGCACAAGTCACGTTTGTTTCTGCCAGTTACGATGCTGGTGCTGGGGCCGTCGACTGCGGTGGTCTGACCTGCACCATCGGTGACTCTAGACGCTATGGCATCAGCAACAGTGACGCTAACGCTCAGCGCAGCTACAGTGGGTGATGCTGTAATCACTGCTACAGTCAGCGGAGTATAACGCTGACGCCAACACAGCTAATAACACACATAGTGTTACTGTTGGAGTGATCGGCGTGGCAGACCTCAAGTTGACCGCGACTGCAGATCGCAGCAGTGTCGTGGTAGGCAATGAGGTTACCGTTACTTTCACGGTAGCTAATCTGGGTGCCGACGATGCCACGGAAGTAAGTCTGTTCGGTACCATCCCTGTTGAAGCAAGCCTGGTTTCGGCAACACCGGACAACGGCACCACTTGCACACAATCCGGAGCTGATGTGTTTTGTGAGCTCGGTAATCTTGCAGTAGCAGGCCCTAGCCATCAACGTGGTCGTGGTAATGCGAGCTGATTTAACTGGTGTAGTTGGTACAGTGGTTGATGTCTCTGCCACTGCAGACAGCGAAGCAGCTTGATCCTGATGAAGCTAATAACACGATATCGGCTTCGGTAACGATTACTGCTGTGCCAAGTGGCGACAGTGGTGGTCTATGCTCCTACAACCCAAACGCTGAATTTGATCTTGTGTTACCAGCAATATTATTTATTGCCCTGGGCTATTTGGGCTGGCGGCGTAACGAAGTGTAGAATAGATTCATTTTCTACTTGCTTCGAATCACCCCCTCATAATCAGAGGGGGTGTTTTTATTAAGGCCAAAGATCATGTTCAATGCAAAGCTGCAATCAAATCTTGTGCATATCCTCAAGGAATCTGGCCTGTCACATTGCCCGCAGTTTTATCGAGACATCGAATTCACTATTGCCATACTGGCAGGTATAGTCGTACTTTTTCTGGTCCATGAATGACTACCGTTTTCGTAATGTCGAAAAATTGCTAGCGGTTAAGTTAAAGAAATCAGATAAGCACATCCAGTAACTACAGTCAAAGGCTTTCAGCACGCCTGTCAGATGGTTATTATTTGCTCTGAATTGTCCGTTGTTATCAATCATTTCCTGTTACATTCACAAGATACTATCGATGGTATTTTGTGCTGACGTATCAGCTTAATTTTTGATGATCATATAAGCCACCATGGCTATAGGTTCCTGAAAGCCAAAAAATGCTGGCATGTTTTATTGATCAGGTCTTTGTATCTATCCATGTTTGTCATCTTGATATTCACGTGTAATCAATTTTTTATTATTTTTTAAAATTGACAATTATCATTCTACTATTGCGAGAAAAAAATTATATTAAAGACAGGTTGATACATATTATATTTTGTTGGAGTGTTAAAAATGAAATTTAAAAAACAACAATTGGCAATATTTTTGGTATCAAGTTTATTTGCAAGCGCAACTTTTTCTGCGTCGCAAATTGCACTGCATCCTTCGCTACATCTATCCAAAGACACAGGTTCACCGGTCGCTGAAAATGCAGCGAACAAAGGTAAAATTGTTCGACTGACAGATGGTACCCAGATCGCTGTTTACGGTGATGCGCTGGATGTTAATTATAAAGCCTGGAATTATTCAGGTGATGTTTATTCGGCACGCGATATCTTTGTTACCTGGTCAAAAGATGACGGCGTCACCTGGTCAGCTCCGTTAAACGTTTCCAATACTGCATCGCAGACTGATGCAGGTGCTTTTTATGATCCAGACGGAAATGGAGAAGATGGCTCTGGTGGAATCGCGCCGATGAATTTCTACGGTGATTCCGACAAACCCAATATATTTGCACCGGGTAACGGCAATAACATCATGGTGACATGGCCTGACAAGTACTGTCCATCCGGTGTTCAGGGTGTTGTCGAATATACTGCGCCATACCTGAGCCTTGATCCCGGTACGATTCAGGTACCTTACAGCTGTCTCTATGTAGCGCGTTTTGTAAATGACACAGACACGGTAACGATGGTGGGAACTGAGGCTGATCGCTTAACCGATGCTTCACGTGACGCAAAAAGTGAAGTTCCCCGTGGCGGTGGTGGCGGTAATGCCATTGTCTGGCAGGAAGATCCAGAAGGCTTGCAGCCAGGTGATGCCGAAGGTCCTGGTGATGGTGGTAGTGGCGCTAAGTCAAGTAACGGAACAGATATCTGGTATAGCTACCTGGCTAACAAAGCATTTGCTACCGGCAGTTGGAGTGCACCACAAGCAGTTACCAATAATGCACCTGCAGAACCGGGCGCATCTCGACCAAATCTTTTCCTGGGTAAGCACAAAGAGTCAGCAGGAAAAGCATGGGCAATTCTGGCCTATGAAGAAAGAAAAGGTCTTGAGTCACTAGAGGGCAAGTACGTTATCTATCACGTATTTTCATTCGATAATCCGACTAAAGGTCCGGTTCCAGCCGGTGCCGGTGCCATCGTCAGTGATCCGCTGGAAAACGCCCGTCGTGTACGTTTCGTTGCCAAGGGTACGCCAGGTAAACCCGATGGCACACGTCTGATCATGCTCTGGAAACAGGGTGTAGAAGATCAGGGCGGTCCATCGGATATCATGGCAAGAATCGGCCATGTACCCAAAGGCTGGGATCCGCTGGATGATACCACGACCAGCTATGGCTGGCGCCCAGAGGATCTATCGCCTGCGATCGTCGGCAGTGGTGACCCGCAGACAGCACTGGGCAATGCTGATCCGCTCAACCTGAGCTCTGCCAGCCTTGATGACAGAAGCACTGACAACCCTATTGATGACGCCCGTGCACATCGTGCCATCATCGTTGGCGACTTCATAGCAGTTGGTTACACCTATACACCGGATCAGGCGGTTAGCCGTTTTACTGCAGAAGAGAATTATGACTTCTATGTAAAGCGTTCAAAAGACGCGGGTAAAACATGGGATGAAGCCAAAAACCTGTCGAATCTGCCAAAAGATCGCAACGTCAAGGAACCACGTCTGGTAGGTACACCAGGTTCAGTATTCGATACTTGTCCTACGGGTGATCCGCTAGCGGCAGACACTACGAATAGACATGACTGCCAGAGGAAGGAGCTGTTTTATGTGGCATGGGGCACAGAACTGAACCAGCAGGAATCAATCTCTGAAGGTTCGATCGATCTTGATCTCTATATCAGCCGCTCTCTGAACTATGGAGATACTTATGAACCAACAGTTACCGTCGTTAGTGGCGGTGTTGATCTTGCCAATGATGAGTCCAGCAATGGTGAATCCCAGATTCGCATGACACCGGATGGTTTTTATTCATACACCACATGGATGCAGACCACTGATGAAGGCAAGGAACTTGCCTATGTTAGCGGCAGCTGGCACGACATCGGTGGTGGCGGTTTCTGCTCATACAATCCTGGCAGCCGGTTTGACCCCGTATTACCTGCGATTCTGATGATTGCATTGGCATACCTCGGCTGGAGGAGAACGCAGGACACTGTCAGAGATTAGAAAGTAAATCGAGCGGGATAGTTATTCTATACCACTCGAACAAAAGATTTTAATTTTAAAGTTTATTGAATAACAAAATTAATAGGAGATCGAAAAATGAAAAACACGAAGCGAATTAGAGGCGGTGTCATTGTTTTATCTGCACTGGCATTGGCGCTAAGCGGGTCTTTATATGCTGATGTGCCGACTCCATTAGATCCCGGCGAGACGATTGACGTTGCGGGCACAGCAGATGCCGCACCAACATCATGTTCAGGTACAGGACCTGTTTCCTGCCCAACATTACGTGATGCGGTTGTTTACGCCAATGGTAATGGTAATGGTGCAACCAAATACGATATTATCAATTTGCCTGCAGGCACTTATACCTTAACAGTTGCCGGCACCGGTGAAGCTGCAGCAGCCGATGGTGACCTCGATATTAACGAGCCGGTAAACATTGTTGGTGCCGGGGTTGCATCAACGACGATCGATGGCGGCGGTGACCCGGGAATAGGCGAGCGCATCTTTACGATCAATGGCGTTTCCGTTGCTATTGAAGAGTTAACCCTGACCAAGGGTTTTGCTAAACACGAGCTCGGTGGCGCTATCTTTAACGATGAAAAATCAATCCTTGCACTCACAAACTGTGCTATCACTAACAGTACTGCAACCTGGGATGGTGACTACACCACAGACACCAGTACCTTAGGTGAAAGTGGCACACCACCTGATGGTATAGATGGTACAGCTTTGCTGCCAGAAGGAACAAAAGAGACTCAAGGTAGCGGTGGCGCTATCTATAGCAAGGATGTCATGACCATTGAAAACTGTGTATTCCGCAGCAACATAGCAGAAAACATGGTGGATTCTGGTGTACCTGATCCTGATCCACACCACGAGGGTAATATCTTTGTGAAAGTCGGTAATGGCGGTGCAATTAATGCCAGCCAGTATACTGTTATCAATAACAGCACATTCGGTAGTGATGATGCGATTGATGTAAACAGTAACCGCGGCATCAACGGTGGCGCGCTGTTCATGACCGGCGGCAATCCACTGGAAATCACCAACAGTACTTTCAGTTACAACTACGCCATTAGTGGTGGTGGTATCTGCAATGTTTCACCATCAGCACCCACAACGATTACCAATAGCACCATTACTGGCAATCATGTAACCGATAGCGGTGCAGGTATTGAAACCAATGCCGATATGGAACTGCTGAACGTGACTATTGCTAATAACAGGAAGGATTCCAGCACCAAAGGTTCTGGTTTGAACACCGGCCCCAGTGTAAACATTACGGCCAAGAATGTATTGTTCGATAACAATATGGCCAATACAGGTTATGTGGATCCTGCAAACTGTGGTGCCAAGAGTGGTGGTTTTGCTATTAACACGCAAGGCGGCAATGTATCCAGTGATGAGACTTGCGACCTGAATGTATTAGGTAGTGATCAGGAAAATGCAACAATCAATCTTATCGCACTGGCAGACAATGGCGGTCTTACTTTGACGCATGCACTGCCAGATCCTCTGGATGCTGCCAGTGCTGCTGTTGATAAAGCGCTTAACGCAGGCTGTCCAAACAATGACCAGCGTGGCAACATTCGCCCCTTCAATGCAACTCAGTTGCCTGAGGCAATTTGTGACTCAGGTGCTTATGAGCTTTATGTTGAACGTGCTGATCTGCATATTGAAAACATGACCGCACCGGATAAAGTGTTGCGGGGTGAACAGGTTCAGATCGACATTGTTGTTGATAATGGCTCTACTACTAATGCAGCCGATGGGGTTGTGTTGACAACGACACTGCCATTGCTTCAGTTGAGCTATGTTAGTGATAACCCATCTGTAGGAACATGCTCTGAAGCCGGCGGTGTAGTTACCTGTGACTTTGGTACTCTTGCTGCCAGTGCTCAAGCTAGTGTTTCTATCGTTGCTACGGCAGACACATTAAAGCCTGGTGTAATTGTCAGTACAGAGGTCACCTCTACCTCACCACCAGATCCGGATACAGGCAACAACAGCCACAGTGTGACTTTTGATATTGTTGAGGCCACTGATCTGGAAATGACCGCGGGCACAGCGACCCCAGCAGTGCTAGGCGTCGGTGGTATTGCTACCGTGTCAGTAACGGTTGTTAATAACGGTCCGGTGACAGCAACCGGTGTAACCGTAAGCGGTCCGCTGCCATCACTGCTAAGTTTTGTACAGGGTGTTGGCTGTGACGATGTGACTGTTCCTGGTGATATAACCTGCAGTGTCGGCACGCTGACGACAGGTGCTTCTGCAGACGTTGTCTTCGAAGTCAAAGCCGAAGCCGTTGGCACAACAACAGTTTCTGCTTACGCTACTGCTGACCAGGTGGAACTGTCACCTAATGACAATGGTGGAGAAGCCGTCATTAGTATAAACGCCGCAGGCGATAGTGGCGGTGGTTTCTGTTCATATAATCCTGATGGCAGATTTGATCCTGTGCTTCCAGCACTGCTTGTAATTGCATTGAGCTTGCTGGGTTACAGGAGACTGGGTCGTGAAGGTAGTCGCTAGTTAAATAGCGGGTTACTTTCGACAGGGGTGTTCCCCCGCAGGATGTGCCCCTTGCAATGAGGGGCACATTCACAAGGGGTGAAGGGAATCAGTAAGTGATATTATTTTTGGTCTTTCGAGACCATGAGCTGAAGAAGAGCTGTGAAGGAGAAAGATATGAAATACAGTCTTACTACTCTGATTAAAAGCGCATCACTGGCGCTGGGTGTTATGGTAATCGCTACGAATTCTGCCAGTGCAGCAATCATTACTGTTAATACGTTTGTTGATGAAAATACTGACAATGGCGAATGTTCATTACGTGAAGCCATTATCAATGCTAATGGCAATGATAATAGTGGATCGACTGACTGTGTAGCAGGTTCTGCCGGTGTTGATACTATCGTATTGGCGGCTGGTACCTATGTATTATCAATTGCAGGTTCTGGTGAAGATGCTGCGGCAACAGGCGACCTAGATATAACGGACGTAGATACAACGGGTAATAGTCTTGTGATTACCGGTGCAGTTGATGCAAATGGAACACCATCAACAATTATTGATGCCGCTGGTATCGATCGTATATTTGATATTTTCAGTCCGGGATTCAAGGATAATCTTGTTCAGGGTGCTAACTTTGACGGCGTGAACATTACGCTGGAAAACCTGAAGCTTATTAACGGGTATGTCGACGAGGGTGTAAGTGTTGCAGTTGATAACCAGTCAAACGGCGGTGCCGTGTTCAGCTGGCGCTTCAGTGATCTGACCATAGACAACTGCGTATTTGATAATAATCAGGCTGTGTGGGATGGGAAATTCGATGTGCTTCCCGGTGTGGACGGGATTCTGGGCACCGATGATGATATCGAAGAGCGTACGCTTTCTGGTCATGGCGGTGCGGTATACAGTCGTGGCAGTGTGGATATCAATGGCAGTACCTTCAGTAACAATATGGCCTACACCACCTTTGATGAAAATGGCGACAGCATCATCGAGGGTGAAAATGAAAAGAGCGGTAATGGCGGTGGTCTGTTTATCGCTTTTACCAGTACTATCACGAACAGCAGTTTCATCGACAATACCGCAAGTAACGGCGGCGGCTTAAATACTACCGGCGGTGAACCCACAATTGTCCCGGGTAATATGACGATCTCTGGTAGTACCTTTAGTGGCAACTGGGCCGTCATGGGCGGTGGTGTTAATAACGTTTCACCTCAGGTGACGCTGGATATTATTAATTCAACTTTCTCCGGCAACACGTCAACCGATATGGGTGGCGGTATTAACAGTGACGCTGACGTGCATTTAAAACATGTTACGGTGGTTGATAACCAGGTGGCTAACTCAGACCAGAATGGTGCTGGTATAAATTACTTTGGACCTGGCGGCAGCTATACCCTGGCAAATACACTGCTGTCTAATAATAAAGGCAAGAGTTTAGTTCTAAACTGTGGCTGTACCGGCGGTACGATACTTGCCTGTGTAACCCTGCATGTCACCTCACTGGGCGGTAATATCTCCAGTGATTTTAACTGCGGTCTAAATTCTTCAAGCGGTGACCTTCAGGGGCCCGATGCCAAAGTGTTAGCATTGGCTGATAATGGTGGGCCAACCCAGACACATGCGCTGGATTATGACAGCCTGGCGATCGATGCTGGCAAGGATAGTAACTGCATTAATGCTATACCTGCGATCACTACCGACCAGCGAGGCGTTACCCGTCCCGAAGATGGCGATGCGGATGGTACAACGGGTTGTGATATCGGCGCCTATGAACGCAAGCTGGTCAATGCTGACCTTATACTTACCGGCCTGGATCTCAGTTCGAGATCCATTACGGTCGATGACGAGTTGACTATTACTGTATCTGCTGGAAACACCGGGCCAGAAGCGGTGACAGCAACGCGAGTCGATGTAGCTATACCCGCTGAGCTGGGTTTTATATCAGGTGCTGTTGACGCTGGCGCCAGCTGTAGTCAGAGTGGTGATAAAGTGAGTTGTCCGCTGGGTGATCTAGGCGCATCAGCATCTGCCAATATCACCCTCGTTACTTCGGCACTGGGTGATGGTTCATTCGATATCACTGCAACGATCAGTGCGCTGGAATCCGATGCTGATACCAGCAATAACAGTCAGCAGCTGTTGCTCACCATCAATCCAAAAGTCGTTGGACTGTCTTCAAGTGG
>CAVWAI010000033.1:0-9637 GCA_963752725.1 uncultured Gammaproteobacteria bacterium
GCTTTAAAGACGCATTTGTATTAATGGAAAATAATTGAAATATTGCTTCTGGCGTTTCAATTATGTGATTAATTTTAACTGTTAAAACGTAATAAACTAATGATAATGCAAAGCCATATATGAATTTAGAGCTTTGTTTAAATGCAAGCAGAGAAGATATAACCAAACATGAAAAGAATATGATAGGTGTATACCAAAAATACATTAAGTCTTTATATATCAGATTTACATCCTCCTCGGTAATATCTTTAACGTGTGTCAAAGAGTTGAGAAAATCTTCTACGTCACTAATGTCTGGCATATCATGGATAAATGGTAATTGAGTTATACCCATTAATAATAATATCGACCCAATTAAATAATATTTCCCTTTGGTCATATTTATCCTATTTCACCATCTAACGTTTGAGTTAACTTGACCGCGAAAGCAGAGTATAGCGAAGCGAAACGGCGCTTTTGTGGGTCAAGTTGGACGACTTGTTAGATTTAGCTATCCATTGAGATATATGACAATTTATTGTCTTCATCATATGTGACCGCCATTATGTAGTTTGTGTATTCATCTGGTAATTTAATGTCAATAATTGAGTATGCTTCATCATCTTCTGGATATAGACCTATTCTTTTTGCCTCTATGCATTTAAAAAATAGTTCTTTACTAATATCTGTTGTACCAAATATTTTTAGCAGTTCTTCTTTTGACAATTCTTCCTTATGGTGCTCTAGATAGAATAAGGCTGTTTCTGATTCCTCACCAAGATCATAATCTGTTGATAATGCATCAAAAGCGCTCTTTATTTGAACTTCAATGTTGTCTATATACTTCTTTATTTTGTTTAATCGTTCTTCATCAATTGATTCTGATTCGAAATTTATATCTATTTCTATCTCAGTACCATTAATGATAATTTTCCCATCATAGTAATCTTCTAGATTATCAGAATCAATTTCACCGAAAGGCTGAATGTTCATTTTTTTCCTTTAAAAATCTAACGTTTGAGCTAACGGGCGTGCGAAGCGGTAGCGTAGCGCGTCCGGTTGAGTGATTTGTTATACATTTTTAACTTTATTTAATAATGAAACAGGCAACATAAGAACAAACAAGCCAACCAATTGCCAAAATGGGACAAAAATATATTGCAAACCACTTACTGCATCTAGGTGGATATACATAGCATCTATAATTAATACTAAACCAAATATGCTTACTATCATACTAAGAACGACCCCGCCAATAATTGCTGCTCTAGACTTAGTTGCTTTAATTAGTAAGATCGATATTAAATATGGTGAGACTGCCCATAAAATAAAAACTATTGTAGTTTCGGAATATGGCTTTCTCATAGTATCCATGCTTATGATTAATGTAAATATAGCTGTTAGCGAGACTAGTATGTAAGCAGTATTCTTCATCCTTTAATATGTATAACGTTTGAAATAACTTGACGGTTTTACACAGAGCATAGCGATAGCGGCGCGGCGTGTAAAACCGGTCAACGTTAATTGACTTGTTATGTTTTTATAGCGTAATAACTTGATCGGGCATGTTGCCAGATAAAGCACCATATAAATTTGGAAAACAACCAATTGTTGCTCCCTCTACTAACATGCCATCAATTTCTCTCTCGTAAGCGCACTGGTCACAAGCCATTAATAGCATGCCTGTGTCTTTAGCTAGTTTAGCTAGACGCTCACCAATTGGATTGCCTTTTTGTAACACATAAGCATTATCTTCAAAGAAGAACATACCTACCACTTCTACCCCATGTGCATTATCTTCTAGTTGAGGAAGAATCATTTTTCCCAGTTTGTACGACACAGAATGTCCTTGTGTTGAAAAGATATATGCTACTTTCATCATTTGCCTCATTTATATTTGTTGGTTGAATTTATTTTTTAAACATAACAGTTAAATATACAGCGCCGCAAAACTCCTGATTTTAGGTAGATATACGGAAGCTCGGCTAACAGAGATATACAGTTCCGTATAACTCCGTTACAATTTAGTTACTTTAAGGATTATATAGTACTAAGTCATGGAGGACTTGTCATGTCACCAAATAAATCACCTGCACATCAGACTTCTGTTGACCGGTTTTGGGATAACTATCTGTTTATATTAAAAAAGAATGCTATTCCAAAGAACTCAATACCCTGGTACCGCAAGCATGCTGAAGCCTATATAAAGGCTAACAAAAACACCCCTCTTAGCAGATCAAACTGGACAGGATATCGATTGCTATCTAAATGCAAAAGGCAGACTGCCAGAACTAAAAGAGTGGCAGTTTCGTCAGATTGCCGATGCAATACGGCTTTTATTTACTGAGCTCATTCAGCCTCAATGGTCAGAATCTTACGACTGGTTCCAATGGCGAGCATTTGCCAGGGAGCTTGAACCAGATCACCCTTCACTGATGAGGGATGCAGATCCTGGCAGCCTTGTCGCACCTTCGAGCAATCAACACATTCTTCGCTTTAGAACGAATTATGCTGAAACTCATCTGGCTTTTGTAAAAACGATACGTGTACGTCAAATGGCGGTTAAAACCGAGAAAACGTATGAGCAGTGGATTGCTAGATTTCTACGCTATTGTAATTGGCAAGAAATAGATAGACTGGGTCTTGATAACATCAAGAGCTTTCTGGAGCACCTTGCTGTATCACGCAAGGTTTCAGCTTCAACTCAAAAAGTCGCATTAAATGCATTAATTTTTCTGTTTCGAGAAGTACTTGGGGCGAGATGTTGAAAATATATTATCCTTTACTCGAGCATCATCAAAACAACGAATACCAACTGTACTTTCAGTTGATGAAATCAAGTGTTTATTCGAAGAGATGAATGGGCGATCAAAGTTAATGGCGTCATTAATGTATGGCACAGGTATGCGTGTCATGGAATGTACGCGATTGAGAGTTCAGGATATTGATTTTGATTACCGGCAAATTACTGTTAGAGAAGCCAAAGGAAATAAACAGCGGGTTGTTCCATTGCCAGAGAAACTTATCCCATTGATTCGCACTCACCTTACTCAAGTCAAAGCAATACATGATGATGATCTTTCAGCAGGTTTTGGGGAAGTTTTATTGCCTGTCGCTTTGGCTAGAAAAATGGGCACAGCTGCAAAAAGTTTCTCATGGCAGTATGTTTTCCCAGCGACTCGACTAGCCTTTGATTACCGTACGGGTAAAACACGCCGACATCATATCCATGAAACCAGTTTACAAAAGGCCATAAGAAATGCCGCTAAAAAGGCAAACTTTACCAAAAGGGTAACCAGTCACACGTTACGCCACTCCTTTGCTACACATCTATTGGAATCAGGGAAGGATATTCGTCTAATTCAGGAGTTGTTAGGCCATGCTGATATCAGGAC
Organism: uncultured Gammaproteobacteria bacterium; assembly: GCA_963752725.1. Lineage (GTDB taxonomy): Bacteria > Pseudomonadota > Gammaproteobacteria > SZUA-229 > SZUA-229. Next base: position 3,375 of record CAVWAI010000033.1, read on the forward strand.
GACCATGATATATACCCATGTAATTAAAAAAGGCGGATTGGCAGTTAAAAGCCCATTTGATGCTTTATGATGAGCCAGTTTTTAAATGTTTCAAGCGTCCGCTTTGTCGATTTTTTCACTGTTAGACAATATTTCCACAATGTCGCTTATGTGGTGTTTTCTGCCATCGTGCGGCCATTACCCGAACGACCGAGTTGGGTCGACAACAGTCGCTCAGCCTATGAAGTTCAGATCAGATCAAATCACATAGCACGTGTTAAAGGGGACAGATCTATTTTAGAAAACAAAAAAGATCGGTCCCCTTTGGTGCTGCACCACTTTTAGTGTTACAGGCTGATTTTGTCTTTATTGCTTGCTACTGTTTTTTCACCGATGCCATCAACATTCTCCAGCGACTCTATGCTTTTGAACTTGCCGTGGCTGGTACGATATTCGACGATGGCTTTTGCTTTGTTATCACCGACACCGTTTAATGCAGCGGCTATCTGTTCTGCATTGGCGGTATTGATATTTACTTTTTCAGCCTGAGTTTGAGCAGACATGGCTGATGTTGAGAATAATAAGATGGTGGTTAAAAGCAGTGAATGAAATAATTTCATGTGTATCCTCCCTGGATAGTTCACGATTGATTGGAGCGCTTAGATTAACCTAAGTAAAGCTGGTGGCAAGTCAGCCAATGTCGCTAATGATTGTACGTAAAACCTTACAAGGATCTTCTGCCTGGGTTATCGGTCTGCCGATAACGAGGTATGAGGCACCGTCCGCGATGGCTTTTTCCGGGGTCACTACGCGACACTGATCGTCCTGCGCAGAATCCGCCAGACGAATACCGGGTGTCACCAGCAGGAAATCGTCACCCATGTCACGTCTTAACATCGGCGCCTCCTGTGCAGAGCAAACGACGCCATCTAAACCTGCATGTTTTGTCATAGAAGCGAGACGCGATACCATCTGCTGTGGTGTCGTTTTGATACCCAGGGCGTCAAGTTCGATCTGACCACTACTGGTCAGCCAGGTGACAGCGATAAGCAATGGTGAATCATTAGATGACAGTTCCTTTTTTGCTGCCGCCATCATTTTTTCTCCACCCAGTGCATGTACGTTTAACATCCAGACGCCGAGATCGGCGGCAGCAGCGCAGGCTTTTGCCACGGTGTTTGGAATGTCATAGTATTTCAGGTCGAGAAAGACATCGAAGTTTTTATCGACCAGCTGCTTGACCAGCGATGGACCACAGCGGGTGAAAAGTTCTTTGCCTACTTTAAGTCGACATAGAGAAGGATCTAACTGATCGACCAGTTGCATGGTTTCTTTTTTAGAGGGGAAATCTAATGCGACGATGATGGGTGATGTTTTTGTCATTATTAATTTATCAGGACAGATCTATTTTTATAAAAGCTAAAAAAGATTAGTCCCTTTTTTAAGTTCTGGTTATTTTTTTATTTATCTGTTTGCTTTGTTTTTTTTATTTGTGTCTGTGGAATATTTTGGTTGTTCGCGGATTACAGATCCGCTCCTACCGTTTTGGTTAATCATCCAGCTCTATGGTTAAAGTGGACGGATCTATTTTAAAAAAGCTAAAAAAGATCAGCCCCGTCTTCTAATGGTCGAGATCGATAATACTGGGTTTTACACTGCCCCAGTTATTACAGCTCGGACATAACCAGTAATGTGTGTTTGTGCTGAAGCCACATTTCTGGCAACGATATTCCACGCTGTCTTTCAGCATCACTGACAGCGCCGTGGTTAGATCGTTAAAGACTTCATCGCTACCGATCTCACTTTGTTTGTAAGCGATGAGTTTTTTCATGCCGGCCAGGCTGGGCTGGCGTTTTATCTTGTTCGATAGATAATCGATCGCCGCCTGTTTTCCCTGTGAGTTTTCCAGCACTGACGCAATCACGTTCTGCAGGAACAGATTTTCATGCCGGTCCTGCAGGGCCACCAGGTATTCATATAATTTATCCTGTAGTGACAGCTTGTCGTAACATTCGAGTAATGAATCGATGACCAGGATCATTGATTCGGCATCCTGCTTTTCGATAGCCTGGTATAACTCGATGGCTTTTTTGTCATCACCAGTCGCCTTCGCCTGATCCGCCAGTAATATTGAAGCGCGCACGCAGGCAGCATCATGTTTCAGTGCTTTCTCGGCATTATTCAGCAGCTGCGTTATGTCACCTTTTGTTTTGCAGACATCTGCCAGTTCGCAGTAGTAATGCGCGATCATCGGTCCGATAACACTCGGGTTTTCTGCATACAGATCAACCGCAATTTCGATTGCTTTGAACCAGTCTTTTTCCTGTTGATAGATAAGGATCAGGTTATGTCGTGCTTCGCCTGATTTCTCATCCTGGATCAAAACTTCCTTGAACAGACCTTCAGCACGATCAAACCAGCCGGCACCAAGGTAGTCGTAACCCAGTTCCTGCAAGATTGCACTGCGATAATGTTCTGGTAATGAAGGTCTTGCGATCAAGCCTTGATGTATTTTAATGGCTTTATCCATCTCACCATTTTTTCGATATATTTTACCCAGGGTAAATTGCATATCGATGGTATCCCAGTTGGATTCCACTAATTTCACAAACACGTCTAAAGCTTTACCCTGCTCGTCATTAAGCAGATAATTTAGACCTTTAAAGTATTCAGAGGATAAGGTGGATTGTTGGCGTTTATGTGATTGTTTTGTACGGAACAATAACCATAAAAAACCGATAGCAATAGGAATGATTGCTAAAGACCAGACAGGCATTTGTGAGAAATCAAACACGTTATTTACTTAGGTCCAGCCCTGGAGAATTGAAGTTGTAAGGGTAATCTAGCATAACACCACCCTGTTTCGTTTAACGGCTAATGAAACTCAGGATTCACCTGTTTCCTTAAGCATTGATGCGTTAACACGTTCCCGGAGTTCTTTACCCGGTTTAAAATGTGGCACATATTTACCTGGCAAGGCAACAGAACCACCAGTTTTTGGGTTACGTCCAGAGCGTGGTGGACGATAGTGTAAGGAAAAACTACCAAAGCCACGTATCTCTATACGTTCGCCACTGGACAATGAATTGCTCATCTGTTCCAGCATACTTTTAACAGCCAGTTCTACATCCTTGTAGGCCAGATGACTTTGCTTACGTGCAATGCGTTCAATCAATTCTGATTTCATCATTGCGTTAGTTTGCATTTCTTCAGCCATACTAATAATCTTCCTATGTTGTTAACAACAATCTACTGACAATCAAATATATCTTTAATCTAGCCATCTCACACAAGGTGAGATGGCTACGAGCTAACTTAATCTTTCGATTTCATCTGCTCTTTCATCAAATCACCTAAAGTCGGTGCTGCACAGCAGACGCTTCCTGAGTATCTGAGAAGTCTCTCAAAGCTTCAGATTCATCATCATAGTCTTTCGCTTTAATCGACAATGCGATACCGCGATTCTTACGATCGATACCGATCAGCTTAGCTTCGACTTCTTCGCCTACTTTCAGCACAGTGCTGGCATCTTCAACGCGGTCTCTTGATAACTCAGATGCGCGTAGCGTACCTTCAACACCTTCACCCAGGTCGATGATTGCTGCTTTCGCATCAACAGAGGTTACGGTACCGGTAACGATAGAACCTTTTTTGTTCTCAGCCATGAAGGTAGAGATAGGATCCTGTTCCATCTGTTTGATGCCCAGTGAGATACGCTCACGTTCTGCATCGATCGATAAAACAACCGCATCGATAGTATCGCCTTTCTTGTAGTTACGTACTGCTTCTTCGCCACCATCTTCCCATGAAATATCAGACATGTGGATCAGGCCATCGATTTCGCCATTAAGGCCAACGAAGACACCGAAGTCAGTGATCGATTTGATAACACCAGAAACTTTGTCACCCTTGTTATGTGTTGCAAAGAACTCATCCCATGGATTAGCCTGACACTGTTTCATACCTAATGAAATACGACGACGCTCTTCATCGATATCAAGGATAACGACTTCTCTTTCTTCGCCTAAGGTAACGATGTTTGCAGGATTAACGTTTTTGTTTGTCCAGTCCATTTCAGATACGTGAACCAGACCTTCAACACCATCTTCGATCTCAACGAAACAACCGTAATCAGTGATGTTGCTAACTTTACCCCAAAGACGTGAGCCTTCTGGGTAACGACGTGCAATTTCAGCCCATGGATCATTACCTAACTGTTTCAGACCCAGAGAAACACGTGATTTCTCTTTGTCGAACTTAAGCACCATAACTTCGATTTCCTGGCCAACTTCAACAATTTCTGAAGGATGACGTACACGTTTCCATGCCATATCAGTGATATGTAACAGACCGTCGATACCGCCAAGGTCAAGGAATGCGCCGTAATCGGTAAGATTTTTAACCACACCTTTGATCGGCTTGCCTTCTTCGATGCTGTTGAGCAGAGTTTCGCGTTCTTCGCTGTACTCGTTTTCAACAACTGCACGACGAGATACCACAACGTTGTTGCGTTTCTGGTCTAATTTAATAATTTTGAATTCCAGTTCTTTGTTTTCCAGGTAAGCAGTATCGCGTACTGGACGAACATCGACTAGTGAACCCGGCAGGAATGCACGGATATCACCCAATTCAACGGTGAAGCCGCCTTTGACCTTACCTGTAATAATACCGGTAATGATCTCTTCAGCTTCAAATGATTTTTCTAGTGTGATCCAGGCTTTCGCACGTTTGGCTTTTTCGCGTGACAGACGTGTTTCACCGTAGCCGTCTTCAACCGCTTCTAGTACCACTTCAACTTCATCGCCAATATTAACTTCTACTTCACCCTGTAAATTGGTGAACTGGCTAAGCGGGATAACACCTTCAGATTTCAAACCGGCAGATACGATAACGTACCCATCAGAGATATCAGCAATAGTACCAAGAACAACGTTGCCGGCACTCATATCGGTTTGACTCAGGCTTTCTTCAAATAATTCTGCAAAACTTTCAGACATAATGTTTAATAAAAAATAGGTTGTATGTGTTTACCACCAATGGATAAGCCACTGGCTGTCCCAATAATATAGAAATGGGAACACAGGTTAGTTAATAATATAGCCTATCAAGTGACAGGCCGCTTCTGGCACAAAATCGTGCGCAACAAATAACAGTAGATACTCAGATTACTTCCTGAATAATTCGTCGACTCACCCAATTCATGACTTCATCAGTCACCTGTTTTATATCGAGTGAGGTCGTATCTATGATGATTGCATCCGACGCAGGTTTCAGCGGAGCTGTCTCCCGATTCATATCTCGTTCATCACGTTGACGTAACTCTTCAACGAGGGCGGAGAGATTAACATCAATTCCTTTGTCTTTCAACTGCTTATAGCGTCTTTTCGCCCTTTCCTCGGCACTTGCTGTTAAATAAATTTTAAGAGCAGCATCTGGGAATACCACAGTGCCCATATCACGGCCATCTGCGACCAGTCCCGGCTCGCTTAAAAAGGCTCGTTGACGCGCCAGTAAAGCTTCACGAACGGCTGGAATGGCGGCAATCTGAGAGGCTTTATCACCAATTGCTTCATTACGGATTAGCTGAGTGATGTCTTCTCCATCAAGAAAAATCGCTAATTCATTATTTTTTTGCCCATAAGTAACAGACAAATTAGTAGCTAAATCAGCTATTTGCATATCATTTATAGAATTAACATCAAACGTGGAATAATGCCGGGAAACCTGTAATGCAGTAATACGATAAAGCGAACCGCTATCGAGGATGTGCCAGCCTAGTTTTTCAGCGACAGCAAGACAGATGGTGCCCTTACCTACACCGCTGGGACCATCCAGGCAAATAACCTGTGTTTCAGCTTTACTCATGAAAAGGCCATAGAAGAAAAGATTGAACCACAGAGGCACAGAGAACGCAGAGGTGTCTTCTGTTTGTAAGCAAAAAAACACCTCTGTGTTCTCTGTGCCTCTGTGGTGAAAAATAGTTTGTTGCTTTTATTCATTGATAACTTTGATAGCAAGCCCACAGGAAGCAGCCAGATCGGCAAAACCTGGAAAGGAAGTATTCACGTTGTCACAGTCTTCGATATGGATATCGCCGCCTGCGCACAACCCTGCCATGGCAAATGCCATGGCGATACGGTGATCATCATGACTGTGTACCGTGCCGCCAGCTTATCTCACCGCCATTAATGATCATGCCGTCTTCTGTTGGCCTGGCATGGACACCCAGTGCCTGCAGACCATCGGCCATGACCTGGATACGGTCACTCTCCTTCACTTTCAGC
>CAVWAI010000034.1:0-32906 GCA_963752725.1 uncultured Gammaproteobacteria bacterium
TAATGAAGTTTAGTTACCGAATAGATTCTTCAGTTTGTCTTTCGCTTTGTCTTTCTCTTCATCTAACTTGCTGTCGGCTTTATCCTCAAGTCTGGCTTTTTCTTCGTCGATTTTTTGCTGCGCTTTATCTTTTAGTTTATTCAACTCTGCATCAATAATATCTTTTTTAACAATATCGCTAGCACGGTCGGTTAAACGTTTTAGTATTTCACTGACAAGCTCAGTAGCCGTCGCACCCTTGCTGCCGCCAAGGTTGCTCATGTCCAGGCCCGGTAACTTAAGCTCATATTCTTTATTTTGCAGTGCCGCCACCTTTGCCTGTATGGTGCCTTCGGCAAAGGTTACCCGGCGTATTATCAGTCGCGGTTCTCTAGCACTGCCTTCAGCAGGTGGCTGAGATTTTTTATCCTGTGTTTTACCAGTCGAACCCGCAGTAAGGTTTTTCTTCAGTTCATTCAGGTTGGTTTTTGTATCTTCATTAATCTCGACGAACACCTGCGGTGCCAGCACGGTAATCTCATTGATGATGTAAGGCTCTTCCTGCAAAGACTGCAGATCGATAGCGGCGCGAATCTCTGCCAGTGAAAACGCATTTGGAAGATTATAACCAGCGGGATTGCCTATAGTCAGACCGGTAATACCCGCCGCTCCGTCGGTCAGATTTATTTTGACACTATCGACAAGGACAGATGTTTGTGTCGCTTCGCTACCATATTTTTCGATGGCCGCTTCAACCAGGGCATCAAGGTTAGTCAATAGATAATAAACACTGCCAGCGATAGCAATAACGATGATCAGCATTAAACCAAGAATGACTTTTTTCATATCTGTCCCCAAATTAGATGATTTGTATCGCGATATATTAACAGTTTCGATGAATCTTGGTGAGAGGCATATAGGGTCGGTGACAAATGATAATCAATTACAAAACCAATCAATTCTTATTTGTCACCGACCCCTTTAATTCACTTTAATTCATTAAATTCACTGCCCGCTTAAAATCTACTATTGTTTTCCTGTCATTCTGCTATTGTTCTAGTTATACAATAATAAAGAAAGATCATGAGCGAAGAACAAGTAAAAAACCCACTGGAACCCTATCTGAAAGTCATGGCCGATAAACAGGCTGCTGACATGTATTTTGTTACCGGTGCACCACCGAATATGAAGTGTAATGGTAAAACAGTACCAGTATCTAAAAATCCATTTAAACCAGGTCACATTAAAAAATTAGCCTATGGCATGCTTACAGAAGAACAGATAAGCGATTTTGAAACTAACCAGGAACTAAACCTGAGTTTCGGAATGCCGCAGGTAGGACGCTTTCGTGCAAATCTTTTCATACAGCGCACCGAAGTCTCGATGGTTATTCGCTATATCAAAGAAACAATCCCGGAACTGGATGAATTGGGATTGCCCAAAATCTTAAAGAACCTCATCATGGAAAAAACCGGGCTGGTACTGGTGGTTGGTTCGACAGGTTCCGGCAAATCGACCACGCTGGCATCGATGATAAATTACCGTAACCGTCGTGAAACCGGACACATTCTGACCATCGAAGACCCTATTGAATTTGTCTTCAGACATGATAAATCTATTATATCCCAACGTGAAGTCGGCCTGGATACCAAGTCATACGATAATGCATTACGCGAAGCAATGCGCGAAGCACCAGAAGTGATCATGATCGGTGAGGCACGTGACCAGGAGACCATGCAGGCAGCAATCAACTATGCAGATACCGGACATCTTTGCTTAACCACCTTGCATGCAGTGAATGCCAACCAGGCGCTGGATCGTATTATAAATATGTTCCCCTCAGACATGCGGGAACATTTGCAGATGGACTTATCATTAAACCTGAAAGCAGTAGTATCACAACGCCTGCTTCCAGACAAAGATGGAAAACTGGTCTGTGTGGTTGAAGTGATGAAGAATACACCTTATATATCGGAATTGATCCGTGACGGTAATTTTAATGAGATTAAGGAAATCATGGCAAAAGGAGAAACTGCCGGGATGCAGACTTTTGACCAGTCTCTGTTTAATCTATTCAAAGCCGGCAAGATTTCAAAGAAAAATGCTCTAAGTTATGCAGATTCAAGCACTGACCTGGAATGGAAAATTAATTTTGGTGCTGATCAGAGTGTTAGTTAGACATTGTTAACTGCATACTCATGCCGCTAGCCTGTTAATTAACTGCTTAACACTGTCACCATAATTCGGCGTTCGTTTCGGGGCCCGTCAAATTCACAGAAGAATATATTCTGCCAGGTAGAAAGCCCCAGCTCTCCATCGATGATCGGAATTGATTCCGATGGCCCAACCAGCCCGGATTTCAGATGAGCATCACCATTACCATCCTGCCTGTCATGCAGCCACACACCTTTTGGTATCATCTTTTGCAACAGGTGAATGACATCAGTCTGTACGCTATCATCCCAGTTCTCCTGAATCATTATTGCAGCCGTCGCACCCTGGGCATAGACCTGTACCAGGCCATCACGTACACCGCTCTCACTGATGACCGACTTGACCTGCGCAGTGATATCGATCAGCACTTCGCGTTGATGAGTTTGAATGGTGACGGTTTTATGCATATAAAAAAGATGAAATATAAAATATCTGAAAAGCGAAAATTTTAATCTAAGTTACTTTAAAGCAGATAAATGGCTAAGATTTGATTCCACCACCCCCTTTATACTTCGTCATCATCTTTTTTATTTCTCTTAGCCACACTCTTATCGCCCAGGTAACGCATCATACTGGCTGAACCAATCACAAAGACCAACGCCAGCGCAAACAGTATCAGGAAAACTTTCATATCATTGCCTGCTATTTCTAGCTTAGGTATTGTAATTAGTAGACTGCCAAAATCATTCTGCCAACTATTATTCAGTCATTGTCATAGGTAAAGAAATAATGACTTCTGTGGTCATAGCTGCAGGTAAACCAAACCATTGTTGAAGGTTTTTATTTTCCATAATCAATATTTGATGCTTTGACATATATTCTGCCGGCCCACCGCCAGGTTTTCCATTATATAAAATCCATGAGCCATACTCACTAGTTAAAGCCCATTCAGGAAATTTTTTACGGTACCAGTCACGTACTTTTTTTACATTATCAGAACTGGCAAAACGAAAACTCGTGATGTCACCAGTAGTACCATTGACGTATGTTGATGCAGGATAGATTGGGATACCCGTCTGTTTAAGAACTTGTGAACGCTGTGCAGAAAGCTCTTCGGCGCTTACGCCGTAGGTTAAACTTAAAACACAGCATGTTAAAACCAGCATCATTATATTTTTCATTTTATTTCCTCTTGCCTGTTAATAGCCCAGTTATTCTTTTTTTAAAAATCATCATCCCAGTCATCATCAGGTGGCAGATCTTTACCATTTTCATCCCATTTTGGACCGAGATCACGTACCGTAACATACATAATTATTCATTAATGCTTTTAAAGCGTTCTAGCACTTTCAAAAAAACGCTGCTGATTGCTGTAGGGATCGTTAAAGGTGATCGATTTTGCCAGTAACTTCAGGGGATGCGTGTAATCTTCGCCCTTGAACTTTAGTAACTCGGGATAGGTATGGTCGTTGATAATAGGGATGCCAAGCGCCGCAAGATGCACCCGCAGTTGATGTTGTTTGCCGGTAACAGGCCGCAAACGATAACGCGCGATATCACCACGTTGTTCCAGCATCTCGATAGTGGTCTCGGAGTTGGGCTCGCCCGCCACCTCCTGCATGCGAAAAAATGGCTCGCCCTTCACCAGCCGACTGCGATAGGTGAGCGGCAGTTGTAGATCACAGGACATCGGTGCAAGCGCCTCATACTCTTTGCTTATTTCGCAGTGTTCAAACAGCAAGTGATAGTCACCACGACTGGCCGGATTGATTGAGAACAGAATCACCCCGGCGGTCTCCCTGTCGAGCCGGTGGATCGGGGTCAGGTGTTCAAGCTGGAGTTTTCGTTTGAGTCGTACCAGCAGTGTTTCCTGTAGATAGGAACCTGAGGGTATTACGGGGAGAAAGTGCGGCTTGTCCACCACCAGCAAATGCTCATCCCGGTAGAGGATCTCCTCATCAAAGGGAATGAGGGGCTCATCTTCAACCTCGCGATAATAGTAGATCGTCGCCCGTGCACGGTAGTGATGATCAGGCTTGATGTGAATGCCATCGGCATCGACCACCTCACCCTTTTCCATGCGTGAAACCCAGGTCTCCGTTGCTACCCTGGGAAAGTAGTGCTGCAGAAACTCCAGCATGGTGCACCAGTCACCCACAGGTAGCTGGTGCTTACTGGGAGAGACCCCTTCACGAATGGGTAGCGGTGATTTAAAAAGTTTCATCTGACCCCACTTAGTCACCCTGGATCGACACAAGGTATCAGCTGTATATTAGCAGTCGAGTATATTAGAAACAATTACTCTCTGCCCCCTATCATTTCGAAAAAAGAAGGTCGGTGGTATTATTATTGAAGTGCTTTAACTGACGAACATGAACAAACGAAACTATATAAATCGTGCCACTCTATTTTGGCTTGTATTATCTATACCGCTGATTACTGCGGCCGCTAGCCAGACACCCCCTACACTGCCTGAGCTTATCTATGACTCAAGTGAACATTTTTCCGATATAGATACCGCAGATCTAAATGGTCTGCTCGAACGCATCGGTGATTCTCGACTGGTATTATTGGGAGAGGCTACTCATGGCACTGCCGAGTTTTATGACATGCGCGCACGCATCACCAGGGAGCTGATCGAAAAGAAAGGTTTTAATATCATCGCAGTAGAAGCTGACTGGCCGGATGCAACAAGTATCGATTTTTATATCCGTGGCACTGATAACAAAGCCGATTTCAAAGCTAAACCGTTCTCAGGTTTTCCGTCATGGATGTGGGCAAATCATTCAGTGATGAAGTTTACGCACTGGTTAAAAGATTATAACCGGCGATTTAATTCATCTGAAGATGCGCAAAGATTTAACAGGTCCGTGGGGTTCTATGGAATAGATTTCTACAATATGTACGGTTCGATTGACGCAGTGCTCAATTATCTACAGGACATAGACCCGAAGGCAGCAGATATTGCGCGTTGGCGTTACAGTTGTCTAAAACCGTGGACTGACGACCCATCGTTATATAGCCGCGCTATGCAGTCCGGTAGCTATCGCCATTGCGGATACGAGGTAGATGCAGTATTGCAGGAGCTGCGAAAAAAACGAGATCTTTATAGACGAACCAATAGACAGGCTGATGAACAACGATATTTCATTGCAGAACAAAATGCCAGACTGGTAAGCAATGCTGAACGATATTATCGCAGCATGTACTACGACAATAATAATTCACGCAATCAGCGCGATAAAAACATGTTCGACACCTTGCAGGCAATTCTGAATTACCGTGGTCAGTCGTCGAAAGCGGTTGTCTGGGCACACAATTCACATATCGGTGATTCCCGCGCAACAGAAATGAGCGCACAAGGTGAGGTTAATCTTGGTCAGCATGTTCGTGAGAGTTACGGTGACAACGCTTACCTGATCGGTTTCGGCACCGATCACGGTACGGTGGCCGCTGCGACCAAATGGGGAACACCTGTGAAAGTCATGCAGGTACAACCTTCTTATAGTGATAGTTATGAACGTTTGTGTCACGAGGTCAAAACAGATAACTTCCTGTTGCCCTTGCGTAACCCTATACAGAAGATATTGCGTAAAAAACTACTGGCAGTACGACTGCAGCGTGCAATCGGCACGACCTACGACCCCGAAGATGAATTAAACAAACATTATATCTACGTTTCATTGCCAGGGCAGTTTGATGAATACATCTGGTTTGATAAATCACAGGCAGTGAAGCCCTTGAGCAGAGAATAATAAAATATTATAAGGGTCTGACCCTTTTAATATTTTTAACGCATCAATTCCGGATCGGTAGCTCAATGTGGATGGTAGTTCCCAGCTCCACATCGGATGTCACTGCCATATGGCCCTGATGCTGTTCGGTCACAATATAGTAGGAGAAAGAGAGGCGTTGAGCTGCGTCAAAATCTTCTGCTGTAGATTCATCGGTGAAAAAAGGTTCAAATAGATTCATCTGTTCTTCAGCTGTCAGCCCAAGACCGTTGTGCTGGATTTTGACCCACAGATTGTCATAATTCTCAGACAGAATTATTTTGATTGTTGGCTCGAAACCCTCGCCCGCTTTTTTCAGTGCTAATGCATGGCAGGCATGACGAAACAGGCTCAGTAAAACCTGCTTTAGTTCCGTGATATAGCAAGGCAGCGAGGGCAGGTTTTTTTCGAATTTCCGCTCAAGGTTAATCTGATTAAAAGGCACGATACCGCAGACAGAAATGACTTCATTGGCAAGGGTGATGGTGTTTTCCATCACATCAACAATATCAGCCATCTGTTTTATGCCGTTACGGCTGCGGGCAAAAGCCAGCAGATTACTGATAATAGCCGATACCTGCTCGCCCTTGGCAGACATATCGGTGATTATGTCATTGAGTTTTTCCGCCTGATCGCTATCGGAGGCCTGCTGCGGTTCAATGACACTGCGATCGCTGACGATCTGCTGAAAATATCTCAGATCCTTCATGAACGCCTGTAGCGGCAGGTTAATGTCGTGTGCCATGGTCGAGGCCAGTTCACCCATAAATGACATTTTATCAGTATGGATCAACATATTTTCAGCAGCGGTCTGCTTGGTCACGTCATCGACCAGGATAACAACCCCGGCTTCCTCTCCCTGTAACGGGTAAATAGTAATATCGTAATGATAGAGACTGCGCAGGCTTTTCTTGAGATGAATAATCCTGTTTTCTTCGATCGATTCCTGAACTTGTTCAGGAAGAACTGTCATCTTCGGATAGGCTTCCAGCAGCGTTTTACCCAGCGCGTCTTCTGATGATACGCCCGAAACCACTTCGATCTGCTTGTTCCAGTGGGTAACGCAGCCATTTTTATCCAGGCCCACCAGCATCAGCGGCATCGAGGTTAAAATATCATTGATATAAGATTGGGAAGACCGCAGCTGATCGGCAGTAATCACATGCTGCGAGATCTCTTTTTCCAGCAGCTGATTACTCTCCTGCAACAGTTTATTTGACTGATCCAGTGTTGCCGTTCGCTTCTGTACCCGTGTTTCCAGTTCATTTCGAATGTCGGTTAAATCACGGTTCGCATGGCGTAGCCTGCGTCGTGCTATAAGCAGGTAGACGGTAACAATGGTTAATAATATCAGCAGCGTGCCGCCGGTATAATTAGCCAGATGCTGCCAGTTCCTATTGCCGTGTTCATCTTTAAAAAGGTCGGTAAGTGCCAGTACAGGAGTGCTCTGCAGAGCCAGTATCGCCAGCAACAATATATTTTTCATAACAAAACATTACCCTAAAAAGCAGTATGTCACTATACCACGACCGGTATACTGAAAAAATTAAAGGGGATGGAGGGAATTTTATTTAACCACTTGATGTATATGTACGCCTCATTGCCAGGACAGTTTGATGAATATATCTGGTTTGATAAAACACAGGCAGTGAAGCCATTAAGCAGAGAACGATAAAAACTATAATAAAAGGGGTCTCCCGTCCTACAAGCAGGAGCAATGCGCGCGTATCAGGTGCCACAAAATGTTTTATGTACCACCTGTTCGGGCTCGGGTGGCAGCATATAAGACTCCTTGCCTGGCTGGTATCGAAACGGATTTTGCAGCACCTCATGCAATGCATAAAACGGTGCAAAGTCATTATGATCTTCTGCTGCCCGAATCACCGCTTCGATCTGATGATTGCGTGGAATGTACACCGGATTGACTGACTGCATACTCAGCTGTCGCTCACTATCATTCATCGCCTCAGATGACAGACGTTGTCGCCACTTAACCAGCCACGGATCGATGGCGTCGGGCTTAGTAAATAAATTGCGCATGCCTGCATCTTTATCACCAGGCGCTGCATCTAACTGAGACAGATGGTAAAACGTCAAGCTGAAGTCGGCCTGGTTATCAGCCATGATATCCAGCAATGATTCGATCAGTGCTTTATCTTCATCGGCATTCACTATCAGCACAGGCTGTTAAACCGCATTTGGCTCGCATATTCGCCAGCCAGGCTTCATCGTAGCGCTCAATATATTTCTGCAGGATATCTTTGGCCATATCAACAGCCTCATCGATATCATCCGCAAACAATGGCAACAGGGTTTCCGCAAAACGCGATAGATTCCACAGGCCGATGGACGCCTGGTTGTTATAGGCATAACGCCCATCACGATCGATGGAACTGTAAACCTGGGCGTGATCATAAAAATCCATAAACGCACAGGGGCCGTAATCGATGGTTTCACCGGCAATCGACATATTATCCGTATTCATCACGCCATGAATAAATCCGAACTGCATCCATTGTGCGATCAGGCTGGCCTGGCGCAACACCACCGCTTCGAGTAATGCGGCATAAGGATTCTGTGCATCGGCCACTTCAGGATAATTACGTTCGATGACATAATCCGCCAGCGCCTTAACCGAGGCAACATCCTCCCGCATCTGAAAATACTGGAAGCTGCCGACACGAATAAAACTGCTTGCCGCACGGGTGATGATGCCGCCAGGCAACAGCTGCTCACGCGCCACCTCTTCACCGGTGGTCACCGCTGCCAGCGCACGCGTAGTGGGCACACCAAGTTTATGCATCGCCTCACTCAACAGGTATTCGCGCAGTACCGGCCCCAGCGCTGCACGGCCATCGCCATTACGAGAATAAGGCGTTTGACCCGAGCCTTTTAACTGAATATCCAGAAAACCGGCATCGGCAAGAGCCAGCTCACCCAGGTAGATCGCCCGGCCATCGCCCAGCTGGGGATTAAAATGCCCAAACTGATGTCCGGCATAGGCCATCGCCAATGGTTCACTGCTCTGGTGAATCTGGTTACCCGAGAAAATACCCGCGAGAAGCGCCTCGTCCTGATCATGCTTATAGTCATCAGCCACCACACCAAGCTCTGCCGCCAGCTCAGTGTTGAAGTGAATTAAGCACGGCTGCGCAACAGGGGTAGGCTTACATAAGGTGTAAAACCCCTTACCCAGCGCCAAATAGGTATTTTTAAAAGAAAAATCAATCAAAGCTAATCTCAGACAAAAAAGGTTAATGGCGGAAGTTTAACGTATATGTCGCGATGTATTGCCTGAGAGAGTTTGTGGGTACGATAGCGAACAGGATCAAGCTAAAAATTAATTGCATCTGACCCTTTTGATGAAGCAATTAATGCGTATATATAGAAAAACAATTTATTGTAATTTATCGACAAATATCCAGGCGCTGGCAAGTGGCAGATGGAATCGTTTTCTGAGTTGTATGACCGCCTCGACACTTCCCTGGCTGACTATGATCGCTTTAGTCTCTTTTTTAATCGCATCGATATCCATATTCTTCTCAACAGCAATAAGCTCGATCGTTCGATGACGGTGCGAGTAAACGCTTTTATCAGTGTTAAAGAAATCAACTATGGATCTGAATAATGGATTCATATAGGTGAATTATATTGGGGCCTGTCCCCGTTTATTCTTGTCCTCGTTTATTCAAGCGGTTTATTTATACCAATTTATTATCCACGAATCGGTGCATTTGCAGATCCTTTTACTAAACTAATACTATGCATACAGGCTTTTTTGTTGTTATAACCATCGTCAGAACTAGCAATGATTCGGTTATTTGCTGAATATAAACGCCATCTCCATAAATTTTTATCATCTTTAAACACATAATAAAACATGAAAAATCCCTCTGAAAAAAAATTTAAAACATATCTGTTTAGATATACGCACAATGACTCAGAGTGGGGTTTTGAAATCCAGGCTGAGAATGAAGAAGATGCTAAATTACGGGTTTCAAAAATGATCTACGCCAAATATGATGGCGAAGTAGCTATGAAAATCCCAGCTCAACTAGGTCTTCTTCCGCGCTTCTTTGTTATGCTACAAAACAGTCCAGGTGCACTGCTACGGTTATTGTCTACCCGCTAATCTGTTCACCCAACAACATACCACTTTAGTTAGTCGTTTTCCAGTGATGCCTTATTTTCATCCAGTATCGCCAGATGGTTGTAGCAAGTCCACTTGAGCACAGCCTGTTGCACAGTACTATCCACTACGTCATCTGCAGGCACACCCTGTAAGCTCAAGGCTGGCGACTACCTGCGCGATACCACAGGATAGCCCAGCCGCTATCACTGCCATAGGACAAGCATTTGACATCAAGTTGATGCGGTAGAATTAAAACGAATGAACGAGATACTTATCAGAACAGCTCATACTGGTCCTGAAAAATCGATTCCATCGAACTGCCTAGAGCGGCCAGGATGGTATCGGCGATCGGTGTCAGCTGTTTTTCGATGTAATGATCGTAATTTAATGCTGAGCTATGACACTCCAGCGTTTCCGGTCCGTTGACGGTAATCACATATTCGATCCAGCCGGCTCGTTGATAACGCGACGGTTCATTTTTTTCTGCAAAGTATTTCTCTGCTTTGATCGCTGCCTGTGCGTGTGGCGGAATATTTTTCTGGTAGTCGCCGAGTTTTTGTCTGAGTCTTTTTCTGTAGATCAGCCGGTCATCGAAGTCTCCGGATTTAAGCTCGTTCACCACCATCTGAATATATTCTTCGTACGGCTGATTATTAAAAATGCGTTGATACAGTTGTTGCTGAAATTCACGCGCCAGTTCTGTCCAGTCGGTTCTCACCGTTTCCAGGCCTTTATAGATAAGCTGCTGCTTGCCCTCACCATCGACGACGAGCCCGGCATAACGTTTTTTGCTGCCTTTCTCTGAGCCACGGATGGTGGGCATAAAAAATTTACAAAAATGCGTTTCATATTCCATCTCAAGACACGACGTTATACCAAAGGCATCGGCAAGATAATCTTTCCAGTAGTTATTGATCATCGTGATCAGACGATTACCGACGATGTCAGCGCTAGCATTATCGACCGCGGCATTCAGCGAAACAAACACCGAATCGGTATCACCATAGATCACCGAATAACCTTCGTCTTCGATTAGATTGACCGTGTGCTGAATTAATTCATGGCTGCGTTTGGTAATGGAACTGGTCAGGCGTGAATCGTGAATGCGGCAACCGGGGGTACCGAGCACCCCGTAAAATGAATTCATGATAATTTTTATCGCCTGTGACAGCGCCATATTTTTATCCAGCTTGGCTTTATCCCTTGCCTGCCATAACTCTTCGATAATATCCGGCAAGATATATTCCGTTTTAGAGAACCGCGCACCATCAAACCCCGGGATGGTATCAGACTCCGGCTCGTGCAATGCCGCTATGCGTGCATAAGGATCAACGTTGAAGGTACGGATAATGCTCGGGTACAGGCTTTTATAATCGAGCACCAGCACACTGTTATGCATGCCGGGTTGCGAGTTCATCACATAACCGCCCGGTGCACTGTGTTGTGTTTCATAATCACCGATATTCGGTGCAACAAAACCTTTACGGTGCAGGCGTGGTAGATATAGATTATCAAAGGCAGCCACCGAGCCACCGATGCGATCCATTTCCAGACCGGTGAGGCGTGCGCGTTCGATGGCAAAATTGACCAGATCGACTTTTTCAAAAATATCCCAGACCAGCTGACAGTCTTCCAGGTTATAAGCTGCCAGTGATTTTTTATCTTCTTTAAACTGGCGCCTGATCTCTTTGGCTTTAAATAACGGGTCATGAATGTCTTCTTTATTCTGCTGGCCATTCATCTGTGGATCGTGAATGAGTTTCCCCCGACCGAGTAATTCGTTACCCACGTTCTCCAATGAAAAACTGGGAAAGGAATACGTCGCACTTTTTAAGGTATCGATGCCATCCAGCACCACCCGGCCAGGTATCAGCAAAAAATATCGCTCCGACTCATCCTGTGCCTTGCGCCACACGATGCTCGCGTTTTCACGCCCCATGCTGAATGGTATTTTTAACTGATCACATTTTTTCTGTAAAAAACGGAAATCAAAATTGATCACGTTCCAGCCGATAAACACATCCGGATCTATCCGCTGCACCCATTCCAGGAAACGTTTTATCAGCGCCGTTTCATCATTCAGGTATTCGATAACATTGTCTTCATCAATAGCCGGCTCTTCCGTGCCGAGCATCAATACCCGTCTGTGTTCAGCGGTGACAAAAGCAATAGAAAACAGATCATCGCTGGCAAAGTCTGTTTCGATATCAAACGACATCAGTTTAAGATCTGGTCGATAGTCGTCGGGGGTTATTCGCGGATTAACCAGCACTGCCGCTGGCGCATCACTATGTATTGAAACCGGCCCGGTTAAAAAGCGTTCGGTCAGATAACGCTCTGCGGAGCGCACATCGGCTTCCAGACAGCGTAGTTTGTTTTGCTGAAGAATATCTCTGCCACGATAGAACTGTTGTTGCGAGTTAAAATAGACACCGGCCATGGCCTCGTTTTCGAAGTTCTTTAATTCCAGCGGTTTTATCTCTACGCCCGTAAAGCGCAGCAACAACGCTTTCGCCTGTGGCATATCCTGTTGTCGAATAAAGAAGACCACCTGCTGACCATTAACAATCACTTTCAGCGGCCCGGCTTCGCTGTAAAACCAGAGCACCAGCTGAATGCCGGTGCGGGTGTCGAATGATTGACGTGTCAGGAGAAAAGCTTTAATCACGGGTTATAGACGCTGAATGAAGAAAACGTATTCTACAGTAAAGCCATGTGTTTCTTATACTGGATAAGATCCGGTCAATGGCACGGAAGAATTGATCCGCAACGGTTCATATATGGTTAAAAAATAACCATTCCAAGCCATTATTATTAGTTATTAAAGGGTTATATCTCTTTTGATTCTGGATACTCGCCTGATTTCCATATAAAATTGCCCCTCCTAAATGCGACCAAATTCATTCCAATTCACTTAATGGTTCGCCTCCATGAAATATTTACCCATATTAATCCTGTTGCTGGCAGCTCCCGTACAGGCAGCAAATAATGTGAAATACCTGAGTACACAAGATTGTTTGCAATTGATAAGGGACTATTGGACAGAGTTCGAGACTAGCCGCGCAGAACCCGCTCATCTATTTGATAAATTTGGTACTGAATGCGAAAGCACAAAGGAACTCGATAACTTGATGATGAATGATAAATACATCAATGACATCATTGCCAGACTAGAAGAAAAAGGCCTTCTCAAATAATAACGGGGGCTTACAGTAACCTGCCGCCATAAAAGGGTCTGACCTTGGGCTTGACCCGTTTAATTTAATCTAAATGCTCACGCAGCCAGGCAGCCCACTGATCAAAAGTCGCCTGATCCAGCGCACCTACCGAGGAGCGCTTGCTGAGCTCATTGATATAGATCTCATCCCCTTCCAGGGTGGAAGAATAACCGCCCGCCTCGCTGAAAATTAATAGTCCCGCCGAGTAATCCCACAGGTTGGACGCACCATGCAGATAAACATGAAAACGTGACGCCGCCATCCAGCACCAGTCCAGTGCGACGGAACCATAGCTGCGCTGCGATGCATAGGGCCGCTGAGCTACCAGATCCATCGCAAGGTGCGCTGGCAGACGCTTGAAATCGATCAGCGCGGTACATTTCGAAAGTGGCAGAGTAACCGGCTTGACCGTCAGCGGTTCATCATTAAGAGAAGCCCCCTGGCCACGAATAGCCACAAAACACTCATCAAGATTTGGATCATAAACAATGCCTAGCGTCACGACGCCACGCTCGATCAAGGCCAGCGATATCGCATAGTATGGCGTACCCACGGCAAAGTTACTGGTGCCATCCAGCGGATCAAGACACCACAGCGAATCGCTATTATTTAACAGTTCACTCTGTTCCTCTGCGGTCATCTCTTCACCCAGCAGCGCGGTATCCGGGTAATGTTCTTGCAACTCATGCGTAATACGCGCCTGCACTGCCAGGTCTGCTTCAGTAACAAAGCTGCCATCCGCCTTGAAACTATGCTGTACATCGGCAAAGCGCGGCAGCAGTTCATTGCGTGCAGCGGAGATTATTATCTGTTTTAAAACCGAAAGATCATATTTCATAGAAAATTTTTTAATCAATTATAAGGGGGCTGACCCCATTGAATTTTTTTAACTCCCTAATTTCTTTGGAATTCTGGGTACAGTATACCTAATTCTTTAATCAGTATACTGTCCCCGAAATCCCGCCCCCTTTAATACCTTTAATACTTAAACCTTAATCCAGCAATTCTTTATCCGTGATGCCGTGTCGTTGGTTATATGCCTAACATTTCAGCTGCACCATTAACGCCTGATATTTTGTTGTTAGACAACGTCAACGCCAACACGATGTTTTCACGGTCGTAATTCTAAATAGATCTGTCCCCTTTAATTTTCTGACCCCAAATATTTAATCGCATACCTGCAAGTGTAAAAAAATCGATACAACCGACACATAATTTTACAGAATCACTTAAATTTAATATTAGAAAAACCACGTATCTAATTGAAATATATGAACTGGTAAAAAGTTAGTACGTTAATTGCATAAGTAATTATATAAGTCACGTGTTACCGGGTCACAAGTATTCAAGACAGTCGGTAATCCAAAAGGATATGGCCACGTGACCACGCCACCCGGGATGGGCGTCGTTTAAAATGAATAAGGTTGAAATGAAATGCTAGACAAAATTGAAATAAACAAGCTAGAACTCGAACTGCTGAATCTGCGACTTGCAGAAGCAGAAGCTGAACGTGACAATATTCAAAAAGAGCTGCGTGCCCTCGAGTCATCGTTGACAAAAACGAGATCGACAGGCCAGTGGCGCCACGCAACGGTAGCCGCTGTAAGCATTATGGCTCTCGCATCCCTACTCTCCGCCAGTGTTTTCCACAACGCACAGAGCAATGTAAAACAGAACAACCAGCTTGAAGAATCAGCAATGAGTGCACTGGAGATCGGGAAAATTGTACGCGGTAATCACCCGTCCGCAAGCAGCATTAATCCGCCATCAAGACCCGTCAAAGAGAAAACCCGTTTGGCCATGGCAATAGAAGCGACTCAGCGGCAATGGGGACCGTTGCTGGTGATGCCGGAGCCAGAAGCCAAAAAACGCTATTACGCCTTTGATCCACTGGTAAAGGAGCAACAGGAAAACCTGCTCAAACTTGGCTTTGACATTGGAGAGGCAGATGGTTTCAAGGGGCTGCATACCCGGCAGGCCATCGCAGAGTTTCGCGCCCTGTACCTGCCGGATTCCGCCAAACAGCTAAAGGATGCCGATCTTGCTGTTATCATAGCGAACTATGCAAACCTGGCCAGCAGTGATGCCGCCAGGTTCGGAATTGACCATGGTATCGTTGCTGCCATCCGTCTGAGTAGTGTGCGTACCGGCGTGAACTTCTCATACCTGATGAAGCTGGCCGCCACTGAAAGCAACTTCGGTCCCGCGAGTGAGGCGGCAACCTCGTCAGCGACCGGCATATACCAGTTTACCCACGACACCTGGTTGAATACCATCAAGACGCATGGTGCAAAGTATGGTCTTGTTGCCGAGTATGCAGAGAACATTGAGTACTACGAAACACGGTACGGGCACCAGCGACCCACGGTGCGCGACGAATCGATGTACCAGCACCTGCTTGCGCTGCGTAAGAATCCCCGTATATCGGCAATAATGGCCGCGGAAATGGTACGTGATAATCAGCAAATACTTGCTGACTCGTTCGATCGTGAACCCACAGAGACCGATCTCTACCTGACCCACTTCCTGGGTACCGACGAGGCCATCGCTTTTTTACAATCACTGCAACAAAGTCCCGACGCGCATGCCGTGGAACTATTCCCCATGGCGGCAAGCAGTAACCATGCCATCTTCCACCCCAGGACCTGTGCCCCGCGCACCGTTGACGAAGTTTATTCGCACTTCGGAGAGAAATTCAGTACCCGCCGCTACGACCTCGCCACCAACTGATCACCCTGGCTGGTAACAACACCTTTATCAAAGCGGTGACATCTCAAAATTAAAGGGGTCAGCCCCCTTTAACTGTCATTTTTTTAGCACAAATACGGCGCATGCCGGTCTGTTGTCAACTGCAATAGTTCCAGAACCTGCTGAGTAGTGTCTGCAGCAACTACCTGTGATGCCAGTTTTTCACAATCCACCTTACTAATAGTTGATATGCGCTTTGCGAGATGTGGAATAAAAGGTGCATCCACTGAAAAGTGACGATAACCCAGACCCAGTAACACAGGTAATACTCCCTGCATCTGCGCCAGTACCCCACACAGGTGAACCTGGTTTAAACGTTCGCCCGCTTGCTCGGCCACCTGACTGAACAGCCGATACAACAAAGGTGCATAGGGATCGAGATAATGCCGTAATTCAGCTTGATCTCGATCTGCAGCAAACACACTTTGCATCAAATCATTACAACCGATGGCAACAAAATCGGCATGACCAATGAGATGGCCGATATCCAGCACCATCGCCGGCGTTTCTGCCATGGCACCGACTGGTACAGCTGCTGGTAAACGGGAGCGAATCAGATGCAGCCAGTAATCATATTCTTCCAATCGAGCCAAAAAAGGCAACAATACACGAATGGAAAATGTATTTGACAACTCCGCCAGCACCTCCAGTTGCGCCTCGATTACCGCCGCCACCGGTTCGATGTTATAGATGCGTACACCTTGCATACCCAGAGGCTGGCCGATAATGCTCTTGCCTGCCATCCAGGGTGGAATTTTATCGGTAGCCACATCCAGCAAACGAAAGGTCACGGATAACGGCGCGGCCGCTTCACAGATATCACGAAAGGCTCTGCGGTAAAAAGATTTGTCCGGCACCCGCTCATGCTCGGGCAATAAAAATTCCGTTCGCACTAATCCAATTGCTTTGGCACCCAGCTCTCTTGCCTGACGGGCAACCGATGCCTGGCGCACACTGGCAAGTAAATTGACAGGCTCACCATCCGTCGTCAACACCGCTTGCCCGGCATTGCTATTTTGTAACAACTCATCAGATGGTTTTGCAGCAGTTAAATCATTGCTAATCAGGCCACTGGTGCCATCGATCATAAGCTGCGTATCTTGTTCTAATCTGCCTGCCTGTTCGGCACTGATCAGCACCGTGGGCACACCCAGCCCGAGCAAACCTATCATGGTATGTGAAAATGGCACGGCTTCGACCACGATGAAACCCACAGGCAGCGTTCGATAAGCAGACATCTCAGGTTGCGATATCAGTAGAATACGTCCTGCAATATCACCACGATTTCCCTTCTGAAGCCTGCCAACGGCCATACCAGGGAAATAAGGTAATCCGGTAATGTGTATAGAACCCTTGGTCATTTTTTTATTGTTCGATTGTTCGCTGACCCTTTTGGTCTCGGTTTCTCGCGCTGTTATTGTGCATCGGTGCACTGTTATTGAGCAAATAATCAGACTCAAACAATACAAACTAACCTGCGTCATCAAATAATCAATAACTTAAACAATGAACAGGCTGGCATCATTCTTGCGTTGTTGAATGTGACCGTCATGAAACTGTCACATTCAACAATTAAAATTATTACGCAAAATATTGTACCGTAGATTGGAGATAAACCATGCAAATTACCGAAATCAAAACAATCGCTAAACAACACGGCGTAAAAGTCAGCAAGTTGAAAAAAGCTGAGCTTATTAAACAGATCCAACTGGCCGAAGGTAACTTTGACTGCTTTGCCACACCGGCCAACGCCACCTGCAACCAGGAAAAATGTCTGTGGCGATCAGACTGCATGAAGGCGGCCTAGATAAGTAAAGCCAAACTGCTAAAGGGGTCTGACCCCTTTAACTTTTTTTCTGTTGTTGTCATCCTGACAAAACCTTCAGGAAAGCGTTTTGAACGCACAAAGTGCTGCCCGTAGGGCGTAAGGTATGGATGCCTGCAGTAACAACAGCGAAGGATCTTAGCTTTTGGTTTAATCGTGGTCTGTAGCACCCCTTTAATTAATTCAGCCTTTGTCCACTTCATAATGACCATCCAGTGTTTTAACATTTGCCGGGTTATATTGAATCCTGAAAATAGACTCTTTATCTGAACGGAACCAGCGTTTTTTTACAACCACATTGTAGGTACACTTGCTTTTTTCAAGATCAAATACTGACTGATGTATCAGAGCTTTATGCTTCGATGGTTTATCATTTTCGAGCACATGTATCTCTCTGATGGATTTTTTAAAACCGAGCCCATGAAAATGAAAATAATATTCCTCGGCCTGATCCTTTAGCTGCTGGCAACGAGATAAAAATTCATCATTGTATTTCAGCGGGCTTATATCCGAAGCGGCAAGATGATCATCCAGTTGATCGATCATATACATCAACGTCGTCCAGCCTAGTTGATCGCGCTTATAACCACCACCCACATCAGAATGTACCCCCGGAAACCACACCTCATGCACAACACCAGGTTTGTAGTTCATCAATGTGGGCACAAAAGGATTTCGAGTATCATCTGCACAGACCAGGTGCACTGCTTTTTTGACATTGCCAGCGACGTGCATATTTCTAAAAAGATTAAACTTATTGAAGGGAATACCAAACAGTTTCAACGGTATACCAAAGGCACCAACCGTATCCCATACACCGAGGAAGGCAACATCAACAGCCACCTTGCCGCTGGATGTGTAAGATTCAAAACGATTTTCTACGGCATTTGATTGTTTATTGGCGGAGATCTTATAAGTGATTGTGATTTCTTCTGGAATACCCTTCTCATTAAGATTAGAAGCCAGCATGCGAGCCCCCGCAGCACCACGACTAAAACCAAAGATCAATATTTTATCGCCTTCACGATATTCCTTGGCAATTGCAGAGTACGCCTGTTCTCTTATTTTCTTTTCACCACCACCGGTCGCACCATTGATTGTCTTTTCAATAAAACCGAAATCATCATCATTGCCTACACCTCGGAAATACCGGGCAATCTGATTCTCCGAGTCACCTTCGAGTACGCGATACAACTTAACGACATTGGTAACCACACCACTATTATCTTCACCATTTTCATCGTTCCAGGTTCCATCGATGAGCACGATGAGCTTCCTACTCTCACTCTTTGGTCTGTCTTTAAGTAAATAAGTTTTTTTTATTGTATCGTTAACCATAACAACCTCCATTGTATTTATGTGACAACTGCAACAAAATGGTTTTTACTCTGACCCCAAATATTAATCAAGCGATTCGAGTAATATCACTGTTTCGCTGCGAACCTTGTCTATTGCTTGCATAATCAGGGCTTCACTCTCCTGCTTTTCACCGAGACCATCCCAGTTCTCACCCCATATTTTAACCAGCTCATCCGCTTTTACTGGTAAAGGCGGCTGCATAACCTGAGACAGATCACGCACGGTTAAAACATAAGACCAACCCGTACGAGGGTTACCCTTGTCTGACTTATCCTTGTCATAATGACTATGAAACACGACCTGTTGTAATTCACTCAACTTCAGCAGTACTTCAAAAGCTGCAAACCGCTGATTGCGATTATCTTCCGTCTTCTCATTTCGCCAGGTGTTGTAACTAAGACTGCTTACCGCGATGACAATACTAATCAGCGCCACCGTATTTCGCTGTAACTGGTTTACAATACTGTTTCTTTCGCCGCTCATATAAACTCCGATAAATCTAAAAAGTATTATTTCATTATTAAGGGGTCTGACCCCTTTAATCTACTTTAATCCGATTTCACGTTACAAAATAATCATCCCAGCGTGCATCAAGGACTTTAATACCGTCTTGAATCGAAACCACGCTCAGTTTTTCATCAGACTCACTTACCAGCGCTAGCGCCAGTAGCTTGTTCAGCGCATCATCAATCTCGAAATCCACCGTGCACTGCCACTTTTCGTGCAACCAGTGTTCAATCGCCCTGTCCAGTTCGGCACGTGTCATTGCTGTTTCGCTGGTGAGTAAAAAATAATACGCCAGTACCGCTTCTTTGCACTCTTCCTCTTCGGCATCGTTCGCCAGCCGATGAAACACACCGGCATTGTTATCCAGGTTCTTGAAATAAAGGTTTTGTGTCAGTGCCTGCATAAAGCGCAGCTTGCGGTTTTTGAAGTTATTGAATTGCTTCCACAGGTAACCCCCCAGTGCAGCCACCCCCGCCAGCAAAATCATGATGCCTGTCTTGTTAAGTTCGACCGGCTCACTGCTCAGGCCTAACCAGAAACCCAGCAAGGAACCGAGCAGCACCAGCGATGCCCCCAGCTTGGTCGTTAACACGATGCCGCCACTGATCACCGCCGGCACACCGATCAATAACTTGTCCTTCAGGCGCATACGTACCGCGGTGTTGGGAAACAGCATTTCCAGGTCGGCCTTGGGCACATTCTGAAACAACTTCAGCAAAGTCGCCCCCGGCTTGCACGTCGGCAAACCGGCATGCGCGCCGTCGTAATCATCACGAAAACGAATGTACAGCACCACACGGTCATAATTCGTAAAGTAAATGGTGTTTTTGATTAAACCAAACAGGCTGCTGAGTGTTTCCTCACGCTGTGAGACACCGCGGCAGAACAGCAGCACTTCAGAAAAATCACCAAAATCCACATGCAGCCGAATCTTGAACAACGAAGCCTCGGTCAGCGCCTGGTTGAGCTCGTCTTCTGTTATCTGTTCGTAATTCGCCTTCTCCAGCAAGCCACCCAGCAACTCGACAAAATTGAGATCAGACAAGGGTTGAGCACTC
Organism: uncultured Gammaproteobacteria bacterium; assembly: GCA_963752725.1. Taxonomy (GTDB): domain Bacteria; phylum Pseudomonadota; class Gammaproteobacteria; order SZUA-229; family SZUA-229. Next base: position 20,754 of record CAVWAI010000034.1, read on the forward strand.
TCATACGCACGGGTATCGGTGTCAGGATCAACCGGGGCATAACTGTCCTTCAGTGACTCGACGATCTGGTGAAATTCGAAATGGAAAATACTGCTCAACATGTAATACAGCTGGCGAAAATCGGCTTCCTGCCCTGCCAGCTTTGCATCCTGCAGGCACATTTCAACAACATCGCGTTTACGAAAGGGGATAAAACGATAAGGGCTATCAGGGCTCTGCTCAGTCATAGACGGTATTCTACCTACCTGCTGCTTAAACAGACCACAAATTTCGAAAAAAACTGTGGTCTGCCCCCTATAATTACATTAAAGGGGGCAGACCCCTTTAATTCTCCATACTTTCACGAACACAATTGTTAACAATTGTAAAAACACTCACCACCCTACTATCAATCTCCACTCGTTAAATTAGACTACAACACTCAGGTAAAAGCGAAGTTTGTGAAGACAAAAAATCTTCTAGTGATGGAAAAGATCTGGCTTTCAAGAATAGCAGTCCTACTCATTAGCCATAAACCTGAAAAACATGACATGCAACCCCAGGAGTAACCTGGTTTTGCAATGACAATACCCATTAGATAAATAATTATGGGCGACAATAACTATAGAGGAAAAGCAAAATGGCATATCAAACAATCGACGGCGTTAAGTACGAAAAAGAATTACTTGAACTGGCTAAGAAACACACCACTGGTGTCGGCGAAGGCAAACTTTCCAAAGATGAAGTAGCCGACCTGTTCAAGTCAGCAAACGATGGACAAGGCGTAACTGAAACAGAGAAACAAACACTGGAATACATCCGCAATAACTTTGTATTTACCGATGCTGCGGCAAAGGATTTTGATGCGGCTTTTAGCAATCTCTAAATAAATCTTTCAACATAAAAAACCCTCAACACGAGGGTTTTTTTATGCTTTGGAAATAAAGGGCTCTGCCCCCTTTAACTGCTACTTAAACAAACCACAAATTTCGAAAAAAACCGTGGTCTGTCCCCTATTATTCGCTGACCACAATTTTTCCTGCCCCCAGAATTCTTCTGGCGAGCTAAATCATTTTAAGGACTTTTTCAGCTGTATGTGCTACAAATACAGTAGATAGATAGATTTATTACACAAAAAATGAACAAACGCCAATTCTACATTCTGCTCATCTTCGTGCTAACAAGTATTACTCTTATGGCTATCGCCTGGGAGTTCTGGATCGAAGACTTTATCGGTACACTTTCAACTGATGAATTCGTATCAGAAACCAAGGAAGAACGCTGGGAATATATAATTTCTATTACTATCTTTGCAGCACTTTCCCTGCTCTACCCGCTCTTCCTCGGCAAGGCGCTGATCGAGCGACATGAAAAATTCACCGAAGAAATAAGAAGTCTGTCAGAAATAGATCACCTGACACAGATGTACAACAGGCGCAAGATAACAGAATTATTCGAAACGGAATATGCCAGGTACAAACGCTACAAATATCCGTTATCCATCATACTCATGGACATCGATTATTTTAAAAAGGTCAATGATGTATTTGGACATAATCAGGGTGACGTGATGCTTAAAGAGTTTGCAGAAATTTTGCAAACAGACGCACGCGAATCTGATCATGTCGGACGCTGGGGCGGCGAGGAATTTCTGATCATATGTCCTGAGACAGATATCCATGGCGCCGCCACACTGGCCGAGAAACTCCGCAAATCCATCAATGAATACCCGTTCACCAAAGTAGGCCATAAAACGGCCAGCTTTGGCATAACTACGTGCACTGATGAATGTACATTTGAAAGCATGATCAACCGCGCCGACAAGGCCCTTTATTCTGCTAAGTCAGCCGGCAGGAACAATGTGGCTCAGATTGTTTGAAGCATGGAATATTTTATATCAGTGTAAAAACTCGTCTTTAAGAAAACTTCAGCGAAATGGTTTTTACCCTGACCCCAGTTTTTTATTCCGATCGCTCCGTCACCTTCAACTCATGATTTATTTAATCGTGTTCTGTCTTCTATCATGCCTAATTGTCAGTAAGCGAAATTAACACTACCATCTAATTTATTAATGTTTTAATCTAACTCATTAAGTTCATTCAAGGATACATCGTGAAACCAAAACCAGTACTACTCGCGATCTTCGATGGTTTTGGCGTCAACCCAAGCCGTGCACACAATGCCTGGGCGCTGGCGCGTACACCTCATCTCGACCACTATTTCGCCTCCTACCCGCACACGGTATTACAGGCCTCCGGTAGAGCGGTCGGTTTACCGGACGGTCAGTTCGGCAATTCCGAAGTCGGCCACCTCACGTTAGGTTCGGGCCGTGTGCTGGAACAGGATCTGATCCGAATAGCCAATGCGATTTATGACGGCTCATTCGAGCAATTGCCAGAGTGGCGATCCATGATTGATGGTAGCAGGCGTCTGCACCTGATCGGCCTGGTCTCGGATGGTGGCGTGCACTCACATATCGAACACCTGCACGGGATCCTGTCGTTGCTGCGTAACACGGAAATAGAACCGATCATTCACATGATTACCGACGGCCGTGATACTGCGCCAAAAGCCGCCCTGACGTATCTCGAAGAAGTCGAAGAAGCACTGGCCAGCCTCGGGCGAGGCTCGATCGCCACCGTCAGTGGCCGCTACAGCGCCATGGATCGGGCCAGACACTGGGACCGCACCGAACAGGCGTGGAAAGCCATGGTGCTGGGTCAGGGTTTCACCGCCGCAACGCCACGCGAGGCCATCGAAGCGGCTTATGCCCGCGATGAAGGTGATGAATTCATTCAGCCTACCGTCATCGTCGGCCATGGTGGCATCGATCCCGATGAACCGGTGCTGTTTATCAATTTCCGCAGCGACCGTGTACGTCAGTTGACTGCCGCCTGCGGCCTCGAAAATTTTGACGATTTTGATCGTAAAGGCATTTATCTGAAAAAACTGGTGTGTATGACCGAGTACAACGCCACGTTTCCATTGCCGGTATTGTTTCCAACACGCATGCCGGAACAGATACTGGCCGAAGTCATCAGCGATGCTGGCATGGCACAACTGCACTGCAGCGAAACCGAGAAATTTGCCCATGTAACCTATTTTTTCAACGGTGGCCATGAACCACCTTACCCGCTGGAAGATCGCATCATCGTACCGTCACCCGCGGTCGCGACCTATGACATGCAGCCGGAAATGAGCGCATCGAAAATTACTGATGAGCTGATAAACGCGATTGAAAGCGGCAAATATTCCTTTATCGTCACCAACTTCGCCAATGCCGATATGGTGGGTCACACCGCACGCCGTGATGCCATCATCAGCTCCGTTGAGACGCTGGACATTGAGAGCCACCGGTTATTCCAGGTGGCACTTGAAAACGACTGGCGCATCATGCTCACCGCCGACCACGGTAACTGCGATGAGATCATCGACCCGAATACCGGGGAACCTCACACCCAGCATACTGTATACCCGGTACCATTTCTCATCATGGGTCAGGGGCCAGTAAAACTCAGCATCGGCCGAGGCCTGGCCGACATCGCACCAACCGTGCTGGAACTGCTCGGCATACCCCAACCGCCGGCCATGACCGGCCGTAGCCTGATCCTTAAAAAAGGCCTGCTATAACGTGGTGCCAATACAACGCGGAGACAATATGAAAGAGAATCACGATCAAGTTTCTGTACTGGCACTGAACCCCTCGGTCGACATCAGCTATGAAATCCCCCAATTGCTGGCATATCAGAAGGTACGCGCCAGGCAAACCTGGTACCACCCGGGTGGCAACGGCATCAACATAGCACGCGCACTCATCGAACTGGGTGTGCCGACCAATTGCTGCAGTATTATCGCCGGTGAAAGTGGCGACCTGCTGATGACCCTTCTCGGAGACAGCCTCGGTGACAGACACAAGTCATTTCGCGTCGATGGAGAAACGCGTTTGAATACCACCATCATGCAGCAGAGCCCTCCCGGCCAGTACGAGATCACCAGCGTCGGCCCCGAAGTTCCGGCGGATGCACTGGCCAACGCGTGTGACTGTTTTGTCAACGAGGCAGATAAGGGTATCGCCGTGCTAAGCGGACTATTGCCACCGGGCGCACCCGAAAACACCTACCGCGAACTGATCGAGCGCATCAACCAGCAAGGCGGCAGAGCCGTGGTGGATGCACATGGTGGACCATTGCAGCAAGCGCTGGAAGCAAAACCCTGGCTGCTTCGATTAAACCATTACGTACTGGAAACAACGATGAAGCGCCGCATGGACACCAGGGAACAAGTCGCAGAAGTCGCACGAACGATCCAGCAACAGGGTGTGGAATATGTTTGCATAACCCTGGGAGATAAAGGTGCAGTGCTGATCGATGCCGACAACAGTTACCACTGCGAAGCACCAAAGATACATAAACAGTCGACCGTCGGCTGCGGCGACGCGCTGGTTGCAGGTTTGATCGCTACCGCTCTCAGGCAGGAAACAACACAACAGATGTTACGTTTTGGCGTCATCTGCGGCAGCGCCACCGCATCGCATCCGGGCACGGAGTTGTTTAAACGGGATGAACTTGAAACCGAATCGATTGATCTTGAGGTGACAGCGCTTGATGTTTGAATAAGTGCAGGTTTCAGAAGAAAGAAGACTGTTCCGTAAAATTGAGCAGAGAAATTAAAAGGTTCTGACCCCAGTTTTTATTAATCGAAACATTGAATAACCCTATTTCGTCACCAGATAAACTGGATGCACTCACATTCACGAAGACAGGAAAATAATTCTTCTCTCTGTACTCCACCCCATGTACACAAAACCCCATACCCTGAATAACCCACAAAAAGATTCCTTTCACCTGAAGCGATCTTTCACCCTGGTGGCAGCGTTCACTATCGCCCTGTGGTTAATAAAAATAGTCGAAGCATTGATTGACGCCAGGCTGTACAAATATGGAATACTGCCCGGACAGCTGAGCGGGTTAATGGGTGTTTTCTGGGCACCGTTGATTCACAGTTCATTCTCGCATCTGCTCGCCAACACCGCGCCGCTGCTTATACTTGGTACGGCACTTTTATACGGTTACCCGAAATCAGCAAAGATAGTTGTACCTGCCATATACATCGGTACCGGTCTGGGTGTCTGGCTTTTTGCACGTCAGACTTATCATATAGGCGCTAGCGGCCTGACATTCGGTTTTATGTTCTTCGTCTTTACTATCGGCGCCATCCGATGGGACAGACGTGCAATTGCACTGTCAATGGTCGTGTTCTTGCTATACGGCGGCATGATCTGGGGCATCTTCCCAAACGAGCCCGGCATTTCCTATGAAAGCCACTTTTTTGGCGCCATGATTGGCATTATTCTGGCCATACTGCTGAGAAACTATGATCCCAACATACCTGAGAAGGAATATAACTGGGAAGAAGATGATGAAGACGATACGGAGTATTATGATAAACCCTGAATAGCAGATGAAGCAGCGGTACTGATAATCCCTCCGCCCCCTTTTATTCGATTTTATTGTTGTCATCCTGACAAAACCTTCAGGAAAGGTTTTGAACGCACTAAGTGCGGCCCGAAGGGTGACTAATTTTGCCGGGAGTAAAATTGAATGGCGGATGCCAGCCAGAATGGCGAATTACAGGAAGTAATTCGTAACGGCATGGATGCCTGCAGTAACCGCTACTGCTGTCATCCTGCGCCGCTATTGCTGTCATCCTGAACCGCTATTGCTGTCATCCTGAACCGCTATTGCTGTCATCCTGAGCCGCTTTTGCTGTCATCCTGAACCGCTACTGCTGTCATCCTGAGCCGCTTTTGCTGTCATCCTGAGCCGCTTTTGCGAAGGATCTTAAACAACTGCGTTCTGACCCCAGTTTTTTCTTTAATTACTCTTACTTATTATCTGTATCTGAAGTATTTTTTTGCTTGTCCTGACGCAGGCGTTCTCGGTATTTTCCCCTGGCCAGTTCCTGCATATCTTCCACCAGGTCACTCTCGTCGACAATCTCGCGGCCCAGTAAGGTCTCGATGGCATCTTCCAGTGTCACCACGCCGGATGTCTGACCAAACTCGTCTTCTACCAGGAACAGGTGGGCGTGGTGTTTGAAGAACATATCCAGCAGTTGCTGCACTGGCAGCTTTTCAGAAACCCGGTATATCTTCTTGGCGTATTTTTTAATGGGGTCTGCGCCGTGCCCGGCCCTTTCGGCTTCGAATAGCTTACGTTTGATGACTTTGCCGGTGATATTATCGCTGCCCTCGCCATAGATCGGGATACGGGTAAATTGTGCGCTCTGCGGATGATCGAGCGCCTCGGTTACCGTGGTGTTCTCATCCAGCATATGCACCACGCTGCGAGGTGTTAAAACCTGCTCGGTACGTATTTCGCGTAGCCTTAGCATATTAGAAAGGTACTGGTTTTCCTGTGTAAACAGGGTGCCGTCTTTATGGCTTAATGAAGCCAGCGCGATAATCTCTTCACGGGTGATCTCATTATCTTGACTATCACTGAACAGCCTGGTCAGACGTGTTGAGAGCCAGACCAGGGGATACACCAGCTTTACCAGCCAGCTGATCGTATAAGCCGCAGGTACCGCCAGTTTACGCCAGTAAGTGGCGCCTAATGTTTTAGGGATGATCTCGGAGAAATACAGGATCGCCAGGGTGAGCAGCACGGCGATCAGTGTTTCCCATTTGTCACCAAAGAGACGAACGGCCTGGGAACCAACACCGGCGGCACCCATGGTATGGGCGAAGGTATTGAGGATTAATATGCTGGAAAGTGACTGGTCGAGCTTTTCTTTAGATACTGCCAGCCTCTTCCCTGATCGTGGACTTGTTGTACTTACCTGCTCCACGTAACTCGGAGTGATGGACAATAGTACTGCTTCGAGAACGGAGCATATAAAAGAGATGCCGATAGCGATGGCAAGGTAAACGAGAAGCAGCGTCATGTTTCAAACCGTGGGTGATACTGGAGTATAGAAACTTAACATGATGGCTAAAACATGACTATATGCATTAAGAATGTTGCCATGTCATTTTCGGAGCTTTTACTCTTGAATAAATATTTCACTCTCAAAAAAAAGGGGTCTGACCCCTTTAATTTTAATTTGGCAACGGCTCCCTGTGCAGTAACCTGTTACCGGTAAATCCGAATTTAAGATACCAGGCGATAAGTTCAGGTGTCGTCATTGTCTGATTGCCATTGTGCTGAACTTCAGCCTGAATACATAAACGCACACCGTATTCATCCGCTGAATCACACAGAAACTTTATGATTTGAGAACCCTGACCTTTTCCGGGCATGAATGCACTGATGTGATAGATATCGACATCAGCCGGATTCGAAACGCCATCGGCAGACAGCGCAATCAGGCCGATTGGCACTTTACATGCATCTTCGAATACAAACGGGTGAATACTGTCAGAATCATTATTAACGCCCACCGTGACAGCAGCCCTGCCATCATATAGCGAATACATATGGTTTACGTATTGTGTAGCCCTGGTCATATTATTTCCTGAATCTGAATTGGTTACCGTAAAGGTAAGGTATTTGATCTAATTAAAGTTAGACACGTTGCTGCAAGCTTAATTCCGTAAAACCAGGGAAGTCCAGAGCACGATTGTTGCTAATATTAATAACAACTGTGATCTGGCACCACTTTATTGTATTGTCTCATACGGTTGAATAATAATCCCACCTCCCCTTTTACTTTAATTTATTCCACCTTACGAAACTCCAGAAAGTAATTGGCGCGCAGCAAAGGCTTGTCATCTATTAGTACAAATCCGGCCGAGGTAATTTCTTCGATCACCTTTTTCATGTTGGCACGAACGTGACCCATCACCCAGCCGGAACTTTTACCGGGGTGTTTTCTAAAATCGATCACGATCAACCTGCCACCGGAACGAAGCGCCTTATGTATCGAAGCAAGCATGCTTTTCGGATATTCAAAATGGTGATAAGTATCGACGGCGAACGCGAGGTCTATCGACTTCGCATCCAACATGGCATCACCGGGGGTATTGACCACGCCTTCGATGTTCATCAAATTCTGTTCGCGGCTCTCACGCAGAATGTTTTCAACAAACGATCGCGAAATATCCACCGCGTATACCTTTCCCTGGGCGCCAACTTGTGGTGAAAAAAGTCGCGTAAACAGCCCTGTGCCTGCGCCTATATCTGCCACATCCATTCCCGGCGACACAGCCGAGGCGCGCAAAATATCAAAGCGACGGTCATAAATTTCTCGACCCGGTGTTTCGAATACATTTACCCACTGCTGCCAGTCTGGATCCATGTAGTAAGTGTTGATACCCGGACGAACGCTTTCTTCCGCCTGTATGTCGGATAACACTGAAAAATTCAGGCAAACAAGTATCAAAAGAAAACACTGTAGATTTTTCAACTTATCACCTCTGCTGCATGGTTAATGACGAAAGTTTAACTTAAATGTAGAGGTCTATAGCCTGAAATTAATTGGGGACTGTCCCCTTTTCCACCGCCCTGCTGCTAGCCAAGGGCATACATGCTGGGCAGTAATAGTGACAGACCTAACCAGACGATGATGGTTAGCGGAACGCCGACGCGGACGAAGTCCATGAAGGTGTAACCACCGGCATTCATTACCAGCAGGTTAGTCTTGTAAGCCATGGGCGTGGCGTAGCTCATGTTGGCGCCGAAGAGTACCGCGATGACGAACGGTTCCGGGTCGAGCTGCAGCTGGTGTGCAATGCTGATGGCGATGGGTGTGCCGATGACGGCAGCGGCATTGTTAGACACGATGTTGGTGAGGATGGCCATTAACAACATCAGCCCCGAGAGGATGACTGCCGGTGATGCGCCGGTGGTGACGGCGACGAACACCTGCGCCAGGTATTCCGCACCGCCGGTTTTGAGCAGTGCTGAGCCCAATGCCAGACTGGCAACGACGATGAGGATAACCTGGGTACTGAGGGCCAGCGAGGCCTGCCGCCATGTTAAGCAGCGGGTGACCAGCATTAACAACACACCACACACGGCGCTGATGGCGATGGGTGCGAGCCCGAGTGCGGCGACGAAAACGATGCCGGCCATGATCAGAAGTGCCATCGATGCCTTGTCGGTGTGCGGCAGGTCGGCGGTGGCATCCAGTACCAGTAATTTACCGGCACGTTTGATCTCGGCGATGGTTTCGCTGTGGCCCTGTACCAGCAGGACATCACCGCTGCGCAGCGGGATCTGTTCCAGTTTCTCGCGCAGGGTTTCTAAGGTGCTGCCTGCACGGTGAATCGCCAGCACCAGCAACTGGTAACGGTTGGCAAAGTTGAGCTGCCTGAGTGTCATGCCCAGTAAGGGTGAGCCCTGCATGACGACAATTTCTGCCATCTGCTGGCCTTCGTCGGAGAGCGGGTGTTCTTCATCGACCGCGGTATCGCCGACATAGAGAGTGGCAGCGAGCGCACTTTCGAATTCTTTGAGATTCTCCGGGGTATCATTGACCAGCAACCTGTCACCGGCGCGGATATGGGCATCTGGCAATGGCTGGATGAAGGTGCCGCTGTCACGCATGATGCGTGACACTTCTAACATGCCGCCGGTTTTTTCGATGAGTTCTGACAGTGTTTTGTCGACGCCGAAGCTGTCTTCGGGCACCGCCAGTTGTGCGGCAAATATTCTGGGTGAAGTATCGGCGAGTGAGGCCTGACGTGCGGGCAGCAAGTGCGGCGCTATCAGCCACAGATAGACAATAGAGATGCTGGCGACAATGGCGGTGGGCACAAAGAAATCAAACATCTCCAGTCTTCGCATGCCCATGTCAGCCGCGACCGATACCACCAGCAGGTTGGTCGAGGTGCCGATGGTGGTACTCATGCCGCCGACCAGGGTTGCAAAACCCATGGGCATCAACATGCCGGAAGCCGGTGCACCGGTACGCAATGACACGCTGATGAGTATCGGCAACAACAATACGACGATGGGCACATTGTTGACGAAAGCGCTGAGGAAAGCACCGATGATAAGTGTCAGCAACATGCTTAATGCCGGGCTGAGTTTCCACAGGCGCGCAAGATTACGGCCGAGCGGTTCGAGTGCGCCGGTGCGCACCAGGCCGTTGCCGGCGATCATCAGTGCACATACCGCGACCAGTGCTTCGTGGCCAAAGCCGCTGAAAAAATCCACCGCTTCGAGGTGTTCGCCCTGTGCCGTTACATAAGGAAAGGCAGCAAAACCGCTGGTGAGTAACACCAGTATGAACAGGCTGGAGGTTTCAATGGCAATGCGCTCACGGCTAAACAGGTACAGCGCAAGCACAACCAGCGCCAGTACTGCGAGTGCATGGGTGTCGGGAAGTGGTGGCAGAGTCATTGGACTATGGTAACTGAATAACAATGAAAAGTGAAAATGATGCTCGATGCCTTACAACAGTTTTAACAGCATTACATGCGTATTGACGAGGCCATTGAATGAACGACAATATAGTTAGGGTCACGTAAAAACTAAAGTATATTTAGTGAGACTTTCGAATAATTTTTACCCTAACCCCAAATATCATATTGTTGTCATCCTGACAAAACCTTCAGGAAAGGTTTTGAACGCACAAAGTGCGGCCCGTAGGGCGTAAGGCATGGATGCCTGCAGTAACCGTTGCGAAGGATCTTAGCTTTTGGATTAATCGGTTTAAAGGGCACTGTCCCCTTTAATCTTAATCGATCATTACTTGCCAGTGGGATAAGCAGGACGGAAAGTCCGTGGCAGTAACATCGGCACCTTTGCCTGGTAGTCACGATAATCATCGCCAAAGTCATCGATAAGTTCACGTTCTTCAAGCATGGTTCCGATGACGATCCAGAGTGTCCATAGTACATTTAACAACAACCGGTCAGTGGTGATGAGCGGACATGACCAGAAGATGACAATGGTGAATAAATAAAGAGGATGCCGTACCCAGCGGTAAGGTCCGCGAACAGAAAACGGCTTGGATACAGATTGCTGGCCCTTCTGGTTTTTAATAACGGCGTCCATGCCAAACATATCAACAGAACGCAAAGCCCACATCCCCCAGCATGTACCCAGGATAGAGAGGAAGAATAAACTTCGCATGATATTGCCAGGCAGACCCTGCACATCTAACAGTATTGTTTCCGAACCCTGCCAGAAGACCAGCAAAACAAATAGAACAAAACCTGAAGCCAGGGTGTACACGGACCCCTGATAATGAGCAGGAATGAAATTTTCCAGACGGCGACGAAACGCTCTTCGTACCATACCACTGTGCTGCAGGAAAAAAGCCAGCGAAAGCAGCGTATTAAGTATTAAACCCTGTGCTTCACTAATATCCAGCTTTACCCAGTTGAAAGGCCCGATATAGAGAAAGACTATAAAAGCTGATAACGAGCCTATACCAATGATAGCCGTTAAAGGCAGTACCAATATAGCGATGGAATTACGTAAGGTGATGGACATGACGAATAATTGGGCTCAGATCACAGTTGTTATTAATATTAGAAACATTTCTCTGACCCCGGTTTTTTGACCCTGAATATCTTTTCCATTATGTATTCACACCATCAACTAGCACATGCTCAAACACAGGCGGTTGCTCATCGCCGTAGTATTTAATGTAACGATCCCAGTCTACCAGTTTTGCCCGATCTCGTGCATCACCTCGATCGGAAAGCCTTTGTCTGCGAATTTCGGGAGAACATCGTACGTAATGCACTTCTACCAGAGCGCCTAATTCACTGGATAGCTTCGCAGGCCAGTCAGGGTCCTGGATTTCCCTGGTAAAAGGCCCGACTATCACAACATCATGAAAAGGCAGATTGTCGCGCGCGATATCGAACAAAGCTTGATAGATTGGCTGACGATAAATGCGTTTGAAATATTCAGAATCTCGATCATCCGGACTGTGGCCGGATTCGAGCAGACCGATCTTAACCAGACGTTCGGTTACTGTATCGATATCAAGTAGGGTCGCAGCGCTGGCAGCGGCCAACTGTTTGGCATGAGTCGTTTTCCCGGAACCGGGGGTTCCGCAGACAATGATTGCTTTAGACATTATTAATGATAAAAAATAGCATGAAATCAATGGGGACGGAGGGATTATTTTTTCTCACTTGTCACCTACCCATTTAATAACATAAGGGGCTCTGACCCCTTTAATTTCTTATTGTTGTCATCCTGAGCCGCTTTT
>CAVWAI010000035.1:0-3066 GCA_963752725.1 uncultured Gammaproteobacteria bacterium
CAAAGGCATTATCCGGTAGTTCAGAAAATAGCATCAGTCGGCGAATATGGCATTCGCCACAATGCGCACGACCCACCCACTCCGCATCTGCACAATATGTTGTATCTGATTTAATCGTCATAGTTGTTATTGTAACTGAAAAACATATACCAAGAATTACTGTTGACATGGTCTATGTCAAGTTAACGGTCCATATAAATTTAACGTATTTAATGAATAATTGATTAATGTCATGAATCTATGCATCTAGATACTTTCTAGATAATTGACGATTCGCAATAACACCGGATTGTATGCGTAATAGCCTTCCTGCAACCAATATTTCACAAGATAGGGGTTAATAAATGAGCAAAAAATACTACCCGTAAATTATATTTTAGGTTTAAGAGTTATGAATAATGTTTAATAAGGTTCTGATCAGTGGATTTATTGGTCTTGCACTTTCTGCGGGTGCTGGTAGCGCCATGGCTAAAGGTGGCAAACCTACGTTTTTAAGAGCTGACACAGTACCTGAGACAATGGATACAGAGACTGAAGTAAACGATGAAGTGACAGAAACGACGGGTGCAGACTTGCTGGATTACAACGAAAAAATACACCTTTTCTTTATGCGTGAGGAGGAGAAACTGGCGCGAGACGTCTATACCAAACTAGGCTCCATGTATCCCGACTCGGTTATTTTCGGTAACATCGATGATTCTGAGCAGAGACACACCACCGCGGTAAAAAACATGATAGAACAATATGGTTATGACGACCCTAATACCAATGACAATCTAGGTATCTTTACCGGCGAGGACTATGGCTGGTACTTTACCGAGAAATACGATCTGCTGGTGGAGCGTGCCTCTATCAGCGAGCTTGAGGCATTGTACGTCGGTGCTTTTATTGAAGAGCTCGACATGATGGATATTAACCAGTGTCCCCAGGTCATCGTCGATACCGATAACGGCATCAACGATGTTAGCGAGTGCGGCAGAATTGCTACCGATAACTCGGATATCGCGCAGCTCTATAGCTCACTGCTGGATGGTTCTGACAGCCACCTGGAAGCTTATGTGAACAATATTGAAAAATATATCGGTGCTGGAAACTACCAGGCCCAGGTGTTAAGCCAGGAACAGGTTGACGAGATACTGGATCGTTAAGCTTTTTTACCATAGTGTATAAACGGGTGCCCTGCCTTGCGGGATGCCCGTTTTTTTTAAATGTCATCTATAAAAGATTCGTGCATCTATCAAGCATACACAAATCGTTTTTCATCGTGGGGTTAAATTTTCTAACATATTGATGATTCTCAATGACCTTCATTTTCATCTGTAGTAACGTTTTTATGTGGGTGAAATTTTTCGTTGTGGTGTCGGGATGCATTTGATTTATGATACTGGTAACGAGGTGTCTTTATGTTATTTACTACAAAAGATTTACTAAGAAAAACCTGCTACTCAGCATTATGTTTATCTGCTCTTGTTTTTACCGGTTGTACTGGCTCTGACGACCCTGTGCAGCAGCCTCTAACGCCACCAGTTCCTCCAGCCACCGTTAAGCTGGGCATCTATGATTCAACCGTGGTCGAAGCTGCTGATGATCTCGAGTTTGTCGTCAGTCTTTCCTCGGCAAGCAGCGAAATAGTCAGTGTCGATTATGCAACGGAAAATGACACAGCGTCAGCAGGGGCTGATTATTCTGCTGACAGTGGCACGCTACAATTTGCGCCGGGCGAGCGGCGAAAATTTATTACTGTCGCGGTATTAAACAATGCCTCAGCGCCAACGCTAACGGGCAGAAACATGCAACTTGTGCTGAGCAAACCGCAGAACGCACTACTGGGTCATTCCACTGCCACTGGCACGATTATCGACAAAGATAAAACCATCACCGATACGGCTTTTTTAGCTGCCTGGGGACAGAAGGGCGCTTTCACGAATGCTGTCGATTGTAATAACGCCTGTCATCTAGCGTCAGGTACGATTATGTATTTTGATGATAAAGACATCAGCCCCGGCAAGCAGTGGAAACACAGTGTGATGGCAAATGCATTTAATGATCCCTACTGGCAGGCTGCGGTCGAGGATGAAGTCGACAGCTTTCCTGATCTGACTGGTCTTATAGAAGATACCTGCACCACCTGTCACGCCCCCATGGGACGTACCCATGCGTATCATACCAATACCGATCTTGACTCAGATGGTTATTACCGTTTCGATACCGCCAAAGCTGGGAACCATTCACGAGAAGCAGTGAGCTGTACCTTGTGCCACCAGATCGACGCCGGTAACCTGGGAACACCCGGATCATTTTCTGGCGGTTTTGAAATACAGGGAGACCCGCTGGCCGCAGACTACAAAGATGTCTATGGACCTTATGATAATCCGTTTGCAGGCCTGATGGACAATGAAACCGGTCACAAGCCGGTTGGCGATTCTTACATAACTAAATCAGAACTCTGTGCTACCTGCCATACCTTGTATACACCGGCGCTAGACCCTGATACGGGCACACCGTCGGGAACCAGTTTCCTGGAACAGGGTACCTACCTGGAATGGCAAAACAGTGTATACGCCACGGCAGGCGCACAGGAGGCCCAATGCCAGAGCTGTCATATGCCGGAACCCGAAGCAGGGTATGGAACCAGGATCAGTACCCGGCCAATGAATACACTCGTAAGAAAACCGTATGCTCAGCACACCCTGGTCGGTGGCAACGCGCATCTGCTGGAAATATTGCGTGACTATCGTTCAGCGCTGGGTGTTGCCAGTTCCACAAGCTCAGAAGGGTTCGATGATCAGATCGCACTGACAAAAAATTTCCTCGGCAGTGCGGCTTTACTCACTGTCTCTGCACCCGTAGATACTGGCAGCAGTCTTAACTTCGATATAGAAATCGTTAATAAAACGGGTCATAAGCTGCCTTCAGCTTATCCCAGTCGCCGTATGTGGTTACATGTGGTGGTGAAAAATGGCGCTGATGAGATCATTTTTGAATCCGGTAAACCCGATTCGAGAGGTTACCTGTCTACCGATGAGAAACGGTTGAAGGCAGACTGTATGTCAGCACATAAACTCG
>CAVWAI010000036.1:0-21809 GCA_963752725.1 uncultured Gammaproteobacteria bacterium
TCTGATATTGTTATCAGGATGCGGTAGTTCCAATAGCGCAGCCCCTGCCAGTGCTACTATAAGCGGTACCATTGTTGCGGCACCGGTTAGTGGTGCGGATGTCAGTGTGGTTGATGTCGATGGTTTGCTTGTAGCTGAGACTGAAAAAACAGATGCTGCTGGTAAGTACACAGATTTGGTCATACCTGGGGGCAGTCTTGCTAAGGATTTAATTGTTAAATCTACGGGCGGTGCATTTATTGATGAAGCAACAGGCAATGACGGGGTTGCCGGTGAGATGATGGCTTATGTAGCGGCGAGTACATTAAGCAGTGGTGACAGTGTATCTGTAACGCCAGGATCAACTATCGTTGCTGATCTAGTAATGAATCATGGTAAATCCCTGGCTGAGGCAGAGACAGCATTTTTTGCTGGATTTGGTTATAAACCGGATGTTTCGGTTACCCCTGTCGACGCAACGGTTGTAGCTGTTGATGCCAGTGATGAAGCTAAACTTGCCGGCTTACGTGCAGCAGCTTTCAGCCAGTTAGCTAAAGGTCTGGGTCTATCTCAAAATGACCAGTTCAAAATGTTTACAGCGCTAGCTCAGGATCTGTCTGATGGTAAGCTAAATGGCTTAATGGGTACTGGAGCAATTGAGATAGTTTCTCCTACAGAAGGCACTATAACGCTACCGGATGATATGCTGAAACGCAGCACAAACTCTTTGCTTGCTTTTCAGACTAGCAGCAATAGCGAGATGGATCTGACCAGCACTTATCGTATCGAATATGTACCAGGCATGATGCCTGCCATGGCTGGAAAAAGTATGTTTACAATAAAGATCACGAATCGCAGTGACGATAGCCCGGCGGTCGGCCTTAACCCTATGGTAATGCCGATAATGCACATGGTGTCGCATGAGCACACTACGCCGCTTACAGATATAACGGATATTGGTGGCGGAGAATATAGCGTTACGATCTATTATCTGATGCCATCTATGATGGAAGGTGCATCCATGGGTACCTGGGATTTGGCTGTTACAGTAGAGGATGAAACCGTCCACTTTTACCCCGGCGTAATGATGATGCCAGAGGCCGATACTCCCCTGGTCAGGCTCAAAGGTGTGGATGATAAAGTAACCAATATGGACGGTTTGCTGGCTAGTCGTGTATACACTATTTTCAGAGACAACCTGAAAGTAAACCCTGGTGCTGACCAATTTACAGTCTTTGTTGTTGCCCAGGAAACCATGATGAGTTTCCCTGCTGTATTTGTTGGCAGTGAACTCAGTGGGAAGATACTTGCTGATGTGACAGTTCAGATGTTTGATGGCACTAATTGGCACGATGCATCGCACGATGGCGATGGCATGTGGACTGCAAACGGGCTGGACTTGACCGAAGTACCAGGTGAGAAGGATGAGATCAGGGTCAGGTTAACGGTTGACGATACTGTTATTAATGAAGTGAAAACTACTGATGGTAAAGCAGTAGATCCTGATGTTAATGATTTTAATACTTTTACTGTTACGCCTGTCACAGCAGCTATGATGTAGGCTGTTATTGTGAAAAAAGCCAACTCCGGGCACTGCGTATCGACGCAGCTGCCCTGTGGCCTCCTGCTGGGGGCTACTCTATTGTTCAGTTCGTCCGCCTGGGCAGCCTCCTGTTGTGGTGGCGGTTCCGCTACTTCGCTGATTCTGCCCAAGTTCTCCAAATCGATGGTTAATATCGCC
Organism: uncultured Gammaproteobacteria bacterium; assembly: GCA_963752725.1. Lineage (GTDB taxonomy): Bacteria > Pseudomonadota > Gammaproteobacteria > SZUA-229 > SZUA-229. The sequence continues at coordinate 1,721 of CAVWAI010000036.1, forward strand.
TTTGATATCGAGAGCTATGATGGTTATTGGGATGGCGATGGTACCTATCATAATGACCAGCCGGGCGATGACCTGAACCAATATCGTCTAAACCTGGGTTATGCACATCGGCTGGCATCGCGCTGGCAGGCGGCCATCGTCGCACCTTATGTGTGGAACAGTAACCAGTATTCCGGTCTGTCATCCAATACCAATGGCCTGGGAGATATGACGCTCGGGCTGACCTATGAGGCCTTCGACGGCATCAAGTGTATCTGGAAGGTGCGTGACTGGAGAGACCTGGTTCCGGCGGCTTACTTCGGTGTTGCCCTGACCGTGCCGACGGGTATCTCGCCCTATGATGATGTGGCAAACAATTTTGATATTACCGGTCGAGGATTCTACCGTCTTGACGGCAACATCCTGCTCGATAAAACCATCTATCCGTGGAATGCGTCATTGCTGTTTTCTTATGGTAAATACCTTGAGCGAGATGTGAATACCGAATACGGTAAGCCGGTTGAGCCGTATAAAAAGGAGCTGGGTGACAGGATGCTGGGAACCGCGACATTTGGATATACACACTTCCTCGATAATATGGATACCATGACTTTTAGCCTTTCCTATTCGCGTCTGCAGGAAGATGAAGTAAGTTACGATGGTCGGCCATATGCCGGCAGCGAGATTGAAAAAAATTCCGTCGGTCTGATATTTGCTTACTCTACGATGAATCGTGACTGGGTTTATAAGCTCAACATTAGTCATGCATTTCCCGAAGATGGCCAGGGCCAGAATTTTCCCGTCACTGATATCGTGACGCTGGGGGTTAGCCATGTTTTCCGTTAGATTGATGATGAGAATCGCGTTGCTTGGCGTATCACTTGGCCTGTCAGGGTGTGATGGTATAACCGATGACCTCCTGCCTTCCGGTGATGATAATTCGACAGACTGTTGAGGCAGGTACCAGCGGTACACAAGTGGGGCAGATATCGCCTGACTTTTCGGTGTTAGATACACTCGGTAACAGTCGTGGTTTATATGATGAACTTACAAGATCTACAGGTGTGGTGCTTTATTTCACAATGTGGTGTCCCATCTGCGAAACCCACATGAGTCATATGCGTGCTGAAGTTATGCCGCAGTTTCCTGCGGTCCAGTTTTTTCTTGTCGATTTTGTCAGTGGTTCGGTTGCAGCCTCTCGCGCTGCACAAGTATCTAACAAGTATGAAGACATCGACACCCTGGTCGATACAAATCAGGCATTGTTGAGTTTATATCAGGCTTCCATGGGTACCACTGTTGTTATCGACAGTGCGGGTAATATCGTCAGGATGAATGAGGATTATAAGGACAGTATAAAACTGGTAGAAACGCTGCAGGCCTTACAATGAAAACGGTTCTATTTTTATTTTTCTGCCTGATATTAACAGCGGCTCCTCTACTGGTCGCGCATGCCGATGAGAAACCTGTTTCTGAAGTAGTCGTTACAGAGGACTCTATTGATGAAGGAAAGCAGGTTTTTCAGAGTCGCTGCAGCAACTGTCATAAGCTGCCGAAAAAAACCAGGCGTACGGCGAACCAGTGGGAGATGCTGCTTGATGTCATGCAGGGGATAATGAAGCAGCGCGGTGTGTCTGTAATAAGTGAAGATGAGAAACAGCAGGTGCTGGCTTATCTTAAAGAGAGTGCGCTACAGGCACCATCTGAAGACGCAGGTGAAGCGAAAGACCTGTTTGTTACTCGCTGCGCATTGTGTCATCAGCTTCCTGAGCCTGGCATGTTAAAAGCACAGCAGTGGAAATTAATAATCAGTACCATGCAGCAGCGAATGCAGCAAGCTGGAGTGCCGCAACTGAGTGAGCAGGAAACTGAAACGATACTGGGTTATCTGTCCGAGAGGGCACGTTAGTAAGAAAGTTATATGAGAAACATAATTGTTTTTTCGCTGTTATTGATAGTGAGTGGAGCCGTTCAGGCATCTGCGCCGCTGGCTGATTTATTTGTTGTGCCTGAAGTAGCGCGACATGATGCCCCCGATTTTGTCTCAGAAAATTTGCGTGGTGGAAATACCGGCCTGGCAGGATTATAAGGGTAAAGTCGTATTGCTAAATTTCTGGGCCACCTGGTGCATGCCATGCCGTGCAGAGATGCCGGGCATGGAAACCTTGTGGCAGAAATATAAAGACCAGGGTTTTGTGATTGCTGCTGTCTCTGTCGATGAAGGGTCGCGTGGACGGATAGAAACATTTTCAAAGTTACTCGATTTAAGCTTTCCCATCTTATTGGATCCTGAAAGTAAAGTGAGTGACCTGTATAAAGTATCCGACATGCCTACAAGTTTTCTGATCGATCGTAACGGTAAAGTTATCAGTCGCATTGTTGGCACCGATGAATGGACATCGCCAGAGGCTATTCAGCTTGTGGAAGAGCTTCTTTCTCAATAGATTGTGGACTACCTTAATAAAAAAGCGGCGGCTGGAGGAATCTGGTTGCCGCTTTTTTTATAAATGGTATAGATGTGAGAATATAAACTATGGTGATTAAAAGTATAAAGGGCATTTTAATTTATACGGTAATAGTGTTGTTCGTTTCAGTGGCATATTTTATCTATGCCTACAACGTCTATCCGCCGGTAGTTGAGCGCGAAACATTTTTAAGTGAAATCGGTGAGGGCTTCGGTGAAGCTGGTCTGTGGCTGCTGCTATTTATCTACGCGCGCACCCTGTTGAAACTGTTGATGGGCAAAGGCGAGTTTGCAAAGCGCATCCTGCCGGACTACTCGCCGCCGGCAGCAGCGTCAGTTTTTCAGCAGTTACTCTGTTTTTTAAACAGGACACATGTTTATGTCGGTATCGCAAGCGTTGCGATTATCCTGCTGCATATCGCGCTGATGGGTGTGCCAATGGAGATCTTATTCTTCCAGGCTGTTTTGGTACTGGTCGTATGGCAAGGTTTGTTCGGCCTGTTTCTCACCTGGCGTTATTCACCTAAAGAACTGAAAAAGTTCTCTTACCTGGTTCATGCTCAGTTCGTAACGGGAATCGCATTAGGGATTTTTTCTTATTTCGGTCACTTACTGATAGACAGCTGATTTAAGTAATGCATCTATTTGGTATTTAAAAGGTGAAAGTGTTATGTCTATGAAAATAAATCGTTCCATAGGTTTTTGGGTGATTACGGTCGTTGCTGTTTTATTTGGCCTGCTTACTATCAAGGCCGGCGGTTCAGTTCTATTTGTCGACGGTCAAGACCGGCAGGCGGCCGGGAATTATGTGCCGTTTGTGGTCTGGTTTAATTTTTTAGCGGGGTTTTTATATATCATCGCAGGCGCTGGTCTATGGATGCAGAGAAGGTGGGCAGTTTGGCTCTCTATTTTTATCACACTGGCGACACTTGTTGTTTTTGTGGCATTCGGGATGGTCGTGATCAATGGTGAGGCCTACGAAGTTCGTACAGTTGCTGCTATGAGTTTACGAACGGTTGTCTGGGCTTTGATTTCGATGTTCGCTTTTCGAAAACTAATTCGTTAGTCTGTTTCTTTTAACGCAATCCAATCGGAGATGAGTCAAGCGCTCCAATATTTATTGAATTGCGTTATCATCGTTGTTATCTATTAGAACTGCTTAAATTCAGGGGAAATTTATGTCGATCGATTTTGCGCCGATGCCGGATGAAAAAGGGTTATTTTGGAGAATATGGCGGCCAGGTGATACCGCCGGAACTGAAACAGGTCATGGATGAAATCAATGATGCCTATGATCGGGTTGTTCAGACAGAATCTTTTCAGCAGGAACTGGCCGAGCTCAATGCAGACTATACCGGTCGTCCCAGCCCCATCTATTTTGCCCGCCGATTAACAGAAAAATGTGGCGGCGCACGTATCTTTTTTAAACGTGAAGATCTCAACCATACCGGTGCACATAAGATCAATCACTGCCTGGGTGAAGCACTGCTGGCGAAACACATGGGTAAGACCAAGGTGCTGGCAGAGACCGGCGCCGGGCAGCACGGTGTCGCACTGGCAACCGCCTGCGCACTGGTCGGTATCGACTGTGAGATCCATATGGGTGAGATCGATATTGAAAAAGAACACCCGAATGTCACCAAGATGAAGATCCTTGGCTGCAAGCTGGTACCGGTGACACGCGGCACGCGAACATTGAAAGATGCTGTTGATAGTGCTTTTGAAGAATATCTGAAGGACCCGGTAAATTTTTTTTATGCCATCGGCTCGGTTGTCGGGCCGCACCCGTTCCCCAAGATGGTACGTGATTTTCAAAGTATCGTTGGCCGTGAAGCCCGTGAACAGTTTTTAGCTAAGCAGGGTAAGTTGCCCGATATCGTGACCGCCTGTGTTGGTGGTGGCTCCAACGCCATTGGTATATTTACCGCCTTTCTGAATGATGAAGAGGTAAAACTGGTCGGTATAGAACCTGCTGGCAAAGGGCTTGACACTGGTGAGCATGCGGCCACGCTGACCCTTGGCAGCAAGGGCGCGATTCACGGGTTTGAGTGTTATAACCTGCAGGATAGTGAAGGTAATCCATTGCCTGTTTATTCTATTGCTTCAGGGCTTGATTATCCCGGTGTTGGTCCGCAGCACTGTTACCTCAAAGATATAAAACGCGTAGAGTATGAAACTGCAGATGATAAAGAATGTCTAGATGGGTTCATGGTCATGTCTCGACTGGAAGGCATTATCCCTGCGCTGGAAAGTGCGCATGCCATCGCTTATGCCATGCGCACTGCTGCCACCATGTCAGACGATCAGACGATACTGGTTAATCTTTCAGGCCGCGGTGATAAGGATGCGGACTTCGTCGCAGATAAGCTGGGTCTGTGATTTTTTCTGTTGTTTAACGGTTACAAAATTCAGCGAGTAAAAACAGAAATGATGAAGATTATAAATATTGCTGGTTTCGTATCGGCGTTCTTATTCATGGCGACTAGTAGTGTTTTTGCTGATGATGCAGGCTTACTGATGTCTCGAGCAAACCGTATTTTTTCACCTTTGCCGGAAGCTATGCCGGGTTCGGAAGATGACACGCCGGAGCGCATCGTACTCGGTAAAAAACTGTATTTCGAAAAACGCCTGTCGATCAATGATTCGCAGTCCTGCGCATCCTGTCATCTTTTAGATAACGGCGCTGCCGGTGTAGACAACCTGGCTACTTCACCCGGTGCAAGAGGTGAAAAAGGAACACGTAATAGCCCGACAGTATTAAATGCCGGCTGGCAGGACAGTCAGTTCTGGGATGGTCGTGCAGAAGACCTGGTTGAACAGGCCAAAGGGCCAATTCTTAACCCGATTGAAATGGGTATGCCCGACGAAAAAACAGTTGAGCAGAAAATAGCGGAGATTTCTGAATACCAGGATGCGTTTGCAAAAGCTTTCCCCGGCGAAAAACCTGCAATCAGCTACCAGAATATCGCCGAAGCCATCGCAGCTTTTGAGCGCACTTTGATAACACCGAGCCGTTTTGATGATTTTATGAACGGCGATGTTGATGCATTAAGTGAGACTGAGCAGCGCGGCCTGAAAACGTTTATCAAAGTTGATTGTAAGTCCTGTCACGATGGCAAGCTGCTTGGTGGTGAAACCTATGAACCTCTCGGTAAAGAACATGCCTATGAAAATCAGACTGACCAGGGAATGTACACGCTGACAAAAGACGAAGCTGATCGTATGTTTTTTAAAGTGGCGCCGCTGCGTAACGTGGCTTTGACCGCACCGTATTTCCATGACGGAAAGATCACCACGCTTGAAGAAGCGGTGCGCAAGATGGGCAAGCTGCAACTGGATGAAGAGCTCAGTGATCAGCAGGTCAGCGACATCGTGAGTTTTTTAAAATCCTTGACCGATAAGAACAGAGAGCGGTACGTTAAATAGATCTGTCCCCTTTGAGGTGTTATATAAAACTTGATTAATGCTCTTTGCCTGTAGTACAAATAGAGTTCAATTATTGTTGAACAGGGGTCAGAATATGTCAGAAAAAGAAATGTTATCCGTAAAAGAAAAAACAGCTGAAGGCATCAGTCGTCGAGATGTATTGTTAGGTATGGGTGTCGCCGCGAGCATGGCTTATGCTGGCTCTGCTTCAGCAGCAGCGAAAGGCCACGATCACAGCAAGCATTCGACGCAGTTAACCGATCTGATGGATGCGGTTAATGGCTGCACTGACAAAGGACGGCGTTGCGTCGCACATTGTATGGTCAGTTTTACTGAGGGTGATACCGAGCTGGCTGCCTGTGCAAGCAAGGTGCAGGAAATGCTGTCAATCTGCGGCGGTTTTGCTTACCTGGTGGCATCGAATTCCAGTTATACAAAAGAATATTCACGCGTATGCGAGAAAGTGTGCACAGATTGCGCAAAAGAGTGCCGGAAACATGAGAAACATATCGAGTGTGAAGCCTGCGCTAACGCCTGTGACGATATTGTTGATGCGATAAAACTTAGCCTTGCTTAGTTTTAAGGCTTCGATTCTATTGTGAATATTACGCCCCTCATCAGGGTGTAATGTTTTTTAAGGAAATGAATATTTTTACTGGCTGGGAGATTTCGCTGCCTGCCGGTTAGTAGCAGCACTACGTTAAAATCGACAGTATGAAATTATCCAGTGTCGTTTTATTTTCTAACTCGAAGTCTTCTATTACGACCAGGCCTGGATAGCTTGCGCACAGTCTTTTTGCAAAAATCCCGCGACTGGTCTCGGTCACGCATTTTCCATCGATAAAAACGGGTGTGCTATTCAAGCCGCAACTGGGTGAGCGACTTTTAAAAATGAAACCGGCCAGGTGTTTGAGTTCGGCGGGTTTTGTCTCGCAATATCGCTGCATGATATCTGTCACATCGATAGTCGGGTCATCGCGTCCGGTAAGTTTTGGATTTTGTATGCTGCCGGTGAGTTGTACCGGTGGTCGTGGAATCGGAAGTCCGGCTTCGACTTCCGGGCAGACGGCGACTAGATTAAAAAGGGCTGTGAGTTGTTCGAGGATAATCTGATTGGCTTTGGATTTGCCATCATAACGAACAGCGTCGCCGAGCAGGCACTGGCTAACACCCACTAAGGGTTTGCTGTTACTAATCGCCATAAACGGAGTTTATTTACTTCTTCGCGCCCATGTCTAGTGCGCGTTGCCTTGTTTTATTGGCTTCGACGGCCAGTTTGCCGGCGTCCCAGTTGGGCATGGTTTCTGGCCAGCCGAACATGTGGGCGGTAAGGATTTCGCATATGGCATCCATGTGATCATCGTTATTATTTAAACACGGGATGTAGTTAAAGCTTTCACCCCCGGCTTCAATGAACAGCTCTTTGTTTTCCATCTGAATCTCTTCCAGCGTCTCCAGGCAGTCGGCGGCAAATCCCGGGCAGATGACATCAACACTTTTTATATTTTGTGCGGGAAGTTCCTGCAGGGTGACACTGCAATAAGGCTGTAACCAGGGTTCGCGGCCAAAACGTGACTGGAAGACGACTTTCCATTCACCCTCTTTTAATTCCAGTTCTTCTGCCACCAGGCGCGCGGTTTTCTGACAGTGGCAGAAGTAGGGGTCACCGTTATTCAACGTAGCGCTGCGGGATGCCATGAAACGAGAACAGCAGCAGATCACTGCGTTTGTTGTTTGCCCACTGAGTTTTAATACTGTTTGCCAGCGCAGAGATATATTTTGGGTGATCGTGATACTGGTTGATCATGCGCAGGTCGGGCAGCCAGCGCCAGCCTTTGAGTACATCGGTAACCTGGTCGAATACGGCCGCCGTGGTCGTGCCGGAATATTGCGGATATAAAGGTAAGATGAGCAGGCGTCGGGCACCTGCCTTACGCAGGCCTTCGAGGCCATTTTTTATCGATGGTTTACCGTAAGTCATCGCCATATCGGCAATCACATGGCCACGAAAACGATCTTCAAGCTTTTTCTGTATCGCCTGGGTCTGTAATCGGGTGAAATGGATCAGTGGCGAGCCGTCTTCCGTCCAGACTTTCTTATAGGCTTTTGCCGAACGTGAAGGGCGAATTCTTAAGATGACGCCATGCAGTATCAGCCACCAGAGCAATCGATTGGTCTCGACGACGCGGGGATCGGCTAAAAATTGGGCCAGATACCGGCGCACGGCTGAGGGGGTGGGGGCGTCGGGCGAGCCGAGATTGACCAGTAATATACCCAGTTTTTCCTGAGGACCATGTTTATAACTGATTTTTTCAGACACGTTTTTATTACGATGTTGTGATTATTTAGCGAAGACTGACAGATTTGTCTTTCCAGCTCAAGTTATTCCGTATTAATTAAGTGAGTGTCATAGAAATATTCTAGCAAAAACTGAATATGGAATTTTTTGCCGAGCTATGCGTGTTATTGGATGGTATGAAGTTCCTGTTTCCAGTTGAGGAGCGATTTTAGTCATTCATGAGTCAATGTATTTTAAATATATGAAAGAATGTTGAATTTTCAACAGTAGTGTCAGAATGATTAGATTGTACTTAAGAATACTGTAATATACCGCCCATTAATTTGTACACCTTAAGGAGTCCCCATGCCCACTAGGCTGGTAGTAGCAAAAGAAATAACACCCGGTGAACGACGCATCGCGTTGGAGCCTGGTGTCGCTAAAAAATTAAGCGCTTTAGGCGTCAATATCGCAATGCAGCAGGGCGCTGCGCTGTCTTCTTATTTTAAAGATGAAGATTTCACCGATGTGGAAATGGTCGCTGATGCATCGACGCTTTATAAAGATGCCGATCTGGTCTTCAAGGTGAATCCACCCACCGTGGATGAATTGAAACAGATGAAAGACGGCTGTACCGTGGTTGGTTTTATGGCACCGAGTAAAAATGCCGAGATGATGCAGCTGATGTGCGATAAGAAGATCACCTCGCTGGCAATGGAACTGGTACCCCGTATCACCCGTGCCCAATCGATGGATGCACTATCTTCACAGGCATCGATCGCCGGTTACATGGGTGTGTTGATGGGGGCGCAGCTGGCGCCGGTATTCTTCCCCATGTTGACTACCGCGGCGGGTACGATTCGTCCGGCGAAAGTACTGATCATCGGCGTCGGTGTTGCCGGCCTGCAGGCCATTGCTACGGCAAGACGCCTGGGCGCCATCGTCGAAGCTTATGATGTACGCTCTGCCACGCGTGAACAGGTTGAGTCGCTAGGTGGCAAGTTCATCGATACCGGCGTCAGTGCCGATGGCGAAGGCGGTTATGCGCGCGAGCTGACCGATGATGAAAAACAGCAGCAGCAGGATGTGCTGGCAAAACACATCTCGCTGGCAGATGTCATCATCAGTACTGCAGCCATTCCCGGCCGGCCATCACCGAAGATCATCTCTGAGGCCATGGTTGAGAATATGAAAACGGGCGCCGTCATCGTCGACCTGGCTTCTGAAGGCGGCGGCAACTGCGAACTGACCAAACCGGGTGAAACCTTTGAGTATAAAGACCGGGTCACCATTCATGGTCCGTTAAATGTTGCTGGTGAATTACCGATCCATGCCAGTGAGATGTATGCCAAAAATCTATTTAACCTGGTGTCACCGTTTATTACTGAAGATGGAAATCTGGCGCTGGATTTTGAAGATGATGTGATCGCCGGTTGTGTATTAACCCGTGATGGCGAGATCGTGCATCAGCAGTATAGAAATAAATAATTAAGGTCTAAATTATGATTGAAGGTTTACCCGCGTTATACATATTTATGCTTTCTGCCTTTACCGGTTATGAAGTGATCAGCCGTGTACCGGTTATTTTGCATACGCCATTGATGTCCGGTTCGAATTTTGTCCACGGCATCGTTCTGGTTGGCGCCATGATCGTCATGGGAGAGGCAGACGGTGCCCTGGAATTAACCATCGGCTTTATTGCGGTTGCTATGGCAGCGGGCAATGCGGTAGGTGGTTATGTGGCAACCGTCCGCATGCTGGAGATGTTCCAGCACTCACCTAAGAAAGGAGCGCAATAATGAATTATATTGTTGACGCAGTTTACTTTCTTACCGCTGCAATATTTATCATCGGTCTAAAACAGATGTCATCGCCGGTGACTGCGCATCGCGGTATCGTCTGGGCAGGCATAGCCATGGTAGTGGCTTCATTAGCTACCTTCGGTGCGCCTGAGATAAGCCTGGAAGTTGGCAATATCAACTTACAGCTGATGCTCGTCGCTATCGCTGCGGGTTCTACCGTGGCCTATATCTCTGCTAAACGTGTGGCGATGACCGATATGCCGCAGATGATCGCCATGTATAACGGCATGGGCGGCGGTGCGGCTGCGGCGATTGCTGCCGTTGAGCTGGTGAAATTATCTGCCGGCGCAGAGAGTCATGGCCTGACTATTCAGATACTGGCAGTACTTGGCGCGGTTATCGGTGCAATCTCATTCTCTGGTTCTGCCGTGGCGTTTGCCAAGTTACAGGGCATCATGAAAAAGACCTTGCGTCTGCCGTTACACCAGGTAATCAACATCGGCCTGTTCGTTGCCGTCTGTGTGTTTGGCTATTTTGTCGCTACCGGCCATCCCGTTAGTTTTGAGCATGTCATGATCTTTTTCGCCCTGGCGCTTATCCTGGGTGTGATGGTTACCCTGCCTATCGGCGGCGCCGACATGCCAGTGGTGATCTCATTGTTCAATGCCTTAACCGGTCTTGCGGTCGCCTTTGAAGGTTTCGTATTGAACAATGCAGCGATGATCATCGCCGGCACCGTGGTTGGTTCTTCGGGTACCCTGTTGACGCAGCTGATGGCTAAAGCCATGAATCGCCCGATATCCAATGTGCTGTTCAGCAGTTTTGGCAGTGATAGCGGTATTGCAGCAGAAGAAGAAATCGAAGGCAGCATGAAAGAGATACAGGCGAATGATGCCGCTATCATGATGGCCTACGGGCAAAAAGTGATCATCGTACCGGGTTATGGTATGGCTGTGGCGCAGGCGCAGCATAAGTTAAAAGAGATGGGTGACCTGCTCGAAGCCCGTGGTGTCGATGTGAAATATGCCATCCATCCAGTGGCTGGCCGTATGCCCGGGCACATGAATGTGCTGCTTGCTGAAGCGGGGGTTGACTACGATAATATTCTGGACCTGGAAGAGATCAATCCCGAGTTTCCGACCGCAGATGTTGCCCTGGTGATCGGTGCTAACGATGTGGTAAACCCGGTGGCACGTTCGAATCCGGAGAGCCCGATTTACGGCATGCCGATCCTGGACGCGGATAAAGCGCAGAACGTTATCGTGATTAAACGCGGTAAAGGCGCCGGTTTCTCAGGTATCGAAAATCACCTGTTCTATGCAGACAATACGCAGATGTTGTATGGCGATGGAAAAAAAGCGGTTGGTGAATTAATCGCTGGTATTAAAGCTTTGTCGTGATCGTTTTTATTTGTTACGACTGAAATAAAACAGCCCCGATATCGGGGCTGTTTTATTTTTGATAATAGAAATCAGTGAATTACGAAAGATTAAGTATCGGCAATATATTTAAAATAAGCTGGTCTATCTGGCTGTAATAGGTCGTTGCCGAGCCTGATAGAACAGCAATGATATTAAAAATTATAAACAATGCAGACAGGGTGAGTGCTATCAGCATATGTTTTTCAGAAGTGGTCATAGTATTGTCTCATCTGGTGTTGATTTAAAGGTATTTGCCTTTTGTTATTGTAGAAAGCAAGTAATATGCCAATAGGGCAGGTTTTTTCGCGAGTCACGTCGCTAGTACCTAACCTATTGATATAAAACGAGATGGTAAGTATGTGGTTTAAATGTGAAACTTCAATGACCAGCAGATTATAATTTCATGACAATAAGATCTGCCCGGATGTAGTGCAGCAGTGTTCATTCTGGTGCAGCGTTGAATGTTGTTGATATGGTTTAAAATAGCTGGGTATTTTTTATTCATTCGCATACAATCTGGACATAATAAAAACCTGTAAATGATAAGGTCAGATTTAATAAAACGGAGGCAAGCATGAGAACGATCCTGGTGTTAAATGCCAAAGGCGGTTGCGGCAAAAGTACAATAGCTACCAATCTAGCAAGTTATTTTGCCTATGAGATGGGTAAAAAGGTTGTGCTGGCAGACTATGATCCACAGGAATCCAGCCTGGCATGGCTGCAGGCGCGTGATGAGAAGTGGCCGCATATAGAAGGTGTTGCCGCACATAAAGAGCCTCTGCGTGTTGCCAAAGATACCGACTATGTCATCCTGGATGCACCGGCAAGGGTACATGGTACTGAACTCACGCAGTTAATGCGAAAGGTCGAAACCGTTATCTTCCCGGTGCTGCCTTCACCGATCGATATGCGTGCGGCAACAAAATATGTCGAAGAAGTGATGAAAAATGGTCGCGTCGCTCGCAAGGAAGTCAAAATTGGCGTGATCGCCAATCGTGTGCGTGAAAACACCATCATATTTGCAGAGTTATATGATTTTATAAAAAAGATGAAGCTGCCTTATATCGCCACGCTGCGTGATACGCAGAATTATATCCGTGCAGAAGAACGTGGTATCGGCATCTTCGAAATGGCACCGTCGCAGGTATACCAGGATCTGGAAGACTGGGAACCGCTCACCAAATGGCTACGTAGTAAACGTAGCCAGCCTTAAAAGCTTATTCACCACAGAGACACAGAGAGCTCAGAGATAACCTTTTAGGTTTTCTGCGCCGTAGGCGCAACAAAATAAACCTCTGAGCTCTCTGTGTCTCTGTGGTTAGATTTTTTATTATGTTCATCGCCAAAGATATAGACCAGTTTAAAACCCTGTTTGTTAACAAGCTAAAAAACATGTTGTCTGATGACGAGTTGGGGGCGTTTATCCTGGTGCTGGCAAACAGCCATCAGGATGAGTTCTTAAAGAGTGAACTGGATGATGATCTGAAAAAAACGTTCAGCGCACTGAAGCGCAAGTTTTCTGCTGGCAAGATAGCAGCAGCACCGGATGATGTCGATGTGTTCGAGCGATTACTCGATGTCGAGCTCGATGATATTCCCGTCTGGCAATACAACAATATCGGTGACTGGGACATCGCCTATAACCCTATCCGCCAGCTGCGTCCTGCGCGCGCTTCTTCTCAGATATTGAGTTCGATAAAACAGCCTTTTGATGAAAACAGGTTTCATTTTAATAAGCCATTTCTAAAGCCCGAGATATTATGGGAAGGCATTTCCGATGGTGTAAATGCGCGAGTACTCTACAATAAATTTCCTTTCTCTGAATATCATCTGCTCATCGTGCTGTCACCGGAAAACAATAGTTCGCAGCTGTTAACAAGGGCCGCGCACAAACATGTCTCATCACTGGTTGTGGAATTGAGTGATGTACTACCTGGTTTTGGTATGGGTTATAACAGCCTCGCAGCAGGGGCATCGGTCAACCATTTTCACTTTCAGGGCTTCGTCCGCGAAGCGGATTTTTCGATAGAGAAATCCCAGTGGAACCATAATGGCGGTGTTAAAGAATACCCGTTAGAGGTGAGTTGTTTTAGCGATGCTGATCTCGCCTGGGAATATCTGCAACAGCTGACCAATGATGATATTGCGTACAACTGCCTGTACCGGGATGATCGCTGTTATGTCGTACCGAGGAAGTACCAGGGAACTGTGGTGCTGCCAGACTGGCTGCAAGGTGCCGGCTGGATAGATGCTGCTGGCGCGATAACGGTTTCAGATGTTGTAGTGTTCAATGAACTGGAAGCGCAGGAGATCTACTCCGGGCTAGGCCTGTTGAAGCAGTGAGTTATGCTGATCTGCATCAATCGTAATATCCGAAACCTGGCTGCTAGCATCAACAGGCTCGTCGAACCTGGGATCGGTATATCTATTGGCGCCAGGAATATTTAGTGTCAGAGTAAAATCCTACTATTGTTACTCTGCCCAAACAAACGGTAGGTGCTTAGGCGATAATTCCTTCGTGCCATTTTACACGATCAATCACCGCCTGGATCTGTTGTGCATTTAGCTCCCAGCAATATTTATCAAACGTTGCTATTTTCTTTTTACGATGCTGTAAGTTAATCACACCACCACGATCTTCATCCAGGTCCTGTAGCAAATCAAAATAGTAAGGTTCATTTAAAATAATTTTTCCTGACTTATCAAAATAATAAATATCACCTTCAATACGCGGGCAGTAATCTGGTTTTTTATTTACAAGTAATAAATAGGCGTGAGCAATATGAATAGATGTATTTGAAAAATCCTGTAACAGACTCTTTACCTGAGCTAATACGTTTCCATTTAGCATAAGGTATACGAGTAACATGACCGTCATCAGAAAAGTAAAAAATATAAACAGTGCGGCTAGTCATTATTCACTAAAATCGTCCAGCGGACTTTTGATCTTGTCATGGTTCTTCTGCATCACGTGCGTGTAGATTTCGGTAGTTTTAACATCGTTATGTCCTAGCAAAACCTGTAACACTCGAATATTTTCACCATTTTCTAATAAGTGTGTTGCAAAGCTATGTCTAAGCGTATGTGGCGAGGCGCGTTTAATAATTCCCGCCTTATTTCTTGCGCTAGATACGGCTTTTTGTAGAACGCTAGTATAAAGATGATGGCGCATAACTTTTCCGGAGCGAGGGTCAGTAGAAAGAACTCGAGAAGGAAACAAATATTGCCAGCCAAATGAAATGTTTGCTTTGCTGTACTTGCGGCTTAATGCCGTTGGTAAATAGACTTCACCATAACCCTCGGCTAAATCTTTATCGTGTAATTTCTTTGCTGCTTCAATCTGATTACGAATGGGTTGATGTAACGTAGTAGGAAAAATCGTGGTGCGATCTTTGTGACCCTTGGCATTTCTGATATAAATTTGATTATTTTCAAAATCAATGTCGTGAATGCGTAAACGTACAACTTCTAGCGAACGTAAACCTGAGCCATACATCAAGCCGGCTAATATTTTTGTTGTGCCCGACATGCATGACAGCAAGGCCTTTGCTTCGTCCTTACTTAATACGGTAGGCAGTTTTTTGCCTTTCGTTGTCCGTGTTGCCCTGATATCAAGCTCAATTGGTATATCTAGTACTTTTTTATAGAGAAACATAATGGCATTAAATGCCTGGTTCTGAGTTGAAGCTGCGACATTACGGTTAACGGCGAGATGACTTAAAAACCGTTCAATTTCAAACTTGCCCATTTCTGCTGGGTGTTTCTTTCCGTTGAAGCGAATGAATCTTAAAATCCAGTCAACATACGATTTTTCTGTATTGTATGCGTAATGATAATAACGAAGGGTTTCGCGTACCTGATCCATCAGCCTGGTCGCAGTTGGTCGAAATGTAACAGACTCATCCATGATAAAAGTCCTTTTAAGTAGAATATTAGTGTTCAATAATGCTGGGGCTGCTTTTGCCCTTAAATATCATAATATGCAGTCTCAATCTATGATCCATGTGCATTCAGACTGCATTAGCTACTTAAATATCATAATATGCAGACTTAGTCATGTGTTAGTATGAAAATTATTAATTTAAGCTCAATCTGAAGCAGCCATTACCCCTTAAATATCGTAATATGCGGTCTCAACGGCTGTATATTATAAAAAATATGAAGTCTTACGAGGCGTCATATCGACAAGTTAGCTGTAATTAAAAATGGATAATCTGAATATTTCAAATGAGGTTAAAGAGTTTCATAAAGATAGAGATCAATTTCTATCTGAAAAAGATATTGAGAACCCACATATTTCAAAGAAGTGGATGGAAATATTAAATAAGCATTATCAAACACTATTGCCACTTGCTGAAGCTGGTGATGCTTGGGCTCAATACAGTATTTCAGAGTATTACTCATTTTCATTACTTAGAGAAAATGGTGTAAAGACAGA
Organism: uncultured Gammaproteobacteria bacterium; assembly: GCA_963752725.1. GTDB lineage: Bacteria > Pseudomonadota > Gammaproteobacteria > SZUA-229 > SZUA-229. The sequence goes on from CAVWAI010000036.1 coordinate 17,529, forward strand.
ACAAGAATTTATTTCTGATACAAACAACATGAATATATGGCTAAAAAAAGCAGCAGAACAAGGCCATTTTGGAGCACTAGATAACTTATTGTCATCACAGCATGGTACAGAGCCTGAACGTTTGCGGCATATATTTACAAAAAATACTGAATTTAGTCACTCACCAGCACCAACAAAAGGCTGGCAAGAAGACATGCGTCTGTTACATAAGTTGGCATATGAAAGCAGCTAACAAGGCGTTTAAATCGCTGTGCAAAAAAGCGCACAGCTCGGACGAGCAAAAAGCGGCTCGCCGTTTAACTGGGCGTTAGGGCAAGGAAGATAGAAGCACAATGAAGATTTTAATATTACTCATTACAGTTTCTGTAATAACAGGTTGTGGCGATAGTGACAATTCACAACAAAATATTAATTCGCCATTACTTGGCGCCTGGGAAACAGCGACATGTGTAAAAGACCCCACTACAGTCAACATGTTTTCTACAGGGCAGCCATGGGCAAAAGGAACTTACGAATTCATGCAAAATGGTGACATTATATTTACTGCCAGAGGTTATTCAGACTCTACTTGCACATCATCTGCTATTGGTCTTAATTTGATTTCATCACTAATAGCCAATTTTCATGATTTTGGTGAGGTAACATTAGAAGAAGGCATTTCTGGCAACAAGATAAATATATCAATACAGAATTGGGGCCAGCCTGATTCTGTAGATGGATTTTACACAATAAATAATAACACCCTTTGTTTTTCATACTCTTACATTTTTGACGCAACTGGCATTAGTGTATTACTAGAACAAGGACCACCCATTGATTTTACAACATGCTTAGTGCCACAATATCAGCCCTAACAAGTCGTCCAAGCCGACCATGAACATCCCCCGTTTTAGTAGACATAAAAGTCTAACTAAAACGGAAAGCATCAATGCCAAAATATACAAAGCACAAGAAGACGAACCGATACAGTCATGAGTTTAAAACAAAAGCCGTTCAATTAAGTTTAATGGATGGTGTTCAAGTTCAAGCCGTCGCCAAAACATTAGATATTCATCCCTTTATGTTGTCGCGTTGGCGTAAAGAATATCGTGAGGGAATAATCGTGCCAGACAATCGAAAAAAGGTCGTATCATTTAAAAAAGACAAAGAAGAACTCGATAAGATCAAACGCCTGGAAAAAGAAAATGCCCGCTTAAAACAGGAGAACGACCTGCTAAAAAAGTGGCAACGGTTTCTCGCGGAGGAACGCGGGAGCGATTTAGATTCATCCAGCGATACGGGCAAGACCTCGGAATAGGCTATCTGTGTAACTGGCTTAAAGTTTCACGTAGCGGTTACTACGCTTTTATCAATCGAGCAGAATCACAGCGCGACGTAGATGATAGAAAACTGACGGCAACGATTACGCAGATACACCGTGACACCCGTGGAGTCTACGGTAGCCCTAGAGTTCATAAAGCACTTAAGAGAAAGGGCATAGCCATTGGCAAGAAGCGTGTCGAGCGGTTAATGCAGGCGCAGGGGTTACAGGGCCGCGTTGTTAAAGTAACGAGACGCCAGCCAGGCCTGAAACGCTTTAAAGAACGGGGTGATAATCTCAGGCTCAACCAGCCTGAAGCGAACAGGATCAATCAAATCTGGGTATCGGATATTACCTATATCAAGGTTCTGGAGACCTATCGGTTTTTAACCGTCATTATGGATATTTATTCACGTCGAATACTCAGCTGGTCACTCACTGAGGATCGAACGACGAAAGAAACGTCGACAGTGTTAAAACGTGCAGCACAAGAAAGACAGCCTGCTGCTGGACTTATCTTTCATACTGATCGAGGTATTGAATTTACAGGCAAAGTGTTCAGAAAAACACTGGCGCAATACAAGATGAATGCAAGTGTCAACAGGTTGGGTTACTGTACTGACAATGGTCATATGGAATCTTTCTTCCACAGTTTGAAGGCTGAACTTATTCGAGGAAGAAAGTTTAACTCGACGTGCGAATTGAGGTATGCTTTAAACAGTTACATCAATCACTTTTATAATAAAAAGCGGTTGCATTCGGGGATTGGCTTTTGCTCGCCAATTGAATACGAGAAACTAGCAGCGTGATTTTATATGTGTTTACTTTTTCGGGGGAAGATCACGCGCGAAAAGCGTGCGCTGCTGAGCTTTAACGTTATATTGCAAAACATGATTAAAAAATAGGATATGGATAATCTACATAATAAAAGAAACCTCAGTCATTATTCTATGGCTTCTATATTTTTTGTAATTGCTTCATTTAAGTGGTTTATATATTTAAGTGGACGCAATTATTATGACACTAATTCTCAATCATTATTTTTATCAATTGGCTCAGCTGTAGTTGTCTTGCTAATACTTTACTTCTTATCAAGAACCAAAGATTTCTGGGCAAGATTATATTTAATAATGTTTGCATTATTTATTATTGTCGGCACATCAATGCAATATTTATGGCAAAACATATTTAATATAGATACTATGCCAATGATAGAAGCTATTTATTATTCTCTATTTTGTATAAACCTAATATTCTTTTCTGCGGTTTATACAAAAACAAGGTTCTATATATTTAAATGAACTATAACAAATCACTCAACGTGGACTGTCAAAACGCATCTTTCGTTCTTCCAGTCCGCTGTGCAGCCAGTTAGCTCAAACGTTATGATTAATAAAATGGAATTTCTATGAGGCACCTACTTATTGTTATCACACTCCTGCTCACTGGATGTGCACCGTCTATGGTCGCTGACATTCATAAATCTAAAGATACATTCTACTTAGAAGTAACTGGGCACGGTTTTTCTGACAGAGATAAAATGAAGGAAGCTCTTTTTATGAGGTCAGTTGAGTTATGCGGAAGCAATAATTTTGACCTCAAATACAAAGCGACAACATTGCCGTATGCCGTTCTAGGGCCAGCAGGGCATTGCGATTCTGGCGGTTTTTGTACCGCATCACAAAGACAAATGCCAGCTATAATAGGATCCCTACAATGCAAATTATAAATAATATTGCAATCTTATTTTTAGTATATCTTCTCATTGGATGTGGATACTATATTGACAATAGTGACCTTACAAATAATGCATATGAGACATACTCTTTTACATCAACGAATAAGCAACGCTCTGTATATGACAAAATATATACCAATCTGAAAGCGTGCTATTCAGAAAGAAGCACGCCAACAGGTAGAGATGTAACGGGTGAATTTAATAACCAAAATAAAGTCGGCATTATTACTATGAAATTAATCCTTCCTAAGACAACTTATATCCAGTTTGATATCAGGAAAGATAAAGCTGCAACCTTAATTACTGTAAAATACACAGACAGCCCGGTTGGCTCCTGGAGACACCTTGCGAAAATGTCAGAAGAATGGAGTAGTGGACTACACAATTCATGTTGGTCGGCTTATACCCGATCATAACAAGTCAATTAACGGCGACTGTACTTAACCCACTTTAGTTGACACCTCTTAAACTTTAATTAGCTAAGAGGTGAATATGAAGAAGAAAGAAAAACATACGTTTTATAATTATCATTTTAAGCACACAGCAGTTAGTGTTACAAATCATCCTAATATATTGTCGGTTGACGTTGCAAAGGCGTTGGGCATTCATCCAATCATGTTGTACCGTTGGCGCCAGGAAATGCGGGAGGGGATTTTGAAAGATAACGATCAAGAAGCACGTTCAACAAGTAAACTTTTATCTGCCGAAAGAAAAATAAAGAAGTTAGAAGCAGAACTTAAACGAGTGCGAGAAGAGAACACTATTTTAAAAAAAGCGGAGTTACTTTTTCCTGGAAAAAAGTAGATCCCTTCTGGTTCATTGAGCAATACCATCACAAGAGTAACGTGGTCACCTTGTGCCGGAAGTTAGGTGTTACACCAGGTGGGTATTACGCCTGGTTAAAGCGTGGTAAAAGTCGCAGAACGGTTGAAGATGAAGAGCTTCTGATACATATCCTCCGGATACATAAAGAAAATAGAGAGCTTTATGGTTATCCTCGCGTGCATCAAGCATTGGTACACGCAGGGATAAAGTGTGGGCGTAACCGAGTTGCACGATTGATGCGTGAGAACGGCATCATTGCAAAAATGGCGCGCCGCTTCAAACGGCATAAATATAAACATGAACTATTTCGTAGCAGCACAAACCTGCTTCTGGATAGAGAGCCAACTGACGGGCCAAATCAGGTTATGGGTCGGTGATGTTACGTTTATACGTGTTGGAAAAAAGTGGTCATACCTAA
>CAVWAI010000037.1:0-84216 GCA_963752725.1 uncultured Gammaproteobacteria bacterium
TCAGACTTAATCTAGAATAGTTTCTCGATACTTGATTGTCTTTCTTTTAGTAAAAAATATACGACGCGAGTTTAGGGTCGAATGATTAACCACGGAGTGTGATTGCGTGTTATTAGAGGTAGCTGGATTACTGGTAATAAGCGGTATTTTACTGTTGATTATTGGTATTTTTATTGCACGACAATATACTTTGCGTGCGAAGCTGATCACGGCTTTCCTGGTTATCGTGATGACCTCGCTAACCGTATTGGCGCTGCTTGACGGATACATCCTGGCTGACAATTTAACCGAGGGCGCCAATAAAGCGTTGACCTCAGCAGCGAGAAATTATGCCGAGCGGATAGACCAGTTTAATGAGCAGAATTCTTTATTCTTAAAAACCGAAGCAAACCTGCCGGCTATAAATCTGTTTCTTAGCCGCAACGCGGAACCCCCATTTAATCGCCAGACGCTATTAGAAATATTACGAGCACTGAAGTCCCGGCATAATGACATCATAACCTCGTATGCAATTTTAAATATGCAGGGCATAAACATGCTGGATACTGTTTCAGCAAATATCGGTGAAGACGAAAGTCGACATGAATATTTTAATGTCTTTATGGGTGACAATAAATTAGACAGTTATCGCTCTCCAATTATATTTGATGAGAATCAATCCGTTATTATTTTTAGTAGCCCGATTAATGACCTGGCAGGAAAGTTACTGGGTGTTTTAAGAGCTAAATATGATGCGGCTATTCTTAGTTCTTTGTTTGAGCGAACCAAAGGCATGGTTGGCAAAGGTTCCTTTTCCATACTGTTGGATGAAAACAATCTCCGCCTTGTCCATGGACGGCGCAGCGACCTTGAATATACATTGGCAAGTATGTTGAAAGAAGCTGAGATAAAAAGTTTAATACAAGATAAAAGGCTGCCAGCTAATGTTAATGGTGCTTTTGTAGAAGATCCAGGCTGGATTCGTAACATAAATGCAGCCAGTATTAGTGAGCCTATTATAGAAACAAAGTTTTATGGCTTAGGTACGGCAATATTTTCGTCTGCGGTCGTTAAGTTGGCAACGGCGCCGTGGGCCATTATTGTCTCTATGCCGCAAGATGCTTTCCTCGAGCCGGTGACGGCGCAAACTCAAAGTGCATTGCTGCTGGTAGCGGCAATCGTTCTGATCGTCGTGTTGATCGTGATGGCAGCAACGCAGTTATTATTGGGGCCGGTAAAACGTTTGACCACCGTTGTTAAAACAATTGCGGAAGGTAATTTAGAAGTTAAAGCAAATGTTGAAGCTGATGATGAGATCGGAAGTCTGGCCAGTGCCTTTAATGAGATGACCGAAAATATTAGCGACCTGATCGATGATTTAGAAGAGGAGGTGGGTAGTCATAAACTTACCGCAGATAATTTACGTAAGTTATCGCAAGCGATTGAGCAAAGCCCTGTATCGGTGTTGATTACCGACCTGCAGGGCAATATAGAATATGTAAATCCTCAGTTATGTAAGATTACCGGTTACAAAGCCGAAGAGCTGATCGGAGAGAATCCGCGTATTTTGAAATCAGGCCATACCCCCGAAGTTCAATTCAAAAATATGTGGCATGCGATCACATCGGGACAGTCATGGAGCGGCGAGTTATATAATAAAAAGAAAAATGGTGATCTTTTCTGGGAGAACGTTACCGTATCTCCTATCAAGAATAATGAAAACAAGAGTACACATTATCTTGCTATCAAGGAAGATATCTCACTACGTAAAGATTATGAAGAGCGGCTTCTCTATCAGGCCAGTTACGATAAGTTGACCGACTTGCCGAATCGCACCCTGGCATATGATCGTATACAGCAGGCGATCGCAAATGCTATACGTGAGGAGAAGCACATCGCTTTGTTATATTTGGATTTCGATCATTTTAAAAACATTAACGATACCCTGGGTCATGGCGCTGGCGATGAGTTTTTAAGATACATGGGCGGGCGTTTAAAAAGTTGTGTTCGTGATTTTGATACGGTTGCCCGGTTAGGTGGTGATGAGTTTTTGATCATGCTACTTGAGACTAACGAAGGCGAAGACACTGTCTCCTTCGAAGATGTGGTGAAGAAAAAAACCGAAGAACTTTTACATCGCATATCTAAACCGTGTGTGATCCATGAAATGGAATTCTCTGTTACCGCCAGCGTGGGTGTCGCTATTTTCCCTCAGGATGGAGATGATCCGCATGTCTTATTGCGAAATGCTGACACCGCGATGTATCGCAGCAAAAGAAAAGGCCGTGATACCTATGAGATATTCACGCCGGAGATGGGTGATGTAGTGATGAAGCGCGTCGAGATTGATAATAAATTAAGACGGGCATTAGAGAATGGCGATTTTTATTTAAAATATCAGGCGTTGATGGACGCAAGTTCACAGGCAATAGTTGGTGCTGAAGCTTTAATACGTTGGGAAGACGAAGAGCTGGGCGAGGTCTCACCGGAAGAATTTGTACCTCTGGCAGAAGAAAGTGGTCTGATTGTAGATATTGGTAACTGGGTACTGGATACCGCACTGTCAGATACCAAAAAACTCCGAGACAAACCCGGGTTTGAAAACTTTTATATTGCAATAAACTTGTCCAGTCGACAGTTCAGGGGCAAGGATATCGTTAAGAATATCTCCAGTAACTTAATACGGCATAATCTTCCCGGTTCGAGTCTGGAGCTGGAAGTCACCGAGCGTCTGTTGATGAAAGATGTACCGCATGTCGTCAGTTTGTTAAACCAGTTTAAAGAGATGGGCATTCGATTATCGATCGATGATTTTGGTACCGGTTACTCATCTCTAAGTTATTTGAAACGTTTCCCATTTGATGTGCTGAAAATAGACAAAGCATTTATTTCCGACATAGGCGAAGACCCGGATGATACAGCACTGTGCGATGCGATCATTGCGATGGCGCATAGCTTAGGCTTGAGTGTTATTGGTGAAGGTGTAGAGACTAAATATCAGTATGATTTTTTAAATGATCGAGGCGTTGAAACTATCCAGGGTTATTATGTAAGCGAGCCAATGGTGCACGATGAATTTTTAAAGTTTATTACTATTTCAGAATGGGTTGAGACTACTGCTTAATTATTTATCTTTGTCTCTTGAATGATTTGACCGAATACTTATTAGACGTCCCGTAACTAGAAGAGCGACTAATAAAAACAAAGTGAGATGAGATGTGGCTCCGAATAGATCTTCAAAAAAATTGTCGTCATCAGAGTCACCACTTATAGGAATATTCGCAAGCCCGCCTGTGACGGAAAAATTAATTTCTATTGTCTGGTTGGCCGACAGCGTAATGAGCTCATCGGAACCTTCGCTATCCCCCTGGTAGGTAACAGGTGGTGTTATTGGGTGCGGACTTTGAAATGAAATATCAAAAATTGTTAAAGAATAGGGGCCGATGCCGGAACCGGCGTAAAATTCAGAATTAATTGAGTTCGCATGTAAGGTGTAGCTGCCTGCAGGTAAATATAATCTGTAATGCCCCGTGCCCTGTGCCAGGTAATCTGAAACTATACTGTATGTGTCTCCGCTGACGGTATTTTCAACCCAGATGTTCGCACCTAAAATAGGTGTGCCTGAATCATCAACAAAACGCCCTTCAAGGATGCCAAAGTTATCGTTAATGTTCGTTGCAGGGTATAGGGCTGATACTGCACTGATATCATCTGAATGTAGACTTTCTACATTACGACATACAAAAGGATACATCAGAGGATAGTTTTCCGGGATGCTGGTCGAGCAGAATTGTGGGAAACTGGACGATTCCTGATTATCAATATCAACCTGGGTATGATCAAGTCCAAAGAAATGACCAATTTCATGTGCAATAAGCAGCTTTAATTCGATATCAGTTAATTTTATACTCCCGTTAATGACAGCATAACCTTCTTCAAAATAACTGCCGCGCTCAGTATAAATCGAAGCGGAAAAACCTATAATTAAGTCACTTTGTTGAGCGCCAAAAAATGCTTCAATAATCGTTCCGTCGCTGTCATAAACCACAGGGTTCAGATTGTCATCAGCATTGAAATACGGAGCCATCAAGACTTAGGGATGTAGGTGTCAAAATTGTTGATATTAATGTCAACAAGCTCAAGTTGTATTTCATCAATAATTAAATTGACAGTTGATGTGTTCACGTTGTTCCATAAGCTGAATGCTTCTTGCGCGAGGATATCGGCAATATCATTAGTTCGCGTACCTAAATCACCATTTTCAATATGCATGGTAATGTCTGGAATTTGATAGGTAACTGGTGTATTGCCATTAGGGCCTTCAAGAATTAATGGCCCGCCAGCAAAAGACAGGTTGCTGTAAAGCAGCGCAGAAATTAAAACGATTATTTTGCGTGTATTTGTCATGCCTGTTTAGGGTGTGTTGAATGCGCGAACGGTGTTTATGAAATCATCCAGGCGTGCATGTGTTGGTTTGTCGGCATATACGGCGAGAGGTATTTGTATATTGTTGCTGTTCTGTTGTGGTTGTACGACAAGACTGCGTCCATTGCTGACAATCTGTTCGCCATTTACTGTTGAAACAGTAAAGCTGCCCTGGTGCAATCCTAAAGGACTACAAAAACCCAGGCTTGATTTTTCGGGTAAAAAAACCACATAGTTATTCCCGGTTTGAAACTCCGGAACACCATGAATACGAAGTGTCGTGCCGGTGCTTGCAAGACGGCCACCAATCTGTTTTATCGTGTGTGTGCTGCCGGCATTACCTTTAATTGAATCAATAATCTTAAATTCAGTAAAAGTGGCTATGCGCCCGCTTTGTTCATCTTTTTTAACGTTGTTACTAAGGATTTCAGCATAAAAAATTAATGAAGCACGCATTGAGAGTTGTTGTAGATTGATAGGCAGTAAACTAGTTGCTGATGCTAATGACAATGTTAAAAAACTAATCAGTAAGCATAAGATTATGGAATAAAGTTTCATGGTATTAGCCTGTGCGCACTACACGTACATGATCGAAATAATGTTGATAGCAATGGGACAGACTTTCTGTGTTCAGGTTCCCGTTGTTGTTTTCTATATAGTAGACAAGGGAGTATTTACAAGATGCCTGGTTGCTTATTCAGAGCAGCCGCCCGAGTTTAGCTGGCCCGAATTATGCAGTTCTTCGGTAAAGCCAAATTTTAAAGGGTCGCTTAAGCGTTGCGTGTAGATAATACCATCAAGGTGATCACATTCATGCTGTACGACCCTGGCATGAAAACCTTCGGCGGTAACATCAATGGCTGTGCCCGCCGCATCAAAGCCGGTATAGCGAATATGAGTGAAACGTGAAACCATGCCGCGCATCTGGGGCACGCTCAAACAGCCTTCCCAGCCATCTTCTTTTTCACTGTTTAGAGCAATAATTTGCGGGTTGATTAGAATGGTTTTTGGCACAGGGTTGTTATCAGGGTAGCGAGGGTTGTTATCAAAACCAAAAATGACAACACGTAAACCTATGCCAATCTGTGGAGCGGCCAGTCCAGCGCCATCTTCGGCTGCCATGGTGTCGAACATGTCCTGAATTAAAGCATCAAGCTGCGGGTTATTGAATTCACTGACCTCGCTTGCTACTTGAAATAATCGAGGGTCGCCGAGTCTTAGAACAGGTCGTATAGCCATGATTGTTTATAGGTTTATTTGAAAACCGTTAATATGGTAAAATTGTCACTCATTTTAGCTATTTTAATGAAGTAAAGTCTTCATTATATTAATAATTATGCCTGCAGCCAGCTTAGAGCAACAATTGTTACGTACCCAAAAAGTCATGAGTGCCCTTGATGAATGGGGTTTGAGTGGTGAGCAGATCCTCGCCGTGCTCGACTTTCCGTCTACTGAGCGTAGTCGCCATCTGGCGAAATACCGTAAAGATACGCCCTTTCCCGATGATGAAAAAGTAAGCTGTCGAGTGAAGATTTTGCTCGGAATTATTGATGCGCTGCGTACTACCTACCCAAGAAATTTGCAGATGGGTGCACGCTGGATGGCTAAACCGCATATTCGCCTGAAAAACCGCTGCCCATTACAGGCTATGCTGGAAGACGGTGAGCTCGGTGTCGTGGCGGTATTGTCTGAATTAGATTGCGCTTATGCCTGGGAGCTAAGCGGTTCTAAAATTAATTAACACAAAAGATAAGGCGTTAACCACAGAGACACAGAGTACGCAGAGGGAAACAATTTATTTGCGCCACAGGCGCAAATAAAAATAGATATTAGTTTCTCTCGCGTACTCTGTGTCTCTGTGGTTAAAGGCTTTTAAATATACTTATCTTTGCCTGCTAACTAGTGATCTGAATATTACCGAACGGATTGTGGGTCTGGATATTCACCACGATGGTTTCTTCCAGTGGCAACTCATTAGCGTCAATATGTGGTTTTAATTGTTCGCATATCTGCAAGATAGTCGTCATGCCCTGGCGATTATCATCAGCCTCGTCGAGTTGATGAATAGCGTTAATCAGTGAGCTGATAAAGGCCTGAAAACTTTCAGACTGTTGTTGAACATTCAAAATTCTGAACTCGGGTTTAAAGCTCAGGTGCAGTTCACGGCCGCCCGTGTCGTTATCTAATACACCGATATTAAGTGGACCTACTATTTCCATGATTAACCTATAAATATTTTTATAAACTGTTTTTAATTAAATCGTATGCTTTACGGATTTCCTGGGTTTTTTCTGTGGCCAGTGCGATCATTTCATCAGGCAGACCTTTGGCCACGAGTTTATCAGGATGGTGCTGACTCATTAAGCGGCGGTAAGCCTTTTTTATTTCAGCTTCACTACTGCCTTTGTTAACGCCGAGAATCTTATAAGCCTGTGTCAGAGTTAATGAATCACGGGCACTGGCTTCAGCAGCGTTTTCCATGTTGAATAAATGTTCGATCTGGACACGAGAAAAACCAAGAATCTCACCGATAGTATAAAGCACCTGTTTTTCGCTGGCATCAACTTTGCCATCGGCTAGCGCGGTGGCAATCTGGATTTCAACAAACATCTGGATCAGGTTGCGTCTGCCATGACATTCTTTTTTGAATTGACGTAATACGTCTTCCAGTGGGAAATCGGCGGTTTTTCCCTGCTCAAAAAATTTGATCGCTGCCTGACGTTGCTGTGCAGACAACTGCATCTGCGCCATGATGTTTTTTGCCGATGCAATTTCCTGTGGGCTGACGTGGCCATCTGCCTTTGCCACGTGGCCCATGACAGAAAACGTGGTAGTGAAAAATGCCGCCTGCACACGTTCCTGGTTGCCAGCGCCAAACTGGTCGCCCATTTTTATGCCGCGATCAAGATTGCCGCCGAGGGCCGCACCAATGATGGCGCCTAATGGTCCGCCAAAGACATAGCCTAAAGTACCGCCGATAAATGTACCCCACCAGGCCATTATGTTTTCCTCAATTGAATATTATGAGGTGATTTTAACATTTAAAACAGAAGCTTAACCACAGATTAGGTCGGGAGTCAGAAAATAAGGAAAAACGCTAGTTTAACTGCATGTTATCGGCATAACCGAGAGCTGTGTTAGGTCTATGACTGTAGTGCGTTTATGTGCAGTGCAAGCTGGTCCAGCATCTGTTCGCTGCTGTCTGTTTCCAGCAGTAGTTGTTTGTGTTTGTTACTGATAGGCAGTAATTCACTAAGGCGATAACAGATATCAGCCATATTATCGAAGTCGACTTTATTTTTATACTGGTGATGCGAAGGGATGATTTAATAGTTGCTGTAAAGTGTCCGCAAGTGCTGAGAATGCTTCAGGTAGCGGGTGTTTATCGTCCAGTGTTGATTTGATTGCAGTGGCTTCAGCCAGCAACAGACCATCGTCTCTAACCGCGCTATTCGATAGATGAACGCGATATCTTGCTTCTATGCTGATACCGAGTAAGCCGTTAGGCAGTGCTTCCCAGTCGACTATTTCAACATAACAGCCGGTGCTGTAGATCTGTGGAGCAGCGCCGACTTCTTTGCCTTCACTGATCAGAACAATGACAAACCCCGTTTGTTGTTTCATGCAATCTTTAATTAAATTTAAATAACGCTGCTCGAAAATTTGCAGTGGCAGAATACTGCCAGGAAAAATTACGGTATTTAAAGGGAACAAAGCATGTTTCATGTGTATATTATGCCTTAAGACTGGCATTTTATTATAAGCAAAATACTATGGTTAAGCGTCCATCTGAATTCAAGCATCAATCCGTTCGTGACCTGGCCTGGGCGGTTTCCAGTCCGCCGCTTTTGTCTCGGATATCGAGTGCCTGTGTCTGGCCAGATTATCAGTGGTATCGGCAGCTCTATGCAGAAGCACAGTCCTGGTTAACGTTGGTCGACTGCTGACCCCGCTGAACTTGATGAAATGCTCGCACAACAGAAAGATAAGCGTCTGGGAAAATATTTTGAAACCTTGTGGCTGTACTGGCTTAAGCATAATGGGCGTTACCAGATTATTGCCAATAATCTTCAGATAATCATTGATGGAAGAACGCTGGGGGAAATCGATTTCATAGTCTTTGATAAAACCACTAAGCAGACTATGCACTGGGAAATGGCTATTAAATTTTATTTAGGTATGGGTGATACACGTGAGATGTGTAACTGGCATGGGCCTAACCTACGTGATCGGCTGGATATTAAAGTGCAGCATTTGTTACATCGACAAAGCCTGATCAGTAAAGATAAGCAGGTAAAACACTGGTTAAATCAGCAGGGTATAGTGATTGATCAATGTGCTGTTATTTTAAAGGGGCGTTTGTATTATCCATCGCAACACTATCACCAGGGGGGGTATAAAAGTGGTTTTTTGCCTGCTGTATCGCCGGCGTTATGCTCTGATGAGTTATTGTATGGCTGGTGGTTTCATGAGAGTAAATTTGATCAGGAATTTGACGCTGAGCAATGTTTTTTACCACTGATAAATAAAGGCTGGATGGAAAGTATTTCGACAGATAGTGTAAAGGAATGTTGTCATAAACACGCCTTGTTTGAGACAGTGTCTAATAATCTGCTGCGTTATCCATTGCAGGTTCAGCTCTGTAAGCCTTGTCACAGCTGGGATAGAGTCTTTATTGTCAACGAGGACTGGGGTGCAATTGAATCATGACAAAATTGCAGGTCATGTCTTACTTTTTTAAATAGATTGGTTATAATACGTGCATGAATAGTTTAAATATTACTTTCCCTCTGGAGCGTAGCGAAGTCGTATCTATGCTGCAGCATTTTAAGATTTCACCGACGCGCCAGCGTGTCGAGATTGCAGAATTTTTATTTCAGCGTCCTCAGCATCTGTCTGCAGAGAAAATTCTTGATGGTGTAACCAGCGAGGGTAAACGTGTATCTCGTGCCACGGTTTATAACACCATGGGTTTGTTTTCCAGTAAAGGTGTAGTGCGTGAGATATTGATCGATAGAGAACGTGTGTTCTATGATTCCAATACCCAGGTGCATCAACATCTATATAATGTAGATACTGGTGAGTTGACGGATATCTATGATGCTGAAGTTGATATGGTTCGTGCACCAGAACTTCCTGAAGGTTTAAAGATTGTCGATACAGATATCGTCTTTAAAGTGACTTCTAGATAGTCGAAATTTCTGTCCTGTTTTGATTGCGGGATTTAGTAGTTTTACCTGAAAGAAAAAGCCTGCTCACATAGGCTATGTGAGCAGGCTTTTTTATCGTCCAGGGAAGGTGGTATGTCGATGTCCATGGATGTCGCCTTAATTTAAATCTCCAGCTAAAGAGTCACGCAGGTTACTGGCAAGCGGATTGATGGTGTATCGGTAGTTCTCATGGTCAACACCGGCTGATATCGCTGTGCCTGATTTTACTGCCGCGATCATCTCTTTATTCAGCTCGAAACGCATGAAATGAACCGCAGAGGTTTTTTCTGCATTATCACGTTCCAGGTCTTCATCGGCAATCGCATAAACTTTTTCAAACCCTTCGACCTGAAGCCAGATTAGATCCTCGATACCGATCAGCCTGGCGAGCTGTTTCTGACGTTCTTCGACATCTGGATACTGGATTAACATGGTGGCTTTCCAGTTGCTACCGTCAGGAATCAAGGTGTTGTAGACCGCGAGCTCTTCTTCGATACCTGCGGCATCAAATATTTTTTCGGCTTTCAGCATCTCCTGAATCTGATATTGCATGATCAGCTGGTCTTCAAATGACAGTAACAGGTTGTCGCCGAGTTCCAGTCGACGATTTTCTTTATGCGCCATAACTTTTTTGCGGTAGTCATCACGCATTTCAGAATATTGTTCCAGACTGTAGAGGTCTTCGCGTTTTAGTTTGGCCATAGGTGTTGCCTGGTAATCAGTGTTTAATAGATGTCGGGTTAAATATCGTAAGCTTTACGAATCAGGGAAATCGGGTGGACAGGTTTGCTGCCATCTGCCAGACCGGCTTCGATATGATGTCCGGCCATAGCACAGTCGCTGGTGTAGACATCGGCTTCGTTTTGCTTGACCTTGTTGACCACCGGCTTGCAGATTTTCATCGCGGTGTCATGAAATTCGCTTTTGAAGGTATAAGTGCCGTCATGACCTGAGCAGCGTTCGATCGGAAGCACTTCGGTGTCTGGAATCAGCTCCAGCACCTCGCGGGTTTTCATGCCGATACGTTGTACCCGTAGATGGCAGGCGACATGGTATGAGATCTTGCCGAGTGAGGTTTTAAACGCTGTATTGAGCTTTTCGGCTTTGTTCCTCAGCATGAGGTATTCAAAGGGATCGAACATGGCCTTTTGTACCTTGATGACGTCGGCATCATCAGGGAACATCAACGGTAGTTCCTGCTTAAACATGAGGGTGCATGATGGTACCGGTGTGACGATGTCCCAGCCTTCATCGACCAGTTTGGCGAGAATTTTTATGTTGTTTTGTTTGGCTTTGGTGACAGCGTCCAGGTCACCTAACTCGAGTTTAGGCATACCACAACATTGGGTGTTCTGTACCAGCTGTACCTGTAGATCATTGTGTTCGAATACTTTTATCAGGTCTACGCCGATCTGTGGTTCATTATAGTTGCCGTAACAGGTGGCAAATAAAGCGACTTTACCGGTAGTCCTGTCGGTCGCTTCTGCCGGTTTGTCATTGGCTACACGTTTCTTATCACGCTTGACCAGCGTATTCGAATCATATTTTGGTAGCAGGGCATCAGCGTGGATGCCCAGAGTTTTATCGAGCAGGCTGCGAGTGAGACTATTGTTATTAACCGCGTTGACTGTCTGCGTGATCACCGGGATGGATGCCAGCTTACCGAGGGCATCGGTCGAGGTGATCAGCTTGTCACGGATTTTTGTTTCACCTTTTTTAAATTTGACTGCCTTGGCGCGTAACATCAGGTGCGGAAAATCGACATTCCACTCGTGTGGTGGCACATAGGGGCATTTGGTCAGATAACACAGGTCACACAGGAAGCAGTCATCGACGACTTTCCAGTAATCTTTTTTGTCTACGCCATCAACTTCGAAGGTGTCAGATTCATCGACCAGGTCAAACAGTGTCGGAAAAGAGCCACACAGGCTGACGCAGCGACGGCAGCCATGGCAGATATCGAAAACACGTTCCAGTTCAGAAAAGAGGTTTTCTTCATCCCAGAATTCAGGCGTATCCTGACCAAGAGGGTGTCTTGTCGGTGCTTCTAAACTGCCTTCTCGATTGTCAGCCATATGATCTCTTCTCGATTAGGGTAATAGTTTATAGTGATTAAAAAAGGCCAGCCTAGAATAATTACTAGATCTGGCCTTTTTACAGGGAAGGCGTAAACTGCTTATTCCATGTTATCCAGAGCTTTCTGGAAGCGATTGGCGTGAGAACGCTCAGCTTTCGCTAAGGTTTCAAACCAGTCAGCAATTTCGTCGAAACCTTCATCACGTGCTGTTTTAGCCATGCCGGGGTACATATCAGTGTACTCGTGAGTTTCACCTGCGATGGATGCTTTCAGGTTATCGTTAGTATTGCCTATCGGTAAACCAGTCGCTGGATCGCCAGTTTCTTCCAGGTATTCAAGGTGACCGTGCGCGTGACCGGTTTCGCCTTCTGCTGTTGAGCGGAATACTGCAGATACGTCATTGTAGCCTTCAACATCTGCTTTTGCTGCGAAGTAAAGGTAACGGCGGTTTGCCTGAGATTCGCCAGCGAAAGCGTCTTTCAGGTTTTGTTCGGTTTTGCTGTCTTTTAAGCCCATCTTATTATGTCTCCGAATTAGGGTTAGTCAAAAAAGCTGTGCAGAGTCTACACTAAAACATTGTTGGATTCATTCTAAATTGTCAGAATTGTCATGTCAAGCCTATAATTTATTTTATCTGTAAATGTTCTGCAATGTTGCTGCATAAGTAAAGAGTTTCTCGCAATGAATGCGTGGTCAGTGTCAGATCAATAAGTGTTTGAAAGAAATGCTGCAGATAATCTCCTTGCTCTGTATCAATCCCGGTTGATTATTAGGTGTTTTAGTGACGACAATAACTTATCATTCAGCTTCGCTAATTTTAATTTATTCATCATGGCGGCTTGTATCGCCAGTTTTTATTGAGGTCTTCAAATGACACGTGAAGTTGATGTCGCCATTTTGGGTGCTGGCAGTGCCGGTCTGTTTGCTTTATCACAGGTGAAGCGGGAGACCGATAACTATGTATTAATTAATGGTGGTGAATTGGGAACCACCTGTGCACGTGTCGGCTGTATGCCTTCTAAAGTATTGATCCAGGTGGCGGAAGATTTTCACCGTAAAAGCATTTTTGAGCGTGAAGGTATCGATGGCGCAGAAGAGCTTTCGATCGATATACCTGCCGCTATGGAGCACGTGCAGGACTTGCGCGATGTTTTTGTTGATCGAACCCTGGGCGTGACCGATGAGCTGGATGAGACGCATTTGATCGATGGTTACGCCAAATTTGTTTCAAACGATACCGTTGAAGTGAATGGTGAGCAGATAAAAGCTAAAAGCATCATCATCGCGACCGGGTCTACCCCCGTGATTCCTTCAGCATGGCAAGATTTTGCTGATGATGTCGTGACTACCGATGAGTTCTTTGAGTTGGAAGATCTGCCTGCGTCGATGGCGGTCATTGGGCTGGGTTCGATCGGCCTGGAAATCGGTCAGTCATTACATCGTATGGGGGTTAAGGTGGTCGGTGTCGATCAACTGGAAACAGTCGCTAAGCTGGAAGATGAAGAGGTTAACCGGCTGGCTGTAGCGGTCATCGGAAAAGAATTCCCTTTATGGTTGGGTCAGGCAGCAATACTGGAAAAAATTGATAATGGCATACAGGTGACAGCAGGTGAAAATCGGCAGGTGGTGGATAAAGTGCTTGCCAGTCTGGGGCGTAAACCAAACCTGGATAATTTGAATCTTCAGGCCACGGATATAAAACTCGATGCCAATGGTATCCCTTTGTATGATCCGTTAACCATGCAGATCGGTGATCTGCCAATCTACATCGCCGGTGACGTTAATGCCGATCGTCCTCTGTTGCATGAGGCAGGGCACGAGGGCCGTGTAGCCGGCTATAACGCGGTGCATCATCCGGTAGAAAAATTTAAACGTAAAGTGGCTCTTGGCATTACCTTCTGCGAGCCAAATATTGCTACTGCCGGTGCGCAGTTAAGCGAGTTGAATGAAGAAGATATTGCCATTGGCGAGATACAGTTCTCGCCAGTCGGGCGGGCACTTATCATGGGTAAGAATCGAGGCTTACTCAGGCTGTATGTACGAAAATCAGATGGCCTGTTATTGGGCGCATGCATGTGCTGTGTCAAAGCAGAAAATCTGGCGCATCTGATCAGCTGGTCGATTCAAAGTGGCATGAGCGTTTTTGATATGCTGAAGATGCCGTTTTACCATCCGGTTATCGAAGAGGCTTTGCAGGCAGCGTTATACAATGTGTTGGCGCAATTGGATGTTAAGCATGATCTGGTCGAGCTGGAGCGTATTTAGTTTTATCTGTAACTCATCTCTGCTGCTCGATATTATGCAGTGATGGTGGCTATTCAATGCTTATCCAGGGTTTTTAACAGGCTGCCATGGACAGGAATGCCGTTTGTTGATATCTGTTTATATGCCGCTCGGCTACCTGTCTGCTGCCATAACTCCATGGCAGCGATAGGCTGTAATGCCGGAGCACTGTATTGGCGTATGGTCTGTAACAGATCCATCAATAGAATAAAGCTTTCTGCCAGCTGCTGATATAACTCGGCAACGCTCTGTTGAGTCACTTCGCCGATGTGCTGATAGGCGGACCGTCCAAGATCGACATAATAATTAACACCAACCTGCCTTCTTTCTGCTGATTGCGGGTATAAGCCTGAAACCAGCAGGCATTGATCACCTATGTCTCGTAATTGTTCGCTGCGTATGCTGTTAGGAAGATGGTGTGAATTTAAGTAATCAAGCGCCAGAGCTTTCGCATTGAGCTGTTGATTTTTAGCAAAGCGCATCAGGGTAAAAACCAGATAACTCTGCATCGCTTCATCGAGCTGACAGCCATAATCCTGCTCGGCTTCATGTACCAGCGTATGCCATTGCGATAATTCAGATGAATCCAAAATGAACTGCTTACTCATGTTCTCATCCCCTGTTAGCAAATATTTACATCGGGCAATTAGGTGAATTTTTGAGCATTTATTAAGTTATAGCCTTTTTTGCAGGAAACGCCACGTAATCACGCTATATTCGGGCATCTTGAGTTATACTGCGCATCTTAATTAAATAATCAGGCTTTTCAGTTACATGGCTTACGATGTATCAACATTTCAGGGACTTATTTTCGCCGTACAGGACTACTGGCAAAAACAGGGCTGCGCCATATTACAACCACTCGATATGGAGGTAGGAGCAGGAACCTTTCACCCGGCTACCTTTTTGCGTGCCATCGGCCCTGAGCCATGGCGGGCAGCCTATGTGCAACCCTGCCGCCGTCCAACGGATGGCCGTTATGGTGAAAACCCTAATCGACTGCAGCATTACTACCAGTTTCAGGTGGTATTAAAACCATCACCGGACAACATTCAGGAATTATACCTGGGTTCACTAGAAGCCCTGGGTTTCGATCTGCTGGAGCATGACGTCCGTTTTGTGGAAGACAACTGGGAATCACCGACACTCGGTGCCTGGGGTCTGGGCTGGGAAGTCTGGTTAAACGGTATGGAAGTCACGCAGTTTACTTATTTTCAGCAGGTTGGCGGTTTAGAGTGCCGGCCTGTTACCGGTGAAATTACCTATGGGCTGGAACGTCTGGCCATGTATCTGCAGGAGAAAGAGAGCGTTTTTGATCTGATCTGGACGCGCGGCCCTCAGGGTGATGTTACCTATGGCGATGTGTTTCATCAGAATGAAGTAGAGATGTCGACTTATAACTTTGAGCATGCGGATACGGATGTTTTATTCAAACAGTTCGATAATTGTGAAGCAGAGAGTCAGCGCCTGATCGAACTGGGTTTGCCGCTGCCAGCATACGAGATGGTATTAAAAGCATCACACTCTTTTAACCTGCTTGACGCACGCCACGCCATTTCAGTGACCGAGCGGCAACGGTTTATCTTACGGGTGCGTACGCTTTCAAGGGCAGTGGCGCAGGCATATTACGATTCGCGTGAAGCTTTAGGTTTTCCTATCGGTGCTGATCTTGCAGTAAAAGGAGATGCAGCATGAGTGTAGAGTCTTTCACAGATGATCTATTGATCGAACTGGGTACCGAAGAGTTGCCACCAAAGGCGTTAAAAAAACTTTCCGAAGCCTTTAGCCAGGGTATCGTTGATGGTTTAAATAAAGCAGGCTTTGAAATCGGTAAAGTTGAATCATTTGCTGCACCGAGACGACTTGCTGTTTTAATAAAGGCCGTTGCTTCCTCGCAGCCAGACCGAGACGTAGAGCGCAAAGGGCCGAATTTAAAAGCGGCTTATGATGCCGAAGGCAATGCGACTAAAGCCGTTATCGGATTTGCAAGATCCTGTGGCGTCGACGTCAGTGAGCTACAGCAAGAGGAAACCGACAAAGGTGTCTGGCTGGTGTTTAGAGCGACAGAGAAAGGTCAGGCTTTATCTGAACTGATCGAAGACATAATCAACCAGTCATTGTCCAGGCTGCCGATTCCAAAACGTATGCGTTGGGGCAGCAATGATATGGAGTTCGTGCGCCCGGTGCACTGGGTAGTGCTGATGCATGGTGAAAACGTTATCGATGCACAGATAATGGGATTAAAAACGGCAGCTAAAACTTTTGGTCATCGTTTTCATGCACCGGGAGAGATTAGTTTAGATAGAGCCAGTGACTATAATGACAAACTTCGCACGCAAGGGTTTGTCATCGCCGATTTTGAAGAAAGAAAACAAAACATCAAGCAACAGGTCATAGCTACGGCAAAGCAGCTGGGTGCCGAGGCTGTGCTGGATGATGACCTGCTCGATGAAGTGGCGGCGCTAAATGAATGGCCAATTGCTGTCGCGGGTGAGTTTGAAAAAATATACTTACAAGTGCCTGCTGAAGCATTGATCAAAACCATGCAGGACAATCAAAAATATTTTCCTGTAAAAGATGCGGATGGTGAGTTGAAAAATCATTTCATTACTATCAGTAATATCGATAGTAAGTCACCTGAGAAAGTAAAAGAAGGTAATGAACGTGTGGTCCGGCCGCGTCTGGCAGATGCCAAATTTTTCTGGGAGCAGGATCAGAAGCAGCCACTGGAATCATTTAATGCGGCACTGGAAAAGGTCGTGTTTCAGAAACAACTTGGCAGTATCGCAGAAAAATCAAAACGCGTTGCAAAGCTGGCGGAATATGTGGCGACGCAGTTGACTGCCAATGTTGAATATGTGCAACGTGCAGCGCTGTTGAGTAAAAGCGATCTGATGACAGACATGGTCGGTGAATTTGCATCATTGCAGGGCGTGATGGGCAAACGTTACGCACAGGTAGCAGGTGAGGCAGAAGAAGTTGCCATAGCACTCGATGAGCAGTACAAACCACGTGGCGCAAGTGACGACACGGCCAGTACTACCACCGGCCAGATACTTTCGATCAGCGATAAATTAGATACCCTGGTGGGTATTTTTGCCATCGGACAAAAACCCACAGGTGAAAAAGATCCATATGCATTACGCAGGGCGTCGTTAGGTGTGTTACGTACCATCATCGAGCGTCAGCTTGATCTTGATCTCAGGCCGTTGATTGCAACATCGGCAAAACTGCTCGCAGACAAGGTTGATGCCAGCAAAGTAGAGCAGGATGTTTTTGATTATATTCTTGAGCGACTGCGGGCCTATTATCTTGATCGTGGCATCTTGCCAGATGTATTTGATGCAGTGTCAGCGTTGTCGCCATCGCGGCCGTTAGATTTTGATAAACGTATAAAGGCAGTAACCGCTTTTCGTGGTTTATCAGCAGCAGAAAGTCTGGCTGCAGCAAATAAGCGAGTAGGTAATATCCTCAAAAAATCGGCGTCGAAAGAAATCGTGGCTATCGATGAAAATTTACTATCTGAAGAAGCAGAAAAAAATCTTTTCCAGGTTTTAAATAGCCTGAGCCAAACGGTAGAGCCAATGTTTGATGCTGGTGATTACGAATTAGCATTAAGTCAGTTGTCGTCTTTACGTGAGCCCGTCGATGAGTTTTTTGATTCTGTGATGGTGATGGCCGATGATGAGGCGGTAAAAAATAATCGTATTGCTTTGTTAAATAGCATGAATCAACTTTTCTTGCGTGCGGCAGATCTTTCGAGATTGCATCAAGCATAAATAACAGGCGAAGAACATTAGCAAATGAAAGTTATCGTTTTAGACCGGGATGGTGTAATTAATCATGATTCAGATGATTACATTAAAAGCGCTGAAGAGTGGCGGCCGCTCGAAGGCAGTCTTGATGCTATTGCCCGTTTGAAGCACAGTGGCTATACCGTGGTAGTTGCATCTAATCAGTCAGGCCTGGCTAGAGGTTATTTTGATATCGAAGCGTTGTCTGCCATGCATGGAAAAATGGATGAGATGCTGGCAGAGATCGGCGCTCGGATCGATGCAGTTTTTTATTGCCCTCATGGACCTGAAGATGGTTGTGATTGCAGGAAGCCAAAACCAGGCATGTTGTTAGAGATTGGGCAACGCTTCAACGTGTCACTGGAGGATGTTATCTTCATCGGCGATAGTATCTCTGATATAAAAGCCGCATATAGCGCACACGCTAAAGCTATGCTGGTACGTACGGGCAAAGGTGCTAAAGCAGAAAAAATATTACAGACTGAATGTAAGGGCAGTGTACCGGTATTTGATGATCTTGCTTCAGCTGTCACTGCGATATTGAAAAAATAGTTGTTATGGAATCTAAACCTGTTTTAATCATACGCTCGTTATTGTTCTGGCTGGGGTTTGTTTTTAATGTCCTGGTGTTCGGTTTGCTGATCGTTTTATTATTTTTCACTCCCTCTTCTTTCCGTTTAAAAATTGCCCGCATATGGTCATATACCAATAATTTATTATTGAAAATTTTCTGTGGTATCGATTTCAAAGTCGAAGGCCGGGAAAATCTAAATGTAGAAACTGCCATCATATTAAGCAAGCATCAATCCACCTGGGAGACGCTGGCGTTACATTCTTTTACGCCGTATGTGCACTGGGTATTCAAGCGCGAATTAATGTATATCCCAGTTTTTGGCTGGGCGCTAGCGTTGACTGATCCGATCGGAATCAATCGCGGTGCGGGCAGCGCTGCCATCAAACAGTTGATTACGGAAGGCAAGAAAAAACTTGATGCTGGCAAGTGGATGATCCTGTTTCCTGAGGGTACGCGTACCGCGCCCGGAAAGACCAAAAAATATAAGATCGGTGGCGCACTGCTGGCGGAGAAGAGTGGTTACCCGGTAATTCCGATAGCGCACAATGCAGGTGAGTTTTGGCCAAGACATAGTTTTATAAAATGGCCCGGCACTATCAGTGTCGTTATTGGCCCAGCAATCGAATCGAAAGGTCGTAGTGCTGAAGAGATTAATAAAGAGGTCTTTGACTGGATCGAAGCTGCCATGCAAAAGATCAGTGATAAGTCGCGCTGGAATAGAAAGTAGGTCAGAGTTTTCTATCGTCGATATAACTGCTCAGCAGATAGTAGAAAAAAATCATCTTTTATTGACGAGACTATAAGTTGCCTATATTTTAAACAGATGTTTTGCATTTGTTGTCGTCTGTCTGGCAATCATGTCGGCGGGTTCTTCTCTTAATTCAGTAATGCTCTGAAAAGTGTTTACCAGATAAGCCGGTTCATTCCTTTGTTTAAAGTGCTTTAGATCTGGCTGGTCCGGTGAGTCAGTTTCAAGTAACAGTGATGTCAAAGGGATGTCTTTGACTACCTGCTTTATTGTTTTTGCATTTTCATAGGTCACGCTTGCACCTACACTGATATAAAAATTCAGATCAATAAGTTGTTCTGCCTGTTCAACACTGCCTGAATAGCTGTGTATCATACCCTTCAGGTTTTTGAATTTCTTGATCGTCTGTATGACGCTTTCAGTTGCTTTCACTGAATGGATAACTACTGGTAGCTGTTTGCTTTCGGCGATATCTAACTGAGCTTCAAAAAAAAATTGCTGTGTTTCTCTGGCTGCCTGCTGCGGACGAAAGTCCAGTCCGCATTCGCCTATAGCGACAGGCCTGCTGGTTTCGATATATTGATCGAGTTCATCGATGTCATGCTGTTCGTGTTCATTTGCCCAGTAAGGATGAAGTCCATAGCAGGCATGCAGCTGTTGATACTGTTGGCAAAGTTGTTTGATCCTGTGCCAGTAAACTTTTTTTGTTCCGGGAATAATGATGTTCTGGATGTTCTTATCTAAAGCACGTTGAATGACTTCGGAGCGGTCCTTGTCGAAGGATTCAAAATCAAGATGGCAATGTGAATCAATGAGTTGAATAGCAGGCATAAATACTAGTGTATACCGTTATCTTCAATGGCGCACTTGTTCTAAACGAGATGTGGCAGATGTTTTTTTAGCCGAAAGAGGGTGTTGGTCTCACCGCCTTTCCTGGCTTCCTGAGACATAGGGCACATCTATGGGCATAAAATATGGACATAAAAAAGGCCGACTAATGCCGGCCTTTTTTATGCAGAAGCAATTAAATTATTTTGATCTTTCAATCATCTTGTGAATGATCGGTGTCAGAATAAGTTCCATGGCAAATCCCATTTTACTGCCGGGTACGACGATAGTGTTACGGCGTGACATGAATGAGTTAGGAATCATGTCCAGGAAGTATGGGAAATCAACGTCGCATTTTGCTGGATCTGTAAATCGAATAACGATAAAGCTTTCATCCGGCGTAGGGATGTCGCGTGCGATGAAAGGGTTTGAAGTATCAACAGTAGCGATGCGCTGGAAGTTGATGTCAGTGCGAGAGAACTGAGGCGTGATGTATTTTACATAGTCGTCCATACGACGAAGGATGGTATCAACGATCACTTCTTCTGAATAGCCGCGTTCCGCATTGTCGCGGTGTATTTTCTGAATCCACTCGAGGTTTACACTGGGTACCACACCGACCAGCAGGTCAACGTGTTTAGCAATATCTGCATCCTCTGTAACAACGCCGCCGTGCAGGCCTTCGTAGAACATGATGTCAGAGTTGGGCTGAATTTCTTCCCACGGGGTGAATTGACCAGGAGTCAAACCTTCGTATGCGGCAGCTTCTTCGTCGCTGTGCAGGTATAAACGTTTTTTACCGCCACCGGTCTCGCCATATGTTTTGAATAGCTCTTCCAGTTTATCAAACAGGTTGGCGTCGGCACCGAAGTGACTGAAGCGATTGTTGCCTTCGGCTTCAGCTTTCGTCATGGCTTCTTTCATCGCAGCACGATCATAACGATGAAAACTGTCGCCTTCGATGATGACAGGATCGATCTTTTCACGGATAAAAATTTGCTCAAAGGCGTGTTTAACAGTAGATGTGCCTGCACCTGATGAACCAGTGACCACAACAATAGGGTGTTTCTGAGACATGTTTAATTCTCCAAATTACTAAAATTCTGTATAGCAGGCAGTGTTAGGACAGGTACTGCGCTGAAAAAAGTGCGCTATTGTATCCTTTTTTATCAAATTATAAAAATGTGTATACGTGATCCATAATAACTATATATAAATCAATCAATTATATTCGGCTTGGGCGCGTGAATGGCTTAGGTTTTTTTGTAAATCAAATCCCAGACGCCGTGGCCGAGTTTGAGGCCACGGCGTTCAAATTTTGTTTCGCAGCGATCAGCTTTATCAGCTGAGAAATTGCCTGCACCAGATATATTGCTAAAGCCTTCGGCCGCATCCATCTGTAACAGCATTTGCTCAGCATAATGCTGCCAGTCAGTCGCCATGTGAAACAGTCCGCCGACTTTTAACTTTTGATGGATGAGCCGGATAAATTCGGGACTGATGATGCGGCGTTTATGATGGCGTTTTTTATGCCATGGGTCAGGAAAAAATAGCTGCACCTGTTTTAACGTGTTGTCGCCGATCTGATGCTTAAGGACCTCAACCGCGTCGTGGCGTATGATCTTTATATTATGAATATCATCACTGTGGGCGTTATGTATCAAGTGGCCGACACCGGGTCCGTGGACCTCGATGCCGATAAAATTATATTGTGGCTGATTTTTCACCTGTTGTAACAGGGATTCACCATTACCAAAACCAATTTCGACGATTACTTCATTGTTGTTGCCAAACAGTTCATTGAATGACAGCAGCTGCTCTGAATAATCAATACCGTAATCCTGCCAGTGATTATCCAGAGCATTTTGTTGAGCGCTAGTCAGACGGCCCTGGCGTAAAACAAAGCTTCTTATGGTTCTATGTTCACCAAGGGTTTTGTCTTGATGTTTTTTTGGCGGATCTTCTGTTGGCACTAGAATAAAATGATTTAGAAGAAAGTGCCTTCGATGGGAGAAGAGGCTGATGCGAAACGTTTTTTCGGCATGCGTCCGGCAAGATAGGCTTCGCGACCGCCTTCAATGGCTTTTTTCATCGCTGATGCCATAAGCACAGGTCGTTGTGCCGCAGCGATCGCAGTATTCATTAATATGCCATCACAGCCCAGTTCCATTGCGATAGCCGCGTCCGATGCGGTGCCAACACCGGCATCGACCAGGATAGGGACATTGGCATTTTCGATGATCGTCAGGATGTTGTAAGGGTTACGTATGCCTAATCCTGAGCCGATGGGAGCGGCTAGAGGCATAACAGCAACACAGCCAATGTTTTCCAGTTCCTTGGCGATAAGCGGGTCATCATTGGTGTAAACCATGACATCAAAACCATCATCGACCAGAATTTGAGCCGCTTTCAGTGTTTGGATGGCATCGGGAAAAAGCGTTTTTTCATCACCCAGTACTTCCAGTTTGACCAGTTTATGCCCGCCTAATAGTTCACGTGCCAGCTTGCATGTTCTGACGGCATCGTCGATGGTGTAACAGCCCGCCGTATTGGGCAATAAGGTATATTTGTCGAGTGGTAAAACATCGAGCAGATTGGGCTCATCCGGGTTTTGACCGATATTGGTTCTACGGATAGCAATGGTAATTATCTCAGCGCCGCTAGCTTCTAATGCCAGGCGTGTTTCTTCATTATCTTTATATTTGCCGGTACCAACCAGTAAACGTGAAGTATATGTTTCACCGGCAATAACCAGTGCGTTATCCAGATTTATGTCAGACATTGTATTTTTTAGTCAGGGAGATTAATTGAACAGGCGTTATTGTACTTGATTTTTGCCTGTGGCAAGTAGTGTCAGGTCAATTTTGAGCCATCATAGATAAACAGGTTTAAAGCGGGTAGCTGCCGCCGCCGATAGCCTGCACGATTTCGACTTTGTCCAGCTCACTGAAGGTGAATTTATCAAAATCAGTACGGGGTATGATTTCCTGATTGACCTCAACAGCCAGACGTTTGTTGTCTAAACTGAGAGATATCAGCAGCTTCTCGATATTTGTGTTGTCGTCAATTTTCTTATTTTGGCCGTTTAAAATGATGTTCATGAGATGGCTTTTTCCTAAAAATGGCATGTTTTTTATGTCATATCGACATAATAAACTAAATTGTGTGCTATAGATTTGTTCAAATAATAAAAATAATAATTTAAATCATTATGACTGTAAAACATGGCGAATTATATTCTTGTAGGCCTTGTTAACAGCGTGTATCAATAATTTGGAAGAAATTTATGTCTAGTCGTTTTTTTGCACCACTGTTTATTCTTTGTTTTTTTAGTTTAAATGCTGCGGCAATGAATGGTGATAACCCATTCGCTAAAAATGAATCAGTTGAAATTGGAAAAAATATCAGCTGGAACATCGATAAGAAAAACAGGTTAGCAACAAAAACAGGCAGAGATGATAAAGGAAATTATTATCACTTACAGTTTAATAATAAACAGCTTAAATTACTGGTTAGTGACGATGCAGCAGGCGCTAGTCCTAAGGCTTTCGCACAATTAGAAGTTAAAGATGTGGAAATTGATGGTGAGCAAAGCCCGATATTTAAATGGTGCTTAAGCAATCAGGAGAAACATAGTCGATTTTTACAACAAGGATTAAGTGTCAAGAAAAACGTCTGTGTGGTCAACGGCAGTTCAGGCACTTTCATAATGAATTTGAATAAAGATACATTGGTCTCTCTGCAAAAAGGCAGTACTTTATCTATCATGCTCAAACCTTATAGAACTCCTCTGGATCTAAATTACGATATTACTGATTTTAAAGACATGTATGTAGCGTTAAATACCAGCGCTGCTCCGGTTGCAGCAGTTGCGAGTAAACCAGTTGGTGCGCCAAAACAGGCTAAAACTAAAAAATGTAAAGCAACAGCTCCGGCTAAATATAAAAACATACAGCCGATAGTGTACGATTGTAATAATGCTACAGCAAAAAATACAGCTGAAGCAGGTATGACTAAGCTGGTTAACCAGGAAAAAGCAAAAGAACAAAAAATAGCTGCGGATAAAGAAAAGCAGAAAAAATTAGCTGAAGAGAAAAAACAGCAGGAGCTTGCTGCGCAGTTAAAACAGCAGGAACTAATAGCGGCTGAAGCTGCTGCCCTTGCAGCCAGTGAAGCCAAACAGGCGCAGATCGGTGGTGAGATCGCAGAAAAAATGGTCAGTATGTGTAAAAAATACTGGGATAAAGGCGAGCATCGATGTTATTGTCAGAAGTACATCGACCAGGCACCTAGTGCAATACAGGCGAGTTCAACCTGCAAATAATGTAATAATGATTTAGGTTTCACCCGCCAACTTAATTCTGTAATATAAAGCAACGTTCTTACGTTGCTTTTTTTATGTCCATGGATGGACGCTATGCCACAATAAGCCATTGATGGCGATGAGACTTATGCCATGAAAAAAATTATAAAGTCAGGACTTTTCTTTGTACTCGCATACTTGCTGATATCGGCTGTTTCACTTGCGGCCGATGATGCCGCATCAGATGACAACGAGATGCCGGCAGAACCATTAGTCGAAGAACAGTCGGTTGCCCCGACCCTAAAAGGCTTGCCTCCTGCGCCAACAATAAAAGATCTGGCTGAAAAGCAACTGGCTGACGATGAAGTTCTTAAGAAGCTGGCCGAAGCGCCGGCCATCTGGTCCATATGATGAGCATAACCGGTCAACGCCGCGTTCAAGCCTGGTAGCGCTAGCAATCGCTGTTAGCGAAAAAGATTATGAGCGTGCAGCCAACTATCTTGATTTAAGAAATTTACCCTTTTCACTTGAAGAAAAATTAAATGGTTCGAACCTGGTTAAGAAACTGAGCATCGTCGCCAAGCGGGCAATGAGGATAGATTTTGAGGATCTGAGTGATGATCCGCTCGGACATCAGGATGACGGCCTGCCGTCTTATCGCGACCGTATTACCACGCTGAAAACCAAACAGGGTCCAGTTGATATCTTAATGCAGCGTGTACCGCGAGGTGATGGTGTATTTGTCTGGAAAATCTCAAATGCCACTGTTGCCATGATCCCTGCGCTGGATGCTGAATTTGGCTATGGTATTATTGGCAACAGGCTCTCAGCACATATTCCCGCATTATATTATATTTGGTTTTGAAATCTGGCAGATAGTAATGCTACTGGTGCTTTTGATGACCGGTTATGCTGTTGCCTTTGTCGTGACCTTCGTCATGGTAAAAATTCTTCAGGCAAATCAACGTTTCAATAAACAGAGGTTGCAAAAATTTGTCGTTGGCCCATTTCGTTTTTTAATTATGATTTTATTTTTCCGGGCTACATTTGACATGATCGCGCCATCATTGGTCGCACGTGCACTATTTGAAGCCAAAACATTTTTAATCGTTGCTTTTTTGTGGGTAATGACTGGTATTGTGGATTTAATTATTAACCGCTTAGCTGATCACATGAAGCGAAGTGGACAGCAAGATGCTGTAGTCTTATTAAAGCCGGCAGCGACCGCTATAAAGCTTACTGTTGTACTGATAGCAATTGTTTCGTGGATGGATAATTTAGGTTACCAGGTGACAACCATCCTTGCAGGTCTGGGTGTTGGCGGTGTCGCGGTTGCTCTGGCAGCACAGAAATCTATGGAAAACTTAATTGGTTCAATAACTATCTATATGTCTCAGCCGGTTCATGTCGGCGATTTTTGTAAATTTGGTGATACCCTGGGTACTGTTGAAGAGATCGGCTTGCGTGCAACGCAATTACGTACTCTGGCGCGAACCGTGGTGCATATTCCCAATGCGTTATTTGCTTCCGGCGCGATAGAGAATTTAACGCAGCGAGACAAAATTTTATATCGCACTCGCCTATGCCTCTCATATACCGATACACCTGGGCAGGTAAGACAGGTGTTGACTAAGATCCGAGAGTTGATCGATGAGCATGAATTTATCGACGAAGAAAACTCGAGAGTTCGTTTTTTAGAATTTGGTGAGTATGCACAGGAACTGGAGCTGTATGTTTATATCAAAACGATGGACTTTGCTGAATACCTTGGGCATGTAGAAGATGTCAATTTAAGACTAAACGATATCGTTGAATCTGCAGGTGCCCACTTAACGGTGCCGGTGAAAAACATCAACTTAAATCAAGCTATAGAGTCGCCCTCTACATAAAACAGAAAAATGCCAGATTGTATTATTGTCGGCGGCGGTGCTATAGGTCTATTGACAGCGCGCCAATTATTTTTAGAAGGAGTTGATGTGCTGCTGCTGGAGAAAGGTCCGCTCGGCGGCGAGTCATCATGGGCGGGTGGTGGCATAATTTCTCCGCTGTATCCGTGGCGCTATGATGATTCTGTCAATGTATTGGCTGAGCGCAGTAAAAAGATCTATCCTGAGTTAAGCAAAACGCTGTTTGAAGAAACAGGAAACGATTGTGAGTTGATAAACTCCGGACTGTTTACCGTGGTTAACGATGATGAGAAAAAAATCATCGATTGGGCCGACGCATGGTCGCTCGATGCAAGTTTTATAAATGATACAGCATCCATTCATGAGATCGAGCCATCTGTTGGTGATGTGGTCGACAGAGGCATCTGGATGCCCGACATCATGCAGATCAGAAATCCAAAACTGGTTAAAGCACTAAAAGCTTCTTTTGATTATTTATCTATTCCTTATCAGGAGCAAACCGAAGTCGAAGAAATAATTGTAGAGAACAGCAGGGTTACGGGCGTACGAACAGAACAACAAACATTTTTTGCTGATAAAATTATCATTGCCAGCGGTGCCTGGAGTGCACAGTTTAGTGTGACCCGATCTTCGGTTGATGTGCTTCCGGTGAAAGGCCAGATGATCATGTACAAAGGCGAGCCGGACCTGGTAAAACGTATTATTTTATCTGAAGGGCATTACGTCATACCGCGTAAAGATGGCAGAATACTGGCAGGCAGCACACTGGAAAAAATCGGATTTGATAAGACCATTTCGTCGTCGGCGTTAGATGAATTGCATCGCGCAGCAGTAGAGCTGATTCCACTGTTAAGTGATTTAGAGGTAGAAAGGCAATGGGCAGGGTTAAGGCCGGGGACAGAAAAAGGTATCCCCTACATCTGTCAGCATGATGATGTCGACGGTTTATTTGTTCATGCTGGCCATTTTAGAAATGGCATTGTGCTGGGCGCTGCTTCAGCAGAACTGATGGCGGATATCATCTTGCAGCGAACGCCGTGGTGTGATGTGCAGCCTTATAGTATGAGTGCTGCGCACTAAGCAAAAATTATCGCCGGAATAGCTCCAACTGGTAGAGCAAGTCACTCGTAATGACGAGGTTGGGAGTTCGATCCTCCCTTCCGGCACCAAATTTATTGTATCCTTGTTGTAATGAAATGCCAGGCATCCTGTTACCAGTACTGACCAGGGATAAAACTGAAATCAACATGATAAATATCGTCGCAAATAATACGGTTCTCTCCAGATGGGTTTTGCTGGCTACGGTGTTTATCACCGGTGCCAGCGTGCTGGTCATCGAGATTATCGGCACGCGGATCCTGTCGCCTTTTTTTGGCAGCGGTATATACACCTGGAGTTCCCTGATCGCGATCACACTTGGCGCTCTTGCGCTGGGTTATGTTTCGGGCGGCCGGTTTGCTGATAAGTATCCTTACCCGGTAATCTTATTTTCTCTCTGCCTGTCAGCGGGCCTCTGGACCATGCTGACACCCTGGCTGGCTGGGATGCTGCTGCCTCAGCTGGTTGATGTTGCTGATATGCGTGTCGGTATATTTTTTTCCAGTCTGATACTGTTTTTCCCTAACCTGTTTTTTCTGGGCGCCATCTGTCCTTTTGCAATAAGGCTGATCAGTGAGACGAATATCGGTGCCGGTACGAATAGCGGTTTAATTTTTTCAGTGTCGACAATTGGCAGCTTATTGGCAGCGATAGCATCCGGCTTTATATTAATACCGAACTATGGAGTGATAACCATATTCAGTGCCTGTGGTTTCATCCTGGCAGCACTGTCGGTACTCGGTTATGGATATATCGGCTTGATTAAATCCGCCCTGTTAACTGCGCTGATGTCTGTATTGATGGTTTACATGGCGAGTACTTATCAACCTGCAATAAGTGGAACGTTGCAGCTGCTCGATAGCGAACCGAGTTTTTATGGTCAGGTGCAAGTCATACAAAAAGAACGCTACAAGGCTCTGCTGGTCGATGGTGTCGGGCAAAACTATGTGGCAGAAAATAATAACTACGCCACCGATGATAATGCCTATGTGGCTGACTACATCAAGTTCATCTCCCTGGTACCGCAGCTGCTGCCTGCAGCAGAAAGTATTCAATCATCACTGGTCATCGGTCTCGGTGCCGGAGAGCTGCCGATGCTGCTGGTACATTCTGGCTTGCGGGTCGACGTCGTAGAGATCGACCCGGTCGTTAGGTTAATGGCGGAAAAACATTTTGCCTTTGAGTTGCCGCAAGAGCAGATATTTATCGCGGATGGCAGGTACTTTTTAAGCCATACTGAAAAAAAATATGATTATATCGTGCTCGATGCTTTCAACTCGGATCAGGTCGCCTGGCACCTGCTGTCCAGAGAGGCATTGCAGGTAGCCAGAAAGCGTCTGAGCGGGCACGGATTGCTCGCCATTAACTTCACCTCGCAAACTGGCAGTAAAGATATTGCCAGTCTGCAGGCGACACTGAATAAGGTGTTCGCTCATGTACGGTTATTTGATCAGGGTGTGGGTGAAGGTCTGACCAGTTTAGTGTTCATCGCCGCAGATCACCCGATAGAGCTATCGGTCAGCAGCCAGCTCCTTTCAGATAAAAAACGTGTTTTTGCCGAGCGATTCATCCTCAATGAGCTGGCTGATCTGGGCGGTGAAACGATTCTTACTGACGATTATAATCCAGTAAGCTACCAGCGCAGGCAGGTGCAGATGCAGTGGCGCCGTGAGAGCAGGGGTTTTCTCGGTAGTGATCAGTCGCTGCTGTTATATAACTAGCGGCTGGTTTTTCAGCTCACTGGCAGCGCAGTTACGATCATTGTCAGTGAGAAAAACCCTGCGTTAAAAGTTTGGTTTGACCGGCGCGTCCTTATACATGGCAACGCTGGACATGATCTCTTCCTTGGCGTCCTCGATACCGCCCCAGCCTTCGACCCGAACCCATTTGCCTTCATCCAGGTCTTTGTAATGTTCGAAGAAATGCGCGATCTGATCCAGCAACATGGGTTGCATGTCATCGATGGATTTAGCGCTACGAAAAGATTTGCAGAGTTTATCGATAGGTACAGCAAGTATCTTGGCGTCATCACCGGATTCGTCCGTCATCTTCAGGACACCAACCGGGCGGCACTCGATGACGGAGCCGGAGATCAAAGGCACCGGCGTAACAACCAGTACGTCAACCGGGTCACCATCTTTTGACAGGGTGTGTGGTACGTAGCCATAGTTACACGGGTAAAACATCGCTGAACTCATGAAACGATCGACGAACATGGCGCCAGTTTCTTTATCTACTTCATATTTGACCGGGTCGCTGTGTGCGGGGATCTCGATGATGACATTAATTTCATCAGGAATTTTTTCGCCCGAGCTGACTTTATCTAGATTCATAAGTGTTATTTTATAAGTTTTGACTAATATAGATTCTATATGATTTTTCCAGCGGATACGACTTGAAAGTGCCTGGTGCGGGATTAAACCGTGGTTATTAAACCAGTGAATGATAAAAAAATGTCGAAATTCTGCCACTTGTCTGCAATTAAGCCCGTCTTATCATAATCCACTGGAAATACTGAAGAACTGGTCTTAAATTACAATCATGAAAAAGTATAACGGTTTTACCCTCATTGAGTTGTTGCTCACCATGATTATCGTAGGTGTCCTGCTGGTGGTCGGTGTGCCATCATTAAAAACATTTATGCAGAGTGGTCGACTGATCGCTTCTACCAATGAGCTGCTCTCGGCTTTGCATGTTGCGCGTGCTGAAGCGATTAAAGTCAATGCCCGAGTAACTATCTGTGAAAGCAGTGATGCTTCAACCTGTTCTACAACGGGCAGCTGGAAAAATGGCTGGATTGTATTTATAGACAGAAATGGTGATGGTGTTGGCACCGGTGCTGAATGTGCAGCAGCAAACACAGATTGTTTATTACGTATACATCAAGGTTTTGATGATACTGAGTTAACTATTGCCGGGCTTGACGCTAACGGTGCAGCTGTTGAGTCTTTTACCTTTAGTTCTCGTGGTTTGCCTAAAAATATTAATGGTTCTCCACAGTCAGGAACCTTTAGTATTTGTAGTACTGATGGTAATCGCGCAATCGTGCTGAGTTTGTCCGGCCGAGTACGTATTACAGATAATGCGGCGGTGATTACATGTCCTTAAATAAAACGATTTTTAATAAAAGAAAAAGTCAGGGTTTCTCTTTACTTGAGGTCATGATCGGTTTCCTTATCCTTTCTGTTGGCATGTTAGGTATTGCTTCTCTGCAAGGTTTATCGCTGAAAGCCGGCAAGACGTCCGTTTATGGTTCGGTGGCATCAATGAAGGTTGAAGAGTTATTTGAAAGTATGCGTGCCAATCCTGAGTCGTTAGCTACTTATGCGGCTGTTGGTGCAAATAATAGTTGCACAGGAACTAAAAATTGCACGGCTGCAGAGCTTGCTGCTGATGATGTTTTCTGGTGGGAAAAGAATTTAACAGCAGGCCTGCCTTCTGCCGCAACCACCGTTGTGACAGTTACTGCTGCAGTGCCGCCATCAAAGATGGCAACAGTCAATATTGCTGTTAGCTGGAAAGAACGGGACGATGATACTGCCGGCGGTAGTGTAGATAAATCATATACCGTCACTTCTAATATTTGTACGGCGAATCCATGTTAGGTGCGCAGGTTAGAACTATGGTTAAGATGAATAAAAAACGTTCTTGTGGTTTTTCAATGGTTGAATTACTGGTGGCTATGCTCGTGGGCCTGGTCATCGTCAGCGGTGTATTTGCTATGCATTCAGCAACCCGTGGCGCGCAACAGGTGAATGAAGCGCAAATGGATATGGTAGCGGATGCACGTTTTGCTATAGAACTTATATCTTATGATTTACGCCATGCAGGTATGTGGGGCGGAACTAATGTTAGTGACCTGATTGACTGTAGAGCGGGTGATGCGTCCTGTGCAGCATCTACGGCAGGTGAAACTGTACCCGCTGATGTGACAGTAGCAAAGGATTGTGCCGGTGACGACTGGTATGCGACTCTATCACAAGCTGTTTTTGCTACAAATAACGCTAATCCCTATTCAGCCACCTGTATTAAAGATGAAGGTTATGTGGCGGCTACCGATGTGCTGGAAATACATTATGCTGATTCAAATCCCCCCGTCGGATTATTGGCAAATCAGACATACATACGCAGTAATTTTGTTAATGGCCGTGTGTTTATCGGAGCCACGCAGCCAGTATTGGATGCGTACGAAGACTCACCGCTTACAGCTAACCATGAGTTATTTGCCTACGCTTATTACATAAGTGATTTTACCGATTCGGCGGGAGACGGCATCCCGTCATTACGCCGCGCTGCTCTTGTTAACGGTCCACAAATAAAAAACCAGCTGCTGATATCTGGCGTTGCAGATATGCAGGTGCAGTTTGGCGAAGATGTAGATGGTGACCAGATTCCTGATCGTTATGTAAATCCTGACGCGGTGCTTGACTGGAAAGCCGTGTATGCAGCAAAAATCTGGCTGGTAATGCAATCAGACAAGGTGCAGAAAGGTATTGATACGTCGAAGACATTTAGTATCGCTGGTGCAAACAAAAGTTTTGGTGGTGTTGATGGATTCCGTTTTTTTATGACCAGCAGTGTAATCAATTTAAGAAACCTGAAGAAATTATAAGGGTACTGAGGAACGATCATGTCATTTAATAAACCGCTATCGAAAAAAATGCGTAACACAGCGTTGGCCAGTAATCGATTGCATAACAGCAGGCAACAGGGTTTTGTGTTGATCCTTGCCCTGGTCATGCTTACGGTGTTGACGTTAATCGGCGTTTCATCGATGAATAGCGCTAATATGGAATTAAGAGCTACCGCGAATGCACAGCAACATCAGGTAGCGTTTAATGCGGTGCAGTCAATAATTGAATTTGCTGTATCCCCGGACACAACCGTTGATTATCAACCTGCAGATTTAGCCGTAACACAGACGGTTGCTTATACTTTTCCAAAGTCTTCCGCTCTATCTGCCGCAGTGTCTTACGCTGGCTGTGCTACAGGGGCTGCTGGCAGCAGCAAGGAAAAAGGTCTTAGTTATAATTTTTTCAGAGTTGCGGCTACGGGTGCAAATGCTAGCGGCTCAGCAAGCTCATCGCAAACTCAGGGTGTACGTGTTCCGTCAGCATCTTGTGACCCATCATTTATACCGTAACGGCATCGTTTGAGGACAAAATAATGAACATCATTAAAGTTATAAATCAATTATTAATACTTCTGCTTTTTGTATTTGCTTCGAATGCATATGCTGAAAAACCAAAATACCGAGTCGATGAAGTGGATGTGAAAGACATAAAAATATCCAATGATAGAACAGGTATTGTTAAGGATGTCGCTTGTTACGGTTGTAATTTCAAGATTGTCAATATAACTAAAAATACAAAGGCGGAACGCGAAGGAGTGGCGGTAGATATTTTGGAAGTGAAAAAACTTTCGGATGGAGTTGTAGGGGTTGCGTTTGATCCGAAGACGCGTGAAGTCTTATATCTTAGCTGGTAATAGGTAGCCAGAGAGCGCAACAGGAAATTACACTCAGGAATTTAAAGGTAGAGGTTCGTCATGAAATACATTCATCAAGTAAAAGCAGTTTTTGCCGGTTTAATATTAAGTAGTTCAGTATTGCCAGTGGCAACGGCTGATGATACGGAAATTTACACCGCATCAAGTGTAGTGAGTAGCTCATCAAATCCTAATATTATGTTTATTGTGGATACCTCTGGCAGTATGGGTACGGGTAAAGGCTGGGTGAAACCTTCATACGATCCGGGTACAACCTATACCGCTACCGCTCCCGCCGGTAATTGTGTCTCCACGGGTGTTTACTTTGTCGAAGACGGTAAGATGCCAAACTGCTCAGTAACGCTGACCAATTATTTTAACTATTCTGCCCTAGAGTGTGATCATGCGATCGTTGGTTATGAAGCTGATGGCACTAAAATAACCCCGGGACAGGATGGTGCCTTATTAATGGTTGGTACCTATTCTGATCAACTTGCACAGTTTGATACTGATGCTAACCCAGATCGCTGGCGTCCGCTGTCTATTGGTACCAGCTCGGACCGAGATTTTGTTGTTGAATGTTTTTCAGATAATGGTAACAGCACCGCAAACGGAAACAATAAAGAATACATCAAAGATGGTGGCACCGGTTACACTGGAACCGCGCCAGCCGATCTCGCTAATCCGCACCCCGTATGGACCGGCGGCGCAGCTAATCTGCAGTTGTTCTCGGGTAATTATGTTAACTATGTCAACTGGGTACCCCTTACCGCTGAGCTGGTAGAAAAATCTTACCTTGAGCAGGTTAAGTCAGCGGTTGAGATTATGGTGCGCGGTAATACCCGTGTTGATATAGGTCTGATGCAGTTTGATGCTAGTAGTAATAATGCCTCAAATGGTGGTTCGGTTCAGTATCCGATTCTTGACGTCGGTGAAAGTCGAAATGACTTTTTTAGCCGCTTAAAAACGCTTTCTGCAAAAAGTTATACGCCGATCTCTGAGGTTTATTATGAGGCCCTGTTATATTTTGGCGGTAGAGATGCTGACTTTAGTCTGCTATCTAACCCGGGAAATTCGGTAACGAGTAAAACCATGATGTCCGGCAATAAAGTGTTTCGTTCACCTATTACCGGTACCTGTGATAAAAACTATATCGTATTGTTAAGTGACGGTAAGCCGAAAAAAGATGACTTAAGTACCACACGCCAAGCCGTGTTACCCGGCTTCCCCGTCGGTTCATGCAGTACGGATATTACCTCCAGTAACGATGATGATAATCGTGATGCGGGTACTGCTCCAGGGTCTGCGTCTACCGTGGATAACTGTTTTGATGAGCTGACTCAGTGGGCGGCAACTCATGATGTTGTTAGTGTCACTGATCCCGGTATACATGCAGGTGACCAGTTTATTACCACGCATACTATTGGTTTTGAGTTAAATGACCTTGACGCCGTGAAGCTGATGCAGTCAGCGGCAGACAATGGCGGTGGTGAGTTTTATACCGCAGATTCAGAAGCTAAGCTAATTGCAATCTTTAATAAAATCATTGCTGCTGCACTGGATGTGAACACAACCTTTTCATCACCTGCGGTTTCAGTGAACGCATTTAACCGTTCAACGCATCTGGATGATTTGTATTTCACTTTATTCAGACCGTCTTATACCAAGCACTGGCCGGGTAATCTAAAGAAATACAAACTGAAGTTTTATGTCGATAGCAATGATGATGACGGCGATGGCGATACCACTGAAGAATTACCTATGATAGCAGATCAGAATTATGTGAATGCGGTTGATGCTGCTACCGGGTTCTTTGGTACGACGGCAAGTAGTTACTGGTCATCGGGTGCTGATGGTGATGATGTACGGGAAGGGGGAGTTGCTAATGCATTAACCACCGGCCGAAATGTGTATACATATACCGGGACTTATACTGATGCGGGCACGACGGGTGTAAAAACACCACCAGTCGCTAATGCAGCGCTTACGGCAACAACTAATATCGTGCAAACATCTAATACGGCTCTGAATGATGCTTTATTAGGCACTACTGGTGCGCTAGAAAAAGTAGCAGGAACCCCTTATCGTGAAACCTTGATTAACTGGGCGAAAGGCCTGGATGCATTGAGTGATTTTGGTGTGGCAGATACTTATACCGATGTACGACCAGAAATGGGTGATCCGCTGCACTCCGAGCCTGCGCTGATACAGTACGGCCTGTCTGCAGGCAAGCCAGACCTGGTCATATACTCGGCAACAAATGACGGTTACCTGCATGCCTTTAATAGTTTAACCGGCACAGAAAATTTCGCCTTCATTCCGCAGGAGCTACTGACGAATTTATCAACGCTGATGGAAAATCCTGATGGTAAAAAAATATACGGCTTGGACGGTAGTGTGGCTGCCTGGATACATGATGCAAATGACGATAATTCGATAAACGCGGGTGATGGTGACCATGCTTATATCTATGTCAGTATGCGCCGCGGCGGAAGAAATATATACGCAATTAATGTGACCGACAGAACTGCGCCGGTACTAATGTGGGTAATTAAAGGCGGTATTGGTGACTATGCTGAATTAGGTGATAGCTGGTCTACCGTTAATGTCGAAACAGTAAAAGATGGTACCACAGAAAAAACGGTACTGATTTTTGGTGGTGGTTATGATGCTACGCAGGATAACGCATTGGTTAGAACGCCAGATTCAAAAGGCCGCGCGGTGTTTATTGCTGATGCGACATCAGGTGAGCGTTTATGGTCAGGCGGTCAAGGCGGTGATTTAGCTGTCACAGACATGGACTACAGTATTCCGGCACGCATAAAACCGCTGGATGTGAGTGGCGATGGTTTTATCGACCGTTTATATGCAGCTGATATGGGTGGGCAGATTTTCCGCTTTGATATTGATAATAATAATGGTGCTGCGTTATCGGCTTCAATTACGGGTAAGCGCATCGCTGATCTTGCCGGAGCAGCGGCAGAGGATGCTCGTCGTTTTTACTATCCACCTGATGTTGCAACGGTGTCAGATGAGTCGGGCAAATATGATGCGCTGGTAATCAGTTCCGGTTTTCGAGCGCATCCGTTAAATACGACGATTCATGACCGTATATATATGATTAAGGATAAACAGACGGCATTCACAACAACGTATACAACAGATGTTGATGAAAGTGATTTAAAAAATGTGACGTTAAACATTGCCGGTGGTGAAGGGGGAACTCAAGCCGTAAGGGATGCTGAACTGGCACTGATTCAGGCGAGTGAAGGTTGGTATATCAATCTGAGTGATGAGTTTAATTCGGATGCCTGGATAGGTGAAAAAGGTCTGGCTGAGGCATTACTTCTTGAAGGTGTGGCGGTCGTCACTACCTATACACCTAATGTGCAGCCTGCGGAAAATTCCTGTGGTCCATCACTAGGTCTGGGTAAGGTGTTCTATCTTGACATACTGGATGCTACACCGGCATTCCCAAGCAGTGTGGATGCGCGCGTTGAACGTCATACTCAGTTGATACACTCAGGTATACCACCAACACCAAACATTATTGTGCCTGACGGTGGTGACCCGTGTATTGCTATTGGTGCTACCTGTACCCCACCTCCTTTAGGTCTGGGTACCCGTAAAACATACTGGTACGAGGAAGAGAAATAATGAAAAACAATAATAAAGGTTTTACCCTGGTGGAGTTGATGATTACTATAACTATAATCGGGCTTCTGGGAGCGGTCGGATATCCGAGTTATATCCACCATGTACAGAAAGGCAGCCGCGCTGATGCAATCGATGCGCTACTCAGGCTGTCTCAGCAAATGGAAAAATATTACCTGGTCAATGATAGTTATAAGGATGCGGTGCTCTCAGACTTAATGGGCGGTACTACTTCACCTGATGGTAAGTATAATCTATCTTTTTCAGGTGCGGCTGGAACGGGGGTTCCTGACCTATACGGTTATATGTTAAAAGCAACACCTGTTATAACAGATGGTAATTGTGGCTATTTAACATTGACTTCGTTAGGCGTGAAAGACACAGAAAAGGGATCTGTCGACGCTTGCTGGTAACTAATAAAGGCGAAAAAAATTATTTTAAGCGAAGTTCTTTAGGCAGCTGAAAACGGACGTTTTCAGCTGCCTTTTCATTGGTGATGATGGTGGTTTCGAACAGTTTTTCCAGGGTGGTGATGACCTGTTTTACCAGTACGTCTGGCGCCGAGGCGCCGGCGGTAACACCGATGGATTGTGCGCCGTCAAACCAGTCATAGTTGATATCTTCAACACCATCGATCAGGTACGCTGCGACATTCTGGTTTTCAGCTAACTCACGTAAGCGGTTTGAGTTCGAGCTGTTGGCTGAGCCGATGACAAGAAAGACATCGACCTTATCGGCAGTTCTCTGACCGCATCCTGCCGGTTTTGTGTGGCATAACAGATATCATCTTTGCGCGGCCCATGGATGTCGGGAAACTTTTCTCTTAATGCATCGATGATGTTTTTGGTATCATCGACCGATAATGTCGTCTGTGTGACGTAAGCTAAGGTTTTCGGATTTTTAACCTGTATGGCGGCAACGTCTTCCACTGTTTCTACCAGGTAGATATTGCTCTTTGGATTCTTTTTGTATTGACCGAGCGTACCTTCGACTTCAGGATGGCCGGCATGGCCGATAAGGATGACGTCCTTGGTATTCTTTTCGTGTTTGGCGACCTCGAGATGTACCTTGGTCACCAGCGGGCAGGTGGCATCAAAGATACGTAATTCTCTCTTGCTGGCTTCATTACGCACTTGCTGTGAGACACCGTGCGCGCTGAAGATGACGGTGGCGCCATCAGGGATCTCGTTCAGCTCTTCGACAAAGATGGCGCCTTTTTTGATCAGGTCATTGACCACGTAACGGTTGTGCACGACTTCATGACGTACGTAGATGGGAGCAGAAAATATTTCCAGCGCGCGTTCCACGATATCGATAGCGCGATCAACGCCGGCGCAGAAGCCGCGTGGGTTAGCAAGATAGATGTTCATGAGATAAGTTTAACCTGCTTAATCGATTTCAGCATGCGCGTTATTGATGCCGAGTATCTCGACACTGAAAACGATTTCCTGACCCGCCAGCGGATGATTGAAGTCGATCTTCGCAGTATCTTTTTTTACGCTGATCACGGTGCCGGGAATGTCGTCACCATCGGGTGATTCAAAAGAATAGGACAGGCCGGTTTCAGGTGGCAGGTCCGCAGGGAAGTCCGATAGTGGCATGTCGTGGATGTTGTCTTCATCGCGCTCACCAAAACCCTGTTCGACACTAAGGGTTAACGTCTGCGTGTCACCTTCTTTCAGACCAAAGATGGCGAGCTCCATACCTTCAGTTATATCGCCTCGGCCCATGCTGATCTCGACCGGATCCTCATCAAAACTGCTTTCGATAATACTGCCATTGGTCAGTGCGATACTGTAGTGCATCAAGACCAGGCTGTGCATGTTTATTTCATCGTTCATAATTTTTATCTCCATGGATGGAGTGTATGCTGAAAATCATCGGCAATGATTTCAGTGCTTTTCCACAGTTTTATTGCGTCTGCTTTCAAGCAACATATCCAGGATCAACAGACCAGCGCCTAAGGTAATGGCCGAATCTGCAATATTAAATGCCGGGAAATAATGCGTGGAGTAATAAACCTGGATAAAGTCGACGACTGCACCGGTTGCTGCACGGTCTATCAGGTTTCCGATAGCGCCGCCCAGGATGAAAGCGATGGCAGCCTGTAACAGGTGGTTGTGCCGCTGATCAGGATCGCGCGTGATCTGTTTCAACCAGAATAAAAGAAAAATACTGATGACGGTGGATAGGGTAACAAAAAGAATTCTTTGCCAGCCGCCGGCATCACTCAAAAAGCTGAAAGCCGCACCTTTGTTATACATCAAGGTAAGATTAAACCCGGGGAACACGGCCACCGGTTTATGTAATAACAGTTCAGCCTCAGCAATTACCTTGGTTAGCTGATCGAGAACGACGGTCAACAGTGAAAGCCATAACCATTTCATAATATCAATAACTGAGTGGAGATTAAGCGAACAGGCGTTGTTCACCGTCGCCGGAAACGTTGTCAACACAGCGGCCGCAGAGTTCCGGGTGTTCATCGTTGCTGCCAACATCTTTTCGATGGTGCCAGCAGCGAACACATTTTTCTTCGCTGGAGGCTGAGGCTTTTATCTTGATGGTTTCGCCGCCACTGAGCTGTGCGGTCACGCAATCACTGTCTGCATCAGCAATATTTTTTATGCTTGCTTCCGAGGTGATCAGCACAAAACGTAATTCTTCTTTTAATGTGGCGAGAATAGTCTGCAGTTCAGTATCGACGTACAGCGTTACCTCGGCATCGAGTGAAGAACCGATGGTTTTGTCTGCGCGTAAGGCTTCGAGTTCTTTGCTTACTGCTGAACGCACGTCGAGAATTTTTTGCCAGAAAGCCATGTCCATTTTTTCATCGCCAGCTAATGCTGACAGTTCAGAGTACCAGTTTTCCAGTAACACCGATTCACTGCGATCACCCGGAATGGCTTGCCATAATTCATCGGCGGTAAAACTCAGTATCGGCGCCATCCAGCGGCACATGGCTTCGACGATATGATACAGCGCTGTCTGTGCAGAGCGACGTGCGATGCTGTTGCTCTGTGTGGTGT
Organism: uncultured Gammaproteobacteria bacterium; assembly: GCA_963752725.1. Lineage (GTDB taxonomy): Bacteria > Pseudomonadota > Gammaproteobacteria > SZUA-229 > SZUA-229. The sequence goes on from CAVWAI010000037.1 coordinate 39,394, forward strand.
ACTGGCGATCTTTGATGATGTCGAGGTAAAAGCCGCCCAGGTCGATAGTGCAGAAGTGCTGCAGTTTGTGATGGATCAGATGGAAATTAAAATCTTTATAAGCAGCGATGATGTCGTCCTGTAACTCCAGCGTTTTCGCAACGGCCCAGCGATCTAACGAAAGTAATTCGCTGTGCTCGAGTTTATCCGTCGCCGGATCAAAACCATTTAAGTTGGCCAGCAAGAAACGTGCGGTATTCCTGATGCGCCGGTATGAATCTGCGCTGCGTTTTAATATCTCATCGGACACGGTCATCTCATTGCTGTAGTCACTGCTGGCAACCCATAAGCGCAATATGTCTGCGCCTAAGGTGCCGACAATCTTTTGCGGTGAGACAACATTGCCTAATGACTTCGACATCTTTTTACCTTGAGCATCAACCGTGAAACCGTGGGTGAGTACTTTTTTATATGGCGCTACACCATTCATCGCTACCGAGGTTAACAGTGATGACTGGAACCAGCCGCGATGCTGATCAGAACCTTCGAGATAGAGATCGGCCGGGAAGGTTAACTTGTCGCGATGATTTAATACGCAGGCGTGAGTCACGCCGGAGTCGAACCAGACATCTAAGGTATCGCTGGTTTTGTCGTATAGATCAGCATCGCCGCCGAGCAATTCACTGGCATCCAGAGAGAACCAGGCTTCGATGCCCTGCTGTTCGATCTTTTTCGCGACCTGTTCGATCAGGTCCTGCGTGTCGGGATGTAACTCGCCGCTTTCTTTATGAACGAACAAGGTGATCGGTACGCCCCAGGTGCGCTGTCTGGAGATGCACCAGTCAGGCCGGTTGTTGACCATGCTCTCGATGCGCGCCTGGCCCCAGTCAGGTAACCAGGTGGTCTGTTTGATGGCTTTGTTAGCGAGCTCACGCAACCCTGCCTGTTCCATGCTGATGAACCACTGTGGTGTAGCGCGGAAGATGATCGGCGTTTTGTGGCGCCAGCAACAGGGATAACTGTGCTGCATCTTTTCATGTTTGAGTAAAACATGATGCTGTTCTAATAATTCGATGATCTCGGGATTAACTTTGTTGACGTGTTTGCCGGCAAATAACGGGGTGTCGGCTAAGAAGACGCCATTACCGCCGACCGGGTTATAGACTTCCAGCCCGTAACGGTTGCCGACGACAAAGTCATCCTGACCATGACCCGGTGCAGTGTGCACCGCGCCGGTACCGGTTTCGGTGGTGACGTGGTCGCCCAGGATAACGGGCACCTGTTTATCGTATAACGGATGTTTGACTAATAAGTTTTCCAGTGCGCTACCCGGGCAGCTGGCCAGTCGCTGACTGTTTTCAAAACCATAGCGCTTAAGTGCAGCATCGGCCAGTGAGTTTTCCAGGATCAGACGTGCCGGACCGTGAGGCGTTTCTACCTGTATCAGCTCGTAGTTGAATTCGGGGTGCAGTGCGACGGCCTGGTTGGCAGGCAGGGTCCACGGCGTGGTAGTCCAGATAACGGCCGCGATATCGCCTTCACCATCGGTACAGTTGAAGGCTTTTTCAAAATCACTGTTATTGACTGCAGTGAACATTACGTCGATAGCCGGTGATTCTTTGTCCTGATATTCCACTTCGGCTTCTGCTAGCGCCGAACCACAGTCCAGGCACCAGTGAACTGGTTTGCTGCCCTGGTGCAGGTGGCCCTTATCGATGATTTTCCCCAGGCTGCGAACGATGTTGGCTTCGAACTCGTAGTCCATAGTGAGATAGGGTTTCTGCCAGTCACCCAGGACACCTAAACGGATGAAATCGGTGCGCTGGCCATCGACCTGTCTGGCAGCGTATTCGCGGCATTTTTCTCGAAACGTTTTGGCATCAACCTTGTTGCCGGCTTTGCCTACTTTTTTCTCCACCATCAATTCGATCGGCAGGCCATGGCAGTCCCATCCCGGTACATAACGTGCGTCGTAGCCGTCGATGGTGTGACTTTTGACGATGATATCTTTCAAGATTTTATTAACGGCATGGCCGATGTGGATATCGCCATTGGCATAAGGCGGGCCATCATGTAAAACAAAGGTAGGGCGGCCATCAGAAACTTCACGAATTTTTTGATACAGGCCAGATTCCTGCCATTGTTTTAGCATCTCCGGTTCGCGGTTGGCCAGGTTGCCTCGCATCGGGAAATCAGTATCGGGTAAATTTAAAGTGGCTTTGTAATCGGTCATTGTTTTTCTGATATGGATTAGCGGTTGGCTAATAATTCTCTAGCTGTTTTACAGTCGATTTGTATCTGTTGTTTTAACTCATCAAACGAATCAAATTTTTTCTCATCGCGAATCTTATGCTGGAAAGAAACGCATACCTGTTCACCATAAAGCGATTGATCAAAATCGAATAGATGGACTTCCAGTTGAGTGCGTTTACCGTTTACCGTTGGCCGGTGGCCAATATTGGCGATGCCAGCAATATCGCCATGTTTCTGGCTGTGCATGGTAACAGAATATACGCCATGAAGCGCCGTTTCCGGGCGTCTTAAGTGAATATTTGCCGTCGGAAAACCGATCGTGCGGCCTAGTCTTTCACCGTGGGTGATGTGACCGCAGATGGTGTAGGCGCGACCCAGCATCTTATCTGCTTCGGCCAGTTGATTATTTATCAGGGCTTCGCGTATCAGCGAGCTGCTGACCCGCTGGTTTTCGATACAATGTGATTCGATGCTGGCGACAGCAAACTGGTGTTTTTCACCGTATTTTTGTAACAGCTTAAAGTCACCCTGGCGATCACAGCCGAAACGGAAGTCATCGCCGATGATGACCGATCTGACTTTAAGGCTGCCGACAAGCACCTGTTCGATAAATTGAGCAGCGCTCATCGACGACAGTGCCTGGTTAAAATTCAAAAACAGCAGGTATTCGGGGCGGATCGATGGCTCAAAACAGCCCAGGATACGTATTTTCTCGCTGCGGTTCATCAACCGTGCCGTGGCTTTTTTGCCGCGGCCAAAAAACTCACGCGGCAGCGGTTCAAATGTCATCAGGCAACGGTGGGTATCAAGCCGGATCGCTTCAGACTGCAACTGTTCCAGCATTTTCTGATGACCGAGATGCAGGCCATCGAAATTGCCGATGGTGAGCACGCCATTCTGATGTTGTTTTCGGCAGTTATACAGGCCGCGGATAATTTTCATCTTGTCCAGAGAGGTCTTAAAAGTCTAAATGTTAAGGTTGTCTATCCTACCAGTTTCTGTGTTCTGCTTCTCGTTGCAAAACACAGATAAATCTCAGGATGATTTTTTAAGATGGCTGGGACGTAAGCCCTGTAACCAGAGTAAAAGAAAATAAGTGACGGCGCCGGTCATTATAATAAAAAGCAGATTACCCAGCCGCTGCATTAATGACCAGTCGCTCCACTGTATGGCATCAGGATTTAACCAGAGAACCGTCGCCGCCATGGCGGTGGAGGCGATGATGGTGCGGAAGATCCAGGCTGACCAGCCGGCCTGCGGGGTAAATATGCCGTTATTGCGTAAACCACTGTATAACAGCATGGCGTTAATATAGGCAGAAAGACTGGTGGCCAGTGCCAGGCCAACGTGTGGCGCTTCATAGTCCATCATCACCAGCGGCACCACAAAAGCGATATTCATGAGCATGTTGCAGACCATGGCGATGATGCCGAATCTTACCGGTGTGCGGGTATCCTGCCGGGCATAATAACCTGGCGCCAGAATTTTAATGACGATTAATGCAGGTAATCCCAGCATGTAAGCCATCAGGCTTAAACTGGCAAAGTAGGTATCACTGGCGGTAAATTTCCCGTATTCAAACAGTGATGCCAGTATCGGGCCCGCCATGATGAACAGGCCGACGCAGGCCGGGATGGTGATGATCGTCACCAGGCGTAAGGCCCAGTTGAGCGTCTGATTAAACAGTTCGCCCGACTGGCGCGCATGTTGCTGTGAAAGTGTCGGTAAGATTACGGTAGCGATGGCAATGCCTAACACGCCGAGAGGAAATTCCAGCAAACGGTCAGAATAATATAACCAGGTCACACTGCCAGTGACTAAAAACGAGGCGATGACGGTATCCAGCAATAAATTAATCTGCGCCACCGATGAGCCAAAAATGGCTGGAATCATCAGGCGGATGATTTTTTTAACCCCTTCATGGCCGCGTTTTATCCTGGGAACTGGCATCAGCCCCAGTTTTAACAGGAAGGGAAACTGCAGCAGCAATTGGGCCGCACCGGCTAAAGCAACGCCCCAGGCAAGTGCCATCAGCGGTTCATCAAAATAAGGTGCAAGAAAAAATATCGAAGCGATCAGGCAGATGTTTAATAGCACCGGGGTAAATGCCGGAATCGCAAACTGATGGAAACTGTTTAAAATACCGCCGGCAAAGGCCACCAGTGCGATAAAAAAGATATACGGGAATGTGATGCGCAACAGATCGGCGGTTAGCTGTAACTGGCCAGCATCTTTAGCAAAACCCGGTGCAAAGATATAAACCACCGCGGGCGCAAACACCATGCCTAAGATAGACAGTAGCCAGTAGAAAGCCGCCCAGTGTGCCGGCCACATGGTTGACCAGGTCTTTCAACGCTGCTCTGTCTCGGGTTTCTTTATATTCAGAGAGTACCGGCACAAAAGCCAGTGAGAATGCGCCTTCGCCAAACAGGCGGCGCATAAAATTGGGGATTTTGAAGGCGACCAGAAAAGCGTCAGTGCCGCCAGAAGCACCAAAAACGGTGGCCAGGGCGATATCTCGCAATAAGCCAAAAACCCGTGATAACAGCGTCATTCCACCCACGGTGAAGGTGGATCGCAGTAATTTTGTGCTCAGGGGTATCTCCTACGTCGTCTGATGGTGTGCCTCTTTATGTTGTCGGCCTTTTTCTAAACCGGATATTACACAGGTTTTGCTAGAATAACCCCGATTTTTATTGACAAAGGCTATAAAAACCGGCAATCTACGTCCTCTTTTTTTTCAACACGGTTTTATCATAGTGGCAAATTCAGCTTCAGCAAAAAAACGCGCTAAACAGGCGGAAATTCATCGTTCACGTAACGTAGGTGTACGTTCAATGATGCGTACTTATATCAAAAAAGTTTATTATGCGATAGAAGCTGGTGACAAAGCGGCAGCAGAAGCAGCATATAAAGAAGCTTCACCCGTCATCGACCGTGTTGCTGGCAAAGGCTTGATCCATGCCAATAAAGCGGCACGTCATAAGAGCCGTATGAACAACAATATCCGTTCAATGGCGTAAGTTTTACCTGCTTTAATTGTAGGTCATTGAATTAGAAAGCCGGGCTGATGCTTATTGCATCAGCCCGGCTTTTTTATTGGGTGTTTGGTTTGTATCTGACTTTGGTGTTTTTCTTATAGATTGCTGGTCTCGCTTGTATTTTTTACTTTTGTATTTGAGTCATTGCTTCTTATCTGAGAGATTGCGGTTCGCGCCCGCGGGCGAGGCACTTTTTTGCTGCAGCCCAAAAAAGTACCCAAAAAAGGCCGCCACTACGTCTTCGCCCCTGTAGAAAGACACAGGGGTGCCCATTGCGGTAGCGCTGCGGCCATGCTGTGAAAAAACTCGCAGAAAGCGCTCAAACAGTTTTCACAGAAAGCCCATGGCAGCAGCGCCACATCAATGGCTTGCCTGATGTGGAAGGTAGATCAAAAGAAAAAGCAAGAAACCAGACCAAAAACATCGTTTTTGCCTTTGATCTTCGTCCACCTTAGCAAGCCATTTAAGCGCGGTGTTTATCATGGGCTTTCTGCGCCAGCATGTCTGAGCGCTTTCTGCGAGTTCTGGCGTAGCATGATAAATACCGTGATTAGATGGGCACCCTGTGTCTTTTACAGGGCGTAGCGATCGTGGCGGCCCTTTCTGGTTACTCTTTGTGGCTGCTGACAAAGAGTGACTCGCCAGTGGGGCGAGACCCACAATGCCAAAGTAAAAAACCAGACTTAAATACAAAATAAATAAGTTACAACCGAGACCAGCAATCTATAAGAAAAACACCAAAGTCAGATTAAAAAGAGGAAAAGTTGAAAATATCTGATATGGAAGTCAAAGCCAAAAAGTAAAAAATTACAGTAGATACCAGGTTGTCGCGATGAATCAATTCGGCTTCATCGACATAACCAAGAATGCCCTCAAATTTTTCGCTGGTCTGGCCTTTGATCAGCAGGCTTTCTTTGCTGTCGTAATTTACCAGCCCGCGAGCGATTTCTAAGCCGTCAGAATTGATGCAGCTGACGACTTCGCCGCGTTGAAAGTGACCTTCCACTTTGCTGACACCGACAGCGAGCAGGCTAACGCCCGATTGCTGAACCGCTCTACTGGCACCGGCATCAAGAAATAGTTTGCCTGATATCTTCAGCTGATTAGCCAGCCACTGTTTGCGCGCGGTGAGTGGTCCAGTATCGGCGGTTAGTAAGGTGCCGACAGATTCGCCGGCTGCGATTTTTTGCAGGATATCTGTTTCTGCGCCGGAGGCGATAACGGTGGAGGTGCCGGAGCGTGCTGCACGCTGCGCGGCGGTAACTTTTGTCCGCATGCCGCCCTGGCCGAGTGCACCGCCACCGCCGGCCATGGCTAACAGGTCATAATTATTGGCATTGGATTCGCTGATCAATTCTGCGTCATCGTTATGGCGCGGGTCTTTGTTGAAGAGTCCCTGCTGGTCAGTGAGGATTACCAGGGTGTCGGCTTCGACCAGGTTGCTGACCAGTGCGCCCAGCGTGTCGTTATCGCCAAAGCGGATCTCTTCTGTGGCTACGGTATCGTTTTCATTGATGATAGGGATGGCGCCCAGAGACAGCAGGGTTTTTAGTGTGCTGCGAGCATTCAGGTAGCGTTGGCGATTGCTGAGGTCTTCATGCGTCAGTAATACCTGCGCGGTATGGATCTGGTGATGTTTGAAGCAGCTTTCAAATTGCTGGATTAATCCCATCTGGCCAAGTGCCGCCGCAGCCTGTAATTCATGCAGTGCGTGAGGACGTTTTTTCCAGCCGATACGTGCCATGCCTTCAGCTACGGCACCAGAGGAAACCAGTAATACTTCTTTACCGGCTGCACGTAAGTTGGCAATCTGTTCGGCCCATGACTGGATTGCCTGAGCATTCAGACCCTGACCGTCATTGGTAATGAGTGCGCTGCCAATTTTGATCACCCAGCGTTTTGATTCGGCGACGTTTTTACGCGTAGTCATGGTTTGCTCTTTATTTCTGTTCCTGGTTGTCTGCTTCGTTCTGTTGCTGCTCGCGTTCTAGCTCTCTGTCTATTTCCAGTTGCTGCATGATGTCGAATGCAAGCTTTTCCGTGCCTTTTTTACTGAGGGCGGAGATAGTGTAAACCGGTCCTTGCCAGTTTAACTGTGAAACAATCTCATCCTGTTTGGCTTTTAGTTCTTCGTCATCGATAAGGTCGGTTTTATTTAACACCAGCCAGCGTGGTTTTTCTGCCAGTTCGTGACTATAGCTATCCAGTTCATTAATGATGGTTTTTGCTTCTTCTACCGGGTCGCTGCCATCAAAAGGTGCGATATCAATAATGTGTAATAATAATTGTGTGCGTGACAGATGTTTCAAAAACTGTATGCCCAGGCCCGCGCCTTCTGATGCACCTTCGATGATGCCGGGAATATCGGCAATGACAAAACTCTGATTCATGCCGACACGTACCACGCCCAGATTAGGGAACAGCGTGGTAAATGGGTAATTGGCTACTTTTGGCCGGGCTGCCGAGACCGAGCGAATGAAAGTTGATTTGCCGGCATTGGGCAAACCGAGCAGGCCAACATCGGCCAGTACTTTTAATTCGAGACGCAGGTTACGGCGCTCACCGGCTGTGCCTGGTGTGCATTTTCTTGGCGCCTGATTGATCGAGCTTTTATAGCGAGCGTTACCTAGCCCATGAAAGCCACCCTGTGCCACTTTTATTTTTTGATCGTTTTGAGTGATATCGCCAATGAGCTCATCAATGTCGTCATCATAGATCAGTGTGCCGATCGGGACGTTGATGTAGAGATCGTCGCCACCTTTGCCGGTTAGCTTCTGGCCACCGCCACGTTTGCCAGATTCAGCTGTGTAGGTTCGTACGTGCCGAAAGTCGGCGAGTGTATTAATATCGTGATCACCGACAAGATATACGCTGCCGCCGTTACCGCCGTCACCACCATCAGGACCGCCAAATTGAATGAACTTCTCGCGGCGAAAGCTGACCACGCCGGTTCCGCCATCACCGGCAATTACATTTATGGTTGCTTCGTCTACAAAACGCATTTCTGTTCTCTTGGTTTATTGATGATAGTTTAGCTTAATAATCAATGCTTAGGATTATTCGTCATTGCGAGGCAGGAAGCAATCTCTAATCGAGTGCAATATGCAGTGAAAGGGATTGCCGTGCTTCGCTCGCATGACGACCAATATGATGAAACAGGCAATAATTGTCCTTGCTCACAGCGCTTACCGGCTCTCCTGCATTGCAAACTTCCGCTCCATGCTCACGCCCCTTACCTACTTCCCTGTAGGCAAAGCTTCCGCTCCTGCTCACGCCCCTTACCTACTTCCCTGTAGGCAACAAAAAAGCCCCATGCGGGGCTTTTTTGTGACCGCATTGGTGTCTTCAGCGAGTTAGCTTGCTGGAGTCACGCCAGCTTCTACTACACTGATCGTTTTGCGGTTGAGTGGGCCACGTACTTCAAAAACCACGTTGCCTTCAGCTTTGGCAAACAGTGTGTGGTCACGGCCCATGCCTACGTTATCACCAGCGTGGAATTTAGTGCCGCGTTGACGAACCAGGATGTTGCCAGCCAGTACTGTCTGACCGCCGAACTTTTTAACGCCAAGTCGTTTTGACTGTGAATCGCGTCCGTTTCTGGTACTACCGGCTGCTTTTTTATGTGCCATTGTTTAAATTCCTCTTAAAAGCTTTTTAATCAAGCGTTATGCAGAGATGCCGGTGACTTCGATTTCAGTGTAATACTGACGATGACCAGTTCTCTTTTGATGATGTTTACGACGTCTGAACTTCATGATTTCGACTTTTTTAGCGCGACCATGAGCTTTTACTGTAGCAGTAACTTTACCGCCATCGACAAAAGGTGTGCCGATGTTAATATTGTCACCGTCAGCGATCATCAGTACTTTGTCTATTTCAACAGAAGCACCTTCTTCAGCGTCCAGTTTTTCAACGCGACATACATCGCCTTGAGCCAATTTATATTGTTTGCCACCAGTACTGATTACAGCGTACATGGGTGTTCTCCAAAGATTCGTGACAGAAAGGGCGCAAATTATACGTTGTAGATCGCAAGCTGACAAGTCTAAAACAGCATAATATACAAGATAATGTTGCCTGATTGCTCATAGTGCGCCTCATATTTGCTTGACCTGCAGGCGCTGACTACATAGGATTCGCATTCCTGATTTCCATGTAGCTTAACCAGCGGATATATTTTGTCTGAAGCAGACCACTTAACAAAAGACTCGGAGCAGCAGATTGGCTTTGATGAAGTGATGGCCCACTGTCAGCTGGATATGCAGGCAGTGGATCAGGTTATTCATCAGCGTTTGAGTTCTGATGTCGCCCTGGTTAATCAGTTAAGTCACTATATCGTTAACTCCGGGGGCAAACGCTTACGCCCGTTGCTGGTTTTACTTTCTGCAAAATCCTTTGGTTATCAAGGAGATACGCATTACCTTCTGGCAGCCATCATCGAATTTATCCATACTGCTACCTTGCTGCATGATGATGTTGTCGATGAGTCTGATCTACGTCGTGGTAGTGAAACGGCGAATGCGTTGTTCGGTAATGCCGCTAGCGTTCTGGTCGGGGATTTCCTGTATTCGCGTGCCTTTGAGATGATGGTCGAAGTTGATGATATGCGTGTCATGCAGATCCTGGCGACCACCACCAACGTGATCGCCGAGGGTGAGGTGATGCAGCTGATGAACGTCCACGATGCCGAGACCAGTGAAGAAAAATATCTTGAAGTCATTCATTGTAAAACCGCTAAATTATTCGAAGCGGCGACGCAATTAGGCGCCATATTGTGCAGTCGAGATGAAAAAGAAGTACAGGCGATGGCGGCGTACGGACGTTATCTCGGCACGGCCTTCCAGCTGATCGATGATGTTATGGATTACAGTTCAGATAGTGAAAAGATGGGAAAGAATGTCGGTGATGACCTGGCTGAAGGTAAACCCACTTTACCGTTGATATACGCTATTCGGCAGGGGTCGCCGGAGCAGGCGGCGCTGATCAGATCGGCGATCGAAGAAGGTGGTTACGATAAAATTGATCAGGTACAGGCGATCATCGAGCAGACGGGTGCTCTGCTTTATACCGAAAAGATGGCTCAGCAGCAGGCAGAACAGGCCATCGCTGAACTTTCATGCTTGCCCGAGTCTGATAACAGAACATTTCTTGAAAATATTGCGCGCTTATCTGTCTATCGAAGCCATTAAGGCTAAATAAGTTATTGTTTTAGCGCTTTTAAGCGTTAAATATTGGTAGAATAAAACGTTTCTGATTCTAGCTTTTATTTAATACAGGTTTTTGTGTGACAAAAGGTACGCTCTTCGTTATTTCAGCAGCATCTGGCGCCGGTAAAACGTCTCTGGTCAAATCAGTGTTGCAGCATGTTTCGGACATCGAAGTGTCCGTATCGCATACCACGCGTGCGCCTCGTGAAGGTGAGGTCGATGGTGTGGATTATCATTTTGTTGATAAAGAAACCTTTCAGGCCATGGTGAATAGCAGTGAGTTTATTGAGTCTGCAACGGTATTTGGTAATATGTACGGTACTTCACGACAGCATATTCAGGAGCAGCTACTCAAGGGCAAGCGATGTCATCCTGGAAATTGACTGGCAGGGTGCACAACAGATCAGGCAGCTGATGAATGACTGCCGGACAATCTATGTCGTGCCGCCGTCGGTAGCGGCATTGCGTGAACGCCTGACCTCGCGAGGTCAGGATGATGAATCAGTTATCAATCAACGTATGCAGGAAGCGATCAGTGAAATGTCGCATTACGTCGAGTTTGATTATTTGGTCATCAATGATGATTTTGATGAGGCGAGAGATAATCTTGCCGCTATAATTAAGGGTAATCGCATGTTGCATGAGCATCAGCAGCAAAAACATGCGGATTTACTGGCAAAACTTTTAAGCGGCAGTGATTAAATTAGTATTAATTGATCACTGCTTGCAACTATTTAAACGATTAACTTAAAGAATAACCTGGAGAATAAATATGGCACGTCTAACAGTAGAAGATTGCCTCGATAACGTAGAAAACCGATTTGAACTGGTGCTGGTTGCTGCGCAGCGTGCACGCCAGCTGGCCATGGGTGCTGATCCATTAGTGCCTGAAGATAATGACAAGCCAACCGTTTTGGCATTGCGCGAAATTGCAGAGAATTTAATCAATAAAGAAATTCTTGCGGCGCCAGAAGAAACAGCGATGGATGACATCGAAGCGATGATCGAGGGTGATTTATCTGCAGAGCTTGAGGCTAGTCTTAAGACTAGTCTTAAAGACAACTTATAAGTAGTCTGTTGGAATTAATTATGGGCGTATCAGGCACATATCACGTGTGTTTGATGCGCCCATTATTTTGCCTGACTGGTCTATGTTGATCTAGCTCGATGAGCAAGGTAATTTCAAAAGATAGCGTTGCACCTGAAGAGGAAGAACGATTTTTAATTTCTGATCTTTGCGACCTGATCGGAGAATATATGGATCAGGAACAGGTGAAAGAAGTTTATCGCGCCTATCTGTTTGGCGCGCAGGCACATGAAGGGCAGCTCAGGATCTCTGGCGAACCCTATATCTATCATCCTATCGCGGTCGCTCGCATCCTGGCACAGATGCATATGGATGTTAAAAGTATCATCGCGTCGATATTGCATGATGTGTTAGAAGATACCCCGGCTACAAGAAAATTAATCGAACGTGAATTTGGTAAAGACGTTGCGCATCTGGTCGATGGTGTTAGTAAATTAACCCATATAAAATTTAAAAATAAGATCGAGCAGCAGGCAGAAAATATACAAAAAGTTTTGCTGGCGATGGCGCAGGATATCCGAGTCATCATGATCAAGCTGGCAGACCGTTTGCATAATATGCGGACACTGGGGCCATTGAGACCGGATAAACGTCGACGCATCGCCCAGGAAACGCTGGAGATATATATCCCTATCGCTAACCGGCTGGGCATCTATACTATCCGCCATGAGCTGGAAAACCTGGTGTTTAAAGCGATCCATCCTATACGTTATGACGTGCTCGAGCATGCCGTTGACAAAGCCGGTGGTCACCGTAAAGAATTGATCGATAAGATTAACCAGGCGCTGAGTTCAAGACTGGTTGAGATGTCGATTGACTCGAATATCTTGTCGCGGAAGAAACATCTGTTTAGTGTCTATAACAAGATGAAAGACAAGCACCTTCCGTTTAAGAAGGTGCTTGATGTATATGCGCTGCGAGTTCTAGTCGATTCCGTTGATGACTGTTATCGTGTACTGGGTATCGTACATAACCTGTTTAAACCGATACCCGGTCGTTTTAAAGACTACATTGCCATTCCCAAAAGTAACGGTTATCAGTCACTGCATACTGCACTGTATGGTCCGCACGGAATTCCGATGGAAGTACAGGTGCGCACGCAGGAGATGGACAAGTTTGCCGAAAGCGGCATCGCTGCGCACTGGTTATATAAGTCGCCTGATGAAAAAGGTGAGATCACCGCGCATGCTCGGGCACGTGACTGGTTGACCGGTATTTTAGAAATGCAGCAGTCAGCTGGGGACTCGCTGGAGTTTCTGGAAAACGTTAAAGTCGATCTGTTTCATGATGAAGTTTATGTTTATACACCGGATGGTGACATCATGAAGTTGCCACGAAATGCCACGCCGGTTGACTTTGCTTATGCGGTGCACACAGATATTGGTAACTGCTGTGTGGCGGCAAAACTTGATCATAGTTTTGTACCATTAAATACGCCACTATACAGCGGCCAAACGGTAGAGATCGTCACCTCGCCGAGTTCGCATCCTAACGCGGCCTGGTTAAATTATGTGGTGACTGCCAAAGCCAGGAGCAATATACGAAACTACCTGAAGAATATGCAGGCTGATGAAGCCATGTCGCAAGGTCGACGATTGCTGGAGCGTTGTTTAAAACCCCTGGGTATGCGTCTCGATGATGTTAAACAGGAAAATATTGAAACGGTATTAAATGAATATGGTTTTAGTGAACTCAGTGAATTGCTTGAAGACGTTGGTCTTGGCAATCGGCCGCCAAGCCTGGTAGTAAGACGGCTGGCCCCAGAACGTACTTCTGATGGTGAATCGGAAGAGACCAAAGAGATGCAATCACAGTCGGCACTGGCTATCAGCGGTACTGAAGGCATGGTGGTATCTTACGGGCGTTGCTGTTACCCGATACCGGGTGATCAGATCGTTGCCAAATTAAGTAAAGGCCGCGGAATCGTCGTGCATCGAGACAGCTGTAAAAACCTGGAGGCTCCAAGTAAGCGTGAGCATTCAGATAAATACATCGATGTGCATTGGGCGGAAGATGCGAGCGGTGATTTCATCTGTGAGATAAAGCTGGAAATTGAAAATAAATCAGGTCTGTTAGCAAGGACGGCAACGGTGGTTTCCGACTCTGGTGCAGATATCGAAAATGTTTATATGGAAGATCGTGATGGTTTTTCGATGAACCTGTTCTATCTGATCAAAGTATCTGATCGCGACCATCTGGCAAAACTGATGCGACGCCTGCGCAGTATATCAAGTGTTATGCGAATAACGCGGCTGTAATAACACATAAAAATACTATCGTTAATATATAAAGAGTTGATCATGGCAAAAGAAATAATTTCTACTGACAAAGCACCACAGGCAATCGGTACCTATTCACAGGCAGTTAAAGTCGGCACAGCAGTTTATCTGTCGGGTCAGATTCCGTTGATTCCAGAAACCATGGAAATGATCGAGGGTGATATCAAGTTACAGATACATCGCGTGTTCCAGAATTTACTGGCGGTGGCAAATGCTGCCGGCGGCGATTTATCAGATGTAGTGAAGTTAAATATATTCCTCACCGATCTGTCTAATTTTCCGCATGTTAATGAAGTCATGGCTGAATATTTTCAACAGCCGTACCCTGCGCGCGCGGCAATCGGCGTCGCGGCATTACCAAAAGATGCCGGTGTGGAGATGGATGCCATCATGGAGCTTTAATGTTCTTTAATGGTTCAGTGCAGAATTAAACACATCAATGGATGATGAAAAAACAGAAAGTTTCGAGTACCAGTCGGTACAGGTGCTCAAAGGAGTAGGCCAGGCCGTTGCAGAAAAACTAAAACGTCTGGAAATTTATAATGTGCAGGATGTGCTGTTTCATCTGCCGATGCGTTATGAAGATAGAACAAAGTTAACCGCTTTAGGTTCTCTGCAGATCGGTCAGCAGGCACTGGTCGAAGGTGTCGTCGATCATAGTGAAGTGAAGTTTGCCGGTCGTGGTCGTCGCAGCCTGTTGTGTTACCTTTCAGATAATACTGGCGCAATCGTTTTACGCTTTTTTAATTTCAATAAATCACAGCAAAATAATTTAACCGCTGGCACCAGGCTGCGCTGTTTTGGTGAAGCGAAACGCGGTGCTACGCGGCTTGAGATTATCCATCCCGAATATCAGATCATCCGGTCGGAACATGTCGATATAGAGCAGTCGTTAACACCGATATATCCAAAAACCGAAGGCGTACATCAAACCTTGCTAAAAAAAATTTCTGATCAGGTGTTGAGTAAAATAAATCAGGGACAGTTAGTTGACTGGTTACCTGAGCAGGTAAAAGCTGAGTATCAGTTTACCGATCTGGTAACTGCGGTATCCAGTGTGCACCGGCCAGATAAAAATGAAAATGTGTTTGCGCTGAACCAGAGTAAAACTAAAGCGCAGCAGCGTCTGTTATTTGAAGAGCTGCTGGCGCATCAACTAAGCCTGCTGCTGGCGCGTCGTAAGATAAAGCAGACCAGGGCGATAAAATTATCGGTCAGCAAGGCAGAATATTCATCGTTTATCGATAGCCTGGCATTTGACCTGACCCGGGCTCAGCAAAAAGTCATCGCTGAGATCTTTGCCGATATAAACAAAACGCAGCCGATGCTTCGCCTGGTGCAGGGTGATGTGGGTTCAGGTAAGACAGTCGTTGCCGCAGCGGCAGCAATGGCTGTGGTCAACGCGGGTTTTCAGATCGCGATAATGGCACCGACCGAGATATTGGCTGAGCAGCATCATGTTAATTTCAAACACTGGTTCGATGAAAAAAAATGTTTGCTGCTAACAGGAAAAGATAAAGGCAAAAAACGTCAACAAAAATTAGATCAGATAGCTAGCGGTGAGAGCCAGATCATCATCGGCACGCATGCGCTGTTTCAGGATGATGTCGAATTTAAACAACTGGTTTTTCTGGTAGTCGATGAGCAGCATCGTTTTGGTGTTCATCAGCGACTGGCATTACGCGAAAAAGGAAATAACGATATCGTACCGCATCAACTGATCATGACGGCGACGCCGATCCCGCGGAGTCTGGCGATGACGGCTTATGCGGATCTGGACTATTCCGTTATCGACGAATTACCCAAAGGCCGTAAACCGGTGACTACGGTCGTGGTTTCTACTTCGCGTCGAGAAGAGGTGGTGCAGCGGATCGAAAAAGCCTGCGAGAATGGCGAGCAGGCATACTGGGTGTGTACCCTGGTCGAAGAATCAGAAGTTTTGCAGTGCCAGGCGGCTGAAGTTACTGCTGAACAATTAACAGCAGAGCTGGCCAATGTCCGAGTCGGCCTGGTTCATGGGCGTATGAAAGCGGATGAAAAAAGGCAAATCGTTGACCAGTTTAAAAATAAAGAAATTGATCTGCTGATCGCAACAACGGTTATCGAAGTAGGTGTTGATGTGCCTAACGCATCGTTGATGGTGATAGAGAATGCGGAGCGTCTGGGGCTGGCGCAATTGCACCAGTTGCGCGGGCGTGTTGGCCGTGGCGGTAAACAAAGCGCCTGCGTGCTCATGTATCAGTCACCGCTCTCTGAAACCGGCAAACAGCGTATGAGTATATTGCGAGCGACCAATGATGGTTTCAAAGTGGCTGAAAAAGACCTTGAGCTGCGTGGCCCGGGTGAGGTGCTGGGCACCAGGCAAACAGGCTTGATGCAGATGCGTATCGCAGATATCGTGCGTGATGAACACTGGTTCCCCGAGGTTAAAAAAACAGCACTATATATCATGAAGCATCATCCACAAGCGGTTAAGCCCCTGGTCAGGCGCTGGCTGGGGAAGGCGGACCGCTTTGCCAATGTGTAGGTTTATTGCTGGCTTTTGAGCCGGCTATAGTCTATTTTTCATAGATACCCTTATTCGAAATAATAAAATGATATCGCAAACAGAAAACCTGGCGCTTGATGCAGGCGGTTTATCCTCGGTTCGCCAGGAAGAGCGCATTCTGCAGACTCAGATTGCTCGATTGATCGCTGGATCGGGGTTCAGCAATGTTGCTGGCATTTCGATGGCGGTCATCTGGGTGGGTTTGATATGGAAAGATCTGCCGCATGAGGTTTTGAGTGTCTGGCTCGGAGTGATGCTGCTGTTATTTGTCTACCGCTTCGCAACGCACTATTTCAAGCTGTATTCTGATGAGAGCAAGCTGTCGATAGATAAATATATTATCCGGCGCTGGTACCTGGTCTCGGTCTTCCTCAGTGGCGCAGGTTGGGGCATCACTTCAACCTTGATGTTTCCGTTCAATGAATTGAATCAGATCGTACTCGCTTTTATCCTTGTCGGTATATCTGCCACCGGTGTTGCCTACTCTTCGGTAGCCTGGGTGTATTACGGTTATGTTGGCTGCGTGTTGTTGCCTCTGATGGTTCGCCTGTTCTACGTTGGCGGTGAAGTCTATTACGCATTATCTGCAATGACCGGTTTCTTCCTCGGTGTCATGGTCATGGCGGTTCATCGTATGTATCGATCATCGGTTGCCGAGCTTGAGTTGTCGTATAAAAACCAGGCTTTGATTGAAGATCTGACAAAGGCTGGTAATAACCTCGAGAGCTTGAATGAAAATCTGAAAGATGAGATTCAGCATGGCAAGCAGATCGAAGAAGAGCTTAAAAATGCCAAAGATAAAGCGGAGAAAATGAGCCAGGCGAAAGGCGAGTTTCTGGCCAACATGAGCCATGAGATCCGTACGCCAATGAATGGTGTGATTGGCACTTTGCAATTACTGGAAGATACCGGCCTGGATGAAGAGCAGAAAGAGTTTGTCAATATCGCGCATAAATCAGCCGATGCTTTGCTGGCTATCTTGAATGATATTCTGGATTTATCAAAAATTGAAGCGGGCAAATTAGATTTTGAAAATATCGCATTTGATATCAGGCAGATCGTAGAAGACATCGTTGTCTTACATTCACTGAAGGCGGAACAGCAAGGTGTAACCCTGGTACATGAGATAGATGAAAGCTTGCCTAAATTGATGCTGGGAGATCCGATGCGGATACGACAGGTGATTGTTAACCTTGTCTCTAACGCTTTAAAGTTCACCAAACAAGGTGAGGTAAAAGTCAGTATCGATGTCGTCAGTAAAGGTACAGATAGTGTCGAGTTAAAAGTAACGGTATCCGATACCGGGATCGGTATTCCTGTGGCGGCACAGGATACCCTGTTCAACGCCTTTACCCAGGCCGATGGTTCAACCACAAGAAAATATGGTGGTACCGGTTTAGGACTTGCGATCGTCAGTCAACTGGTTGACATGATGGGCGGCACCCTGGGTTTGGATAGCGTTGAAGGCGAAGGCTCATCATTCTGGTTTACAGCAAAGCTAAAAACTGCAGCAGAGAAACCGGTTGCGCCGTTAGATGCGGTCGATAGTAATGAGGGCTTGCAGTTAAATGCCAGGATATTATTGGTGGAAGATAACCCCGTCAACCAGATGGTGGCTCAGAAGATGCTGGAGAGGATCGGCTTGAAGGCGACGCTTGCAAATAACGGTGTTGAAGCATTGCAGTGCTTAGATGAACAAACGTTCGATCTGGTGCTGATGGATTGTCAGATGCCGGAAATGGATGGTTTCGATGCAACGCGTGAAATCCGAAAGTTAGATCTCAAAACTCCGCAGCAACAGCGTCTGCCGATTATTGCGATGACCGCTAACGTCATGTCTGGTGATCGAGAGCGATGCCTTGAAACCGGTATGGATGATTATATCGGCAAGCCGGTGCAACGTGATCAGCTTGCTACAGTGCTCAGGAAGTGGCTGGCCTGATCAATTGATCTGTCAGAGAGGTCTTTTTAAGAAGCCTTTGCAGGCCGGAGAAAAAGCTCGAACCTTGTGTTTTTGTGCTCCTCTAGCTTGTTGTATTAAGAAGATAAAAACTTCTTTTGTCGGATTGGTTTCAAGTTAAAATAGGCTTTTATAAGCACACTGTGATATCAATATCGTGAAATCAAGGCAGCGCTGGTATCGGCGCAATCAACTTTTTAATCATTCGATTAATCCTGCTTTAGTGCCCTGGCTGTTTGATGCTTCTTCATTAACTGCGCGTATGGTCGCGCTCTGCGGTAAGCGTTTTTCCGTGCGGGTGATATCACAACAATGGCAGATGCTGGATGCTGAAGAGGCGTCAGCCATGGCACTGAATAATGTGCACTCGGCCCTGGTCAGGCAGGTTTTGCTATGTTGCGATGATCAGCCGCTGATATATGCCAGAACCGTTATACCTACGACAACATTACGCGGCGCGCGGCGGCGTTATGGCAATATGGGTAATCGTCCGCTGGGTGCAATGTTATTTGCTGATAGAACCATGCGGCGTGAAGAGGTGCATGTTGCAGTGTTGTCCGCATCACATGAAGCAAATCAATATAACATGACAGGTGAATCTGTGTGGGGGCGGCGATCGGTTTTCCGTGTTTCGGGTAAGCCGCTTCTGGTTTGTGAGTATTTTTTGCCAGAGTTTTTAAATCGGCGCTAGTCGTGTTTTTCGACTAGCGCCAAAGGTTTTATTGTTTAATCTCAGTCATTTTTTCAATAATGATCGGTGTGCGTGGTACGTCCTGTGAGAATGGGCCGCCGGAGCCGGTTGCTGCACGTGAAATAATATCCGCAACATTTTGTCCTTCGATGACGTTGCCAAATACGGTATAACCCCAGCCGCGCATTGATTTTCCGCTGTGATCTAAAAATGCATTATCTGCGGTGTTGATAAAAAACTGATTGGTAGCGGAGTGTGGCTCACCGGTGCGTGCCATGGCGACAGTATATTTCAGATTTTTCAGGCCATTATCCGCTTCGTTCTGAATAGGGTCTTTGGTGTCGACTTTTTTATAGTCCGGGGTAAAGCCGCCGCCCTGGTTCATGAAGTCTTTTATAACACGATGGAATATAGTGCCGTCATAAGCGCCGGCATTAACGTAGCTCAAAAAGTTGGCGACTGACTTTGGCGCTTTGTCAGCATATAGCTCGATAATCATCGTACCTTTGCTGGTCTCCATCTTAACTTTTGGGTTTGCAGCATGCACAAGCTGGAGTTGAAATGTTAGAGCAATCGTTGCGAGTACAAGTAATAGTTTTTTGAATTTCATGATTGGCGTTTTCTGTTTATTAAAAAAAGTGGTTGAAATTTAACGTATATGGTGGAGTTTGTCAGCTTTTAGTGTCGTTTTGTGCCTGGTCTTGCCCCGACGATCAGTTGAAGTCTGCAGCCAGAAGCAGGCATTCACGCTATCTAGTAAGTTTACGGTGCCTTGCACACGTCGCCATCACAGGCATTCACTTCAATCGTAATATGAGATAATTTGTGAAAGTCGTTCAATAGTTCTTTGTAGTATTCAGTGCTTTTTGGGAAGTGTGTGACTACCGAGATTATCGCGGCATAATGGTTTGCGCCAACTTTCCAGATATGAATGTCAGAAATCTGATTGTCTGAATCTTTTTCAATAGTTTCTTTGATAGACGCTTGATAGGTTTCTTCAATGCTGCCGTCCAGCAAAATGGGACCAGTTTGTTTTAGCAGGCCATATGACCAGCGCGTAATGATAACGGCGCCGACTATTCCCATTATTGGATCAAGCCAGTCCCAGCCAAAATATTTTCCTGATACCAGGGCAATGATCGCGAGTAGCGATGTCAGAGCATCCGCTAACACGTGAAGATAAGCCGCCCTTAAATTATGGTCGTGGTGATGGTGGTGATCACCGTGGTCGTGGTGATGATGGTGATGTTCGTCTTTTAGAAGAAATGCGCTAATAACATTGATCAGCAAGCCCAGGCTGGCCACTGCGATTGCTTCATTAAACTGAATAGTATGAGGATCTATTATCCGTTGCATCGATTCAACTAACATGACCAGTGCAACAACAGCTAACGCGACAGCACTGGCAAAGCCGCCCAGTACACTGACTTTGCCCGTGCCAAAAGCATAAGCCGGATTATCTGCATGTTTACGAGCATAACGATATGCAAAGATGGTGATCATGAAAGCAGCTACATGCGTACCCATATGCCAGCCATCCGCCAGCAAGGCCATAGACCCGAAGACGCTACCTGCGATTATCTCCACGATCATGGTTATCGCAGTGAGGATCAGAACGTATTTTGTCCGTCGCTCACCCTTGTCATTTTTAACTGAAAAATCATGGCTGTGTTGCCAGTTTTCTAGTGTGTGTATATGCATTTCACATCTCTAAACTTAATACAGTATTTAGAACAACTTCTGTAATCATGCAGGATTATAAATTATTAGATCAGGAGTTAACTACACTATACATTAGGTCATTCTGTATGGACTACATATCCATAATATAATCAGCAGTTTATAGCTGAATGCCCGGCTTGGGTCACTTTTACCTCAACATGCTAAACGATTAAATCGTCCGCTGTATCTGGTTTTTTAATTTTTCTAGTTCGGAAAGTTGAACCAGGGGCGGGCGATGTTCAATACAGACACTGTAACAGTAACAACAAAACATTAACTGGAGATGGTCGCCTTACGTGATAGTTGTGTTTTATTGATGCCGATAGAGCGTAGAAATAGTGTCACCAGTTCATTGCTCAGTTCGTACAGGCTTAGATCGACCAGGCGATCCTGTGGCTGCAAACATTTCTGAATAAGTACTTCGCGTACCATACCCTGGAACATCAGTCCGGCACTTAAGATGGTTTTTTCACGGTTTGGGACGTCGTAGGGCAGGTATTCATTTAAACCAAATTCGATATAGTCGGTGAAGCTTTTCCAGCGGTTCTGAAAAAAGGCCAGCGTTGCCGGATTGCCTTCGAGCAGGCTGTGTAGTTCTATTCTTAGGATGTCCGGGTTTTCGGCAATGCTGGAGATGTACACCTGTGTCATGCCTGCAAGCGCATCTTCAAACCGGGTGCCATGATTGACGATGGTATCGACATAACTTTGACGCTGACAGGAAAATTTTTCTAATACGGCTTCGTAAAGGGATTGTTTGGAAGCAAAATGCCGGTACAGGATGGCAGGGCTTACATTGACCGCACGGGCGATTTCATCAACCGACACACCATGAAGTCCTTTACTAGCAAAAAGGCCCTGAGCTGCAGAGAGGATTGTTTCTCTGCGTTCAGGGCCTGAAAGTCGATGACTCAACTTTGGTTGTCCTAAAGTAACTTAGGCAGCTTTTTTGATGGCGAAAACAAATTTACCGTCTTCTTCACCACTTGAAACCAGCTCATTACCAGTCTGCTTACAAAACGCTTCAAAATCTTTTACAGAGCCTGGATCGGTTGCAATGATTCTCAATGTTTGACCTGCGTCCAGTGCTGAAATTGCTTTTTTAGCACGTAGGATAGGTAGTGGGCAGTTTAAGCCGCTAGCATCTAGTTCTGAATCGAAGTCGCTCATATTTCACCTTTTTATAGATTGTTGTTAAAGAATGTGTTTATTTGATCAACATAAGTAAACGTTTACTAACTTAGGCCAAATATTTGAGAAAGTCAAGCCTGCTTATTCTACAAAAAAGGAATGTTTTTGGTATTTTGAGGTTGTTTCATTTCCTGTTTCGGCATTTTTGTGCTGAGGTAAGCATAAGGTCAGAGCCTGTGAAGTAGATGGAGTCTTTATATATTCAGGTGAATATCATCACCTTTGATGACCAATGGCAGCTGCTGCAGTAAATCGCCAACACAGGGTCCGGCAATACACTCTCCTGAATCGATAATAAATAAAGCATCGTGAGTAGCGCACTGGATCAACGCTTTGTCCAGGTCGAGAAACTGGTCTTCCTGCCATTCAAGGCCGGCACCGGTATGCGGGCACTTGTTGTAGTAGGCAAAAAAATCCCCGTCTTTATGTACGACAAAAATAGCCTCGGTTTTGCGCTTGATCTTCACCTCAAAGCTCTTGCTTCCAGGGTCTTCTATGTCGGTCGTTTTGCAAAGAATGTGTGTCACAACGTGTGGTAGAGTAGCTAAAAATTCAATTATATCGTAATCAGGAATATCAGGTGACATGCAATTTAGCGCTATAAATTTAACTTCAGGCGAAATAATCATTATTGTATTGATGGCTGTGGTGTTACTCGTATTGCTTGCCATAGTTCTGCGTTTGAATAAAAAATTTGGTGAGATGGACTTCAGATCGGATGAGCAGGCAAGAGTCGGGCAAACTTTGCAGGATAATTTCCAGCAGACCAGAACAGCACTGCTCGAAGCGCAAAGTAATCTGCAGGCTAAAACCGAGCAGCGTTTTGGTGAGGTGCAGCAGGCGATAGAAAAACGGCTAGGCGAAATGTCGCAGGCGTCAGTAGGACGATTTGGTGAGATGCAGAACAGTATCGAAAAACGTCTGGGTGAGATGTCAAAAGACAGTATTGCCAGTTTTGCAAAATCAAATAACGAATTACATGAGCTTCTACAGAAACGTCTGAGCGATATCAGTGGTCAGGTTGAGCAGCGGCTTAATAAAGGTTTCGAAAAAACCACCGAGACGTTTACCGATGTGGTCAAACGACTGGCACTGATCGATGCTGCGCAGCAACGTATCGTCGAGTTATCCAGTAATGTGGTGAGTTTGCAGGAAGTGCTGACGGATAAGCGGTCGCGCGGCGCATTTGGCGAGGTACAGATGGCCGGCTTGATCGCCAATGTCATGCCGGAAGGCAGCTATGCGTTACAGCATACATTAAGTAACGGTATGCGCGTTGACTGCATGATGTTTTTGCCGGACCCGACCGGGCATATTGCAATAGACTCAAAATTTCCGCTCGACTCATTTCAGAAAATGATGGATAACGACGCGACTGATGCTGATCGTCTGATTGCGGAAAAACAGTTTCGACTTGATATTAAGAAACATATTAAAGATATTGCTGCAAAATATATTATCGAGAATGAAACCGCTGATGGTGCCATCATGTTTATACCTGCGGAAGCAGTGTTTGCCGAAATACATGCACATCAATCTCAGTTAGTGGAAGAGGCCCAGCGGGCGCGTGTCTGGATGGTTTCACCGACGACCTTGATGGCGGTGTTAACAACGGCTCGAGCGGTACTGAAAGATTCTGCAACGCGTAAGCAGGTGCATGTCATCCAGGAGCACCTGGTTAATCTGGCAAAAGATTTTGATCGCTTTAGAACGCGTATGGACAAACTTTCCTTACATATTCAGCAGGCGAATAATGATGTTAAAGACGTGCATATATCTGCAACTAAGATTAGTAGCCGTTTTCAGAAGATAGAAAAAGTAGAAATAAAACAGGAAGATGTCGAGTTAATTGAAACCGATCCACAATCATAATAAAAAGTTAAACCTGGAGTAATAAATTGGATAATTCATTCAGCCCTGCATCGCGATTCATCATCATAAGCGCGGCAATAGTTATTATCATTGCTGGTATGAAAATGGCAGCGCCTTTATTAGTGCCATTTTTACTGGCGGCATTTATTGCAATAATCTGTTTTCCGTTAATGAGTTACCTACAGCAGAAGGGTTTGCCAAAAGGACTGGCGTTGATGATAGTCATATTGCTGGTGGTGATAATTGCTTTCATGCTTACGGTTTTAATCGGTGAATCGATAACAGACTTCAGTCATTCTATACCGCTCTATCAAGAGCGGATAACAGCAGAATGGAGTGGCGTGCTTCAATGGCTAAGCGATCATGGTGTCTCGGTTACAGACAGTATTAAAGAGATGCTAAACCCTGCGGCGGCAGTCGGTCTGATGTCTTCAATTCTTAAAGGTTTTGGTAATGTTTTAACAAACTCGTTTCTGATTATTTTAACCGTGGTATTTATCCTGGTTGAAGCAGCAGGCATGACGCACAAAATCATCGCGGTAGAGTCTGGCGCAGATACGACGCAGGGTGAAAAAAAGTTTTCACAGATATTCGTCGATAAGTTACGTAATTACATGAGTATGAAAACGATCATTAGCATGATTACCGGTATCATCATCGCGATCGCGATGTGGGTGATCGGTGTTGATTATGCTGTGTTATGGGGTGTGCTGGCGTTCATGCTTAACTTTGTGCCCAATATCGGTTCGATCATAGCAGCGGTGCCAGCGGTATTGTTGACTATGGTGCAACTGGGCTTTTCATCAGCTCTAGTGGCGGCTGCAGTTTACATTGCAGTGAATGTCATTATCGGCAGTGTTGTAGAGCCAAAATACATGGGTAAAGGATTGGGCTTATCGACACTGGTGGTGTTTGTGTCTTTGGTCTTCTGGGGCTGGGTGTTAGGTCCAGTCGGTATGCTGCTTTCTGTTCCATTAACGATAACCGTTAAACTGGCCTTAGATAGTAAGCCTGAGACGCAGTGGATAGGACATTTGCTTGGACCTGTTGAAGATTAAATACCTTTTGAAGATTAAATATTATAAAAAAATGAAGCAAGCAATAATAGCCTTTCATCAGGATGAATTTGAACATTGGGTCGCTGATCTTGCCTGTGGTCATACACAGCATGTACGTCATGACCCACCCTGGCAAGAAAGACTGTGGGTTATCAGTGAAGGCCGCAGATCAGAAATGATCGGTAGCGAGTTAAACTGTGTGAATTGTGACCTGGGTTAAATAATAAGCCGGTTGTTTTTCATTTTTTCCTAAAATTCATCTATTTCGATATAAGCAACGGCCATGCCGTCATCGGTGTGTCGAACAATGATGGCATCTTTTTCAGTATCTTCGAAATCGGCTAAAGGATCTTTAAAACGCAAAGTCACCATTTCACCCATAGGATAGTTACCACTGTCATTCATGCGCATAAATAGACCGCCTTCGCTCAAGTCGCGTGTGATAACAGTGCGTGAAGGTTCTTCAAGGAAGTTAAGTTGTACTTCTATCTGTATTTCCTTACGAGGAAATTGACGATTATTTTCAGGCATACTAACGTACCAAGATAAATCTAAAGACAACACAATGATAGACCTAACACCAGAAAATACTAGAAAATCCAAAGATTAATGTTAAATTGACAGCGAATGTTTGACCTGACTCAATAATGCCTGACCGATGAAATATGTAAACTGCATCATCTCTATCCTCACTGTTTATATCTTGTTTATAGCGACTGTGTCTGCCTCTGATCTGATGCGTGAGAAACGTATGGCGGAAGAAATTGTTGATGCGATAGTTGATGGCGACGCTGTTTATCTAACAGTTGATGATCATGAGTTTTTAAGTCTATATACAGAAGCAGATGAGTCTAAAGGAGTGGCCATTATTCTCCATGGCCGAGGCTTTCACCCTGACTGGCAGGACACAATTAATCCATTACGTGTCGGTCTGGTTGAATCAGGATGGAGTACGCTCTCGGTGCAGATGCCGGTATTAGAAAAACAGGCAAAATATTATGATTATCTTCCCCTGTTTCCTGAGGCGGTAAGCAGGATTGATGCAGCAATTGTTTATGCGCGCCTGCAGATGAGAAGACATAAGCATAAGCAGGATAATAAGATAGTGTTGATCGCGCATAGCTGCGGTGCACATATGGCGATGTCATGGATTGAAGCCAGTTCGACGGAAAGCATTGATGCATTTATTGGACTGGGTATGGGTGCAACAGACTATAAGCAACCGATGAAGCAGTCGTTCCCATTAGAGAAGATTAGCGTGCCGATACTGGATGTCTATGCCGAAAATGATTACCCGGCGGTTATAAGGATGGCAGTGGATCGGCTTCACCTGATTCGCATGGCTGGAAACAAAAAATCGGATCAGGTGATAATCAAAGCAGCTGATCACTACTATATTGATAAAGGTGACGAGTTAACACAGGTTATCGGCCATTGGTTGAACCGATTATAAAGATGATTGTAATGGATATAAGTTATGGACAATAAAAAAAGCGCGGGCCAGTTTGAGCTTTTAACTCAGAAGCGTTTTCTACCCTTTTTCATCACGCAGTTTTTTGGCGCGTTCAATGATAATGTCTTCAAAAATAGCCTGATCATATTGATTGCCTTTCAGGGTGGCGAATATATAGAAACGAGTGCAGATATATTAATAAATATAGCTGCAGCATTGTTTATTTTACCTTTCTTTTTATTTTCAGCCACAGCCGGGCAGTGGATAGACAAGTACGAAAAATCAAAATCGATAAGATTTATCAAACTACTTGAAGTGGTCATAATGTCACTCGCCGCTTTTGCTTTCGTACAGGGTTATATCGTCATGTTGATAGCACTACTGTTTTTGATGGGTACTCAGTCGACTTTTTTTGGCCCGGCAAAGTATAGTTATATACCACAACATCTTAAAGTTACCGAGCTGATCGAAGGTAATGCATGGGTGCAGGCGGGCACATTTGCTGCTATTTTAATCGGCACTATAGTCGGCGGGGTTCTCATAGCGCAGGAACAGGGGCGGAATTATGTTGCTTACGCGATCCTTACATTCGCGGTCGCAGGTTACCTGTCAAGTCGGCACATACCGGTAACGCCATCACTCAATGAAAATTTAAAAATTAACTGGAATGTATTCAGTGAAACCTATCGCAATTTTAAATTTTTAAAAAGTAACCGTGTGGTTTTTCTCTCCATACTTGGCGTTTCCTGGTTCTGGTTTTTAGGCGCGACTTATCTGGTGCAGTTGCCCAACTATACAAAAACAACACTCGGCGGCAATGAGCAGGTAGTGACTTTTTTGCTTACACTGTTCACCTTAGGTATCGGTACCGGGTCATTACTGTGTAACTGGTTATCGGGAAAAAAAGTTGAAATAGGGTTGGTTCCTTTTGGCTCTATCGGGCTAACCCTGTTTGGTATTGATCTGTATTTCTCACAACCGGATATCCTGCCCTCGGTTACTCTCGGGCTCAGTGATTTTTTATCTGCGGGCCATCGGCGTTTAATTATTGACGTGTTGTTGATCGGTTTTTTTGGTGGTCTTTATATCGTGCCATTGATGGCGTTGGTGCAGCAGCGTTCTAATCCGGAGCACATGTCACGGGTGATCGCTGGTAATAATATTATCAATGCGTTTTTGATGGTCCTGTCTGCTATCGTAGCTATTGTTGTCTTGACTTCCGGATATACCATCGCGCAGTTATTTTTACTGGTTGCGATACTTAACGTATTGGTCAGCATCTATATCTATTCATTGGTGCCAGAGTTTTTTATGCGCTTCATGGTATGGCTGCTGATCCACAGTGTTTATCACGTGAAAGTAAAATTTCTGGATAACATACCCGATGAAGGGCCGGCCGTACTGGTGTGCAATCACGTAAGTTTTGTTGACGCGCTGATCATCGCCGGCTGTATAAGGCGACCGGTGCGTTTTGTTATGTATTACAAAATATATAATCTACCGATATTACATTTTATTTTTAAAATCGCTAAAACTATTCCGATCTCTGGCAAGTACGAGAATGAAGATTTGTTGAATAATGCGTTTGATGATATTGATGAGGCATTGGCTAATGGCGATCTGGTCTGTATCTTCCCCGAAGGAAAATTAACCGCTGATGGTGAGATGAATACCTTTAGAGACGGCGTCGAAAAAATAATTAAGCGTAGACCGGTGCAAGTTATCCCGATGGCATTGCAGGGGTTGTGGGGCAGCGCCTTTAGTCGCCAACGATCGAATATCTTTTATCGTCTGTTTAAAGGTTTTAAATCCAGTATCGGACTTGTTGTTGGTGATCTGGTTGAGCCGAGGCAGGTGAGCGCTAAATTATTACAGGATAAAGTTCTGGCTTTGTATAATAGTTAAGCGTTTAAAAGATTATTTACCGCAGAGACGCGGAGACGCAGAGTTTTTATTGTTAGTAGCTTTTCTCTGCGTCTTGATAATTGCTCGACTTTGTCTCCTGAGTCGTTCTACCACTTACATCCATGTAAGCGTCCTGCATTATTCTACTTACGGGCGTCCTCGGCAATTGCTCCTGCATTGCTCTAACACCTACGTCCATGTAGGCGTGCCCTGATCTGTGGTTAAATTTTTATCTTTATTATTTCCAGCAATAAAAAAGCCACCTTATAAGGTGGCTTTTTCTGTTTGATGTGACAGGTCTTGTGTTAAACGTGACCCATAGCAGCAAAGCTTTTGATGAATGGGCCAGCCATACGTGGGTCTGAAATCATGGCTTTGAAATCACCCGTTTTGAATTTCAGCTTACCGGTAGTGAAAGCTAAACCTAAACCGGTCATACCGATTTCCTTCTTCAGCCATTTTTCCCAGTTCTTTTGTTCGGCGCGTAAGTCCCAGCTAAGTTCGCGGCCGTCGTAAGTGCCAGCTTCGGTTACTTTCCCGTCGACAACATTGATAAAGCCAGTACAACTATCATCACCAGGAAAACCATAACCGATAACTGAATTAAAATTAATTTTTGCTAATGCTTCAAAAAGAGCAG
The DNA here is from genome assembly GCA_963752725.1 of uncultured Gammaproteobacteria bacterium. Classification (GTDB taxonomy): domain Bacteria; phylum Pseudomonadota; class Gammaproteobacteria; order SZUA-229; family SZUA-229. Next base: position 68,280 of record CAVWAI010000037.1, read on the forward strand.
GTTCTGCATTCCACTGTTCCTGGAAGCCTTTCATCCAGGCGTCATCAAATAAAGCCATTTTATATCTCCGAATTCTTATTGCGACTAGCGCATATTTAGTTGCACAAAACATGAAAATTTTTTTCATGCTTTTGTCTCTGTTCAACGGCTTATGTTTGTTGTTTTTGCCACCACCGCGAAAGAGGCGGGAATAATAACACAAGAAAAACTATATCGAAAGAGATAGATGCATTATGGAACTGGTATTAGAGCTGGCGCTTGAAGCTATTTTAATTCCATCGATATCGCAGGAATATCATTCTGTTTCAGTAGTTTTTGATTTTTGTATAGCTGCTGTTTTTTTAGATAAGGGCCGGTTCTAACACGGTGCCAGGCTTGTTTGTTAACCGTAACATGCTGAATGTTCGCTTCGATGCCGAGAAGGGCCAGATTGGCTTTTAATTTTTCTGCATCAGTGAGGTTTTGAAATGAACCGACCTGTAATACGTACTGTTTTTTTGCAGTGTTAGTTATTGTTTTATCAGTTGTTTCTGCTCTGCTATCTGGTGGCCGAGTCTCGTTTTCAGGGATAAGTACCTCAAGTTCAGGCAGTATCGTGTAGAAATTAAATTTCTGTTCTTTTTTTGTGACGGGTGTTGCTTTTGTCGCCGTGTTTTTGTTCGCCTGCTTTTTCAGTTTCTCCAGTTCCTGCTGTACTGCGCTACCAAAGTCGTTAGTATTTTCTGGTTGTTTATCCAGGTAAACAATAAAAGCAATAAACAGCCCGATGGCAAGGCCAGACAATAACCAGACATAGCCAGGCAGTGATTTTTTTTGTTTGCGGGTAGCGCGTGATTTGTAGTCAGCAGCCATATTAACGACTCACTGCTCACCTTGCACTGGAATAGTGCAAGGGTGATCTGAACAGTTAATGTGTAATGTTGAATGTCTCATTTTCTAATTTTATTTGAATAAGGTCCGGGGCTTGCTGTTGAGGCCTACATCTTCTCCGGTGCGCTTACGCCTAATAAGGTTAGCCCATTATGCAGCACCTGTTTAGTGGCAATAATTAGATTAAATCGCGCATCATGCAGGTTGGCATCATCATTGATAAACTGGTGTGCGTTGTAATATGAGTGCAGCAGTGTGGCCAGTTCTCGTAGATAATGTACCAGCAAATGCGGTTCTGCATTAAACGCGGATTTATGAACGATGTCGGAATAGGCGTCGAGCTTACTGATAAGTTCGGTCTCATGTTTTTCGGTTAACAGGTGTAAATTTTGAGAACCGTTTTCAATATCATGTTTGAGTTCTTTTTCTGACAGTTGTCCAATGACGCTGCAGATTCTGGCATGGGCATACTGGATGTAATAGACCGGGTTATCGTTGCTCTGTGATTTTGCCAGATCAAGATCGAAATCCATATGCTGTTCACACTTACGCATCACATAGAAGAAACGTGCGGCGTCAGTACCGACTTCCTCACGCAGTTCTCTTAAGGTGACGAATGAACCTGAGCGGGTAGACATCTGTACGCGTTCACCGTGGCGATATAGATTAGCGAACTGTACTAATAAGATATCGAGCTTATCTTCATCTTTGCCCATCGCTGTTAGAGCCGCTTTAACACGTGCTACGTAACCATGGTGATCGGCCCCCCAGATATTGATCACCCGGTCATAACCGCGTTCGAATTTGTCGAGATGATAGGCGATATCTGAAGCAAAATAGGTGCCCTGGCCGTTATCGCGAATGACTACCCGGTCCTTTTCATCGCCAAACTGGGTAGAACGGAACCACAGTGCGCCTTTTTCTTCATAGATATATCCGGCGTCCTGTAACTGTTTGACGGCTTTGTTGATCAGGTCTCGATCGGCCAGTGACTGCTCTGAATACCAGCTTTCGTAATGTACGCCAAATTCTTCAAGGTCTTCACGGATATCATCGATGATCGAGTTGAGGCCGGCGTTAAACACGGTCTTGTAGTTGTTATCGCCGAGTAAAGATTTAGCGCGCTCGATCAAGGCATCGATATGGGTTTCTTTATCGCCGCCATCGGGTTCGTCGGCGGCGATATCCTGCATCACGGTTTCGCCAGAAAACACGAAGGCGTCGCCGTGCGCCTGTTTTAACTCGCGAGCGATGTCAAAGATATATTCTTCACTTTTGTAGCCATTACTGGGGAAGGGAATGGCTACAGCGTTCTCCTGCAGATAACGTAACCAGATGCTGGTGGCGAGAATATTCATCTGGCGGCCGGCATCGTTTACGTAGTATTCGCAGTCAACGTCAAAACCCACCGCGCGCATCAATGATGCTAGCGTGGCACCGTAAGCCGCACCGCGACCGTGGCCGACATGCAGCGGGCCGGTCGGATTTGCAGAGACAAATTCGATCTGTACTTTTTCATGATTGGCGGCATTGCTTCGGCCAAAGCTGTCGCCGGCGCTGAGAATATCTTTGATTATATTCAGCGTACTTTCCTGGGCGAGAAAGAAGTTAATAAACCCGGGGCCAGCAATTTCTATCCTGTCTATATAGTCGTTGCTTGAATCAACTTTGCCAAGTGCATCAATGATCGCCTGTGCGACCTCACGGGGCGGTTTACCTGCCTGTTTTGCTAACATCATCGCTACATTACAGGTGAAATCACCATGCGTTGCATCTTTGGTGCGGGTGATCTGCAGTGACGGTTTAGTTTCGATCAGACCATCTGCAACGAGTTGCTCCAGTGCCTGATCAAGCAGTGATTCTATATTTTCTTTCAAGGGGCTATATTTAGTATGTTTTTGTGGAATGCGATTATACGGGAAACAGGGGGCGTTTGTCGTTTGTCATGTGTCTTTAAGTTCGCAGTAAGCCAGCAACGGTATGGTTAAAACGTATCATAAGGGTCAACATCAAGCGACCAGCGAACTTTTCTGGCGGATACCAGTTGTTGTAGTTGTGGCGCCCACCAGCTTAAAAAACGGTGCAGGGCTTTGCGCTGATCTGATTGCAGCATGATCTGGTAGCGATAGCGCCCGGCACGGCGCTCCATAGGGGCGGGCAGTGGTCCAAAAATCTCTATCTCTTTAGTGTCTACCTGCCGGGCACGTTCTACCGCCTGTTGTAAAAATGTCTGTGCTGCCTGTGTGGCGACCGATTCACAACGCAGCAGTACCAGGTGACGAATCGGTGGCAGTCCTGCGGCCTTGCGTTCCTGAAGGGCTGTTTTTGCGAAGGCCTGGTATCCGCTGTGCAATAACGTCTGCAATAGAGGGTGGTCAGGATGATGTGTCTGGATGAGGACTTCTCCGGGTTTTTCTGCACGACCGGCGCGTCCAGAGACCTGGGTGATTAATTGCGCCAGATGTTCGGCGGCACGAAAATCAGCACTGAATAATGCCTGATCGGTGTCGAGTACGCAGACCAGGGTGATGTTGGGGAAATCGTGTCCTTTAGCCAGCATCTGTGTGCCTACCAGTATGCCGCTCTCGCCGCTATGGGCTTTCTCCAGCTTCTCTTCAAGGCTGCCTTTATTACGTGTGGTATCACGGTCTATCCGGCTCACCTGTGTGCTGGGGAAAGTGTCCTGTAAGTAGTGTTCGATACGCTCCGTGCCGGCACCGATAGCCAGTATATTGGTGCTGCCGCATTCATCACATTTTTCCGGCGCTGCTCGTTGAGAGCCACAGTGGTGACAATGTAATTGATTGCGCCGCTTGTGGAAGGTCATGTGAGCGTCACAACGCAAACAGTTGGTCGTCCAGCCGCAGTCGTGACACATCAATAGTGGTGCAAAACCGCGACGGTTGATGAATAACAGCACCTGTCCCTGCTGGTCGAGGTGCTGCTTGATCTTTGACAGCAGAGTTTCAGCCATGCCCTCGTGTAATTTCTGGTTACATAAATTGATTAAGCTGATATGAGGCAGTGGCTTTTTATTTGCGCGTTGCTTGAGATAATGTACGCTGTAACGCTGTTCATTTATATTGTTCAAGCTCTCTAGTGAAGGTGTGGCCGATCCGAGTACTATCGGAATGCGGTTATTTTTTGCCCGCAGGATAGCCAGGTCACGTGCATTGTAGCGAAAACCATCCTGCTGTTTATAACTGCCGTCATGTTCTTCATCGATGATGATTAAACCCAGCTCAGGTAGCGGTGTGAAAATCGATGAACGTGTACCGATAATCAGTTGCGCCTGATTTGTCGATGCCGCGTGCCAGGCCGCATAACGTTGCCTGTCATTCATCGCTGAGTGTAAAACCGCAACCGTGGTGTCCAGGCATTCAAGAAAACGTTGCGTCAGCTGTGGCGTTAAGCCGATCTCGGGAACCAGGATAAGCACCTGTTTACTGGCAGCGAGCATCGATTTACACAACGCCAGGTAGACTTCGGTTTTACCGCTGCCTGTTATGCCGTTGAGAACGTGCACCGCGTGTTGATGTGCGTGGTTTTCGATTGCATGAATCGCTTCAGTCTGTTCTGTATTGAGCTGAACGACTTTGCTGCTGGTATTTTCAGAGCTTAAAACCGCAGGCCTTACGCCGCTTTCGATCAGCCGCTTGTCAAGCAGTGCCTTGATCGATGGACGCCAGTTATCAGTGAGGCGCTTAAACGCATCAGCATCAAGTCCATGGTTGATATCACCTGTGTTTGCATCATCGAGCAGTTGATAGATCTGCTGCTGTTTGGGGGCGCGTTTTAAGCTTTGCTGGATATCGTCTGCAGACAGGCCATGAGCATCATTTACTCGCCAGAACTCTGTAAGTGATGGTGTGGCATCATCATTATTTCGTAGCTGAACCGGTAAAGCAGTCTGTAAAACATCCCCCAGTGGATGTACGTAATAGCGTGCGGCCCATAATAATAAGTTGAGAATGTCTTCTGACAGCAGCGACGTGTTATCCAGTATAGTGCTGATCGATTTAAGTTTTTCAGCAGGCACATCGCTATTTTGCACTTCTTCGATAATAATACCGATAAGTTGTCGTCTGCCAAAAGACACGCGCACACGCATGCCGGGCTGAATAGTTAATCCATCCAGCGCTGGCAGACGATAGTCAAATGTCCCATAAAGTGGACAGGGTACAGCGACTTTAACAATGCGTATTTCAGGGGGCATTTCAGACTTGGTTAATGTGTGTTACTAGCGAAAGTGTACCGATTTTACTGCAAAAGTGGCACAGACTTTGACAAATTAAATAAAGGGGATATTTTAACCTGTGGATAAGTTGGTTTGAATGATTTTTTTCTGTGGATAACTCTGTGGAAATAATGGCTAGCAGAAAAAAATAATTTTAACTAGTCTTTTTTTTGTAATATTTATTAAAAAAATGTTACAAAAAAATAAACATATCTAACAATGGGTTGCGAGAACTCTGTCTATTATAATAGGCTGAAAAATAGGCTTGACCAATAAAAAAAAATATGGTTCAGGGATTGTGTATAAGTTCGTCTCACCAGGGTGTTCAGATTTTTTATTTAGTGTGAATACTTAATAATTGTTCTAGCTTAAGGTGTGTAAGTCATTAAAATTCTATGTAAAAGAGGAGTTACACACAATTTCTGTGGATAACTTTGTGGAAAAGAAAAATAATCAGTCTGTTTTTTACTATAAAAATAGCGTTTTTATTAGATTGGCTGATTATTAACCATTAAAAATAAATATAGTTATATCAATAGGTTGTGTTTAGTCTGTTGCTTTCACCGTGTTGATAAACGGTTTTTTTTAAAATAATTGTTAGTATATTAGAGTCTTGTAAATTGCTTGTGTAAAACCCCGTGTTTTTTATTAAAAATTAACAATTACTTAGGGATTTAAACAATCGTTTAAGATTATAGCTAACGGCAATCATCGTTTGTTGAGATAAAAAGTTATATAAGAGAAACATATGAAACAATGGCAAGTCATCGCCCGACACATCGAGCAGACAAGCGGGCGTAATTTTTCAGTGAAGCAGCAACAGAGTTTGTCTGGCGGCAGTATCAATGCCGCCTATCTGTTAACGGGCGATGATGGTAAACAATATTTTGTTAAAACCAATCATACCGGGCGACAGGATATGTTCGAAGCTGAAGCCAGGGGCCTGCAGGCGTTGGCATCAAGTAATACGCTAAAAGTGCCTCAGGCCTTATGTTTTGGTGATGACCAGGAACAAAGTTATATCGTGATGGAATATCTGGAGATGAGTGGACGTGCCGATCAGGTGACCCTGGGTGAGCAGCTTGCCGCATTACATCGCGTGACCGCTGATCAATTTGGCTGGGATATCGATAACACCATCGGTGCTACGCATCAACCTAATGCCTGGATGGATAACTGGCTGAATTTCTGGCGAGAGCGGCGCTTAGGTTATCAGTTACAACTCGCTGCGAAGAAGGGTTATGGCGGTGAGCTGCAGTCTCTGGGTGAAAAGCTGCTGATTGAAATGCCAGCACTTTTTACCGGGCGAGAAATAAAGCCGTCCATGCTGCATGGCGATCTATGGGGCGGTAATGCTGCGGGATTAAAAGACGGCACACCGGTCATATTCGATCCTGCATTTTATTATGGTGACAGGGAAGCGGATCTTGCCATGACGTATGTATTCGGAGGTTTTGGTCCGGACTTTTATGACAGCTACCAGAATGCTTTTCCGCTGGATGACGGTTTTGCGGTGCGTAAGACCTTCTACAATATTTATCACATCATTAATCATCTGAATATGTTCGGCGGCGGTTATCACGGCCAGGCTATCCATATGTTAGAGCAGGTGCTGGCTGAAATAGCTTAATCCCATTCTTTGATTGGCAAACCACGAATGAATTTATTATTAAACGCAGAATAATTTTTATAAAAAAGACTATGAAATATTTAAATCAAAATAATTTAATAATACTTTCGGGTATTTCTCTTTTGATGATACACAGCGCCATGAACACTGCGAACGCAGAGCATGTGCACGCCAGGCCCGACAGCCATGCACCGATTGGAGTGATGGGTGATCATGTCATGGGTGAAGATGAAATCATGCTTTCCTATCGATTCATGAAAATGGAAATGGAGGGTAATCGCACCGGTACAGATAGCGTACCGACACCATTACCCGGCTATATGGTCAGTCCATTAAGTATGGATATGGCGATGCACATGTTTGGCGTGATGTATGCCCCGAGCGAGCGACTGACATTATCGCTGATGGTGCCAGTACTTGCACTTTCCATGAATCATCGTATCAATGTGAATAGCGCTGAATTTACCACCGAGTCAGATGGCCTTGGAGATATAACACTTGCAGGCGTTTACCAATTAACAAAATCGGATAACAGCAATCTGTTATTTAATCTCGCTTTAAACCTGCCGACAGGATCGATTGATGAAAAGGATGTTATCCCTGTGTCGATGGGAGTGCCGGTACAGCTGCCTTACCCCATGCAGCTCGGTTCCGGTACTTACGATATTACACCGGGGTTAACTTATATCAGTCTGTATTCGCACTGGTCATGGGGTGCGCAGGGTTTATACACGATCCGTACCGGAGAAAATGATAACGGTTATACGCTGGGCAATAAATTGAATATGTCTGCGTGGGCCGCACGACAGTTAAATCACAGCTTTAGTCTGTCAGCTCGGCTAAATGCACAGGACTGGGAAAACATTGATGGTACAGATAATAAGCTGGCTGTGATGCCGACGGTGCCTACAAAAAATCCTGATCTGCGTGGCGGTACTCGCATCGATGCTTTGATCGGCATTAACTATGTTGCACATGGTTTAAATGATCTGCGCCTGGCTTTCGAGATTGGTGCTCCGGTTTATCAGGATCTTAATGGTCCGCAACTGGAAGCTGACCTGTTGTTCACCCTGGGTGCACAATATACGTTTTAAACATTAATACTTTTCCCTGATGAATCTAAAAGATCGAGACAGTATGGTTTTTATTTTTTCCAAAAATGTATTGCTATTCATTGTCACGCAATATTTTTTTATGCGAGTAATTCTGTAAAAAAATTCTACAGGCTGTGTTATCTCACACACTTTTAAATGGTGCGCTTTTACAACTCGTTGATTTTTCTCGGCTGGTCGATTGGCACGTTTTTTGCTCTAACTCTCCACTAAGTTAAATAAAAAGTTGTGGAGAAAGTATGAAACAAATATCGGTTGTTAAGTCAGTATTGAAATTTGCGCCACTAGCGCTAGCAGTAAGTTGTTCTCTGACACTGTTATCAGGATGCGGTAGTTCCAATAGCGCTGCCCCTGCCGATGCTACTGTAAGCGGTACGATTGTTGCTGCACCTGTTAGTGGCGCGGATGTCAGCGTTGTTGATGTCGATGGTTTGCTTGTAGCTGAGACTGAAAAAACAGATGCTGCTGGTAATTACACAGATTTGGTCATACCTGGTGGCAGTCTTACTAAGGATTTAATTGTTAAATCTGCGGGTGGTGCATTTATTGATGAAGCAACAGGTAATGACGGTGTTGCTGCTGAGATGATGGCTTATGTAGCGGCGAATACATTAAGCAATGGTGACAGTGTATCTGTAACACCAGGATCAACTATCGTTGCAGATCTTGTGATGAATCATGGTAAATCCCTGACTGAGGCAGAGACAGCATTTTTTGCTGGATTTGGTTATAAACCGGATGTTTCGGTTACCCCTGTCGACGCAACGGTTGTAGCTGTTGATGCCAGTGATGAAGCTAAACTTGCCGGCTTACGTGCGGCAGCTTTCAGCCAGTTAGCTAAAGGTATGGGTCTATCTCAAAATGACCAGTTTAAAATGTTCACAGCCCTGGCACAGGATTTGTCCAATGGTAATCTGGATGGGCAAGATGCTGATGGTGATGTCGTCATAGAATCTACTGACCCTGCGATAGGATCTGTAACGCTTCCGGATGATATGCTGAAACGCAGCACAAATTCTTTGCTTGCTTTTCAGACTAGCAGCAATAGCGAGATGGATCTGACCAGCACTTATCGTATCGAATATGTACCAGGCATGATGCCTGCCATGGCTGGAAAAAGTATGTTTACAATAAAGATCACCAATCGCAGTGACGATAGCCCGGCGGCCGGCCTTAACCCCATGGTAATGCCGATAATGCACATGGTGTCGCATGAGCACACTACGCCGCTTACAGATATAACGGATATTGGTGGCGGAGAATATACCGTTACGATCTATTATCTGATGCCATCTATGATGGAAGGTGCATCCATGGGTACCTGGGATTTGGCTGTTACAGTAGAGGATGAAACTGTCCACTTTTACCCTGGCGTAATGATGATGCCTGATGCCGATACTCCCCTGGTCAGGCTTAAAGGCGTCGAGGATAAAGTAACCAATATGGACGGTTTGCTGGCTAGTCGTGTATATACTATTTTCAAAGATAATCTGGACGCTAAACCTGGTGCTGACCAATTCACCGTCTTTGTTGTTGCTCAGGAAACCATGATGAGTTTCCCTGCTGTATTTGTTGGCAGTGAACTTAGTGGAAACATACTTGCTGATGTGACAGTTCAGATGTCTGCTGATGATGGCGCTACCTGGAAAGACGCATCGCACGATGGCGATGGCATGTGGACTGCAAACGGACTGGACTTGACCGAAAATCTAGATGAGAAGGATGAGATCAGGGTCAGGTTAACGGTTGACGACACTGTTATTGATGAAGTGAAAACGACTGATGGTAAAGCAGTAGATCCCGGTGTTAATGATTTTAATACCTTCACTGTTACGCCTGTCACAGCAGCTATGATGTAGGCTGTTATTGTGAAAAAAGCCAACTCCGGGCACTGCGTATCGACGCAGCTGCCCTGTGGCCTCCTGCTGGGGGCCGCTTTGTTGTTCAGTTCGTCCGCATGGTCTGCCTCCTGTTGTGGCGGTGGTTCAGCCACTTCACTGGTCCTGCCCAAGTTCTCCAAATCGATGGTTAATATTGCCTTTGACATAGAGAGCTATGATGGTTATTGGGATGGTGATGGTGTCTATCACAATGACCAGCCGGGCGATGATCTGAATCAGTATCGTCTAAACCTGGGTTATGCGCATCGGCTGGCTTCACGCTGGCAGGCGGCCATCGTCGCACCCTATGTGTGGAACAGTAACCAGTATTCCGGTCTGTCATCCAATACCAATGGCCTGGGAGATATGACACTTGGCCTGACCTATGAGGCCTTCGACGGCATCAAGTGTATCTGGAAAGTGCGTGACTGGAGAGACCTGATCCCGGCGGCTTATTTCGGTGTTGCCCTGACCGTGCCGACGGGTATCTCGCCCTATGATGATGTGGCAAACAATTTTGATATTACCGGGCGAGGATTCTACCGTCTTGACGGCAACATCCTGCTCGATAAAACCATCTATCCATGGAATGCTTCACTGCTGTTTTCTTATGGCAAATACCTTGAAAGAGATGTGAACACCGAATACGGTAAGCCGGTTGAGCCGTATAAAAAGGAGCTGGGAGACAGGATGTTGGGCACTGCGACTTTTGGATATACACACTTCCTCGATAATATGGATACCATGACTTTTAGCCTTTCCTATTCGCGTCTGCAGGAAGATGAAGTAAGTTACGATGGTCGGCCATATGCCGGCAGCGAGATTGAAAAAAATTCCGTCGGTCTGATATTTGCTTACTCTACGATGAATCGTGACTGGGTTTATAAGCTCAACATCAGTCATGCATTTCCCGAAGATGGCCAGGGCCAGAATTTTCCCGTTACTGATATCGTGACGCTGGGGGTTAGCCATGTTTTCCGTTAGATTGATGATGAGCATCGCGTTGCTTAGCGTATCACTTGGCCTGTCAGGGTGTGATGGGATAACCGATGACCTCCTGCCTTCCGGCGATGATATTCGACAGACTGTTGAAGCGGGTACGAGCGGTACACAAGTGGGGCAGATATCGCCTGACTTTTCGGTGTTAGATACACTCGGTAACAGTCGTGGTTTATATGATGAGCTTACAAGATCTACAGGGGTGGTGCTTTATTTCACCATGTGGTGTCCCATCTGCGAAACCCACATGAGTCATATGCGTGCTGAAGTCATGCCGCAGTTTCCCACGGTCCAGTTTTTTCTCGTCGATTTTGTCAGTGGTTCGGTTGCAGCCTCTCGCGTTGCACAAGTATCTAACAAGTATGAGGATATTGAAACCCTGGTCGATACAAATCAGGCATTGTTGAGTTTATATCAGGCTTCCATGGGTACGACTGTTGTTATCGACAGTGCTGGAAACATTGTCAGGATGAATGAGGATTATAAGGACAGTGTAAAACTGGTAGAAACACTGCAGGCACTACAATGAAAACGGTTCTATTTTTATTTTTCTGCCTGATATTAACAGCGGCTCCTCTACTGGTCACGCATGCCGATGAGAAACCTGTTTCTGAAGTAGTCGTTACAGAGGACTCTATTGATGAAGGCAAGCAGGTTTTTCAGAGTCGCTGCAGTAACTGTCATAAGCTGCCGAAAAAAACCAGGCGTACGGCGAACCAGTGGGAGATGCTGCTTGATGTCATGCAGGTGATAATGAAGCAGCGTGGTGTGTCCGTAATAAGTGAAGATGAGAAACAGCAGGTGCTGGCTTATCTTAAAGAGAGTGCGCTACAGGCACCATCTGAAGACGTAGGTGAAGCGAAAGACCTGTTTGTTACTCGCTGCGCATTGTGTCATCAGCTTCCTGAGCCTGGCATGTTAAAAGCACAGCAGTGGAAATTAATAATCAGTACCATGCAGCAGCGAATGCAGCAAGCTGGAGTGCCGCAACTGAGTGAGCAGGAAACTGAAACGATACTGGGTTATCTGTCCGAGAGGGCACGTTAGTAAGAAAGTTATATGAGAAACATAATTGTTTTTTCGCTGTTATTGATAGTGAGTGGAGCCGTTCAGGCATCTGCGCCGCTGGCTGATTTATTTGTTGTGCCTGAAGTAGCGCGACATGATGCTCCCGATTTTGTCTCAGAAAATTTGCGTGGTGGAAATACCGGCCTGGCAGACTACAAGGGCAAAGTCGTCTTGCTTAATTTCTGGGCCACCTGGTGCATGCCATGCCGTGCTGAAATGCCGGGCATGGAAACCTTGTGGCAGAGATATAAAGACCAGGGTTTTGTGATTGCTGCTGTCTCTGTCGATGAAGGATCTCGTGGACGGATAGAAACATTTTCAAAAATACTCGATTTAAGCTTTCCTATCTTGCTGGATCCTGAAAGTAAAGTGAGTGACCTGTATAAAGTATCCGACATGCCTACAAGTTTTCTGATCGATCGTAACGGTAAAGTTATCAGTCGCATTGTTGGCACCGAGGAGTGGACCTCGCCAGAGGCTATTCGGCTTGTGGAAGATCTTCTTTCTCAATAGGTCCCGTGTTACCTGGATAAAAAAGCGGCAACTGGAGTAATCTGGTTGCCGCTTTTTTATATGGTGCACATGTGAGAATATGAATCATGGTGATCAAAAGCATAAAGGGTATTTTATTTTATACGGCAATAGTACTGTTGGCTTCGGTGGCATATTTTATTTATGCCTACAATGTCTATCCGCCGGTAGCTGAGCGTGAAACGTTTCTCAGCGAGATAGGTGAGGTCTTCGGTGAAGTTGGTCTGTGGCTGCTGCTATTTATCTACGCGCGCACCCTGTTGAAACTGTTGATGGGCAAAGGCGAGTTTGCAAAGCGCATCCTGCCGGACTACTCGCCGCCGGCAGCAGCGTCAGTTTTTCAGCAGTTACTCTGTTTTTTAAACAGGACACATGTTTATGTCGGTATCGCAAGCGTTGCGATTATCCTGCTGCATATCGCGCTGATGGGTGTGCCAATGGAGATCTTATTCTTCCAGGCTGTTTTGGTGCTGGTTGTTTGGCAGGGCTTATTCGGCCTGTTTCTTACCTGGCGTTATACGCCTAAAGAGCTGAAGAAATTTTCTTACCTGGTTCATGCTCAGTTCTTAACAGGAATATCGCTAGGTATATTTTCTTATTTCGGTCATTTATTGATAGACAGCTGATTTAAGTAATGCATCTATTTGGTATTTAAAAGGTGAAAGCGTTATGTCCATGAGATTAAATCGTTCCATAGGCTTTTGGGTGATTACGGCCATTGCAGTATTGTTTGGCCTGCTTACCATCAAGTCAGGCGGTTCTGTTCTGTTTATTGATGGTCAAGACCGGCAGGCGGCCGGGAACTATGTGCCGTTTGTGGTCTGGTTCAATTTTTTAGCAGGGTTTATATATATCATCACCGGTGCCGGTTTATGGATGCAAAAACGCTGGGCAGTTTGGCTCTCTATTTGTATTGCTCTAGCGACAATTATTGTTTTTGCGGTGTTTGGAATAGTCGTGATCAATGGTGAGCCCTACGAGGTTCGTACTGTTGTTGCTATGAGTTTAAGAACGGTTGTATGGGTTTTTATTTCGATGTTCGCTTATCGAAAAATAATTCGTTAGTATTTATTCTGTTAGTGTAAATTATTCAGACGAGAAAACTCGTGCTTCAATATTTTTTCAATTGCGTTATCATCTTTGTTATCTGTTAGAACTACTTAAATTCAGGGGATATTATGTCGATCGATTTTGCGCCGATGCCGGATGAGAATGGTTATTTTGGTGAATATGGCGGCCAGGTGATACCGCCAGAATTGAAGCAGATCATGGATGAGATCAATGATGCCTATGATGAAGTTAGCCAAACCGAGGCATTTAAGCAGGAACTGGCCGAGCTCAATGCAGACTATACCGGGCGGCCAAGCCCTATCTACTTTGCCAGCCGGTTGACAGAAAAATGCGGCGGTGCACGTATCTTTTTCAAACGTGAAGACCTTAACCATACCGGTGCACATAAGATCAATCACTGCCTGGGCGAAGCGCTGCTGGCGAAACACATGGGCAAGACCAAGGTGCTGGCAGAAACCGGCGCGGGGCAGCACGGGGTGGCGCTGGCAACCGCCTGCGCACTGGTCGGCATCGACTGTGAGATCCATATGGGTGAGATCGATATCGAAAAAGAACACCCGAATGTCACCAAGATGAAAATTCTCGGCTGCAAACTGGTGCCGGTTACACGCGGCACCCGTACATTGAAAGACGCAGTGGATAGCGCCTTTGAAGAATACCTGAAGGATCCGGTGAATTCCCTCTATGCCATTGGTTCGGTCGTCGGGCCGCACCCATTCCCCAAGATGGTTCGTGATTTTCAAAGTATTGTAGGCCGTGAGGCCCGTGAGCAGTTTTTAGAAAAACAGGGCAAGCTGCCCGATATAATAACCGCCTGTGTTGGCGGTGGCTCCAACGCCATAGGCCTGTTTACCGCCTTCTTAAATGACGAAGAGGTAAAGCTGGTCGGCATAGAACCGGCTGGAAAGGGGCTGGACACTGGTGAGCATGCGGCCACGCTCACCCTTGGTAGCAAGGGGGCGATTACACGGTTTCGAGTGTTACAACCTGCAGGATAGCGAAGGTAATCCACTGCCTGTTTACTCCATTGCTTCGGGACTGGATTACCCCGGGGTCGGCCCGCAGCATTGTTACCTGAAAGATATAGAGCGCGTGCAGTATGAAACGGCAGATGATAAAGAGTGTCTTGATGCATTCATGGTCATGTCCCGGCTGGAAGGTATTATCCCTGCGCTGGAAAGTGCGCATGCCATCGCTTATGCCATGCGCACTGCAGCAACCATGTCGAACGATCAGACGATACTGGTTAATCTTTCTGGCCGTGGTGATAAGGATGCAGACTTTGTCGCAGAAAAGCTGGGTTTGTGATTTTGCAGATGAATAAGCGATAGCTAGAAAACAGTGGCGAGAGAGTAGTAATAACCATGAAAGTTGAAAATAATATCCGCTTATTAGCTACCGGCCTGTTGCTGGTGACAGTCAATGTTTTTGCTGCTGATGTCGATCTATTGATGTCTCGAGCAAACCGTTTTCTTTCGCCGTTGCCGCAGACTATGCCAGGATCAGAGGATGACACACCTGAGCGTATCGCTCTTGGTGAAAAACTATATTTCGAAAAGCGCCTGTCGATCAATGACACCCAGGCATGTGCTTCCTGCCATCTTCTTGAAGATGGTTTCGCCGGGGTAGACAATCTGCCGACTTCGCCAGGCGCCAGAGGTGAACAAGGCACACGTAACAGTCCGACAGTATTAAATGCCGGCTGGCAGGACAACCTGTTCTGGGATGGTCGTGCAGAAGACCTGGTCGAACAGGCCAAAGGACCGATCCTTAATCCGATCGAAATGGGTATGCCCGACGAAACAACAGTGGAGCAAAAAATAGCGGCAATTACTGAATATCAGGATGCGTTTGCAAAAGCTTTCCCCGGCGAAAAACCGGCGATCAGCTACCAAAATATCGCCGAGGCCATCGCCGCTTTTGAACGTACTTTGATCACACCGAGCCGTTTTGATGACTTTTTGAATGGTGATGCTGCCGCATTAAACGATGTTGAGCAGCGTGGCTTAAAGGCCTTTCTGGATATTGATTGTAAATCCTGCCACGATGGCAAGCTGCTTGGCGGCGAAAGTTCTGAGCGGCTGGGTAAAGAGCATGCCTATGAAAATCAGACTGACCAGGGAATGTATGCGCTGACTAAAGATGAAGCTGATCGCATGTTTTTTAAAGTCGCACCGCTGCGTAACGTGGCGCTGACGGCGCCGTATTTCCATGACGGAAAGATCAGCACGCTTGAAGAAGCAGTGCGCGAGATGGCCAGGCTGCAACTTGATGAAGAGCTCAGCGATCAGCAGGTCAGCGATATCGTGAGTTTTTTAAAATCCTTGACCGATAAGAACAGAGAGCAGTACGTTAAATAAAGTTCAATCCAAAATCTAAAACAAATCTAAAGGGTGTCCCTTTGAGTTGTTATATAAAGCTTGATTAATGATCTTTGCCTGTAGTACAAATAGAGTTCAATTATTGTTGAACAGGGGTCAGAATATGTCAGAAAAAGAAAAAATATCCGTAAAAGAAAAAACAGCTGAAGGCATCAGTC
>CAVWAI010000038.1:0-5061 GCA_963752725.1 uncultured Gammaproteobacteria bacterium
AAGTTCCTTTTTTCTTTCTAAAAAGCTATATTCTTGATATTAAAGTCTTTTAAATTATTTGGCATGAAATATGCTGTAATATTTCTTAAATAATCTATTATCACTTTAAATTAAAGAATAATAATAAGAAATGAACAGGGGTTTTTTGTAATGGGCAATGACAATAATAAATATAATGGTCCTGAACGACGAGTCAATGATCGTAGAGAGAAGGATGATCGCCGGGGTACTACTCGGTTTAGTGATATCTTAGGTCGTCGATCCGGTGTCGATCGTCGTTTACCTGTCAGATAACTGTAATCTGATTTTTAATCGAAGTCTTCGTCTCTGATAATCTTGTCAGAGATTTTTCTTACTGCTTTATTGTTTCTTCTTTTTCGGCTTTTTCAGTCGGATTTATCTGTACTAATATGCCCACTAAAGGGTGATCGATGTAGTGTAGTTCCTTGCTGCGCATGCGGCGGTGGATCTGCATGGGGTAGGACTGCTTACTGATCAGATCTGTTTCTGTGGTCTGTGCTGATGCATCCACACTGGCATCGATAGTATCTGTGTTTACCACACTCTTATCGATTGGTCGTTGATAGTCTAGATCACCATAAAAATGTAAATACCTGGCGAGTACGACTTTCAAGTGTCCATGAATAGCATTTTGTGATTTGTTGTTATGGAGATTAACAAGTTCATCGATATCAATATCAAATGCCTTGCTCTCATCTAAACCGGTTTGTCGCCATGCACTGTATAACAGTACATTGTATTCTGATGAACCATTTATCCTCTTGTACTCACTGCGGAGGATTTTAGGTTTCAGAGATTTGTACGAGCCTGCATTGATCTCACTTAGACTGAGCTTGTCCAGATTATCGGTGGCTTTATTGCTTGTAGCATTATCGATTAAAGACTCGGTATCATCAGGAGCATCTTGCTGCCAGGTCTCACTGTTAATATAACGCGCATGAGCATCTTCGAAAATAATGATTTCAATATCGTATTTCTGCATCTGGTCTGCGGTGTCTTTTTCTTCAGCAGCGGGGAAATTGACTGTTAAAAAAAGTAAAACTATTGTAGTTAGTATTTTCATTATCATGCTCAGTGTGTGCCTGTCTTTTACCAGTATGTTTAAGCTGCTTCCTGTATCGAGAGTGCGTCTATTACATCATAGATCTGTTTTGCGCGCTGTCCTGTTTCTTCGGCAGATTCAAGTATTCGAAATGTCTGTTTGCCATCAAAGTGATAGAGCTTCGACTGTGTTTGTATCATTTCGATCAACTTCATCGGGTTGATATTTGGATGTTCGTCAAATTTAATTTTGATGATGCTGTCGGTGGCTTCGATTTTGTTGATGCCGATATTTTGCGCAGCGTGTTTGATCTCGGTGACCGCGAACAGGTTTTTAAGATAATCCGGTAATAGGCCAAAACGATCGATCAGTTCAACGCGGATGTCATCCAGCGTTTCCTGATCTTTTGCATTGGAGATGCGTTTGTAAAGCATCAGGCGTTGATGGATATCATAAACATAATCATCGGGAATCAATGCGGGTATACCAAGATCGATTTCTATACCGGAATGTAACGGTTCATCGGGGTCAGGAACCTTGCCCTGTTTTAATGCATTGACGGCACGTTCTAACAATTCACTGTAGAGGGTAAAGCCCACTTCTGAGATCTGACCACTCTGGCTTTCACCCAGCAGTTCACCGGCGCCACGGATTTCAAGGTCGTGTGTGGCCAGGGTAAAACCGACGCCCAGGTCTTCCAGTGATTCGATGGCGGCAAGACGTTTCTTCGCATCTTCGGTCATCAACGATTCTGGCGGCGTTAACAGGTAAGCGTACGCACGGTGGTGCGAGCGGCCGACACGACCACGGATCTGGTGAAGTTGCGCCAGGCCTAAACGGTCAGCCTTGTTGATGATGATGGTGTTTGCTGTCGGTACATCGATACCGCTTTCGATAATGGTGGTGGCCACCAGGATATTAAAACGCTGATGATAGAAATCCAGCATCACCTGTTCCAGTTGTTTTTCCGGCATCTGGCCGTGGGCAAATTCAACACGGGCTTCTGGAATCAATGCCTGTATATCGTGGGTTATTTTTTCGATGGTTTTGACTTCGTTATGCAAAACATAAATTTGCCCGCCACGTTTTAATTCACGCTGACAGGCTTCAGTAATCAGCGCGTCATTCCACTGGGTAACAAAGGTATTGATCGAATGTCGCTGCAGCGGTGGTGTAGAGATGATAGAGAGATCACGAATCCCCGCCAGCGACATATTCAATGTTCTTGGAATAGGGGTGGCGGTCAGCGTTAATATATCGATCTCTGCACGCAGTGATTTAACATGTTCTTTATGTCTGACGCCAAAGCGGTGTTCTTCATCAACGATGATCAGACCCAGGTCGGCAAACTTGACGCTCTTCTGTAAAAGCTTATGGGTGCCGACAACGATATCGACTTTGCCATTGGCGACATTGTCGAGAATTTCTTTCTGTTTTTTCGGCGTGTTAAAACGTGACAGGCTGGCAACTTTGATCGGCCAGTCTGCAAAACGATCGGTAAAGTTTTGAAAATGCTGCTGTGCTAATAACGTTGTCGGTACCAGAATGGCGACCTGTTTGCCGGTGTTGGCAACGGCAAATGCTGCGCGCATGGCAACTTCTGTTTTACCAAAACCCACATCGCCGCAAACAACGCGATCCATCGGTTGTGGGCTGCGCAGATCATCCAGCACGGCATTGATGGTGGCTTCCTGATCCGGCGTTTCTTCAAAAGGAAAACCATTGCAGAAACTGGCGTATTCATTTTCATCGACATGATATGAACGACCCTGTATGGCGGCGCGGCGGGCATGGATATCGAGTAACTCGGCGGCAACATCGCGTGCCTGTTTGGCGGCTTTCTTCCTGGCTTTAGACCATTGATCAGAACCCAGCTTATGTAGCGGTGCGTTTTCTGCTGAGGCGCCGGTGTAACGGCTGATCAGATGCAGTGAGGATACCGGAACATATAATTTATCATTACTGGCATACTCGAGCAGGAGAAATTCAGCGTCATAACCATCACCGCTGAGTTTTTCCAGGCCAAGGTATCGGCCGACACCATGATCGATATGCACGACAGGCGCACCGATGGTTAAGTCGGTGAGGTTCTGTACGACGGCATCACTGTCGGCGCCACGTTTTTTTCTGCGCCGTTTTTGAATGGCACGCTGACCATAGATCTGCGATTCGGTAATAACCGCGATATTGTCATCGAGCAGCACCAGACCATGGGTGATCTCTGACACCGTAATGCAGATGGTGTCGTCGCAGGAAATAAATTCATGCCATGATTTGCATCCCCTTGGGTGGATGTGATGGCTGCGTAACAGTTCGGTTAATACTTCGCGGCGACCACTGGTTTCGGCAACAAATAAAATACGTCCCTGATGACTGCTGATGAAGGTCTGCAGTGCCTGCGCCGGTTCGTCGAGTCGCGTCTGTAAGATAAGATCCGGCGGCGTTTTAACTTTTGCGTTGTACTGCTCATCGATATTTTTATTTATCGATGTGTAGATGATGCTGGTGTGTTCTAAAGTCTGGCTTATCTCACTGGTCGACTGGTACAGGTATTCAGGTGACAGGATAGGGCGTTCGATGTCATGACGTCGTTGTTCGTAACGTTCTTTAACTTCGGCTTCAAATGTTTCCAGCTGATGATCTAGTTCGTGTGGTGCGATGTAGAGTGATGATTTCGGTAAATAATCAAACAGTGTGTCGAGCGTATTTTCATCATAAAAAACCGGCAGATAATATTCGATGCCAGAAGGCATGATGCCATCACTGACACTTTTATAGATGATGCTGTTTAATGGATCACCGGATAACATCTCACGGTAACGCTGGCGAAATTTCTTTATGCCCGGCTCATCGGTCGGAAATTCGCGTGCCGGTAATAATTCGACCCTTTCGACCTTGTTATCGGAACGTTGGCTCTGCGGATCAAAGCAGCGGATACTTTCTATCTCATTATCAAACAGATCGATACGATAGGGGATGGTCGAGCCGGCGGGAAAAAGATCAACGATCGAGCCGCGGATGGCAAACTCGCCATGTTCCATGACTTCGCTGACATTGGAATATCCGCTGGCTTCCAGTTCACGGCGAAAGTTTTCGATATCAAGTTGCTGATTGATCTTCAGGCTTAAAACATTGCCCTGGATATAACTGCGTGGTGCTAATCGTTGTGCCAGCGTGTTTAGCGGGATGATTAAAATGTCACCGCCACGGATATTCTGTAGGGCGTGTAAGGTGGTCAGCCGTTCTGCGATGATATCCTGATGCGGCGAGAAGATATCGTAAGGCAGCGTTTCCCAGTCGGGCAGATGAAAGATGGTCTGTTTATCATCTTTGTAAAACTCGATCTCTTTGGTTAACACGTCAGCATGGGTGACATCTTCGACGATGACGACTACCGGACCATTAGTATGGGCGCTCGAGGCTTCGACGATCGCTAAGGCTAGCGAACTGCCATAAAGTCTGTTCCAGTAGGTCTTGCTCTGTTTTTCGGGGATTTGTAGGTGTAACAATGGACTGTCTATGTGCTGTATCAGGATTAATATTTCAGAAGGGTGAATTATCCTGCTCTGATTGGCTCAATACAAGGCGTAAATCGAGCTAATTCATAGTTATTTGCTGGCGTGGCGCTCTCAGCATCCGCCTGGCTTTTCAATAGCTAATAATTAAGCGGGACAAAAAACATGTCCATTCTATAGATAATCACTGATAAACTTGATTTTATGGACATCGATACATTGATTACAGAGTACGAAAAGATTATACGCCTGAGTTTTTTCCTGGGCATATTTCTGCTGATGGCGCTGTGGGAATTAATTGCTCCCAGAAGGCAACTGATCATTCCAAAGTTACTGCGATGGGGGAATAATCTGGCACTGGTTGTTTTAAATACGTTGATTCTCCGCCTGTTATTTCCTGCGGCTGCGGTGGGTATGGCGACGTTTGCAAACCAGCAGGGCTGGGGTCTGTTTAATTACTATGAGACGCCGCTGCTGATCGCC
>CAVWAI010000039.1:0-156074 GCA_963752725.1 uncultured Gammaproteobacteria bacterium
GATGCGATAGAGGCGTATACGGGACGGTCTTGATCTCATCTACACCAAGAATCCTCAAATTCGCTTGCCATTGGTGATACAGGAATAGCGGATCATTGTCAGAGCTGAGATGTTTCGGAATGCTGTTTGTTGAGATAGCTTTATTGAACATTCGACACAAGGCTACACCGTTGACATGACCAGCGTGTACGCCAAAGCCGATGATGCGCCGAGTGAACTGGTCCATGACCACGAGCACCCAGTGGGTGTTGAGTAAAATGGATTCACAACGAAAAAGATCGATGCTCCAGAGACTGTCTTTCTGATGGCCGATAAAAGTCAGCCAGGAAGGGCCGTGACCGGAATCGGGTCCTGGTCGGTAGTGCTTTTCAAGTACGCGCCGGACAACATCTTTATCGATGTCTACTCCAAATGCTTTGTTGATCTCCTGCGCTATCCGGGGACAGCCAAACCGCGTGTTACGCCTTTTCAATTCGATGATGGCATCTATGAGTACTTGTGAAGGACCTTTGGGTCCCGGCTTTCCTGTTTTGCGCGCGGTATACAGCAATCGATATTTGCGTTTCTTGAGCATGTCGTGAAATTTCAAAAGTGTTGATGGCCTGAGAATGACCGCTGCTCGCTGAATGTGGTGTGGATTGAGAAATAGCGACCAGAAGCCGAGTAGTATTCGGTCGATAGGAGTCAGATTGGGTGCACGTTGCCGAGACCGATTAATGATCAGGAGTTGCTGTTTCATAAGAAGGCTGTCGGCGACAATAGCCCTGGCCCCGCCCGGTCCAAGCAGTTTGGCAAGTGTGGTCAACAAATGTGCAAGCAGTAATAGCAGGTTCTTCATGAGAGGGTAGAGTAGGTAAAATTACCCTCGGGGACAAGACTGGTTAAGTGGCGGTGTTCAGGCGATAATTAACAATTCGCCAGGCACACCCGGAGTTCCTCTGTTTGGTTTCTGCTTCCTTCGCTTTGAATAGCTCGGTGCTAATTTCAGGCACCATTGACGAATCGATTCAAAGGTGACATCAATGCCCCGGCTGAAGAGAATTTCTTCAATATCTCGAAAGCTCAGGGTAAATCGATGGTAAAGCCATACGGCATGGCTAATGACTTCTGCGGGAAAGCGATAGCCCTTATAAATAGTTAGCAGTTCATTCATGCTATGAGCTTATTCTCGGGAGCTTGAGAGTGCAAGTTGACAGTACCCTCGTAAGCTATTGCGACCTGCTAATTGCGCCATTGCCATCGTTACGAACTGTGACCAACGGGTCGCCGTTCTAAAAGAACGACCGCTATGATGTTGTTTTGCAAGGGTCTCAAATTCATGTCTCGGTATCAGTTTCAGTAATTGTGAAAATACAGTATTATTGTGGCTCATGGTCTGATTTCCTTTTTTGTTTACAATGACTTGTCGTGATTTCATTGTACCAAAACAAAGGGGTTATCAGACCTACTTATTTTGTCCTTAACGGGACAGCAGTGTGATTATATCAATCATTAATATCTAGATTTAGGCTTAGTTTACAACAAATGAACAGAATACAGATCTGGGCTCCAAACGCCCGCAGCGTCGAACTCGTAACACAGGATCGGCAATCCTTTCCAATACCCGTCGTTCTCCAGCCAACGACGGTCACTTGTCGCGGTCATACGTTGTCCGGATATTGGGAAGTGCCGCAAGGAATAGCTGTCTTGCAGGATGGTGATGGGTATTGGCTGAAGATCGTGATCGAAAATGGTGAGACGCGGTATCGCGTAGACCCATACGCTCGCGCTTTAAATCATAGCGAATCCTACTCCATCTATAAGGACACCGAAAACTTTCAGTGGACGGACACTGATCATCGCCCACCTACTCTTGGACAGATGGTGATTTACCAACTGTTTCAAGGTGGATATGTCGGGCGCGGGGATCAGGATTGGCTGGATTCAGCTGGCAACAATTATCACTTTACTTGGGGACCAACTAGGAAGGGAGATTTTATTCAATTGAGGAAGAAGTTGGATTACATTCAATCAATTGGGGTTAATACGATCGAGCTTTTGCCTATAAACGAGTTTAACGGCGACAACTACATCGGTTATTCCTCGGTCACTTATTTTGCGATCGAGTCGTCATATGGGGGAGTTAGAGGCGACGGCAGCTCCTACGACGATCTCAAAGCGTTCATCAACGATGCACATGGCCGAGGCATTTCGGTAATTGCAGATGTTGTTTTCAACCATTTTGGAACTGCCGGAGACTCAGGGCCACTCTGGAACTTCGACTCGACCACGCAGAATATCTACTTCAGCGGTGAGGAGGCCTCAAATCAGGCCGGCGGCTCATTCGGTATGGCCCCAAATTGGGCCCGATTGGAGGTTCAGAAGTACATCGAGGATGCCTGCAATTATTATTTTGATGAACTTCACTTCGACGGGCTCAGATTCGATTTTACTTCGCAAATCGTAAATAAGAATGGTGGATCAGGTGCCAATAGCGGCGCCCAAGTATTGCGACGACTCGTGCAGGGTCTCAAGGCCACTTACCCCGAGAAGATCCTTATTTGTGAACATTGGGACGACCGAACCAACAGCTATAACCGCTGGATGATGGACCATGTCGGATTCGACGCAGGTTGGCTTAACTTCCGCAGCGAGATCGAAAGGGTACTTGATCCCTTTTCGCAGGGGGGCGAGGACGCCTTGGCTTATGCCATTAATGGCGGTAATTACCCGCATCCGCACAGCCGTGTGATCTACGCCAATAATCATGACGAGTGCTGGTGGGATGGCAATCCACATAATGAGTACAAACTCTATCCTGTGTCCCACTTCGGGTGGCGTGGTGATTATTGGTCCAAGAGTAAGGCGCGCATGATGTCGGCGCTAAGTTTCTTCGTACCTGGAATCCCACTCTTTTTTATGGGCGATGAGTTTGCTATGGAGGGAAGCTATAACGATGCCCGCAAGGAATACATTCTCGACTGGAGCCTTGAAAACATCACCCCTGGCCCGGAGTTCCAATTGATGTTTCGGCAGCTTATAGAGCTTCGCCAGACATACGATTCACTGATCCAGCCCGAGACGAGATTTGAATGGCTCCACTATCCGCGCGATGGCTGGTTTGCTTTTAAACGCAAGTGGAACGCGGCCGCTCTCATTGTGGTCGGAAACTGGACCGGTTTCGACATGCTGGGCTACTCTGTTCCGACGCGTGGCGAGACAGGCACCTGGAGTCAGATTTTCAATAGTGACGGTCAAGAGTTCGGAGGTACTGGGATTGGTAACTTTAATAACAACCCGAATTCTTACCACGGCTCCATCGACATTAACATCCCTAAGAATGGCCTTGTCGTAATGGGACGAACCTCAATTTGAGCCTCAGACCTATCGATTTTTTCTCTTGAAATCAAGATATGGATTATAACAAGCGCGAGATTTGTCCGGTTTCTCGATCATCAAACTTTTTTTAAATCAAATGAATACAATGGAGGAAAATAATATGACTGCTGATGAAAAACTTGGATTGATTGGATTTTGGAAGTTCGATGAGGGAACTGGGCGTATGGTACTGTCAACTTAACTTAAATTACAGCGATTTTCTTGAAAATTCTGGCTCATCTAAACTAAGAATCAATGCGTTACAGGTTTATTTTTGATTAAAATTACTATTAATCTACTTAAGTTGACAGTACCCCTGGAAATAATACAAAAAGGTAGGAATAAAAAATTAACCAGGCACACAGCCGGTTAAAAATAGTCCCTTCACCCCCTTTTTTGTTTTATGCTACCGATATGCCCCGGCAGCTTTTCAGAATATTGATGTGTTCCGTGTTGGCGATTTCAGTGCTGTCGACAGTATCTGTTTCAGCCAGCGAAATCTCCAGCTACGCCTTTATCAACGAGGATGCGACCTTGCGCATCAAGCGCAAGACAATCCATCTGTATGGCATCCATATTCCGAAAACCAGCAGGAATTGTCGTACCAATGTATCGCCCGTTGTATGCGGTTCACGAGCCGCGCTCGCGCTTGAGTTTAT
The DNA here is from genome assembly GCA_963752725.1 of uncultured Gammaproteobacteria bacterium. Classification (GTDB taxonomy): domain Bacteria; phylum Pseudomonadota; class Gammaproteobacteria; order SZUA-229; family SZUA-229. The sequence continues at coordinate 4,017 of CAVWAI010000039.1, forward strand.
AGTTCAGGGTTTTGTGCGCTGCGAACTTATTGAGAAAAAGTCAGACGGCAGCTACATTGGCTGGTGCCGAGTGAATGTGTCCCATTTCAATGAAGGTGAAGACCTGAGCGCCTACCTGGTAGAGCACGGCTGGGCTGTTGCACTGCCGGGTGCGCCTGTCGAATATCAAGCTCTGGAGAAAATTGCGCGCTCGCGTGGTACCGGTGTGTGGGGATTTCAGATCGACAGTCCCATACCAGGAGTTAATTGAGTGATGAGTATCATAGAATAACTTTTTAAGAACCTTCTTTAACTAAACCTGTTAAACACATAAATACCTGAAAAGCTAATAGTTTCATTATGAACTATGCTCTTTGGAAGGTACTGTCAACTTAACTTAAATTACAGCGATTTTATTGAAAATTCTGGCTCATCTAAACTAAGAATCAATACGTTACAGGTTCATTTTTGATTAAAATTACTATTAATCTACTTAAGTTGACAGTACCCTTCCAAGGGGCAGGCATTGCGCTATGCATCACAACGTCTTGATATTCCACTAGAGCAAATTCTTGTTGCTGGTGGTTCTGGCGCTGACGAAGATATGATGCGGGGCAATACTTTAGCGGTGGTAGTTGGTAACAGACATAATGAAGAACTTTCTCAGCTGGTCGATCAGGAAAGGATTTATTTTGCGGGATTGGATCATGCTCAAGGTATTCTTGAAGCAATAGATCATTATGATTTCTTTCATGCGTGCATGGTACCGAAAGCATGATGAGTGTTGGAATGCTTGTCTGCTAAATTGGTCAAGTATATGGTTACGAAATAAGTATAAATAATTGAGCAGGGGTTATTAAGGTTGAAGTTATGTTAAAAAAAATAGATTTTCCGAAAGGCGTAATGTTTAACGCTTACCCCGATAGCATTGGCCGAAACATGGCTGATACTGTAAGTATGCTCAAGAGACTGGAATTCAAAGACGTTTTTTCTTTGTTCTATATTCTACCGACCGTTTTTAATAGTGATTTGGATCGCGGCTTTTCTATCATTGATTACGACCTCAATGATGATCTTGTTTTTCGGGAAGATTTAGATGAACTCCATGAACTCAATGTCATGTTCAAGTTTGACCTCGTTCTGAATCATCTTTCCGTAGGCTCTCACCAATTTCAAGATCTATTGAAGAATGGGGACAAATCAAAATATAAGAACTTCTTTATTGATTGGAATGAATTCTGGCGTTCACACGGTGAGCTGGACTCTAACGGTCACGTGATACCACATGAAGAGCATCTCGAGAAACTGTTCATGAGAAAACCTGGCCTTCCGATATTGAAAGTACGCTTTCCGGATGGATCCGACCGGCCTTATTGGAATACGTTTTATCAGGAGGTTGTTTATCACGAGGTCACCGCCCACGATTTACTACAGGCATTAGAAATCGAAGAACTCACACACGAGCACGCGGAGAACATTGCAGCAATCCTGAATGATGTATTGAATGCGAAGCGAGATATTAACGAAATCGACTTAGGCGACTTTTCCCACCACAGAGATGATATTGTTTCCGTTGTTGAGCAGAACCGTAAATATCTGGGACAAATGGATTTAAATGCTCAATCGCAAGAGGTCTGGGATTTTTTCGATAAGACCTTAAAGAAGCTACGCGAACACGGCGGGAAGCTTGTCAGGCTCGACGCATTCGCTTATTTACACAAGGAACCGGGTGAGATCAACTTCTTCAATAAACCCGGCACGTGGAAGTATCTGGAGAGACTGAAGCGGATAGCGGATAAGTATGGCTTGATTCTCCTGCCTGAAATACATTCTGAATATGGTTCTGGGCTTCATGAGGAAGTGGCAGCCGAAGGATTTCCCATTTACGACTTTTTCTTTCCTGGTTTGCTTATAGATGCGCTGGATCGTGGAACAAACCGGCATCTTCTACGCTGGATTGAGGAGCTAATAGAGAAAAATATCAAAACGATTAACATGCTTGGGAGTCATGATGGCATCCCTGTCCTTGACTTGAAAGGGAAAGATAATGCTGGCGTCTCAAAAAAAGGATTGTTAAGTGATGAAGAGATCGATGTAGTCATTGAAAAAATAATAAACAGGGGCGGGAGAGTAAAAGACCTGTATGGCCCGGATGGTAAGAAAATATCCTATTATCAGGTGAATGCGACGTTCTTCAGCGCCTTAGGGGAAGACGAGCAAAAGTTGCGTCTTGCACGAGCAATTCAAATGTTTATGCCGGGTATACCGCAAGTATGGTATCTGGATCTGTTCGCCGGCAAGAACGATTACGCAGCGGCGGATAAAGGCGGTACGGGGGGACATAAAGAAATCAATCGCACAACGCTCACAAACAGTGATATCGAGCAAGGACTTAAACAAACTATTGTGCGAGACCAACTGGACCTCTTGAGGCTTCGAAATACATCACCTGCTTTTGACGGCGAACTGACGATTAATAGTTCAGATGAGCACCACCTGCACATGAGCTGGAAACATCAGGAGTCTGTAGCAACGTTAAAGGCTGACCTGCGTGACTATAGCTTTAGCATTACACATAAAGAAAATGCTGGTAATGAAAAAGAGATGACCTATAACCAGGAGGCTGTTCGAAAATAGAAAGCCTGCTGGACGAAAACACGCGAGCAGTATCAATTTTTGCAGAGGATCAATATGAAAATATTAGCGACAGATTTAGACAGAACGCTGCTACCAAATGGCAGTTGGGAGAGTGATGACGAAGCCATCAGCCTGTTTAATGACCTGACAGAAAAACACGATGTACTCATCGTTTATGTAACAGGACGGAATCTTGCTCTTACCGAGAACGCGATAAAAGAATTTGGCGTCAGGTACCCCAATATTCTGTGCGGTGACGTCGGCACTTCAATTAGAAAATATGAGAATGGTGAATGGAAGTTTGATAAAGGCTGGATTGAACAGGTAAGTAAAGAAAGTCCAGGGTGGGATGCCATGGCAATAAGGGAGGCAGTTGCCGGGATTGATGCAATGCAGGAACAGGAAAGTGAACATCAGAATCAGTTCAAACAGAGCTATTATGTTGAACATGAAAAAAAAGATCAGGTGTTAAAAAAAGTTGATGAACTGGTGAAGGGAAAATTTGATGAAGTAATCATATACAGTTTTGATTCACAAGATGGCAAGGGGCTTCTCGATTTTTTACCTGCAAGCGCGACAAAACAGACCGCCCTGGAGTATGTGGCAAAGGAGTACGGTGTCACGAAAGAGGATGTTGTATTTTGCGGGGACAGTGGCAACGATATCTTTCCTCTAACAGCGGGATTTCGTGGTGTTCTGGTAAAGAATGCCGATGAACAATTAGTAGAAAATGTAAAAAAAGCAATGAATCAGAACCCCAAATTGAAGGTGTATTTCGCAAAAGGAGATTTCAGGGGTTTGCAAGGATATTATACCAGCGGTGTGATTGAAGGCGCATATCATTATGGCATTTTTGATTGCAACAAATAAGGACATCCATGGTGACTGGTAAGCGCTGGAAGGCACTTGTAACAATTGAACCTAATTACCTAAAAGAACTCATGCACTAGCTACCTTTCAACGCCATAGTGCTAATGAAACTGGTATAAGCACTCCTGTTAAACACCTACACACCGCAGTTTTCGTGGTGTTCAAGACTCACTAGCCGTGCCTCATAATCAGCAGGTCGACTCCAGGGTAGATTCTGACTAATATATAACCATGTTGAAATATCTGCTGGGCCTTCTGATCATACAAGCCGCCACTGTGGCTATGACGCTTGCGGCAATAAAATCTGGTGACCAGGAGCTTTGGCTGGCAGTGTTATTGCTTGGTTTGCTCATTGCCCTGGTTACCGCCTTCTGGTTTGCCTCCATAGCCGGCCATGCTAAAAAAGATGCACTGGCAAACGCCAAAGATGAATTTTCCAAAGAGCGAGAAAAGTTGCGAGTTAACGCTGAGCGCCAAAAGACCAGACTCATCCGCAAAAGTCATGAAGAAATCCGTAAAGAGACCAATCGCGCACACGCCAGGTCCAGCTTCAAACTGGGTGCGGGTTTTATTGGTATTGTTGCCGCCGGCTCACTGATGATATTCAGCCAGCTTCTTACACTGGGTTTGTTGACACTGGCTGTCGGCGGCGGTGCGCTGGGAGGTTATCTCATGCGTGTTCGGCAAGAGACCCTTTCACGAAATAAAGAGGCTTTAGCCATTAGTGATGATAAAAAACCTGTTATTGAGGTTCATCCTGTTAAGGGCGATTCCAATTAAACTCTCTTCCAGTACAGCGCAAACAGGATTTAACAAGACAGTGGCAACTTCTAATTTCGACAAGCGTTTACTGATCGAACAGATACGTTACATGGAAACGGAGCATCCGCTTGCCTGCGATACTGAAGAACACTTTTTCCGACCATAACATACACAAAGGTTTTGAAGACCGTCTATGGCTACGGGCTCAGTGCCTCGTTGAGCAGCATAACTTATCCTTGATGCTGGGTCGCGCGGCGAGACTATCGCGCTATGTCAAAACGTTGGTTATTTTTGTGGCTGCGTTGTTAGGTGCACTGGGCAGCATATATGCGATCACCGACAGTCATACCATCAACATCTACTGGTTGTTACTGGTCCTGCTTGGTTTTAATCTACTATCGATGCTGTTGTGGCTGACAGGCATCGGCCTGAATATAGAAAGTTTGACCACAGGTATGCTGGCCCGATTAACAAGCTGGCTACCCGAGCACCTCAAAAGCAGAAGCCAGACTAACGATAACGGTAACAATAAGAACAGCATGCAGGCCGACAGGGCATGGCTGGACTGTCATTTTTCCGGCGCTGTAGGAAAATGGCAGCTGAGCAAGATGAGCCACCAGCTATGGCTGGTTTACCTCTTCACCGGCCTGATCTTTTTAGTCTTATTGTTAATGGTTCGTCAGTATGACTTTGTCTGGGGTACAACACTGTTATCTGACAGCATCTTCATCAAGACGACAGACGTTTTAAGTGTGCCACTAAATATATTAGGCTTCGCTACGCCTTCGGCAGAGCTGGTCGGGCAAACGCGAATTGGCTCACTACCGTCTGATGCTGCACAAACATTAACTGCTGAGCATCGCTATCATTGGGCGCAGTTCTTGTTGGGTTCGCTACTGTGTTTTGGCATCGTGCCGCGGATACTGCTCTGGAGCTGGTCGGTGATGATGAGCCGTCGTGCACAAAATCTATTCACCCTGGATTATTACCTGCCTTATTATATTAATTTGCGTCAACGACTGATGCCACTGGCGAGTCATGGTGAGATAGTTGATGCCGATACCTCACCACCGGTTATCTCTGAAACGCAGCTTAAAACGCCTGTGCCGCATGCACTTCCCGTTGAGACGCAATGGGTGGCAGTCGAACTCGGCGATAACATGAGCTGGCCACCGACATCCATTAATATGGCTAATGACCTCGGGCAGGTGATTAATCGTGAATCGCTGACGAGTATTCTGCAACGTCTGCAGAGCAATGAACACCCGGTAATCGCAGTGGCAGTATCTTCTGCTCGTTCCCCTGATCGTGGTGTACAACGTACCATCGCCAGCTTGATGTCGAGCAGCGCACAACGCTGGCTGGTGTTATTAAAGGAACACGAAGATGAACCTGTTTCGAGTACACGACTGGCGGCCTGGTACCGATTAGCTGAAGCGTGCGATGTTCCCGCCGATCATGTCATCACGATGATTATGGTATAGGCATATGGCAGAGATCAAACACGAATCCAGTGACCCGGCGATAAATGTTGCCGTGGTCGGACACACCAATGCCGGCAAGACATCATTGATCCGTACACTGCTGAGAGATGATCAGTTTGGTAACATCGATGATGCAGCGGGTACCACACGTTCTGTAGAAAAGTCGGTAATTTTTGCCGGCGATGATGCGGTATTGAATCTATTTGATACCCCCGGTTTTGAGGATTCGAGCGCTTTACTGCAGGCGCTTGATCAGATGTCAGCCAAAGATCTGTCAAAAACCGTTGGCGCTAAATCGCCTGCAGATCTATTACGCAGCCTCATATCACATAAAGATAAGTTTCCTGATTTCGAACAGGAGACCAAGGTACTGCGGCAATCGCTCAACAGTGATGTGCTGCTATATATTATTGATGTGCGCGAACCCCTTCTCGGCAAGTATAGCGATGAAGTTGAAATTTTGAGCAAGGCCGGCAAACCGATTCTTCCAGTGTTTAACTTTATCGCTGGCAACAACGAATCACTGATGCGGTGGCGCGAGCAGATGACACGGTTCAACCTGCACGCAGCGCTGGAGTTTGATACCGTTGCTTTTGATTTTGAGGCCGAGAAAAGACTCTACCAAAAACTTCAAAGCCTGCTCGAACGGCGTTACGATACACTGCAGACACTGATCGATTATCGACAGGAAGTATGGAACAACCTGGTTCATGCCGGTGCGCAACGTATCTTTCAACTGCTCACTCAGGTTGCCTGTTATCGACGCGAAGTAGCGGGTAAAGATGGCATCTCTGATGCCGATGTGACATCAATGCAGAGCTTCGTACGTGAAGCAGAGAAGTTGGCATTGCAAGATCTGCTAACAATATTTGCTTTCACTCAGATGGATGTCGATCTGCAACAATTAGCGGTCAGCGATGGACAATGGGAACTGGATATCTTCTCTCCACGCGCGTTAAAGGACTTTGGCTTAAACGCAGGTGCTACTGCTCTGAAAGGTGCCGCAGCCGGTGCGGGTATAGATTTGATGGTAGGCGGTATGAGTCTAGGCGCAGCGACTATGCTGGGCGCAGCATTGGGTGCTGGCTGGGCGACGTTACGGCGTTATCAGCACGAGCTGGTGGCCGCCTGGCAAGGGCACAAATGGTTGTGCGCTGATGATGACACGGTCAGTTTGCTGTACCTCAGGCAAGGTAAATTACTGCGCACCCTGACACATCGCGGGCACGCCGCCCAGAACAATATACAACTCTCTGACAATATAGAACATGCACTGCCAAAACGATGGCATAAAGTTGTATCGGCTCTTCGCCAGAATCCTGAATGGCAACACAACCCGTCATCCAGTCTAGAGTATCAGCAATTACAGACTGAAGTCATAGACTGGCTAACAAGTGACGAAAAAGATGGTTAGTAACTAAAACCCATTCCAGGAACCAAAGGTGACAGATCTATTTGGTTTATTTTCTCTTTTACCAGTGGAATCTGAAAGCAACTGTTAATTGGGACTCCACCCTCGTAACGAAAGTCGTGCAGGTTTTCACATTAATGATTAATCTACTTATTTATCAAATAAACCACTATTCATATTATCCGGTAGCAACGAAGGGCCTTCTTTATACATAAAGTCGATAAACGTTTTGGCGACGACAGAGAGTCGTTTACCACGCGGGTGCCCCACATACCATTGCCATGAGATAGGAAAGCCTTCCACTTCAAGAATTGTGAGTTCAGTCAGGTCACCGCTGGTGATCGTGTGCATAGAGATCACAGCGATACCCAATCCGCCCGATATCCCCTGCTTGATCGATTCATTACTGCCGAGTTCCATCCGGATATTGAGCCAATGACCGGATTTTTTGAATAGCTGTTCTACCGCGATACGCGTACCTGATCCTGGTTCGCGGATAATAAAGGGTTCTTCTGCAATTTCAGCCAACGAAACGGATTTCTTCATGGCCAGTCTATGGCTTACAGGCGCAACGACGACCATCGGGTTTTCGAGGTAGGGCTGAAAATCAAGATCGCTGGATTCAGGAGGCTTGCCGACCAGGTAAAGATCATCCATGTTTCGACTCATACGATCAAGAATGTGCTCACGGTTGCCGACATCGAGCGACACATTAATGTCGGGATATTGACTGGTGAATTTACCAATTAGACGGGGTGCAAAATAATTTGCTGTGGTCACTACAGAGATACGTAACTGTCCGGTTCGTAAACCTTTCTGATCATCGACCTGCATTTCGAAACGGCTCAGCGTTCCCAGGATGTCAAGTGCCGTCTGGTGCAACGCCGTTCCTGCTTCTGTCAACGAGATCTTTTTACCGATTTGCTCTGTCAGAGGCAGTCCAATATCTGATTCCAGTTTCTTGATCTGCATCGAGACGGTTGGCTGCGACAGGAAAAGCTCCTCGGCTGCGCGCGTATAACTTAACAGGCGAGCGACAGCCTCGAAAACCTGCAGTTGTCGAAGACTAATACGACGGGCAAGTTGCCCTACTTTCATACTTACCATAGGTAATATTCTATGATGATTATCAGAAATATCAATTATTATTCATTTATTCAATCACTATACTTAAATCCTGAGCAAAACACTCAGGTATTAAACCGCTCCGAATCAACAGTTTTAAGCCGACCGGAAAATCAACAAGTTTTTGATTAACCAGCGAGGGAAGAAGAATGAATAACAATGCAACGATGACCCGTGACAATAACAGACCCGATAATACATATGCCGGCTTGTTGAACCACAGCCAGGCACAGGATTACGCCTTGTATAGACATATACGTGCACGCTTTTTGCAGCAGTCTGCCCTCTACCTGGGCGCTAACCTTAACGACAGTAAAGTACTGTCACTATGCTTTAGCGACAACGTAATACAAAAATAAATATCTTCAACTACAACTTCAATTTTATCGTTAGCTGAAGAGGGAATTAAAACCGTTTAGTTAAGTCAATCAAAAGAGAGAGGACATCGTTATGCCAGAAAGATGGTTACAAGTTAAAGGCGACCCTTCTGTAAGGGATTTTCTGTTCCAGCAGTCCCGGGTTGAGAGCCTGTTCGATACCGACCTGGATCGTATCCATGAGATTGTCTATGCATTATTAGCATTCAAAGGCGCATTCCATGTGAAGATTCACTATTCATCAAGCCAGTTAACCTGCTGGTTTGCAGACGATGCGTTTCGTTACCGCGTCTTCGTTATGGATGAAGTGCTGAGCCCGGGTTTTCTTGATCAATTCCGTGACTGCAAGATAGACCATCTGCAACCGGTAATAGACATGGAGAACACGCTAGCTATTTTAAAAGAGTTCAAGCGACTACGTTCGACAGACCAGACGATCTATATGCGTAATGGTTCTATCAACCGGATAAATGGCCTGATCGGCATGACTTTTTCCTGTGATGGCGCACATTATATCGATCACAAAACTTTTTTTGAAAAACTCGAAACCTTTGCGACCAATGATCCCGATGAAAACCTAGAGAATCATCTGATCGTGGCAAACGCATAGCGACGAGCCATGTTAATAATTTATTATGTTATTGGGAGGAGGCACTGCTTATGTTATTTAAAATGATAGACAAAATGAGCCACCGAGCTTACGCCAGAGTGAAATGGCTGTTGACGGCATTATCGGGCGCTTTAACGGCTGGATTAATTGTCGTATTGGAAAGCTGAGTATTTCATTCACTACCCTGATCAAAGCTGGGCCTGCCCATCTTCGCCGGCCTTAACCTACGGTTTGTCTAATTAAAGGGGAAATTAAGAGGAAGTATGGTATCTCCTTAGGTCAGAATTGGCGTGGTCGACCGAAGATGATGGATGATGTGGTTAATATTTAATCCTCCGCCCCCTTTTTCTTTGTCAATCTGTAAAAAATACTGAAAACTGTAAATTCAGCTTTACACTTTCTCCACTGCCAAAATTCAACCATTACTGTAACTTATTGATAAATATAATCATCATGTAATTAAGGCATGCGTTTTGCACATATTGTAGTAACAGTAACATGGTGAGGGTAGTAACTATGCATCACAACAAAGATACTCAGGAAGAAATAATAATTTTAGAAGCAGCTGTGTGGGCATTCTGGATACTTTTCTTCGGCCTTAGTTACCTGCTTGCTAAAGTATTACTCTAAATTTAAAAAATGGTCTGCCAATGATTAATTTACTCAAAAAAGGAATACAAAAACTAAACGGTGAACATGCTCAGTACGAGCAGTTACTTATTAGCGCTGAGAATGAATACCAAGCAATGTGCTGTGGTACATTTAACCCGCGATTATTAGCCAAGATTAAAAGAAATAAAATGGATAACAAGCGATAAGCGTCTGTTAACGACCAAATGTATGAACTCCTCCAACCTATCGGCATAGGTTAGGTGTTATCGAAAAAGCTGAATTAAAGGGGACGGAGGGATTAAAAAAAATCCCTCCGTCCCCTTTTTTCAACATACCCTCTGGGGCAATAGTCTTTTCAACCTTTATTACATGGTATTTACTTTTGATTGAATCATAGTGCATTATTTAATACCTTTTATTTCAACCTAAAAAAACTAAAGTGAGATTTATGGGGACGTAAATTTAATTTCTAAACACTAAGCCAAACATGACAATATCTTCATCTTCTTCATACAGATTAAAATATCGTTTGCCGCTGACCGTAATGCCAAATGTTTTTGTAAAGTCCATCACGATGCCAACTTCAGGAAAATATGCGGCAATATAGTCATCTTTATCCCAGTTGTATCCTAGTGATACACCGAGTAATAAATACAGTGATACATCCCCGTTAAGCGTATAACCACCACCTAAATCCAGTGTTGAACCTGTTCCATTTATATCAGATTCCAGGTAGCTTAGTTTGATAAAACTGGCAATATTATCTTTAAGTGACAGCATACCTACAGAGGTAATATCAATGTCATTTTTGTCAGACGAATTACTATGTTCGATAGCAAGATAGTTTTTATCTGGCGCTGCTGTAGCGCTAATGCCCGAAAGCATCAAAAAAGACAACAATAATGAGGCTTTTAACTTGATGTATCGAGGGTTGTTTTGGGAACTTTTATTTAACCTGTAGATGAATATTTGAATCTTGTTTAAAAACATGTGCATTAATTTCTCTTATTATGAAATGTAAAAAATCTGTACATGAGTTAGCACTGCTGATGAGTACTTAACCCACTTCGACTGCATTTAGCATTGAAAGAAAATGACCTGGTTAGGACACTTATGAATGAGAAATGATGACGGCTGATATATCCTGGTCACTTAAAAGAAAGGTATAGCTTGTGTTTATTCTTTAATGCCTCATTTAGCTTTGAGGCGCACCCACTATAGTCCTTTATGCTGAATTATATAATGGAAATTAGGGGAAAGAGGGCTTGAATTGTGTTTTAAGTATCTTTGATCGTCGCTACAGTGATAGCTCATCAAACGAAGTAAATTTTGTTACACCCGTTGGCAACTTGCGTAATCGTTTTGCACCTTCACCGCCCATCCATATATCGACACCTTCTGCAAGAGATTCGCGTAGCTCGTTAAGATCGCTGCGAATATTTTCATATTGATAAGAAGCACTGAAAGTCACACCTAATACATCAGCATCAAAACGCTCAACAGCCGCAACGATTTGATCAAGCGGGACTTCACCACCGAGATTAACGACCGAAATATTGTTCGATGACAACATCGCAGCGAGCATCAGAAGGCCGAGGGTATGTTTTTCCCCGGGCAAGGTAGCAAGCAGCACTCGCGGCTTCATTGCCGTTTTTTGCAATAATGAAATCTCACTGTTAAGAAAACGTGTCAGCACTTCAGATAGCAGGTGCTCTTCAAATACCTGTAGCTTCCCCATTGCCCAGCGCTCACCGACGGTATAAAGCAATGGCACGATGGTTTGCGTTAGAAATACCTGCATGCCCTGTTGCCGGTAGATGTCAGATAACGCCGCTTCCAGTTCTATGTCCCTGGTGTTTTGCAGCAAGCTAAGGAGATTGGCCACCTCATTACTGAGCGGAGCACTGGGATAAAGATTCGCTTCCAGCTTGTCCAGGTCTTTCTCATCTAAACCAACGACTTTGCCAGGACGCAATCCTTGATCGAGCAGACGACGGATTCGTTGCAAGCGCCGCAACTGCACCTCCGGATACATCCGCTCACCTTTATCGTTGCGAACGGGCTCAGGAAAGCCATAACGTCGCTCCCAGATGCGCAGTGTATCGCGGGCTATTCCCGTATCGCGTTCAACAGTACCAATGCTCAAGCAATCTGTATTCATGTAGTTACTATAACAAAATTCAATAATTTTGCAATAATAATGCATTTTGTCCTAGACAAAATAAAAATTATCCCTATAATAAAGTCATGGGAATTAAAAAACCCCATATAAAGTATTTTCTAAAATGCGTAATCGGAGGAATATCATGAGTAACTATGAAAAACAAATCCTTGCCACCGAGGAGTTTTATGACAGGGCCATAATGGCAGCAGAACTAGAGGGTATCGAAATTTTATCTTCTGTAGTACCCGGTAGTCGCTTACACGAAGTGATTCACAATCCCATCGATAGCGGGATTGATGAAGGATAACACTCCCTGATTGGCCCTACCATCAACTCGTACCAATATGGTTTTAGACACTTTCGTTTGATGTTTTGGGGCCGGCCGGAGAAAACCTGAGAGACTCCGGCCTCTTTTTTTACTTATAAGTCATATGAGAGAAATAAAATGCGAATTTCAACACTAGACCCTATATCAATGAATGATGTAATAGATACAGAAACGGCACCTTATATTATCGATGGAGACCTGAAGATTTATTTTGAATCTGAAGAAAATAAACAGGAGTATCTGGATATCCCTCTCCATGGTGCGTTAAACAGTGAAGGCTTGAACAAGGTTTTCGATGGTGCCGCCGATAGTCCCATTACCGGTTCAATCAATTAAACTTAACACCCGCATATTGAGTAATACCACTATTTAATCAAATGCAGACATCATGATACTAACGATTTTTTACGACAGTTATTGCCCGCTATGTAGCGCAGAGATAAATCAGTTGAAAACTTACGATAGTAACAATCAACTTTCATTTGCAGATATTAACGCTGTGGATTTTGTTCAACGCTACCCATACATTGACAAGCTTGAAGCTAATAAATTATTGCATGGTGAGTTAAGTAACGGTGAGATGATATATGGCCTGGATGTTACCTGCATGGCATGGACAACTGTCGGCAAGCATCGCTGGTTAGCGATATTACGATGGCCCGGGATACGTTGGATTTCTGATCGTGCATATTTATTTTTTGCCCGTCATCGAAACACCATCTCATCGTTACTTATGAAAAAAAGCGAATCCACAGATGATCAGAAAAACTGTAAAAGCTGCAAAATTTACCAGTGACTATCACCACATAGACAGATGTAAGCCCGTTCGGTTTACCTCACACTGCGGTTAATTGAAAAATTATTGATGCGATTTAAATTATTCACTTACACGATACTACTGATTAGCGTGATGATAAACCATGATACTAAAAATCGAGTGTTCGCCAATGATCTAATCATTGATGACCGAAGCAGTGCCGACTTTAATTCTAACCTGGGTATTAAATGGCGACTGATAACCGATGATGTAATGGGCGGTCTATCTGAAGGTAATTTAACATTAGATAACCACAATGGCAGAGACTGCCTACGTATGCGTGGTGATGTCACGACAGAGAATAATGGCGGCTTCGTACAGATAGCATTGTCGCTGTCTGATAAAGAACCGTTTGATGCCACAGCCTATACCGGCATTGAATTCGACGTCTCAGGTAATAACGAAAGCTACAATGTTCACTTTCGTACAGATAACCTCTGGTTTCCATGGCAATCTTATAGATACAGCTTTACAACAAGCCCAGACTGGCAAACCCATCGCATGCCTTTTTCTAGTCTAGTACCATATAAAACGTCACAGGCATTTTCACGAAACAAAATCATACGCATAGGCCTGGTTGCTATTGGCAGAGAATTTAAGGCCGATCTATGTTTAGCCGCTATAAAATTTTATCGTGAATAATACAAAATCAACAGCAATCATTATCGGCGCTAGCGGTGGCCTGGGCACTGCCCTCTGTCAACAATGGCAACAAGATAACGAAACAGACTATGTTTTCGCAGTTAGCCGGAGACCTGCCGAAGAACTCACAAACAACCGCTTACCAGGCATTCATTTCATACAATGTGATTATAGCGAATCATCGATTGTTTCAGCATGCGAGGAAATAAAAACACTGATAAGCACAATGAATCTGGCCTCTGTCGGTAGAGTATGTATATGCAACGGAATCCTGCATAACAAAAATATCGCGCCTGAAAAACGTCTTGAAGAAGTGACTATCAGCAGCTTGCAGGAAGTCCTCACCATCAATAGCATCATTCCTATACTTTGGTTAAAAGCTTTACTTACCATCGTTAAAGGCAAGTCAGATTGTGTTATCTCTGTATTCAGCGCGAGGATAGGCAGTATCGGTGATAATCAATCTGGTGGCTGGTATAGCTACCGTGCTTCAAAAGCGGCGCTTAACATGCTCTTAAAAACCGCAGCCATCGAATATGCCAGGCGGACTAAAAACGTAAAGATAATTGCCTTTCATCCTGGGACAACAGATACGAATCTATCGAAGCCTTTTCAAAATTCAGTAAGACCGGAAAATTTATTTACTGCAGATTTTGTTGCACAACATCTTGTGAATATCATGAACCATCAAACTATCGATGGCCAGCTATCCTTTATAGACTGGGAGAATAAAGACATTGTCTGGTAACGAAAAAATACCGAAAATTCTCGGCTATAGCGGTTTGATCCCGTTTATAACATTCAGTATTGGTAGCTGGCTGCCATCACCCTATCACTCATACTCTGTAACCATAATAATTACCTATGCAGCAATAATATTATCTTTTATGGGTGCGATACATTGGGGTGTCGCCATGTCAAACACGGAAACAAGGCATAATCGATATTACCTTACCAGCATCATACCAGCCCTGGCAGCGTGGCTTTCATTGTTAGTTCCAGAAATTTTTTCCCTGTTCATTCTGCTTGCTGGATTCGCCTTACTCATCAGCTACGATATAGCCGTAGAAAAACCGCAAGGTTTTCCTGCCTGGTATATCCCTATGCGAATAAGGCTGACTATCATTGTTCTATTATGCCTGGCCAGTGCACTATTATCACTTGTAACGCCGCTACCATAAAAAGATGTTATTAAGAAAAGACGAAATAAACGCGCTAGACGATCGATACAGGGCACTTTTTATAACATCGTTAAGCGGTTATAAAAGCGCCAATCTTATTGCTACTCGCGATAACAACAAACGCACTAACCTCGCTATCTTTAGCTCTGTGTTTCATCTCGGTTCTCAGCCACCTCTACTGGGCATGATCGTACGCCCACACTCCGTACCCAGACATACCCTGGAAAATATTCTACAAACCAGGTACTACACAATCAATCATGTCAATAAATCTATTTATCAACAAGCGCATAAATCATCTGCACGTTATGATAAAGAAACATCTGAATTTGAGGCTGTCGGTTTAACAGAACAGTGGATCGAAGACTTTTCAGCACCTTTTGTGCAACAGAGCCGCATTCAATTAGGCATGGAATTACGAGAACATCATACTTTAACAATCAACAATACCGAGCTCATTATCGGTGAAATAGTTTATATAAATATAAAAGATGACGTAGTAAATGAAGATGGTTATGTTGCGATTGAACACGCAAACAGTCTCGCAATAAGTAGTCTGGATACATACCACGAGACAGAACTAATATCACACTTAAGTTATGCCAAACCTGATCAGGTTGTAAAAGAAATTACTCTGCGAAAAAAATAAATATCTCCACCACCATCTACATTTTCTATAACCTGATGGATTACGTCTGCTGGCGACGTTGTCAAAAGATCCGCTTATAAACTTTGTGCTTATCTGTAACATTTACTGTACGCTCACGTCTGTCATTGCTCTTATCAACGACTCCTGGATACAGTGACTAATAATATTTATTCGCAACAGTCTGGAACCTATTTCCTTTTTTCGTTTACCAGTAGAACCTAAATCCCGGCTTCCAGCTTCCAGCTCACGGCAAAGAACCACAAAATCATCACTTGCTCATCAGGGCGCTGGTTTCTTGAGACAGTTATCCCAATAGGGTCTCCCCTCGAATCGCTGTACCAGAAAATCGACAAAGGCTCTGACACGTTGTGAGAGATGACGCGTCTGCGGATAGATGGCATAGGCGTCTAACTGAGTCGGCCTGTAATCTTTGAGCACCGGAACCAGAGCACCACTTTCAATTTCTTTGTAGGCGATAAATGATGGTACGAGAATAATTCCCAGGCCTTCTACAGCCGCGTCTTTAAGAAACTCACCTGTACTTGCTTTTAAGGTTGGGTGTATTTTTGTGCTGATTTCCTTTCCATTACTATCAGTTAGATGCCAGTATTCAAAATCACGTAGCAAGCTATAAACAAGGCATTGATGCTCGATTAACTCATCAGGTGATTGAGGCATACCCTTTTGTTCGAGATAAGATGGACTGGCACACATAACGGTTTGAATTGGTGCAAGACGGCGTGCGATCAAACTCGAATCAGGCAGATTAGCGATGCGGATGGCCAGATCAAATCCTTCCTGAATTAAATCCACTTCACGGTCATTAAAATCAAGGTCAAATTCTATCTGCGGGTGTTCTAGCAGAAACTCGTTAATAGCTGGCCCCATATGCATCAGTCCAAAAGATGATGGCAGGGCTATCTTCAAACTGCCTTTTAATGTGGCATGGGCCTGTGAAGTGGCAAGTTCCGCTTCGATGACATCTTCCAGTATACGTACCGACTGATGATAAAAAGCGCGCCCGGTATCGGTCAGGTTCATCTTTCGGGTGGTTCGGTGAAAAAGTTCTACGCCCAGATGTCCCTCCAGCTCTTTTAACCGCCGGCTAACAGCGGATTTTGCCACACCGAGCCTGTCTGCAGCAGCACTGATACTGCCGGTTTCGACTACCCGAATGAATACGGCCATATTCTCAAAGCGATCCATTTTACCCTTCTCTATTGTTGCGATATACAGAACAATTATTTGCAATTATCACTGTTTATTCTTTTTTTAACAATAGCAATAATAGCTACAACAAAAAATCGCGCACAGCGAGGAGAATATGATGAGTGCACAAGCAAAACCAACACGGTACGTACCTGCGATGGAGACATCGGAAGGCGCGGGCGTTACCGTGCACCGCTCAATCGGTATACCCGCTTTGCGTAACTATGACCCGTTTATGCTGCTAGATCAGATCGGCAGTGATGATCCAGATGATTATATTGCCGGCTTCCCGTCTCATCCGCATCGTGGTTTTAATACCTTCACCTATATGATCGATGGCGATATGGAACATAAGGACAGCATGGGCAACACCGGCAACCTTGGTCCTGGCGGAGCCCAGTGGATGAAAGCCGCCAGTGGCGTCATCCACTCGGAAATGCCAAAACAGGAAAACGGTTTGATGCGGGGTTTCCAGCTGTGGATCAACCTGCCTGCAGCTAACAAGATGGATACTCCTGAGTATCAGGAATACAAATCCGAGGCTTTTCCCGTGGTCGAAACACCCGACTACAGCGTGAAAATACTCATCGGCCGTTTCGGTGATGCCGATGCACCTATCGTGGATAACATCACCGATGTATCGTACTTCGACGTGCAGCTAAGCGCAGGAAAACATTTTCAGCATAAGCTGCCAGCAGAAAACAATAGTTTTTTGTATATCTTTGAGGGGGATGGCCAGTTCAACAGGCAAAACATCTCCTCGAACACATTCATAGAACTGGGCACGGAAGATAGCACACCTGACTTTATCGCGGGAGAACAAGGGGCACGGTTCCTGCTGGTCAGCGGCAAACCGATCAATGAACCTGTTGTTCAGTATGGTCCGTTCGTCATGAACTCAAGGGAGGAAATTGATCAGGCGATGAATGACTATCAGTCTAACAATTTTGTTCGTGATCGCGCCTGGGTCAGGTGAGAAAAGTAACAAGCCATGACTATGCAGTGGAAAAACAGCACAACTCACTTTGGCATGATCGCCGTTACATTACACTGGCTGGCGGCGATAACCGTTTTTAGCCTTTTTGGCCTGGGTTTATGGATGACCGGACTGGATTACTACGATAGCTGGTACAAGCTGGGCCCATGGTGGCACAAAAGTATCGGTATCCTGCTTTTCTTCGTCATCATTTTTCGCCTGTTCTGGCGGGTACTGACACCGCCGCCAGCGGCGTTGACCAGCCACAAACCGTGGGAGATAAAACTGGCTCACATGGCACACCTGCTGTTCTATTTTTTGTTACTGGCAATCATGCTCAGCGGCTATCTCATCTCGACCGCCGATAACCGTGCAATCGAGGTGTTCGGCTGGTTCGCCGTGCCAGCGACCATTACATCCCTGCCCAATCAGGAAGATATCGCAGGCTGGGTACACTTGATACTGGCTTCTATTTTAATCGGACTGGCATCGCTGCATGCAGCGGCCGCTCTTAAACATCACTTCATCGACCGGGACCGCACCTTAAAACGCATTTTCGGAAGATAAGTTCATTTTATATACCTGGAGAAAAATTATGAAATTACCAACATTAACCACTTCTTTACTAATCGCAGGTCTGACATTTGGCAGCACAGCTCTCATGGCAGACGATTATGTCATCGACACAAAAGGCGCACACGCATCCATCAAGTTTCGTGTACAGCATCTCGGTTATAGCTGGCTATATGGACGCTTTAACGACTTCAGCGGCAAGTTCAGCTACGATGAAAAGCAGCCGGAAAAAGCCACCGTTGAAGTCACTATAAAAACCAGCAGTGTCGATTCAAACCATGCTGAACGTGATAAACATTTACGCAGTGATGATTTTCTGCATGTCGACAAATACCCGGAAGCTAAATTCGTCAGTACCGGCTTCACACAGGGTATGGACGGCACTGGCGTGCTCAAAGGCAACCTCACCTTGCACGGCGTGACCAAACCCCTGGAGATCGAGGTGGAATTTATTGGCGCTGGCGATGATCCCTGGGGCGGCTACCGCGTGGCTTTGAAGGCAAAACCCGTTTTGCTATGGCAGACTTTGGCATCGTAAAAGACCTTGGTCCAAAGTCGAAAGATGTCGAGATGATCCTGTCTGTGGAAGGTATAAAACAATAAACACCCGTAGCGGCGATGACCTGCATGATCTCACATGTACGAACCAATAAAGGCAGAGGTATAAAACGATGTTTGGAAAACTGAAAGTAGAAAAAGGTGAGTTCATTCGATCCGAATCCGGCTTCAGGAACTGGGTAACGAAAGATGGCAGCGCCGGACCAACTGGCGAAGCAGGTTTTTCTGCCGAGCCGGGACGCTACCATCTCTATATCTCACATGCCTGCCCCTGGGCGCATCGCACCATGATCTTTCGCACACTGAAAGGGCTGGTAGATGCGATTTCTGTCTCGGTGGTGCACCCACTGATGCCGGAGGAAAGCTGGGTATTCGGTGAATACCCGGGCGCCACGGAAGATCATATAAACCATGCGCACTATTTATATGAAAACTATCTAAAGGTCGACCCTGATTTTGATGGACTGGTGACGGTGCCGGTATTATGGGATAAAAAGCAGCAGACGATAGTCAATAATGAATCATCTGAAATTATTCGCATGCTGAATTCTGCCTTTGATGCGTTTGCTAATGCCGAGGTGGATTTTTACCCCGAAGCATTAAGAGCGGAGATCGATGAGATCAACGAGCCGATTTATAACAATGTAAACAATGGCGTCTATCGTTGCGGGTTTGCCAGGACACAAAAAGCCTATAACAGGGCCTATGATCGTCTGTTTAATACCATGGATGAACTTGAAGACAGGTTGTCAAAACAGCGTTATCTTGTCGGTGATCAGATCACCGAAGCAGACTGGCGTCTGTTCACCACCCTGGTACGTTTTGATGCGGTGTATTACAACCACTTTAAAACCAACAAAAAACGCCTGATGGATTATCCAAATCTATGGGCTTACACACGCGAGCTTTACCAGCTTCCCGGTATTGCAGAAACAGTGAACATGGATCATATCAAGTATCACTATTTCGCCAGCCATCGCTCGATCAATCCGACCGGCATCGTGCCAAAGGGACCGGAGATCGATTTCATGCTGCCGCATGGGCGGGAAAGTTTTTCTTAAACATTAATAAACGCTAAACTGAATTTCATAACAGTACCGGTGCGATCGTGCAGGCACTGACCAGGAAGCCATAAGCAGCTGTCACCTATGTGCAAATATAAAATATAAACAGGATAATCCCAATCGTACAATCTCAGGGGAGTAAGCATATGTCTAACCCAGTAATCGCTGACAACAAGCCGGTCAAGGTCACTCTTTCAAAAGGACAGGAGTATCATTTCTGTACCTGTGGAAGATCTAAAAGCCAGCCATTCTGTGATGGCTCACATGTCGGCACGTCCTTTACTCCCAGGGTCATCGTTTCAGATGAGGATAGCGAAGCCTATTTATGCGCATGCAAACATACGGGTAACACGCCTTTTTGTGATGGCACACATAAACAATTTGCTGATGATCAGATCGGTAAAGAAGGACCGGGTATAAAAACAAAAGCTTCAGATAGTCCGGTGGCAGTTGCCACACAAGAAGAACCAACTGTCGAGTTCATCCATCAGCTTGCAAGGGAAGGCTTGTCCAAATTAGGCCATCATGGCCCGATGACATCGATGGGCGTGCCACGCCATGAACTGCCTCACTGGGATGAGCTGCAGATAATGGTCGCACAGATGGCAACGAAACCGCTGATGGAAGACATAAGCGTTGCTTCAGAACTTATTATTGGACCAGAAGCTAACAAACCTTTAACACTGAAAATCCCTCTGTTTGTTTCTGATATGAGTTTTGGTTCGCTATCTGAAGAGGCCAAAATATCATTGGCCAAAGGTGCAGAACTTGCAGGCACCGGTATCTGTTCTGGTGAAGGCGGCATGCTGCCCGAAGAACAGGAAGCGAACTCTCGCTATTTCTATGAATATGCCAGTGCAGGCTTTGGCTACAAAGAAGAACTGTTGAAAAAGGTACAGGCGTTTCACTTCAAAGGTGGCCAGGGTGCAAAAACAGGTACCGGCGGCCATCTGCCCGGCAATAAAAACATCGGCAAGATATCTCAGGTCAGAGGAATACCCGAAGGCCAGCCGGCAATATCGCCGCCGACCTTTAAAGATCTTTCTTCGGTATCGGATTTTAAACGCTTTGCTGATCGGGTCAGAGATATCACCGGCGGCATCCCTGTTGGCTTCAAACTGAGTGCAAACCATATCGAGAAAGACATTCAATTTGCATTGGATGCCAGTGCCGATTACATCATCCTGGATGGTCGTGGCGGTGGCACAGGTGCTGCCCCTGATATGTTCAGGAATCACATCAGTGTACCGACCATTCCAGCACTCGCACGTGCACGTCGATATCTTGATGATCAAGGTGCAAGCGGTCGTGTCACGCTTATTATTACCGGTGGCTTGCGGGTGCCGATTGATTTCGTAAAAGCACTGGCGCTGGGAGCAGATGGCATTGCTATTTCCAATAGCGCGATGCAGGCGATCGGTTGTGTTGCGGCAAGGATGTGTAACACCAATAACTGCCCTGCCGGAATCGCTACACAGAAAAAAGATTTACGACAAAAACTAAATATAGAAAAATCATCAGTCCAGTTACATAACTTTTTTAATGCCTCTGTCGAGTTGATGCAAGTCATGGCCCGCGCTTGCGGACATGATGATTTAAATAAATTCAATAAAAATGATCTTGCAAGCTGGCATCGTGAAATGGCTTTTTTATCTGGAATTAAATACTCAGGTTTTGACCCGAAAATTCAGTGATACGAATATGAGCCTGTGCACACATTCGACCTGACGAACAACTTGATCTGCTGCCCGCACCCTGGTGGCGGGCAAGTGCTGGAGGAACTGTTTATCGGCACTCAAACCAGGTAATGAATTTCGTGCAGAGGTACCAGTATGTACTCTAGCTTGTTTTTTGCAGACGACATTGAACTCTCGCTGCTTTCAATTTTTTTTCATCCATAACCTCTGGGTACAGGTGCCAGTGATGTTCGACAGAAATTGCCTGGACATGCAAACAACTCTCTAGCCGATCACGTTCGGCATTATCAAGATGCTGCAGCGTCAATAATGTTGGCGCTGTCCATGCGATGTAATCACTCACCAATGACATCTGCTCATCATTCGGCCAGTCTTCTGATATCAGGTAACTGGGGAATTCACCCGGCGACATAGTTCCTCCACCAGCCTCCAGAATACCACCGCCATCATCTGCACGATTTACCCAGTATCTACAGATATTAGAACTCGCAGTGTGCTCGATAAGCTGCTCAAGCATACCTGCTTCCGGGTAGCGGTACTGGCTTTCCAGTCCATTAGCGCCGAGGCTTGATTTCCAGTATTTCGGTTCGGGGGATAATCGGTTTAGCATCCGGGTTCTGTGACGCCAGCAGGGCTATCGGTCGTTTCTCCTCTTTATCAAACAGCCACAACTCTCGATTATCAATCAACTTGAAAGGTATTTGCTGAAGGCGCTCTTCTATACTTTTGATGAGAATTCTACCTTGTATCGTTAACGGGTCTCTATCGAGGTGCGGCGCCAGTGGCCGATTAACCAGTCCCTCATCAGCTGACCATAAACCAAACCGATAATACACCGCTTCTTTAACATCTTTATTGAGGCTGCCCCACATATCTGAGCGCTCGGTACGAAGTTCGATATCCCAGACGATGCCGTTACTACTAACTGCCCTGCCACCCTCTGTTTCTATCACTTGAAGAACACCGAGAAATGGGTTCACGCGACGGATCGCATAAGCCTGAACTTCGCCTGTTTCAAGATAAAGCTTATTGATTGACACTAGCTGACCTGCCTGTGCGATCTTGTTGCTCTAATTTGCACGAGCAAGTTTTTCGCGCAACATACTGATTAATTTTTCTGCGTTGTCCTGCATCTCCGGCGGTATCACTTCAAACAGATACTCCAGCTCATCAAGCACCGTTTCGATCTCATCCCTGGCTGTGAGCTCATCCATTTTTACCGCGACTTGCTGCATATATGCATAGGGGTCGATACCATTCATTGTTTCACCTCATTTGCTGGACAGGTTAATTGGGCACTAATTGGTAGAATTAGCCGATGTGATAAGCAGATCCATCATCAGATCTGAGGCACCAAGATGTTGCGCGATCTTAATATCGACATCCGGGTAGTCAGTCCTGGTCTGTTCAACAATATTTGGAATATCTTCCACAACATGACGGCCCGAGTTAAGAAAATATGGCAACACAACAATAGAAGTCGCACCATCATCCACACAATTTTTTATACCATCGGGTATGAGTGTTTCTGCCAGTTCCAGGAATCCTGCATGGATGATGCTGTATTGATCAGAACATTTTTTTTTCAGCTTGTCTGCGAGTACGACGACCTCATCATTTGACTGTTTGCGCCGGCTGCCATGTGCGACAAGTAATAATGCTTTCATAATAAATCTCCTAAGAACTTATGTTTAGTTTGTAACGGCTAAGCGCCTCATCACGACTGCTGGAAAGGTCGACCATCGGCTGCGGATAATCTAGTTCGATATGTTCAGGCACCCATCTATCGATATATTGATTGTTCTGATCAAAACGCTGCGCCTGCCGTAGCGGGTTGAATACTCGGTAATAAGGTGCCGCATCGACACCACATCCGGCCACCCACTGCCAGCCCATAGTGTTATTTGCCAGATCGGCATCGACCAGCGTATCCCAGAACCACCTGGCACCGTATATCCAGTGGATACCAAGATTCTTGGTCAGGAAAGAGCTCACTATCATGCGAACCCGGTTATGCATCCAGCCGGTCTCCCAGAGCTGCTTCATACCTGCATCGACGATCGGTACACCGGTCTCGCCGCGAGTCCAGCGCGAAAATTCTTTTTCATCAAATCGCCAGAATGAATGTTTGTATCGAGCATTCATCGGACGCTCTGCAGTATGGGGGAAATGCCATAAAACATGATGGGCGAACTCACGCCAGAGCAGCTGCTTGATAAACACCTCTGCCGAATTCATCGCAGAAGCATCGTGTTGACCCTGTAATATCGGCCAGATAGCTGAATAGATTTGTTGCGGCGTAATCTCACCGAAATGCAGATGCGCCGACAACATCGAGGTCGCATCGCGCGATGGAATATCCCTGCCGACCTGGTAGTCATCTAATGCATTATCGATAAAGGTTTCTACCAGGGCTGCGGTATTTTGTTCACCGGGCTGCCAGTAAGAACTTAACTTGTCGTGCCAGCTGTTTTCATCGAGCAGGTCCAGCGCAGAAAGATCATCATTACCGTCGAGCACCACCGACTTTAATGCTCTTTAGTGATGCAAGCCGAGTGCTTTGCTGAAGATCGAACTGCTGCTCTGACTGCATGTCCAGCATCGGTCTGATCTTTTTATAAAAAGGCGTAAATACACGATAGGGTAACTGCTGATTATTCAGCACTTCACCCGGCACGGTGAACAGACCGCTATCGAAAGCGTGCACAGCAACACTGTGATCCAACTTTTTAGTTAAGACACTGTCTCGAAGACAGATATCAGGTTCATAAAGTTTATTGAAAACCAGGTCGGTAGCCTCTGTCTGTGCGATGAGCGACTGGAGAACCTGCTGACTGTCACCTTTAAAAACATGCAGTTTTAAGCCAGCAGCCTGCAACTGTTTTTCAAGCTGCTGCAAGCTGTGATGTAACCACCAGCGTGATGCACCACCCATCGGCCAATGCTCTTCGTCTGAGTGGATATAGACAGGCAATACTGCATCACTATTCTCACATACCCAGTCCAGCGCAGGATTATCCTGTAAACGCAGGTCACGGCGGAACCAGAGTATCGATGTGTTGTTGCTCGCTATCATGCTACTGATTACTTTGCGCTAAACGCCGGAATGATCGACTCCATGCGTTCAATCGCTCGAACGTGATCAGAACCCAGAACCAAACCACCAAGCGACTCCAGCTGCTCCTTGTGCGCTTCGGATAACTCACCGCCGAACATAAAGGGAATCTCAATAGACTGGATACTTTTCTTTAACGCTTGCGCTACATCAGCTTGCAATAGACTGACATTCGTTCCAGAGAGTAAAACCGCTGACACATTGGTGCGCTCAACCACTTTCGACAACTGTGAAGGTGGCATATCGGTTCCCAGATAGAGTATCTGATAGCCATGGCTGATGGCTGCGATACAAAAAAGCAGGATACCAAGCTCATGGTGTTCACCAGGCAAACAGGAAACCAGTATTTTGCTACCCCGACTGCGATGAGATTCATGATGCAGGCGCGCGCCGAGTTTATTACGCAGAAATGCGGAGAAGAAATGTTCTTCAGCAATTCCAGTCTCCCGGGCCTGCCAGCGATCACCGAGCTCTCTTAAGACGGGAATAATAACCTGCTCAGTCACCATATCGATGGGATAGATAGACAATACCTCATTGTACGTGGCGTCCAGGTTTTGCTCGCTGAAGTTTTCGATCGATTTCAGCATGCGGTGCTGATAGAACGCCCAGTGGTCATCGACCTCAGAACTGTCAAGGGTATTAAGTTCAGGGTTTCTGATAATCCTGATCGCTTCACTGATGGTGTGATTGGCTTTCAGTAGCTTTACTATTTCTTTAATTAAATCAATGTCTTCGCCACTATATAAACGGTGCCCCTTGGCAGTTCGACTAGGTTTTAACAGGCCATAACGACGCTCCCACGCACGCAGCGTTGTGGTCGGCACACCGGTTAATTCAGAGATAGTTCTGATCGGATAATGGTTCATTTCTAGACATATTCAGTAAAAGTTATACACATTGTATAATATTTTACTTGTACATTACAGCTTTTTTTGTATAATTGTTGTACAAGTTTTAAAAACAACGATTTCAACCAGGGGATACACAATGTCAAAATTACAAGGTAAACCACAGATCGGTGCCAGCGCCTGCCTGGCCAGCCAGGCCGTACGCTTCGATGGCGGCTTCATATCTAACAAGTTTGTAAATAGCGAGTTCCCGTCATTTTTCGATATACATACCATGTGCCCCGAAGTTGAAATGGGCATGGGCATTCCGCGGCAGGTTATACAGTTACGCGATTTTGATGGTGAGATAAGACTGGTATATTCAAAAAATCCTGAAAATGATATCACCCATAGCATGCGAGAGTTTTCCGAACGCAAGGTTAAGAGCCTGCCGCCACTGGATGGCTTTATTTTCAAAAAAGACTCGCCCAGCTGCGGTGTCTTTAAAGTACCGGTGAAAAACAATAAATCTGGCATGAGAAAACGAGACGGTGTTGGCATATTTGCCCAGACATTCAAAGACAACTATCCACAGGTACCGACCGAAGATGAAGGCCGCCTAAATGATAAAGGCATACGTGAAAATTTTCTCGAACGAGTGTATGCGCATTATCGCTGGCGCCAGATCGATGAAGCGGCCAACCCGCTGCAGTCATTCAGAGATTTTCACAAGAATTATAAACTGATATTAATGGCCAAAGACAACAGCGCTTACCGTCAACTAGGTCGCATCACCGCTGCTGTTAACAAGCATAATTTCGCTGAAATACGCCAGCAATATTTTTCTCTGTTCATGCAGGCCATGTCCAGGATTCCTTCTCATGGTCACCATATCAACGTGATGATGCACATACTGGGGTACCTGAAAGACCAGCTCAACAAAAAAGACAAGATCGAATTACTGGAATGGTTTGAAAACTATAGAGAGGAGCGTGTCAGCCGGGTGACACCGCTGATGCTGCTGCAGCATCATTTCAACAGACACCAGAATGATTATATCGCTGAGCAATATTACTTCTCACCTTTTCCGAGCAAATTAATGATGCCAGTGTAACGGACTATGATACTGTAGAACGAAAGCGGATATCATATGGCCACGTCGACTGTTGTGCCCGGGAGCAATACCGGAGTTAATGAATTTTCATATCGTTTATCTATTCGCTATGAGAGTGACTATGGTCAACATAACGACAACCTCTACCTACAGCAAAATAACCTGGGTGCTATTGCAGAAACACTGCCAGCGGCTATGAGTAAGGATTTAAATTCATTCGCCGATGAAAGCTATATTACGCATGATTATATAAGAGGGAAATTATTCAACAATAATAACCAGGCACAGACCATTGTTATCGCGCTGGAGGATTTCATCCGACACCCCGGCCATAACATCAATATCGAACCACGCTTTGGACGCTTCTACCCGGCAACGTTGTTCAAATCAGACAGGCTGGCTACCAGCAACCGGATGTTGCCGCTTCGTGTTATCGAACTGAAACACGAAGAATTGCTGGTCAATACAAGTCATGCATTATGCGATTACAATACGACAATGACACTGGAACGATACGACTCGCAACAGCAGAGCCGAACACTGCCAGCAAAACAGATACCTGATTTTCTTACCGGACCAGGTATGCAACTGCGTTATGCTGGTAAAGCGACAGACTTCTTTAGTGATGATCCATTCCAGCGCACTGATAATGTGATCGATAGTGAGTTTTATTCCCAACCAAGATACATCAATCACCTGGATGAAGCGGCACAGGCACAACTAAAATCTGTTTATCACGACCTTATCCCTGCTCATTCTGTGGTACTGGATCTAATGTCGAGCATCAACTCACATATTGATCAAAGGCTGGCAATAAAAAAAATAACCGGACTGGGTTTGAATAAAAAAGAGCTGGAAGCCAACCCTCTCCTCGACGAGAGAATCATCCATGACATCAATCAGGACCAGCGACTGCCTTTCGATGATGCCAGTTTTGACATCGTCGTCTGCAGCCTGTCCATCGAATACATCACGCAACCGTCGACATTATTCGATGAGATCGCTCGTATATTGCGTCCGGGCGGTCGATTCATCATCAGTTTTTCTAACCGCTGGTTTCCTACCAAAGCAGTCCAGGTATGGAACAATCTGCATGATTTTGAACGTATCGGACTGGTGATGGAATATTTTATAGCATCTGCTCATTTCACAGACATAAACACCTATTCGTTTCGCGGTATGCCACGACCTGATAATGACAAACACAATACCCCACTATCAGACCCGATCTATGCGGTCTGGGCAGATAGAGACTAGATAATGAACATATTACTCACTGGTTCTACTGGATTAATAGGTAAAGCCCTGACCAGGCAGCTGACAACACAGGGACACAATGTATACCCGCTGTACAGAAATCCATCGACTGCAAAAACGCATTACTGGAATCCCGAAGAAGATCAGATTCATCTCGACGATGAGATAGAGTTACACGCGGTTATCCATCTGGCCGGTGAAAATATTGCTGACTCGCGCTGGAGCCAGAAAAAGAAAGACAGCATTTTAAACAGCCGTGTTCATGGTACACGCTTACTTGCAGAAACCATCTCTCAACTAGAGCACAAGCCGTCAGTGTTTATCTCGGGTTCTGCGATCGGTTATTACGGCGATACCGGTGACATCATCGTCGATGAAGATTCTGCCAGAGGTGAAGGTTTTCTCAGCGATGTAGCGACGCAATGGGAAGCCGCCACACAGGCAGCTGAAGATGCCGGCATCAGAACGATCCACTTACGCACCGGCATCGTTTTAAGCCCAGAAGGCGGGGTCTTACAAAAGATGTTATTTCCTTTCCGTATGGGACTCGGCGGCGTCGTCGGTAATGGACAGCAGTATATGAGCTGGATAAGCATCGATGATGTGGTTGCTATTATCGCAACCATGCTCGACAACGATCAGATGGCCGGTGCATACAACCTGGTCGCGCCGCAACCGGTAACAAACTACAGTTTTACTAAAAGTCTGGGTAGAGTACTGCAGCGACCAACGATATTTCCACTGCCGGCATTCGTAGCACGCCTGATGTTCGGTGAGATGGCAGATGCCCTGTTGTTATCAAGCAGCAGGGTCGCCACCAGGAGATTGAAAAGATCTTGATTATACTTTCGCAGACACGGAACTTACAGAAACACTTAGCCGATTACTGAACAACAAAAATTAAACACTGAGAATAATCGAGAAATGATTAAATTAAAAATATTACTACTGCTCGCCCTGTCGTTTATCTTAGCAGCATGCACAGGAAAACCCGACGGCGTGGTCGCGGTAAAAGAATTTGAACTCGATAGATACCTTGGAAAATGGTACGAGATTGCCAGGCTGGACCATTCTTTTGAACGCGGACTAAACAATATCAGCGCAGAGTATTCATTACGAGATAATGGCGGCGTAAAAGTCATCAACAGCGGTTTTTCTAAAGAAGATAATGAGTGGCAACAGGCAGAAGGCAAAGCTTACTTCGTCGACAAGACAGATAGTGGCCACCTGAAAGTTTCATTCTTCGGCCCGTTTTATGGCTCCTATGTCATATTTGAGCTGGACAGGAAAAACTACCAGTACGCTTTTGTTTCCGGCCCCAATACTTCTTACCTCTGGCTGTTAGCCAGAACACCTCAGCTCGATAAAAAAATCACAGATCAGTTTGTAAAACGCTCACAGGAACTCGGCTTTGATACCAGCAAGTTAATCTATGTAGAACACGACAATACCGGTACTCAACAGTGAAGTAAAATCACCACCAGATACGGTGATATTATTTTTAACACGAAACCAGCTTCGATCTAACTCACTAAAGCACTCGTTAATAGCAACTAAAACCTTGACGACATGACCTCTTACTATCGGACTTTCGCTCACCTCATCGCTTAACGAGCCAGTAGCAGTAACGCAGAAAAACTAATACCTGTTGATGTACTACTGCAGGAAATAACTATTGATAAGTCGCCACGGTCTGCCGCCGCATCGATCATAGTTTTTACATTTTCGAGTACAGCCTCTGCACGGCAGCCTCGTGCTATCTTTTACCTTTATAGCTGTAGTAACAGAATTCTTTTTACTCATAAGTCACTCAATTAATCTTCATCAACTCAAGATGTTCAGGGTTTATACACAGACGATTACCGCAACGTTGTTTGACCAGGTAACCATCCGGTATGGTTCCGAGAAAAGCCAGGTAACTTGCCGATTGCGCACTGACCATTTTTACCGAGCTATCTTGCTGAGGCAGATTCAGGCGTCCATAGCCGCTATTTGATATCTGTCCCTGCCATACCCAGCAAGCGCTATCATCAAGAACGATCACCTTGT
This sequence comes from uncultured Gammaproteobacteria bacterium, assembly GCA_963752725.1. Classification (GTDB taxonomy): domain Bacteria; phylum Pseudomonadota; class Gammaproteobacteria; order SZUA-229; family SZUA-229. Next base: position 34,107 of record CAVWAI010000039.1, read on the forward strand.
CAAACAGCTGTTTCTGCTGTGACGTCATATCCTGTTTCATCAATTACCTCCGGGCATTTAAGCCTCAATTAAATCTTCACAAAAATTTCACTGGTTTTTGACATCCCTTTCACACCACCAGGTCCAGAATCATCCTTGTACAAGTTTATGTACAACTAGATTAACTGTACAAAATACGATAAACGACTTATTTTTAACACTTAACATACTGTTTTATATAAATATATACATTAATAATCATGTATCACACAAAAAATCTATTGACATAACCAGAAACAATTGTAGAATTATTGTACACCTTTTGTATAATTCATGTATAATTAATTTCACATAACAGATATCGAGGTAATAATGCCAATCACAGCACAAACAGCACTGCAATGGAGCGAACAGGGTTACGTACCGGACAGGGTCATACGAATTGGTATACAGCGCCTGCTTGCAGAACGTCTTATCGAGATCCAGCACAATGACTGTGAAGCCATGGCCGACGAGGAATACGCTTTCATACAGAGTATGAAAGAGTCCCCGATAGCACTTGTTCCTGACAAAGCAAATGACCAGCACTATGAAGTACCTGCTGAATTCTTTGATCTCGTACTTGGCAAATATAGAAAGTACAGCTGCTGCTACTGGCCAGAAGATACCTCTTCTCTCGACGATGCAGAAAAAAACGCATTAATCAAGACATGTCAGCATGCAAGAATTGAAAATGGCCAGGACATTCTGGAATTGGGTTGCGGCTGGGGATCACTCAGTTTGTGGATGGCTGAAAACTATCCTGAGAGCAACATCACTGCAGTATCCAATTCAAACTCACAAAGAGAACATATCGAATCGACTGCGTCTGAACGCGGCATTAAAAATCTGAAGATCATAACCTGCGATATGAATGATTTCGATATCGACGGTGAATACGACCGCATCGTTTCAGTCGAGATGTTTGAACACATGCGTAACTGGCAAACCCTCTACAACAACATAAACCGCTGGCTCAAAGAGGACGGACTTTTCTTCAAACATATATTCGTCAACCGTGCTGTGCCTTACCTGTTCCTGGAACTTGATGAGAGTGACTGGATGAGCCGCCACTTTTTTAGCGGCGGCATGATGCCAAGTGACGATCTGCCACTGCAATTTCAGCAGCAACTGACGCTGGAAAGACAATGGCGCTGGCAGGGTGAACACTATGAAAAAACTTCAAACGCATGGCTTTCTAACATGGATAAAAACAAGGATGCAGTTTGGCCGATATTAGAGACTACCTACGGCATCGACCAGGCTCAAAAATGGTGGATGAGATGGCGTATGTTCTTTATGGCCTGTGCCGAACTTTTTGCATATAACAACGGACAGGAGTGGTACGTATCACACTACCTGTTCTCTAAGAAATAGATCAGGACACAGTCATGAATAAATCTATCATCACTAACTTTCTCCTGTTTCAGCTCGGCTGGTTTGCCTGCGTGCTTGGTGGTGCGTACGGACATGCACTACTCGGTAGTTTGCTTGCCGTGGCGATTATTGTATTTCACTGCTACCGGGCAGTTGATACCTTATCGGAAATTCGCCTGTTAGGGCTGGCCTTAATCACTGGCCTGGTTTTCGAGTCCATCATTACCTGGCAGGGACTGGCTCGATACAACCATGGACAGTTGTTTGACGTTATGGCGCCACACTGGATGATACTGATGTGGCCGCTGTTTGCCACCACCTTGAACCTGTCGATGCGCTGGTTAAAGAACCTTGCTACAGTATTGATCGCCTTGGTTGGTGCCGCCTTTGCACCACTGGCTTATTATGCCGGTTACAAACTGGGCGCAGTCGAATATGACCACCTGACATTATCACTCAGCATCATCGCCATCGCATGGGCTGCACTGCTACCTGTACTGGTGAGGTTCTCGCAGAATCTCGATGGTTACAAAACCGTAACCGCAATAAATGAAAACAAGGAGGCAAACCAGTATGTTTGATCTCAACACTTTTGCCTACACCTTAGCCATACTGTATTTTCTTGCTATCGTATTATGGATGGCCAGCCGGATAAAAAACGACGTCGGTATCGTCGACAGCTTCTGGTCGTTGATGATACTGCTCGCAGGTATCAGCTTCTTTATGCTTGATACCTATTTTGACAGTGCAGCTATCACTGAACGACAAACACTGGTGCTTTTATTATTATCGGTATGGGCTATACGACTGGCTGCGCATATAACCTGGCGTAACTGGGGCGAGGAAGAAGATAGTCGCTACCAGACCATAAGACAGAACAATCAGCCCAATTTCGAATTTAAAAGTTTGTATATCGTCTTCCTGTTACAGGCATTTCTGGCGCTGATCGTCGCACTGCCTCTGATGAGCGTATTTAATAGTGATAGCGCGATCAACACACTCGATTATTTTGCATTCACACTCTGGTCGCTCGGCATGTTTTTTGAGACCGTCGGTGATCTGCAGCTGGCGCGTTTTAAATCTCTGAAAAGCAACCAGGGAAAAGTTCTCGACACCGGCCTCTGGCATTACACCAGGCATCCTAATTACTTTGGTGAATTCTGTATCTGGTGGGCATTTTTCCTGTTCGCACTCGCTTCCGGTTACTGGTGGAGCATCTTGTCACCGATCTTGATGAGCATACTTTTATTGAAAGTATCCGGCGTCAGCCTGCTGGAAAGCACGATTGTTGAAAGACGCCCAAATTATGCTCACTACCGCAGATCGACCAGTGCTTTTTTTCCATGGCTCCCAAAAAGGTTTCTCAGTTGAAAGATGAAGAGGAATTAATCACTATGAATATTATCAGGCATAAAAATAATTTCTATAAAGTCGCTTTACTGTCTCTTACAAGCTGCTTCTACAACGCTCATGCATCTAGTGATGTATCTGACAACGTCGATAAAAACTGGCGATTCAAGGTTTATCTTGATGATAAAGAGATCGGCTTTCACAACTTTTCTATGATCCACAAAGATGATCATAAAGAGATCTACAGCAGTGCCCGTTTTGATGTCAAATTCCTGTTCTTTAACGCCTACAGTTATCAGCACGATAATGTCGAACAATGGAACGGACAGTGCCTCAAAAGCATCAACGCTGTGACCAATGATAACGGCGACCAATATAACGTCTCAGGAAAAATCGCCAGCAATGCTTTCATCGTTAATACCATCGAGAAAGAGAATAGCTATTTACCCTGTGTAAAAACATTTGCTTACTGGGACCCGGAATTTCTCAAAGAAACAACGCTGCTAAATTCACAGACCGGCGAAATGATCGAAGTTGATAGCGAGTTCATTGGCAACGAAACCTTAAACCACAACGGTAACGACATCGTCGCAAGTCGCTACCGTCTAAACGGAGAAAACCTGCAGATAGACCTGTGGTACTCAGCTGATAATAACTGGTTAGCACTCGAATCACTGACCGAAAGTGGCCGTCTTGTCAGGTATACGATGCCATAAACAGGTGCTATATAAAATGAAAAATACATTACTGCTATATCCATTACTAATTTTACTGAGCGCTTGCGGGAGCCAGAACTTGAGACCGATAAACACTGTCGATTTTGTCGACCTGGATAAATTCATGGGCGACTGGTACGTGATCGCCAACATACCGACGTTTATAGAAACTGATGCACATAATGCTATCGAGACATACGCGATGAACGATGATGGCAGTATCGCGACCACTTTTACCTTTTCAGATGGATCACCTGATGGTGAACGTAAAAAATATGAACCGACCGGGTTCATCGTCGATGATCAGTCAAATGCATTGTGGGATATGCAGTTCATCTGGCCCTTTAAAGCCGAGTACCGTGTAATTTACCTGGATGATGATTATCAGACCACTATCATCGGACGCAGTAAACGTGACTATGTCTGGCTGATGTCGAGAGAGTCCAGCATAGATGAAAAAAGCTACGCAGCACTGATCGCCTTCATCGAAGCACAGGGTTATGACATAAATAAAGTACAGAGAGTCCCTCAGGTATGGTCAGGAACAACAGAAACCGAGATCAATCGTAGACAGGAGAAAATGCAATGAAGATCGCAATCATCGGAAGCGGCATCGCGGGTAATGTTGCAGCATATCACCTGAACAAAGAGCACGATATCACCTTATTCGAACAGAATAGTCATATCGGTGGACACACACATACCCATTCTATCGCAGATGCAGCTGGGGACTTGAATATTGACACCGGGTTTATCGTATTGAACGACAGGACCTACCCCAACTTCATCCGCTTGCTGAAAGAACTCGACGTCGATATACAGAAGACAGAGATGAGTTTCAGCGTCAAATGCGAACAAACCGGACTCGAATACAATGGCAGCAACCTGAACACGCTGTTCGCCCAGCGCAGCAACCTGTTCAGACCAGTGTTCTACAAGATGATCTCTGACATCTTACGTTTTAACCGTGAAGCGACTGAATCGATCAGCAACACACACAGCGAACAGAGCCTCGGTGACTTTCTGCATAACGGTAAGTACAGCGAGATTTTCATCAACAAATATATCGTTCCCATGGGCGCGGCTATCTGGTCGACAAATCCGCAAGACATGTTCAGCTTCCCTGCCCGGTTGTTCTTCAATTTTTTCCTGAACCATGGCCTACTCAGTGTTAATGACCGGCCACAGTGGTATGTCATCAAGGGCGGTTCTAACAGTTACGTGAAAAAGCTTATCAGAGGTTTTGCAGACAAGATACGCGCCAATTGCCCTGTCGATAAGATCGTACGCCATGATGAGCATGTTGAGATACATACTCAGAGACATGGTGTGGAGCGATTTGATTACGTGTTCATCGCTTCTCACAGCGACCAGGCATTGAAGATGCTGCAGCATCCTTCAGCCCAGGAAAATTCGACATTGTCTGCGATCCAGTACCAGAAAAATGAAGCTGTGCTGCACACTGATAGATCACTGCTGCCGTTGAGAAAAAATGCCTGGGCATCATGGAACTATCATATACCGACAGATGCCAGGTCTAACGTCGCATTGACCTACAACATGAATATCCTGCAGGGCCTGCAAACGGATAATACCTATTGCGTGACACTTAACTACACCGATCAGATCGATGAGGGAAAAATCTTAAAGACTATCCAGTACCATCATCCGGTGTTCACACCGAAGAGTTTAATCGCACAGGATGAGCACCGCTTGATCAATGGTACCAGCAGGACTTATTATTGTGGCGCATACTGGCGCAACGGTTTTCATGAAGATGGCGTTGTCAGCGCACTCACCGCTCTATCACATTTCAAACAGGACATCAGCAATGAACAGAAGCTGTCTTTACGTTGGGCAAGTTAGGCACCGCCGCTTCACCCCCAAGTCACACCAGTTCAGTTACAAGCTGTTCCTGGTATACCTGGATCTCTCAGAGCTGCCATCTGTTTTTGATCGCTTCTGGTTATGGTCTATCGAAAAAGCAAATATCGCGACGTTTCGCCGTAGAGACCATCTCGGTGATAAGAGTAAGTCACTAGATAACAGTGTTCGAGATCACATAGAAGACGAAACAGGTCGTCGTCCCCTGGGACCTATCCGCTTACTGACACATATGAGCTATTTTGGCTTCAGGTTTAACCCGGTAAGCTTTTATTATTGTTACGACACAAACGATGAGAATCTAGAATTTATTGTTGCCGAAGTCAACAATACACCATGGGGTGAACAATACTGCTACGTAATGGACGCCGAGAATAACCAGTCCAAAAACGATCAGGCTAACAACAAGCTGCATCGTTATCTTGAAAATAAACGTTTTCATGTATCACCATTCATGCCAATGGATATGCAATACGACTGGCGCTTTTCAACACCAGGTGATGCATTGTCGGTACACATGGAAAACTACCAGCATGATGAAAAAGTTTTTGATGCAACACTAAAACTTAAACAACGTCAGATCTCGGGAAAAAACCTGGCAATGGCCTTAATACAGTTCCCGTTCATTACTATGAAAATAGTGATAGCCATCTATTACCAGGCACTATTGATATGGCTAAAAAGAATACCCTTTGTTAACCACCCAAAAGATGAGGCACCAGAGTCGGTGAAATCAGCATGAAGTCGAATACAATCGCACTTACCAGGCCACAGGATTCAACATCAACTTATCGCTGGATAGATCAGTTTGCAAAAAAGATACTGCTATCAAAGTTCAGTGAAATAACGCATGGCAGGATTACGCTGAAAGAAGGCCATAACGAATATGTATTCGGTCAATACGATACTGATTTTACTGCACATGCAACAGTCATCGTCCACGAAGCCAGCTTTTACAGTGATATCATTTTTGGTGGCACGGTCGGATCAGGCGAAGCCTATATGGCAAGGAGCTGGGACTGTCATGAACTAACCGACCTGGTACGTATCATCCTTAGAAATGAACATGTATTAAATTCTATCGATGGTGGTTTCGGCAAACTCATGCTGCCATTACACAAGGCATTTCACTTCCTGCATCGCAACTCCCTGTCAGGCAGCAGAAAAAACATTGGTGCTCACTACGATCTCGGCAACGACATGTTCGAACAGTTCCTGGATCCGACCATGATGTATTCCAGCGGCATATTTGAACATCAGGACATGACTATGGAGCAGGCCAGCATAGCCAAGCTGGACAGGATATGTCAGAAGTTGCAGCTGGATGAAAACGATCATCTTCTGGAGATCGGTACTGGCTGGGGTGGCTTCGCGATTTATGCAGCAAAAAACTATGGCTGTAAGGTAACCACGACAACCATCTCACAACAGCAGTTCGATTACGCCGAACAGAGAATAAGAGAAGAAGGCCTCGAGTGACAGGATCACCCTGCTCTGCGAAGACTATCGAAACCTGAGTGGACAGTATGACAAACTGGTATCCATCGAGATGATCGAAGCCGTTGGTCACGCCTACTACAAGAACTATTTCCAGCACTGCAGCAAGCTGCTGAAACCTGAAGGCATGATGTTACTGCAATCGATAACAATCGCAGATCAGCGTTACCAGGCAGCGAGTAAAGAAGTCGACTTCATACAGCGCTATATATTTCCTGGCGGCTCTTTACCTTCGGTTAATGTGATCGCAAAAAATGTTAGCGATCATACCGATATGCGTTTCTATCAGCTGGAGGACATCGGCGCTCATTATGCCACCACCCTGGCTAACTGGCGCGAACGTTTCTTCAGCAATATCGAGTCCATACAGAAACTGGGTTACTCTGAAACATTTATTCGTATGTGGGACTTTTACCTTTGTTACTGCGAAGGCGGCTTCAGAGAAAATTCGATCGGCACTATACAGTTACTGTTAACAAAACCGCTATGTCGGCGCGAACCTGCATTAAATTTTAAAAATAATGTGTAAATTCACATTATCTTCACATGTGTTTGACATTCCTTTCACATCGGCCTGGTTACTCTGTTAACTCCAGTAACCAATACCGATATTTTCGAGAGGATAGAAAAATGAAGTTTAACAATATTTACAAGAACACACTCGTCGCCAGTAGCGTCGTCATCAGCACAGCACTTTTCACAGGCTGCAGCGATGATGATGATCCAGCCCCAGCGGCAAGAACAACATCAGTACGTATCATTCATGCCTCTGCAGATGCACCACCTGTTGATATCAAGCTGAATAATGCAGTGGCTGCACCTGGCCTGGATTATCCACTGAGCACAGGCTTCGTCAGCATCAACGCTGGAACTTATGATGTCGCTGTCGATGCTATCGTACCTGGTGGAAACCTGGAAGGCGTCATCACAGTCGACGATATTACTTTTGCGAAAGACCAGCGATATACCGTGGTAGCGATTGGTGATGTAGCGGATATGAGCATCAGTGAATTTGTCGCTGCAGAAAGCGCAGCAACGCCAGCAGCAGATGAAGTTGCTATTTCTGTTTTACATGCTGCAACTGCTGTAAAAGGTATTGATGTTGATGTTTATGTGACCGCTCCAGGCGCTGATATAACTCGGTAGCTGCGAATTTCTCATTTGATTTCAAAGGCCAGGTAGATGCCGGCGCATTACCCGCTGCAGAATACCAGATCCGTGTGGTCGCTAATGGTGACACTGCAAATCCTGCTTATGATTCAGGCACAGTCGATCTGAGTGGTTTTGGCGGTCAAAAACTGTTATTAGCTTGCTGTTAATACCGTCAATTCGACAACGAAGGCGAGCATCACCGGTAAAGTTAATGGCCTATACCGATACAGCCCAGGTAGAGTTGGTCGATACCAGGACAACATCGGGTGCAAGGGTTGTTCATTTATCACCAGATGCAGCAACAGCAGCATCGGGTCCGGTGGAAGTGTTTGCTTCTAGTTCGGCATTACCATCTTCACCTGCTGAGCTTATTCCTTCGTTCAGTTACACAGAATCTATACCTGGCACAAACAGCTATGTACCTGTACCAGCAGGTGACTATATCTTCGACGTTGCTCCAGATGGTGCAGGTATAGGCAGCAGTGTATACACATCACCTTCGATTAGTTTAACAACGGCTGCAGAATATACTGTTATCGCTTCTGGTTATGTTTTGACTTCACCAACTTTCGATCTTCTTGCTACCCAGGACAGTAACCGTTCAATCGTGACCCAGGCCAGTGTAAAGGTTGTACATGGTGCACCATTGGCAGGCACCGTGGATGTCTACGTTACACCAGCAGGACAATATACAAAAGAACAGGTAGAAGGCGGTATGGCCGGTGACCCATTACTGGATGATTTCACTTTCGGTACAATAACCGATTATGTGACTGTTCCTCCGGGTGATTATGATATCCGTGTTGTAACTAATAGCGGTGCAGGTACGGCTGCAATAGATGTGACAGCCTTCAACCTCGCTGCAGGTTCAGTATCTACAGTAATTGCTCGTGAACCAGTAAGTGGTGGCGGAGCACCGACTGATTTTAATCTTATCGTATTAAGCAACCAGTAATCGATTGACAATTTGAGATTGATAGTTTGAAACAGACGACTGGTGAGGCATATGCCTCACCAGTCATTATTATTTTTATCAGACAAATATTTTTTATAGGAAACCGATGAATCCAGGCGAATCAAAGAGCGTATTACTTATCGAAGATCATGCAGATATTGCAGAGATGGTCGGCGCTTACCTGGAAAACAGGGAATACATCATCGACTACGCCGCTGATGGCATCACCGGTCTGCATCTTGCAGTAAGCAATCGATATGACGCCATCATCCTGGATCTGATGCTTCCGGGTATGGACGGTCTCGAGGTATGCCAGAAGATTCGAGATGAGGCCAGGAGCGACGTGCCAATCATCATGTTAACCGCAAGAGACACATTAGAAGATAAGATCAGTGGTCTTGATAAAGGCGCAGACGATTACCTGATCAAACCATTTGCTATCCAGGAACTCGAAGCACGGCTAAGATCACTCATCAGGCGATCTTCCGGTGACATCAAAAAAGAGATACTCAGTGTCGGTGAATTATCTATAGACACATCGACGCTAAAAGTTCAGCGCGGTGACAAAGAACTCGCAATAACACCCATAGGTCTCAAGATACTGTCTGTACTGATGCGTGCATCACCCGCAGTGGTCAGCCGTCGGGAGCTGGAACGACAGGTATGGGGCGATATCCTGCCCGATAGTGATACCCTGCGCAGCCATCTATACAACCTGCGAAAGATCGTCGATAAACCGTTCGAGAAGAAAATCTTATTGACGGTACAGGGCAATGGTTTCAAGATCATCGATTCGAATGAAACAGCATAGAGGCCTTATACACAAGATAAATCGTGCCTTTATCGTTCAAGGTTTGTTTATCAGCATCGCAGCATTACTCAGCGTGTTCTTCGCTAAAGTTGTTCTCGAGGAAACACTTATCAAAGAGGCTATACAGCAGGAGGCTGAATATTTCTGGAAACGATATCAATCCGACGACTCTTTTCCGCTTCCTGACACGCAGAACCTGACTGGTTATTTTGATATCGAACAATTACCTGATGATATAAAAACAAGATTACCGCTGGCTCAGGGATTCTATGAGAGTGCCGAGCAACATATCGTGGTGTACAAGACCAGGCAAGGTGACAATGATCTTTACCTGTTGTACTACCGTGACCAGGTGGATTCTCTGGCGATGTATTACGGCCTGTTCCCGTTAACACTGATACTGATATTCCTGTATGCGACCTTATGGTTCTCCTATCGCTTCAGCCGTCGCATGGTCTCACCGGTGAGCTGGCTGGCCAACCAGGTAAACAGGATCGACTTTAGCGCGAAGCAGATATCCCCGATCAATCTCGATGAGATACCTTTTGAGACCGATGATGAGATTCAGCTGCTGGCCAACTCGATAGTTCACCTCGGTGAAAGAGTGGATAGTTTTATCGAACGGGAGAGAAACTTTACCCGTGATGCCAGCCACGAGTTAAGAAGCCCGCTGACCGTCATACGTATCGCAACCGATATGTTACAGAGCGAACAGTCTTTATCCGCACCTGCGTCGAACAGCCTGCAGAAGATTAAACGTGCGGCAGATGATATGGAAGATCTCACCGAGGCCTTCTTACTACTAGCAAGAGAGTCAGATGATGCTTTGACAATAGAACCAGCGAATGTAAACGAAATCATTCACCAGGAAGTCGAGAGAGCCGAGACATTCAACCGGGTTAAAAATCTGCCCATTTCTGTTAGCGAACAAAACCAGCTACAGATTAATGCCTCAGATAAAGTACTGTCAGTATTACTTGGCAACCTGATCAGAAATGCCATCCTGTACACAGAGTCAGGCACCATACAGATCACCATAACAGAACAGAGCGTCATCATCGAAGATAGTGGTGTCGGTATGAGCAAGGAAGAAATCGATAACATATTTATGCCTTACTACCGGGCAAAAAACGGAAACAACATCGGGCATGGCGTCGGACTGACGATCGTGAAACGCCTGTCTGAGCGGTTTCACTGGCCACTAAAGATAAAAAGTTTTCCCGGTGAAGGTACACGCATCGAAGTATTTTTTAAAGATAGTTGATCAGTAAAAGCAGTATAGGATCGTACTATAACCGTTCGACGTCGACGGACAAAGAATAAAACACGAAGGTCTTACTGACAAGATAACTTTACTCTGCGAGGACTATCGAAATCTGACAGGCCAATACGACAAACTGGTCTCTATCGAGATGATCGAAGCCGTTGGTCATGCTTACTACAAAAACTATTTCGAACATTGTAGTCAGCTACTAAAACCAGATGGCATGATGTTACTTCAATCTATAACCATCGCAGACCAGCGTTACCAGTCCGCTAAGAAAGAAGTTGATTTCATCCAGCGTTATATATTTCCTGGTGGTTCTTTTCCATCCGTGAGTGTGATCGCAAAAAATGTTGCTGAACATACTGATATGCGATTCTATCAACTTGAAGATATCGGCCTGCATTATGCCACCACCCTGGCTACCTGGCGCGAACCTGCTTAACATTTAACAATGTTTTGTAATAACGAAACAGTAAGCACAGAATGCTATGGAGACTTTGCATCGAACCCCAATACAATTGCGAAAAAACATATTTCGATCGCGTGGCTGGCAAGGAAACTGGTGTAGGTAGACATATTAAATACCTGCACAGCCCGGTTATAGTGATCGATAAGACTGCTAGCCAACGCCTCACAGTCAGCAGGTCGAATGCAAAAGTCCTTCAATGACAGTCATTGACCTCCGTTTTTTTCCGTCCCAGCCATTCTTTTGATTTTTATCAAAAGATCAGGTTAAAAAGTACCGCTAATTTATTAATTTCCAACAAAAATACTTGACGTGGGAAATAATCCCGCGCATAATTTACATGCGTGGGAATAATTCCCATAATATTAGATGCGGAGTTTGACCCCATGAAAAAGTTATTTCAATTAGGAGCTCTAGCTTTACTTCCGGCTAGCACTAATTTATATGCTCACCAGCCACGGCAGACACGGTCGATAAGGAGATCTATACGATAATTGATCGTTGTACAGTCAACACACCCCATACACCACCGGCTTTTGATGAAATGGGTAATGGCTTGACTGAAACAAGCATAACCATTAACTCTCTGAGCATGTTTGAAACACTGGTCGCAAGAGGCGACCTGCATGAATACGTCGAGTCGCTTGATGGTGTGGTTGATACATCTATAAGCATTAATGAGAACGGCAGCGTTACGCTGACAGTGAACCAGGCCAGTTAACTCCGCTTGAGAAAAGATGAAAAACCGGGTCGGTAATAATTCGAACTAGTCTCATTTGAAATCGACCTGTTTAATTTTGAGATGGTGTATGCCATCAGCATTATGGAGTACTGATAATGAAAATATATAAAAAACACTTCGACATCACAGCATTGTTTATGATTGCAACGGCTTTTATTTATTTAGTCATCATCGTAATAAAAGTCTGAAAAAAATCAATCACAGACATTAAGTGGATAAACAACATTAATCGGCGACAGACCACGATTTCTGGTCGTGAATCACTTACCTGTCTGAACTAAACCACCTATACCCGCATGTTCTAGTACCTCATTAAATAACAGCCAGATATCTTCCACTCTCTCTATGCCTAATACCATACTGCTGAGCTGACTCGACCAGTCTTAGTCATCAAAGTCTCCATTAAGCAATCGCTCCAGTGCTTTATCTTCGAGAACGTTTTCGAGTCCACACGTGCATCGAACGCTTCTAATATGCTGTCGATAATTTGAAGGCCGTAACCTTTGTTCTGATATCATTTAATTACCGACATAGCATATATCTTGTAGCAACTGTCACCGAGTGACAGCTTCACTGATTATCACCATTGCAATGCGTTTCCCGTCGACTGAATAAATCGTTGCCTGGGCATGTCGCGTATCGAGCAATCTCCGACTGTTGATCACGGACAGCATTTCTTTTTATATGCTGTTGACGATAGCCGGATTTTCAACATCGTTCAAATAATGCCCTTTTCTGCCGCCATAAAGAATACAACCACAGATGAAATGCTGGACAGCTATATTGGCGATGCGTTCTTCTAGCATCGGTAGTTGCAACTGGTTGATCAATTCACCGCATACTAGTAAAGACTTATATCGGTGTCTTATGTTTCGTATCGGTTCATGCTGACACAGAGTTAACTGTTTATATTATGGTCGTCTGTTGTATTTTCAGGTTACACTATTGTGCGTTGATAATAGCACCTTGAAAATATTCCAGCGTGCCATATCGCTATAATGATTTACTTTAAAATAAAAATTATTTTAGTTCAATAGTCAGAGAACCATGGTTATTAGTGAATTTACTCTGTTAGTATTGCTCAGGGACAAAAGCGAAAATAGCGTTGCTGCTAAGTATATTTAACCGCTAAAAAAGCTAGATAAAAAATAAACCCAAAAGGCTTAATAATGAAAATCGCAATTTTATCACGCAACAAAAATCTTTACTCAACCCGGCGCCTTATTGAAGCTTGTGAAAATCGAGGCCATGAAGCGGTCGTAGTGGATGTGTTGCGCACCTACATGAACCTAACCTCCAGCAAACCTGAAGCACACTACAAAGGTGAAGTACTACCCAATTTTGATGCTGTTATCCCTCGCATCGGTGCGTCAGTAACTTTCTATGGTACAGCCGCACTAAGACAATTCGAAATGACCGGTTCCTTTCCACTCAACGAGTCAGTCGCCATCAGTCGTTCACGCGACAAACTTCGTTCCCTGCAATTACTCTCTCGTAAAAACGTCGGCATGCCTAATACCGGTTTCGCGAATAATCCGGATGATATCCAGGACCTGATCAAAATGGTTGGCGGCGCACCCCTGGTAATCAAACTACTCGAAGGTACACAGGGTATCGGTGTGGTACTGGCTGAAACTAAAAAAGCCGCTGAAAGTGTTATCGAAGCCTTCATGGGGTTAAAAGCAAACATCCTCGTTCAGGAATACATCAAAGAGGCGGGCGGTGCGGATATTCGTTGTTTTGTGGTAGGAGATAAGGTGGTTGCAGCGATGAAACGCCAGGCGCAGCCAGGTGAGTTTCGTTCTAACCTGCATCGTGGCGGCTCATCATCGCTGATCAAGATCACTCCGACTGAACGCGCCACTGCGGTTAAAGCAGCGAAGATAATGGGGCTGAATGTTGCTGGTGTCGACCTGCTTCGTTCCGAACGCGGTCCTCTGGTGATGGAAGTAAACTCATCTCCCGGTCTCGAAGGCATCGAAAATGCCACCGGCAAAGATATTGCCGGCATGATCGTTGAGTACATCGAAAAAAACGCCAAACCCCACAAAACTAAAACCAGGGGCAAAGGCTAAGGCGATGAGCGATCATTCGCTGACCATCAACGGCGTTACTTTTTCGCCCGGAACCAGCACGACCGTCGAGCTGCCCGTCGGTCGATTATACACCCACGCTCCGATGACCATGCCTGTGCACGTCATCAGAGGAAAAAAATCAGGCCCTCGTCTGTTTGTCAGTGCTGCTATTCACGGTGACGAGATCAATGGCGTTGAGATCATTCGTCGATTATTAAAACTTCCTGTATTGAAACGCCTGCGTGGTACGGTGATAGCCGTTCCCATCGTCAATGTCCACGGATTGATCAACCATTCCCGTTATCTACCCGACAGGCGTGATCTCAACCGATCTTTTCCCGGCACCGAAAAAGGCTCATTAGCCGCTCGCCTGGCCTACCTGTTCATGCAGGAGATCGTCAGCCAAAGCACTCATGGTATCGACCTGCATACCGGCGCTCTGCACCGTGATAACCTGCCCCAGATTCGCGCCAACCTGGATGATGAAGAGACCGATAAATTAGCCAGAGCGTTTGACGTGCCGGTGATCATCTCATCCAACCTTCGCGATGGCTCTTTGCGAGAAGCAGCCGCCGAGTATGGCATCCCCATGTTATTGTATGAAGCAGGGGAAGCATTACGTTTTGATGAAGTCTCCATCCGCGCGGGCGTCAAAGGCATCGTCAATGTCATGCGCACCCTGGAAATGCTACCGCCTTCACGCAGTAAATCTAAAAAACACGTCGAACCGGTGGTGGCACGATCAAGCTCATGGGTTCGCGCGCCAGACAGTGGCATCTTACGCGCCATGGTACCGTTAGGCAGCAGAGTAAAAAAAGACACCTTGCTGGGCATGGTTGCCGATCCCTTCGGAGAAAGCGAGGCCAGCGTTATCGCTTCTTTCAATGGCATCGTCATCGGGCGAACAAACCTGCCACTGGTGAATGAAGGCGACGCTCTGTTTCACATCGCTCGTTTTGAACACGTGCTTGAAGCTGCGAACAAGGTCGATGAATTTCACGAAGAGCATTCACATGAATTGAAGTCATCGCCGCATCCGGAAAGTCCGATCACCTAGCTCTTCCTCAGAGTAAGCCGTTTTTACCGCCGTCATCTTCAATTGCAGCAGATGATTTTTTCATACTCTCTGCCAGTCAAAACTGCTTGCTTTTTGTTCATTCACATTAAGATTCCGGCCTCCAAAATTATACCCAGAGTATTTATGGTTCCCGAACTGTAGCGTTGTTTTCAGATTGTTTCTGATTTGTAGACAGCGCATTAATTTTTCAAGCTGAAAGCTGTCTGTCTATACGAGGAGACACTTTATGAATATCGCTGCACCCGTCGAGGTGGAACTGGAAGACCCCACCGTGGAAGTGGGCCGTTGGCACGATCAAAACATTGACGTGCTGGCGGCCCCTCAAGAACATCTGTACGATGAAGAAAAAGACCACTTTATTCAGCGCAATGGCGTTGTATCTGCAGGCATCAAGCTGGTGATTCCATCAGCTGGCTTCGCAGCACACTCATATTTCTATATTTGAGAGCAAGCAGATGTTTTTAATCATCTAGCAGATCTGTCACCGCCTCACCGTAAAAGGTCTTGGCGACTTCCCAGTTGCCCGGATTGATCGAATCGACAATATCCGCATACAAAATCATCGGGCTTAAACCTTCTACATTTTCATCCGCCACATAACTTGGCGACCAAAAACGCTTATAGATACAAATCTCACCCTCATCATCTCTTCTCAGGCCATAATGTTCAGCAAAACTTTTATGTCTCGTATCCGAGGAAAAATATAAACTGATGGTCTCCGGTATCATAAAAGGTGTTGATTTTGCGATAATGACTTCGCCACCCCATAAGCCCTGAAAATCAATGGGATTAGCCGTCTTCCACCAGTTTTCATCCTCACAGGTATAACACGCCAGGATCTGCTTGGGTCGTAACTTCTCCAGATAACCATCGACCCAACGTTCAAACAAACGTTTTTTGTTTACCAGGCGTCGCTCGCCGTCATCCAGTATATAACCTGAAGCATACAGATCATCGATAACAGGCCCCACGCTGCCGAGAGCAATATTGACCTTATTTGATATATCACGATATGAGGCACGAAGAAATTGTGGCCGATTGAATATTGCAAAGATCAATTTTAAGCCCGCAGCATTAAAAGCCCTGCCTCGTACACGTTTGCTGCGTAACTGAGACAGCTTTTTGCCTTTAACGTAAAGATTTAATTTCTTATCTTTGCAGGTAAAGTCCTTGATAGATAAGTTACCTGCGCAATCAACAAAAGAAATTGACCGCCGGTGCAGTTTTTCCGCCATCACCGGATTAACAAAATCCGCAAATAACAGGGTCTTCGATGGCATCGACTTTATTTGCGATATCAAGGCATCAATATTTTTTTGTGGCGCCCATGCCTGCACAAAGACAGTATAGCGCTGTTCAGCATGATCACTATCGAGTGCAATTATTTCACTATCGCCTGACGCTTGTTTTGCCGATGAAAAAACATTTTCACCGGATGATAAATTCAACTCATTTCTGACATGCTCGTTAAGCTGCTGCAATGCAATCTGCAGGATCTGCTTTTTCTCCACCGGGTCATTCCTCTCAATACCAGAGAACGGCATCATATCTGCGCGTTCGAAAATAATGAACAAAATATAACACACTATAAAAAAAACCGTTATTACTTATTAACAGCGACTGAAAGTTAGCGTATGCTGTTATATGAAGACTCAGTATAAACCTGTTTTAATAGAGTGTTACGCTGTCTACTTGTGCGTCAGCCAATTACCGAGGTAACCATCGTCAATCATAGTGTCGGATTCTTCCCAACAAATTGACCTGATCTGCGCGCAACATCTCTATAAAAGCGCACCCGCCGTTAACCTTGCCGTAATCTCTGGCGCTATTCTTACCGCTGCATTCTATTATCAGCAAGCCGGTAACATAATCCTTCTATGGGTTGCACTCATCTGTCTGATTGCCTGTATCCGCATAGTCATTTCCAGGCATTTTTTTCTGCAGCAAAAAACCGGCTTTAATCGTCTTGCTCTGAATTTTTGGGTCAACGCATATACCATCTCGGCCTTGGCCTGTGGTTTAAGCTGGGCATCACTTGTGCTCTTTATTCCAACGACCATCAGCCCTGTAAGCATCAGCGTGATGTACCTCATATTTTTTGCTCTGATGGCTGAAACGATTACCGCGATGCCCGTTATTTTAAGAGCCTATTACGCCTATACCTCACCAATATTTTTAGCCGCCTTTCTATTCCCTTTTTTCACTAGCTCCAGAGAAATGCTGTATTTAAGTATTGTATCGGCAGTCTATTTTCTCTTCATCGTCACTACAGGTCGGATACTGAACAAACGTTATATACAAAACTTTTCCATACTCCTCGAAAATGATGTGCTGATTGGCAAATTACACGACGAAATCATCCAGAAAGAACTGGCTCAGACTGAGTTGATGAATCAGCAGCAGGCACTTGAACAAACGGTTGCGCAACGCACCAGGGAACTCAGTGAGATCAATGCGACTTTAATCAACGAAATAAATGAACGACTCCGCATAGAAGCCAGTTTTAAACACCAGGCACACCATGATGCTCTTACCAGATTACCTAACCGCCTGCTACTGGACGCACGTCTAAACCACGCAATAGAACGCGCAAAACGCGGTAATTTGCAAGTTGCGGTAATGTTTCTGGACCTTGATCATTTTAAAACGATCAACGATAGCCTCGGACATGATGTCGGCGACAAACTGCTTGTTTCCATGAGTAAAAGATTATTAAACTGCATCAGAGAAGATGATACGGTTGCAAGATTAGGTGGTGACGAATTTATCATCATCATCGAACAGGTACATGATATCAGCGACCTGGATCCTCTACTTAAAAAAATAATGAAAGTCACCGCAGAAACCATTGTGATCGATGATCACGAGCTCAGCACTTCAGCCAGTATCGGCATCAGCATCTACCCTGATGATGGCATCAATGCCGAACAATTAATGCGTAATGCCGATGCTGCGATGTATCACGTCAAAGAAAACGGCCGGCACAAATACCACTTCTATACCCGAGAATTAACCACCACAGCCTATGACCGTGTTATTTTAGAAACCGACCTAAAAAAAGCACTCGGTACAGATCAGATACTGGTTTATTATCAACCACAGATATCGTTAAAAACTAAAAAGATAACCGGCGTAGAAGCACTGGTTCGCTGGCAACATCCAGAACTTGGTCTGCTACAGCCAAAACAGTTTTTAGCTGTTGCCGAACAATGCGACCTGATTAACAGAATTGGAGAAACTGTATTAGCAATCGCCTGCAAACAGATCGTTAAATGGAAAAACCTGGGCCTGCCGATTGAAACGGTTGCCGTCAACATCGCCGGAAATCAGATACACCATAGCAAGCTGGTCGAGATAGTCGATAACATCCTGCAGCAGACTAAATGCAAAACGGAATGGCTAGAACTTGAAATAACCGAAGACTTCATTCTTAAAAAAACACAACAGGCAATCTCAACATTACAGCAGTTACGTGATCTTGGCGTATCACTGGCAATAGATGATTTCGGCACTGGCTATTCATCGCTCAGCTACTTAAAACAACTGCCGATTAATAAGATAAAAATCGATCGCTCTTTTGTCAGAGACTTAAGTGACGATATGGCCGACGCGGCCCTGGTTCAGGCGATTATCGCAATGGGTAAAAAACTACAATTAAAACTCATTGCCGAAGGTGTTGAGAACGGCTCACACGAAATCTTTTTAGCTGCTCACAACTGTGACTATGCTCAGGGACATTATTATTCAAAACCCTTGCCCGCAGATGAAATAGAAAAATTATTTACCACCAACAGTGATGGCTCTATCAGTAATATAAAATCAGCCTGATCAAGCACTGCTTGCGGAAGGTCTGGAATTTCTATCGCACGAGACGTTTCTAACGGAACACGGCTGCGAATACGCGCAGGGTTTTTATTACTCCAAACCTGTAACTGCCGATAAAATTAATAAAATGTTTGTCGATAGCGATAAAGACGAAACGCTACAAAACAATATCAAGCTAGTTAGCAAATAACAGATACTGTTCAGCTCGGTCTAACTGGATGATGCTCACCGATCAAGCGCTTACACAGTTATGCTGACTCATCTCTGTCAGCAACCATTGCCGCATATTTTAGACTGGCACGTAACTCTTTTATCTCATCATCCAGTGCTTCTTGCTGGCAAACAAGCTGCGTTGATTCTCGTAGCGGTCGACCATGTGCTTTTTCAAATTGTGACTCTAACTGTTTGACTAATTGTAGAACGGTAGCTTCAGGATAATCACTCAATTCAAGATAATTAAATAATGCCTTCCTCGCATCAAAAGGATAAAGCTGAAAACGATCGACATAGGCTTCCACCAGGGACCAGAAAAAAGGCCGCACCTTGCTAACTTCGAGGTTTTTGCCATTAAGAAGCTTGATGGCGCGTTCGCCAAGCTGAGTTAAATCTTCAGGGGGTGATCGATCGTCGCGACTCTGACTGAATTTGTCTTCCGCGTTTAAAACGATGCTTTTATGCTTATGAAGTTTCAATGCATTTATATTATTATTGTTTTAGCTTCCGTCGATCGAAGCAAAATATAACAAATCATAATCATGCCGCGCGACACCATTAAACGGCTATTTCCATTTCAAATCAAGCATTAATTGGTCATTACGATTCAGCCGCTTAATTCCTTTCTTTTTATATGGTATTTTGGATCACGACTTCTCATCAACCATACTAAATCCACTGCCTAAACTATAACTTTGCTTCATATATCAGCGCCTTCAGCTATCTATTGAGCCACTAAACCGATAAGATTCAGTCAACCATCTTCCTGCTATCGCTGTTTATTTTCTTTACACTTGTGTTTTTATACTTGAGAGCGATTCATGTAAGCCACTGAAAATAAAGTATAAATTAATTTTTGCACGATTATTGCATAGTCATTGGTATAACAATCAATACTTGATTGTATAAAAACCTGGACAGAGTGATAAAACAGCACATGTTTTTTTATATAAACCTTACAGAATTTCAGTTATTCAAAAATCGCACCCCGTTAATCTCAAGCGGCTTAGATGAATAAAAAAGCAAAACAAATTCTGCAGAAAGTGGATGTAGACAAACTGCCGAGTTTGCCGCACGTTTTGCTTCACCTGCTCGAAATATGCCACGATGAAAGCCTGTCTTTTACCGAGCTGGCGAAAATTTTGCGTCAGGACCCTGCTCTATACGCACGCTTTTACTCTGTCTGTCATCGCAATCGATGCGATACCGGCAATAACTTTGACGTACAGCTATCAGACCCTGTACTGACTATCGAGCAGACGCTTCAGCAGTTAGGCATCAACACGATAAAAAGCATTGCGGTAACGGCAACGGTACAACAATTTTTCTCTCGTACCAGTCATGAACGTACCGACTTTCTCAAACAGCACTGGCACCACTCACTGTACTGTGCGATCGTCGCTGAATCCCTTGCCCGACTCTGTCACTACAGCAACCCCGATGAGGCTTACACCACCGGATTGTTACACGATGTCGGCCAGCTAGTACTGGAAACCCGATACCCTGAAAAATACACCATTGCATTTGCACAATTAAGTGAAGACGAGTACTTCCACACGCTGGAAAAAGACGAGTTCGATACCACACACCAGCAGGTTGGCGCTGAATTACTGAAAAAACACGGTGCAAACAGTTTTGTCTATGATGCCGTTTTATATCACCATGAAAATTTTGATCGCATCCTTGATACACATCCGCTAGTTAAAATTATCAATCTGGCTAACATGCTGACCAGCAGTTATTTCAAAGAGGAAGACCAGCAGGTTTTTGATGCGGCATCACAACTTCTCGATCTAAAAAAACCGCTGATACTTGAAATGCTGGAGAAGTCGCAGGAGAGGCTGAATAACATATCAAAAACGCTGGAGATAGATCTTGCAATCGATGGCATGGATGCCGAATCGGCTAAACAACATTATGCCAGCGATGAATTCAAACAGGTTCAACTGGCTGAACAGGTAAGGAATATCGCACTGTTAGATGGCATCCATCAACACCTGTCACGCCTCGATACCCAGGACGAAAGCCAGTCTGCCTTACTCAACGTTATCTCACAGCATATGGGTATTCTTTTCGGCGTCAGCCAGAGTATCCTGTTTTTATATGATCCTGTTAAGGACAGAGTGAATGCTCTTTCAGCAGACAATCAGCCTGCCCAACTCGCCGATATATCTATTCCTTTAACCGCAGGTCGCAGCCTGGTGACCGATGCGCTGCTTAACAAACAGCCCTGCCACTCGTTTGATAACGATGACTACGAGAACGGAAAAAACCAGCTCTCCATTATTGATCGGCAGCTGATCGGCATAACCGGACAATCCGGCATTATCTGCCTGCCGTTGATGATGAATGATGCCGCCATCGGTACCCTGATATTAGGCGTCGATAAACCACGCTATGAGAGCCTGTGGAAACAGCTCGCTTTATTGATGCGTTTTGTTAATGAAGTCGCTCACACGATCAGCGTAAACCAGGCGACAGAGAACGTGTCTGCTGGCGGTGATGAACAGGCGGATCATCTGAAGCAGACAATACGAGAAGTATTGCACGAAGTACGCAATCCGCTAAGCATCATGAATAATTATCTTGGCATCCTCAGTTACAAGCTGGAAAGTGACAAACCAGCTCAGGAGGATGTACAGACCATCAAATCCGAAATTGAGCGCATCGGGCAGATACTTAACCGCCTTACAGAAACCGAAACCCCGACAGAAGAAACCTCAGCGGTAGACATAAACGCCATCATTGCAGACCTGACGCATGTCTTCCAGAGCTCCTTATTTGCTGATAAAAGCATCCAGATCTCACTCGATCTGGACGAGAGAATCAATACCCTGCAAACCAATGCCAATGCCCTCAAACAGATCTATACCAATTTAATTAAGAATGCTGTTGAAGCACTTCCTGCAAATGGCCAACTTATGGTCTACACTCAAGATTACGTAAACGTCGACGGCAAAGAGCATATTGAGCTTTCTGTCTCCGACGACGGACCGGGTATCGATATCAACATCCTGCCACGCCTGTTTTCACCGGTGGATTCAACCAAAGGTGATGACCATGCCGGCCTTGGACTGACCATCGTCAAAAACCTGGTCAACGAATTACATGGATCGATTAGTTGCAGAAGTAGCGACAAGGGCACCAGTTTTCACATCCTGCTTCCTAAGTAATTGAATATGAGATAAAAAAGCACACTCTGGAATGTGCAAAAAAATATAATAATGTAAGAGTTGGGCAACTTTTACGCAGCAGAGTGATAAAAATGAGTATAAATGAGCAGAAAATTCTCATAGTCGATGACGATTCAATCGTACTAAAAAGTTTAAAAGATCTACTTGCTATCAGGGGATTCAACACTGATGCCGCCATCGGCGGGCAGGAAGCCATATGCCAGCTGGACCAGAATGACTATGACCTGGTGTTACTGGATCTACATATGCCATATGTCAGCGGCCATGATGTCATGGCGCATATCCGCGCACATAAAATCAATACCTCGGTTATTATCGTCAGCGGTGAAACCTCGTTTGAAGCCGCGAAGGACGCCTGCACACAAGGTGCCTATGATTTTCTTCGCAAACCGTATGCCACAGATGAATTGATCATCACCATCAATAATGCATTAAAGGAAAAACGTCTGCAGAAACAGAACCATTTCATGCAGAAGCAACTGGCAGAATCAGAACGATTACACCGCTATATCGTAAACACCTCACCTGATATCATTTATATCCTGGATCAGGATGGTCATTTCACCTTTATCAACGAACGCATCGAAAGCCTGCTCGGATTCAGTAAAGAAGAAATTGTTGGCAAACACTATTCGTTCCTGGTGCATCATGACGATATGGAACAGGCAAAGTATGTCTTCAATGAACGTCGGATTGGCACCCGTGCAGCTAAAAATATTGAATTACGCCTGAAATGCAAAGATGACGGCAACGCTCGTCACTTCAAGAATCGCACATTACCCATCGAGCTGAGCGCGATGGGCATGTACGAAGGCGAGAACAGCCCCTCTCATAGCTACCTGGGTACCTATGGTGTGGCGCGTGACGTTACTGAACGTAAGATCGCCGAAGAAACCATCAGTTTTCAGGCCTATCATGACCTGCTCACCAAACTACCCAATCGCTCATTATTAAATGATCGCCTGAGTCTCGCCATCAGTCAGGCGAAGCGTGATAATGAAAGTCTTGCTGTTATGTTTCTTGATCTTGACCGATTTAAAAACATCAACGATAGCCTCGGGCACATGATCGGTGATGAACTGCTACAACAGGTCAGCGTCCGTCTTAAAGACTGCATCCGTGCAGGTGACACCCTGGCGCGTTTTGGTGGTGATGAATTTACCCTGATGCTGCCTAAATTACATAAGGGACGCGATGATGCCAGCAAACTGGCTAAGAAAATAACACGCACACTAAAACAGCCGTTTATCGTTGATGGTCACGAACTCTATGTTAGCGCCAGTATCGGTATCGCACTGTATCCACAGGACGGTAACAATATTGATAACCTGATCAAACATGCCGATGTCGCCATGTACCACGTCAAAGGTCAGGGTAAAAACGGTTATCAGTTCTACTCCAATGAAATGAATGAGCCTTATGCAGAAAAACTTTCTTTAGACACTGGCATTCACCGTGCGCTGGAGAGCAATGAATTCAACCTGGTCTATCAACCCCAGATCAACTTACGTACGGGTGAGATCGTCGGCGTGGAAGCGCTGCTACGCTGGACACATCCAGAACATGGCATCATTTCACCAGCAGAATTTATTCCCTTTGCCGAGGAAAGTGGTCTAATCGTCGACATCGGTCTCTGGGTTTTAAAAACTGCCTGCGCTGAACTCAGCCGCTGGCGAATTGCCGGCCTGCCAGAAATTCGCATGGCAATAAATATTTCTGCGCGCCAGTTGATGGAAAACAGCATCGTAGGCGACATACTTAACGTCTTAAAAGATTACGACATTCCCGGACGCTACATCGAACTGGAAATCACCGAACACGCCATCATGGATGACATGGATAGCGTCATCCGCAAACTAGAAGAGTTAAGCAGCCATGAAATAACCATCGCTATCGATGATTTTGGCACCGGCTATTCATCACTGAGCTACCTGCATAAGCTGCCTATACACACACTAAAAATTGACCGTACTTTTCTCAAGGAATGCCGCATCAACAAAGGTGACAACACTATCATCAATACCATTGTCGCCATGGCCAAAGGCCTTAATCTGAACGTTGTTGCTGAAGGTGTCGAGTCACAGGCACAACTGGAATATTTACGTGAGATCGACTGCAGTGAAGCACAGGGTTACCTGTTTGGAAAACCATTGCCACCTAATATCATCTCTCAATTGTTGATCCAGGAACCTTATGCCATACCGGGCAGCAGAACTGATTCCGGCAAAGGTACGCACAGGCATCATTAAAAGTAAAAAGATTTACCACAGAGACACAGAGGCCACAGAGGAATTTTTTGTTGATTGCATCAGCTGTCACCTGCTTGTAAATAAACAGCTTACTGTCTAGCATTTTTACATTTCTGCGTCCCTCTGTGTCTCTGTGGTTAAATCTGTCTAAGCTTTTCCCAGCTATCATGTTGTGCTATCAAGTCCAGAGCCTGCATCAATAATTCTTTTCCCGGTGACATGCGATGCCAGGTTGACGCCCCTGAGGGATGCGGCAGTGGAATCATGTCGACATCGACAGCGTTTAAACTCAGCACATATTCCTTACCGATAACTTCGACTAATTTATTCACCGTTAGATATTGTGAGATAGCCAGCTTGCCCACAGGTATGATCAGCTTGGGCTGCAACAGCTCAATCTCCTGGTTTATCCACTGAGAACAGGTTTTTATCTCGGTTTTATCGGGGACGCGGTCACCCCCTTTCGGGTTCTTGCCCGGAAAACATCGACACACGGCTGACATATACACCTGCTGCCTGAAATCCTGTTCAGAGACACCGATGTGACTCAAACCATTTGAATAATGTCTTACCCGCCGTCCAGGCAAACGGCCTGCCCAGGTCGCCCTCTTTATCGCCTGGCGCCTGCCCTACCAGTAAGATCTCTGCCGGCACGGCCTGACCGATAATCACCGGTGGAATCATCTCCGGACATAATCGACACTGCTTCAACGCTGCATGATGCGCAAGAATTAATTCATTATTTCCCACATCTACCACCTAAACAATTAATCTGTGATGTAAATCATTATAAAATAGACCCGCTTGAGTTAGCATCAATCACTGTGTTTGTATCCGTTATTATGAGGCATATAACGATACATCGATCGATACTCAAAGCACGGTTATTAATGTCATCGTGAGGCCGAGATACTTACAATGAAACTTTCCACAATTTTTATATCACTACTACTCACCAGCCTTTCTGCCCATGCTGACATCATGCTATTAATCCATGGCTACCTGGGCGACGCTAACTCATGGGAAAAGGCCGGCATTAACACTGAACTGCATCAGCAGGGCTGGGCACGTGCCGGCATGTTCCAGGGCAGTCCACTGGGCCCACAGCTATTCATCACAGAAAACAAGAATGCCAGAAATCAGGTCTATGTTGCCACGCTACCATCAGATGCTCCGGTAATGATTCAGGCAGACGTGTTAAAAAACATCATCGACATCATTCAGCAAAATCATGCTGACGATAAGATCATACTGGTTGGCCATTCTGCTGGTGGTGTCGTTGCGCGTATGGCGCTGATCCGTCATCAGTTACAAAACATAAAAGCCCTGATCACCATCGCATCACCCCATATCGGTACTGGACGCGCCGATCAGGCACTGGATATAACCGCCAACCACGGCCCTTTTAATATGGTGAAAAGTTTTGTCGGCGGCAGTGAGTACGATGCACTGAAAAATTCGCGTGGTTTAATGGTTGACCTGAGATATCCACAGCCCGTCAATATGCTTTACTGGCTTAACAGTCAGCCGCATCCGGATATTCATTACGCTTCTGTTATTCGTTTGAACAATAACGGTGCCACGGGTGATTATTATGTGCCCGGCTTCAGCCAGAACATGAATAATGTGCCTGCCTTACAGGGCAAGTCATCCACTTATACGACGCCAACCAACCACTTCTTAAACCGACAGGATGCAAATACCATCCTTGCCATCATCGGTCGTCTTTAATCTTTATGGCTGAATCAACTTAAGAAGTAAAATTAAATCCGAAACATTTATGACTGCCATCAGGTGAACCTGCAGGATACAGGTCAGCATGCGCTAACTCGAGCGAGGTTGCAGCAATCTCGCCTAGTACGATACGTTGCGCCACGAGATAATCAGCCGCATTGATTACACCATCAGGCGAACCTAGTGGCGCGATATCACCATCAGCAAAGTTTGGCCAGGAAAGCGGGTCTAATGGATCACCACCATTGTTGATTTCATCGCCGTCATTGATGAGGTCGCCATCGCTGTCTGGATTGTTGACTAATGTCCCGTAGATAGTAATCTCATCGTAATCACTGAGACCATCACCGTCACTATCCAGGACCGCGACATCGATAGCCAGTGTTTCAACATCGGTATAAACAGGCACACCATCATCACTCACCGTAATAGTCATCGAACTTAATGATGCATCACCAGGAACAGGCGACAAAGTTAATGTCGCGGTGCCATCCGCATGATCAACAAGGCTGGCGAATGAAGGCAGACCCGTGACACTATAAGACAACATGTCGTTATCGACATCCGTGGCTGAGATCGAGACCATCAGGGTCTCACCTTCAGTGAGATTCTGACTTCCGATAACGTTCAACACTGGCGCTGTATTCGATGAATTAAAAAACCAGTTAAAACCCTGGCCAAATTCGATACTTGCCGTGGTGATACGCGCATGACCATCGCCTATAAATTCGCCACCCGCCGCACAAAATGCCAGGCCTGTGGTACTGGTAAGACTCATGCTGATATCACAATTGGTATTACTGATGCCGCCATACTCCAGAACGATACTGTAATTGTCCTGCGTTTTACCGCCACCAGTTGCCCGTTCATCGACACCGCTGGCGGCGTACAATAAAGTCGCAACATCATCATGCCCCAGCGTACGCTGGGCTTCGTCAAAATACGTTCCCTGCTGCATGACCGCTTCTGTTTTCGTATGGCCTAACAAGGTGGAGACTGCACGATCAGCATTTGCCGCATAAGCTTGCCCTGTCGGCAAATCCGCCAGGTTTCGTGAGTAGGTCGTCCAGTCGATCACGCTATCGATAGTGAACGGATCGTTATTCGAACGCCTGAACCAGACCAGGTTCTCATCGTCACCACGGCTGTCATCACTGGAACCAATCACACCATCAGTCCCGGCATTTACATTGAATACGTTATCAGCACCATCCGTTGCCTTGGTGTAATTCTGATTGTTACCGGTAAGGCCCGACTCAGAGGCCGCATTGATATGGGCCATACCCAGACAATGACCCAGCTCGTGCAAAGCGACCGATTCAAAATCTAAAGCCCCGGATGGCACATTATTATTACTGCCGGATTTCAGATTACCCAGGGTCGGTGTCAGCTGGTTATAGACGTTTATATTATTCTGTACCGAATATTCCATATCGATCGCATTCGGACTGGATGGATCGATACAGACACGCACCGTTGCTACATCCTCGCGTACAATATAGGTACTCGGATGCGTCACCAGATCGACACCGTTGGCCTCGCCTGCAAAAATATACGCGCCGGCGTAGAGAGTATCGGAAGCACACAGCAACAGATTCAATATAAAAACTTTTTTCAACACTGATTTCATTAAGATCTAACGCCGAGCTCTATCGATCAAACGATCATCTTTCATCAGTGCATTAAGCTGTGATACTGAATTGTTTGCTTTTGAAATAGCGGGATTATTTTTGTAGCGAGAGGCATCCTGTTCGATGTTCTGCCATTTAAAACTGGTTTTGAAATTTTTTATTTTTGGTGATGAAGCGTTTTTTTGGTACTCATTCAAACGAATGTCAATCGAGGTTTCTACTGCATCCGACACCTCATAAAACTGCCCTTTGGCATGCAACTGTTTTTTATATGCCCGAACATCCTGCTTTACCTTTTTTTCATCAAAGTCTATGACGCCATTAGCGGACAGTGATTGCAGTAAAGAGACCAGCTCAGCCTCATCCAGCTGCATCTCGTAATCACCGGCACGTTTCATATAGACAGGGTAATGCACCAGAACACGGCCATCACCATAAACCGTCAGTGAAGGCCGGTCATCGATATTGGCCAGCATCTGTATATTCTGCTGGTAATGGATCACTGGTTCAGTTGCGGTCGCCTCTGTTGCAAAACTAAATCCAGCGGAGCTTTCGCCACTGACGATCTTTTTCTCTGCATACAGTAATGACGATTGCATGCCTAAAAGCGCTATCAAGGCGCCTATGGGCAGATAATTTTTAATTTTATACTTATCCATCTATACGTTTTTTATTGACGTCTTCCACGGTGAAAATCGGCTGTTAATCATGCAATACCTGAAAAAACGATGCAAGAGCTATACCACTAGTAAATAATATGCAAAATCATTCACTTTAACGACAAAAAACTCTTAAAAATCATTACAATAGAAATACACACACAAAGCCTTCAATGATCGAAGTATGACTTCAAATTTCTCTTGTGTCTATTTAGGCGACAAACTCGCTGCTTACGGATTTGGCGAAAACCACCCGTTTGGTCCACAGCGACACCATGTTTTTGAACAGGCATTTTATCGTCAGGCGCTTGATCAGCACGTCGATATCCTTTCCCCGGTCAAAACAGACAATAAAACGCTGGAAATATTCCATACAGCTGAGTATGTTGAAAAGATCTTCGAACAATCAAAATTTGGTGTCGGATATCTCGACAATGGCGACACACCGGCATTTATCGGCATGTACGAAGCCGTTTGTTATGTCGCTGGCACCATGGTCAACGCCATTGAACGGCTTATGGACGCTCAGTATAAAAGGGCATTTGTACCGATAGCAGGATTACACCATGCACGACGCAATACTGCCGCCGGTTTCTGTGTTATCAATGACTGCGGCATCGCCATCGAAACCCTGTTCAAAAAATACCGCTTACAGCGTGTAGCCTATGTCGATATCGACGCGCATCACGGTGACGGGGTTTTTTACAGTTTTGAAGAGGATCCGCGACTAATATTCGTCGATCTGCACGAAGATGGCCGGTTTTTATATCCGGGCACCGGGGATATCAGTGAAACCGGAACGGGCAACGCCGCTGGCACAAAACTCAATATCCCGATGCCACCACAGGCTGATGATGAATTGTTCTTTAAGATGTGGCCTCTGGTGGAAAAATTTTTAGAAAAACATCAGCCGGAATTTATCCTGTTTCAATGTGGCGCCGACAGTATCAAGGGTGACCCGATCACCGACATGGCCTATTCTGAAAAAGCGCATGCTTATGCTGCAAAAAGACTGGCAATAATTGCAGACAAATATTGCGGCGGGAAATTACTCACCATGGGCGGCGGCGGTTACAATCATGAGAATATCGCCAAAACCTGGACTGCGGTGGTTAGTGCGCTGTGCTGAATAAAAACCATAAGCACTGCAACCACAGAGACACAGAGTTACACGGAGTAAAATACTTTAGTTGATTCGCCGTAGGCAAGACGCGCAAAAAGAATACTCCGCGCCTCTGCGCTAAACTATTCTTTTATCTTCAACGTAAAAACGTCACCCATGGCCTGACGCATCTGCGCGATCGATAAATGTTTATCATCCGCTACAGCCTCCCAGTGCTGACATGTCATACGATAAACATCTGTCTGCTGTTCAGATTTCAGGTACATCATGGTTGCATAGTTGAACACCAGGCTATGATCGAGCAGCCACATCGCCAGGTAGTCATCACCCTCAGGAAGGGCCAGCGAAGCAAGTTGTAAACTTTTTTGCAATGCGGAAGATTCGATCTCATCAACCACTGTTATGATTTCGAAACGATCAGGCTGCACGCTGCGCGGCTGCTCACTCATGGTATAGATCTCAAATTTACAGTTTGGCCGATATTTATTTATATCCTTATCAGGCATTACCTGTCCATCCTGAACATAGATTGCCACCTGGTCTCCAGCAATGGTTAGCTCCTGATTAAGCAACAACACCGAACCTTTCGGCACAGCATAAAAGACTGAAGCTTCATCTTTTACATCGTTGCCAGCGCAGGCCATAAGTAACGTCAGCAAAGACCAGCAAAAAACTCTTTTTATACCCAACATGACAGACACCCCGATCAATAACGTGGAGATATATTTTTGTATATTCGTGTACATCTGTTTATACTCTGACTATCAAATATCATCTGTCAAGATCAAATACATGCAATAACAGGATCACACCAAACTTCAACCATCCATCATGCTGACACATCTCTGGTTTATTTTTTTTGCGATCTCATTTATCAGCGCCTGTTACCAGTGGCTGATCAACGGGCAGGCTGAGATCTTCTCGTCGCTCATCCAGTCCACTTTTGACATGGCCGGTCTCAGCGTCGAAATCGCGATTGGACTGATCGGTGTATTAGCACTCTGGTTAGGTTTCTTTAAGATAGCGGAGCGTGCCGGCATGGTTCAATTACTGTCTCGCTTTCTGGAGCCGCTATTTTTAAAACTGATGCCGGACGTGCCTAAAAACCATCCATCTCACGGCAGCATCACCATGAACATCGCTGCCAATATCCTTGGCCTGGATAATGCCGCCACACCGATGGGGCTAAAAGCCATGCAGGACTTACAGCAGCTAAATCAAGAAAAGGATACAGCAAGTAACGCGCAGATATTATTCCTGGTACTCAATACTTCTGCAGTGACCTTATTACCGGTTACGATATTCATGTATCGGGCTCAGCAAGGTTCGACAGATCCTACGGCTGTATTTTTACCGATACTGATGGCGACCAGTGCATCGACATTAACCGGCTTACTCGCTGTGGCTTATGTGCAAAAGATCAACCTGTTTGATAAGACCATCGTATTATATTTTGCCGCTTTCGCCATCATCCTCGCCGGCCTCGCCAGTTTTCTCATCTCACTGCCAACAGAACAGATGGCAGCAAGCTCCAGCCTGTTAGGTAACTTTATTTTATTCAGCATCATCATGCTTTTTCTCTGCGCCGGCTGGTTTAAAAAAGTTGATGTTTATGACGCTTTCATCGAGGGCGCCAAACAGGGTTTTGAAATCGCCATCAAACTCATCCCTTACTTACTCGCCATGCTGGTCGCTATCGGTCTGTTACGCAGCAGCGGCGTACTCGACGGTCTGCTGTCTCTGTTCGAAGCACTGTTCACTCTACTGGGTTTCAGCACCGATTTTATCCAGGCACTGCCAACTGCTTTTATGAAACCGCTAAGCGGCAGCGGTGCCCGTGCC
The DNA here is from genome assembly GCA_963752725.1 of uncultured Gammaproteobacteria bacterium. Taxonomy (GTDB): domain Bacteria; phylum Pseudomonadota; class Gammaproteobacteria; order SZUA-229; family SZUA-229. Next base: position 65,965 of record CAVWAI010000039.1, read on the forward strand.
ATGATGCTGGAAACCATGAACACTTACGGTGTTGATTCATTTGCCGCCACCGTTGCGGCCATCATGCAGGGCAGTACCGAGACCACCTTTTATGTGCTGGCGGTTTATTTTGGCAGTGTCGGTATAAAAAAGGTACGTCACGCACTGGCCTGTGCACTGCTGGCAGATCTTGCCGGTATAACCACCGCGATCTTTGCCGGTTATCTGTTCTTTCATTAAGTCGATATTTCACCACGGAGGCGGGAGTATCAGAGAGAAATAATGAACAATGTTATTACTGGCAATTGTATGCGTAATGATTTAAAACGTGAAAACCATGCATAAATTCTTAGTCATTAAACTATTTGCTTATACGCTGATCATTATTTTAACATTGTCTGCCTGTTCGATGAACAAGATGATGGTCAGCGCATCCCTGCCGATGATCGAGAGCGGCATCGAAGCGATGAACCAGGAACCGGACCTGCAACTGGCCGAAGATTCGATGCCGGCCAACATCAGCATGCTCAATGGCATGATCTATCTCGACCCCGAAAATATCCAGCTGCATACCTATGCGGCACAGGCTTATTACGGTTTATCTTATGGTTTCAACGAAGACAAAGACATCGAACGCGCGAGCGCCTTTTACCAGCGCGGGCTTAAACATGGCCTGACAGCACTCGCGCTTAGCGGTTTGTCCGATGTAAAAACCATAACCCCGGACGATCTTGAACAGCAATTACAGAAGCTGAACAAGGATTCTGTCGCTGCGTTGTTCTGGACCGCCAGCAACTGGGCCAAGTGGATCGACCTGCATCGTGATACTGCTGAAGCTTTGATACAATTGCCCAGGCCTACCGCGATGATGCAACGCGTACTTGAACTCGACGAAAGTTTTTATTACGGTAGTGCCCACATGTATTTTGGGGTTTATTATGGATCACGTGCGCCCATGTTAGGTGGCAACTTCGCCCTCTCCAGACAGCACTTCGACAAAGCGCGTGAGATCACCGATAACAAATTATTGGTCGCCGATCTATTACAGGCGCAGTACCTTTCCCGCCAGATGTTCGATCGTGAAGACTTTCACCAGCGGCTAACAAAAATTATTGCTGCCCCCGAAGACCTCTATCCTGAACTGACCCTGCTCAACCAGATCGCCAAACGTAAAGCCCGGTTATTACTGACCAGGGAAGATCAATGGTTTTAAAGTCTCACACTATCTGCACAGTTCACAGACTACTACAGGTAGTTCTGACCGGTTTGTTACTATTAAGCAGCCAGGCAGCCCTGGCTGAAAATGTTTACACCTTGAAATTTGCGACGTTGTTACCCACCGGTACCTCCTGGACAAAACTGCTGGATGACTGGGTAAAAGAAGTCGAACAGAAAAGTAACGGCCGCATCAAGTTCAAGATGTATTCTGGCGGTGTCATGGGTGACGAGCCTGATGTCTTGCGTAAGATACGTAAAGGCCAGTTACATGGCGGCCTGTTTACCGGTTATGGTATCGGCCGGATATATTCTCCGGCTCGCGTTCTCGAGATGCCGTTTCTGTTCAAGAGTGTCGAAGAGTCTGATCATGTGCGCGAAAGCATCATGCCTGATCTGGAAATCGGTTTCCGCGAAAAGGGTTTTGAGCTACTAGGCTGGCCCGAAGTTGGCTTCATCCACCTGTTTTCTACCCAGCCCATCACTTCACTCGATGATATAAGAAATCGACGCATCTGGTTGTGGCAGGGAGACCCGCTGGGCGAGGCTTTCTTTAAAGCTGCAGAAATTGACCCCATCCCGCTCTCGATCATGGATGTCTATACCCAACTGGCCGCCAAACATGGCAGCATCGATACCGTCTACACCTCCACCTTTGGCGCCATCGCACTGCAATGGTATTCAAAACTAAAATATGCCACCCATATCCCGCTTACCAATGCCATCGGCGGTGTTATCGTCAGCAATCATTTTTACAATAAACTGCCGACAGATCTGCAGCAGTTACTAAAGACCACCGGCGAAAAACTGGGCCACGACATTAGACTACGCGCGCGAGAAGAAAATATACAAAGCATCGGTCTGCTTGAAGCCAATGGTATCGAGTTCATGTTTGACTGGGATGACGTCGACATGGATGAGATGATATCCATCCGCGACGCTGCAGCAGCCTATCTGGAGCAAACCGATTACATCCCGGCGAGCATGTTTAACAGAACGAAAAAAATCTTGACCGAATATAGAAAGCTTGCGAACGATGCAGCCTCCATTAAAGCGAAAAAATTGCCAGCCTCTTCTAGCAGCCAACCCGGTGCTCAGTAAATAATACACGTGCTTAAAAAGTTCGAACAGTCTCTGGTTAAAATCGAAAGCATCATCGCTGCCCTCAGCCTGTTTCTATTACTCGCATTTTCATTATTTCAGATTATCACCCGTAATGTGTTCAATTTCGGTTACCCCGAGATAGAGATAATCAACCGTAATCTACTGGTCATCTGTGGCGCAATGGGTGCGGTTATCGCAACCTCAAAACTGCGTCATATAAAAATCGATGCGCTCACGATTCTTTTGAGTGAGCGCCAGATAGCACAGCTGCGTTGCCCGCTGTCGCTGTTCTCTGCCATCGTCTGCCTGCTGATGAGTTACTACGCCGGCATTTTTGTACTCGATGAATGGCAATACGCACCGGCCAATGAACGCTGGGCCCTGCCGTTCACCTTCATCTATCCCTGTGGTTTTGGCCTGCTCAGCCTGCACTTTTTTTTAATCTGCTTTAAAAAATCATGATGATTAGTGCAGTCATCTTGCTGGTAATTATCGCATTGATCGGCGCGCCTCTATTTACCGTCATCGCTGCCGGCGCTCTACTGGCCAGTAACAGTGCAGATATCAGCCCGGATATAATCATCATCGAAATGCACCGGCTGGCGGCATCACCCAACATGATCGCCATACCGCTGTTTACTTTTGCCGGCGTCATCATGTCGAGTGGCGGCGCGCCGCAGAGGCTGGTCAACTTTTACCGTGCTGCATTTGGCTGGATGCCTGGCGGCCTGGCCATCGTTACCATCGGTGCCTGCGCTTTTTTCACCTCTTTCTCCGGCGCATCCGGTGTCACCATACTGGCACTCGGTGGACTGCTGTACCCGATGCTTAAAGGTGAAGGTTATAAAGAAAATTTTTCCTTAGGCCTGCTCACCACCTCCGGTTCCTTAGGCCTGTTATTCCCCCCCAGCCTGGCCATCCTGATCTACGGTATCGTGGCAGGTGTCAGCATCGAAAATATGTTTTTTGCCGGCATCGTACCCGGCTTATTGCTGATGATGATGCTGTCCCTGTACAGCATGTTTCAGGGCAATAAACATCACGCGGTAAAACACAAATTTGAATCCCACGCCCTGCTCGCTACGAGTAAAGGCTGCATCTGGGATCTGTTCCTGCCCATCGGCATTGTTACCGGCATCTTTGGCGGCTTCGTCTCCATCATGGAAGCCGCCGCAGTCACCGCCGCTTACGTCATTATTGTCGAAGTTTATATCTATAAAAAAATTGATCTGCGAACACAGTTTTTCGACCTGCTGGTCGAAACCTGCATCCTGTTCGGCAGCCTGCTGGCCATCTTACTGGTCGCCCTTGGACTCACCAACCTGATGATCGATGCGCAGCTGCCGATGAAACTGCTGGCAGCCATAGAAGACCACATCAGCAGTCCACTGGAATTTTTACTTTTACTTAATCTATTCTTACTTCTGGTCGGCGCCATGATGGACATCTTCTCTGCCATCATCGTCGTGGTACCACTGATCCTGCCTCTGGCCACACGTTATGGCATCGATCCGATACACCTCGGTATTATTTTTCTGGCTAATCTTGAAATCGGTTATTCGACACCACCCGTTGGCATCAATCTGTTTATCGCCAGTCAACGCTTTGGTAAAAACGTGGTCACGCTGTTTAAGGCAACACTGCCCTACCTGTTGATCATGCTCATGTGGTTATTAATGATCACTTATATACCAGAACTTTCTCTCTGGTGGCAGGAAGAATGACCATGCAACCCGACAAATATATAAAAAAAACAGACAAATAAGATGAAAAATACAACTTATAGCGTTATTCTTGTCCTATTGTTGCGCCGTTTCCAAACAAGGAGAAAAATATGCAGAAACCCTGGTTAAAAAGTTATCCTGCAGGTATACCAGAAGAAATTGATATAAACGAGTATTCTTCTGTGGCAGATATTCTTGATTCCAGCATCACAAAATACTCCGACTCACCCGCCTACACCAACTTCGGTACAACTCTCTCCTATCATGACATTGATGTATACACCGCAGAATTAGGCGGTTATCTAAAAAACGAACTTGGCCTGGAAAAAGGCGAGCGCGTTGCGGTAATGATGCCCAACCTGTTGCAAAACCCGATCGCCATATTTGCCATCCTGCGCGCCGGCCTGGTCGTCGTTAATACCAACCCGTTGTATACCGCTCGCGAATTAAAACACCAGCTCAATGATTCCGGCGCTAGAGCCATCATCATCGTTGAAAACTTCGCACACGTCTTACAGGAGGTTGTTGCTGAAACCAAAGTAGAACATGTCATCACCACAAAAATGGGCGACATGCTGTCACCCCTAAAAGGTTTCATCATCAACACGGTTGTTAAGTATGTTAAAAAAATGGTGCCACCATTTAAACTCAACAATACGGTAACGTTTAAGCAGGCACTCAAACTGGGCGCGCAGCATAACTTCAAAACCGTAGCAACGAACCATGATGATATAGCCTTCCTGCAATACACCGGCGGTACTACTGGTGTCTCCAAAGGTGCAGTACTGACCAATAAAAACATGGTCGCCAATATGCTGCAGGCTTCTGCATGGATAAACGACTTCATCGGTGACAAAAAAGGCATCATCATTACTGCGCTACCGCTGTATCATATTTTTTCACTGACAGCGAACTGTCTCACCTTTACACGTTATGGCTGGTGTAATTACTTAATAACCAACCCGCGTGACATAAATGGATTTGTAAAAGAACTCAAAGCCACAGAGTTTCATGTGCTGACAGGCGTTAATACATTATTTAACGGTTTATTAAATCATCCCGATTTTAAAACCATCGACTGGTCAAAGTTTGCCTTTGCCCTCGGTGGCGGCATGGCAGTACAGCGTGGTGTTGCTGAACGCTGGAAAGAAGTCACCGGCACAACTTTGATCGAAGCTTATGGCTTAACAGAAACATCACCCGCTGCGTGCATGAACCCGATGAACCTGAAAGAGTTCAATGGAAAAATTGGCCTGCCCATATCTTCCACCGAGGCAGCGATACAGGATGATGACTGGAACGATGTTCCCTTAGGCGAACACGGTGAGATCTGCATCCGTGGACCGCAGGTAATGCACAGCTACTGGCATAGACCGAAGGAAACCTCAAACGTATTGAGTAATGACGGCTGGCTGCACACCGGTGATATAGGCTTTATCGATGAAGATGGTTTTGTGCAGATCGTCGACCGTAAAAAAGACATGATCCTTGTTTCTGGCTTCAACGTATTCCCTAACGAAGTCGAAGACGTCATCGCCTCTCATCCCGGTATTGTCGAAGTTGGCGTTATCGGTAAACCGGACGAACACAGTGGTGAAGTCGTTATGGCTGTAGTGGTAAAAAAAGACAACTCATTAACAGAAGAAATTATAAGAGATTATTGCCGACAGAGTTTGACCAGCTACAAAGTACCGAAATCCATCGTCTTTACCGATGAACTGCCAAAAACCAATGTCGGAAAAATATTGAGACGCGAGTTGCGAGACCAGTACATCACTGGCACATAAAATCACAGAAAAGAATACTCACCACTAGCAATAAATTCAATTTCTTCTGTGCTGCTCGTTCGCTGAAGAATTTCATTCAACTCAGGAAAGCGACCGAATTTTTCGATCACGAAGTGATGCTTTTTTGCATACTCCAGATTAGACTGAAATGGTTTCTGATACATCTCAGGCACATCCTTCAATAGTTGCGTATAAGCCCTGACGCAAAGGTTCTGTTTTTCGATATCTTCCGCATGTTCGAGCGGCAGATAAAAAAAGCTGCGCTCAACGGCGTGACACTTACTATCATCTCCAGCACCGATACCATCGATACATAAGTCCTGCGCTTTTTTATCCTGTGCAAATGCCATCGCTGTATTACGATGGATGTGACGGGAAAATTGATCGAGCAAGATAATCATTGCCAGCCGACCACGGTAGGAATCTACCCAGTGATCTAGCTCACCATTGATGGCTTTTTCGTAATCGACACCAAAGTTTATAAAAATCTCAGCATCGTAAGCTGAACCATTCTTAAACCACATATCCATCTTAGTGACATCAGCAGTATATGGCGTTGGAAACGCACCAAACCAGAACTGCAGAATATCTTCGATACGATTTGTCATAAACCTGCACTTGTTCTCATCATCGCGAGGCACTCTCGTCTTTGCGAAGTACGAAGCAATGACGTGAAGTTAAGTCTCGCGATGGTGAGCGGAGGCCTGTCGATGACAGCATCAATTCAGGCTAGAATTTGACCAGCACATTTGCCTGCAAACCATTCATATGTTCGCGTGCAACATATTCCATGCGCATGGCCACTTTTGTATCAAAGTTATACTGCATGCCCGTGCCTAATATCAAGCCATCATCATCACCAAAGTCATAACCCAGGCGTACCAGCATGTCTGTTTTGGTTGATAACGGTACAGATTCCAGCATGGAGAACCAGGCACCTTTCACTGCGTTCACTTTAGGCGCTGTCGTCAGCCGCTCAAACTTGCCACTGTCGCTATAACCGATCTCCAGAGCACTGGAAATATCGTCATTTAGCTTGGCATTCAGAGTATAACCAGCAAAAAACTGGAAACCGCGAGAACTGCCAAAACCCGGCAGGTTATTAAAACCCAAACCACCGCCAATATAGATACGTTGTGCATCGATAGCGCCTTCTGCATTCACAGTCGATGCCAATAACATTGAAGCTAACACACTCATTACTTTTTTCATTATTTGAACCTTAAGCTAAATATTAAAATCACGCCATTTGACCATACAGAAATACAAACGCCAATACCCCACTAGTAAGTGAATTCAAAATGCACCAAAATACTGCTTTATAGTAATCACTGATAATAAACATGGCTCGTCTCATCATCCTAATCGCAGTCGCCGCTATCGCTTTGATCCTCTGGCATAAAATCACCAAAACCAGCGGTGAAGAGCGCAAGAAACTGATCATGTGGAGCATCATAGGCGGCGTGTTAGCCGTTCTTGGCATGCTGGCCGTCACCGGCCACCTCAATTTCATCACCGCTGCGATAGCCGGCCTGGTCGCGCTGCTTCCCCGCGCCATGCAATTAGTTAAATACCTGCCATTTATCAGCCGCTTATACCAGCAGAACAAAACCGGACCCCAACAGGCCCAGACGCCGCCACCACATGGCAAACAGACCATGAGCACAGATGAAGCCATGGAGATACTGGGACTTAAAGCCGGTTACAAAGACGAAGACGTTATCCAGGCGCACCGCCGCATGATGCAGAAAGTCCATCCAGATCGAGGTGGTTCGGATTACCTGGCAGCGCAGATCAACAAGGCGAAGGATACCTTACTGGGTTAATCAGTTTATATTCTATCTACTACTTACTTTTTATTTAATATTGCGGGTCTCGCCTCGCAGGCGAGTCACTCTTTTGCAGCAGCCCAAAAGAGTAACCAGAAAAGGCCGCCACTACAGTTGCGCCCCGTAAAAGACACAGGGGTTCCCATTTAACCAGCACAATTGTCATGCTGTGAAAGAACTCGCAAAAAGCGCTCAGACAGTTTTCACAGAAAACTCATGAAAACTGCGCTGCATCAATGGCTTACTAAGGTGGACTAACGGCAAAATCAGAAACAGTGCTACTACTGTTAATGTAATTCAAAACTTATTTGAGTTTGTGTTGTTGGTTTTTGTTTTTTCTTTTGATACTTTCTCACATCAGCCAAGCCATTGATGCATGACAGCTAGCATGGGCTTTCAGTACCAGCTGTCTGAACATGCGGATTTTTGCACGGGAGAGTTCAGGTGCGGCCTGCTAGCTGTCATGCATCAATGGGTACCCCGTGTCTTTTACAGGGGCGCCCGGCGTAGTGACGGCTTTTTTTGGTTACTTTTTTTAGCTGATGAAAAAAAGTGACTCGCCGTAAAAGGCGAAACTCACGAGATAAATCCAGAATAGTCAGTCATGTTGACAACAAAACCTAATATAACCCGAACAACAACTCGCCCGCGGTGCGAATACCGCAATCTCTAAAAATAACAACAAAAGCCAGATTACACACTCAATCCCATAATTTCCCTAAAGGTTTTACCTTCCGAATTTACGGTAAAATGCGCCTGCTTTGACTAACGATCGGTGATTCACCTTGCAATTTGTCCACCTGGCAAGTCTTAACGACCTGCAAACACGAAAACTAATCTGTGCAAAAACAGATGGTTATCGAGTATTAATCGCTTTAGCTGAAGATAAAGTCTATGCGGTTGATGATATGTGCACTCATGAAGATGCCTCTTTGAGTAAGGGTTCTCTACATGCTGATTGCGTTAAATGCCCGTTACACGGCAGTCGTTTTCGCCTCGCCACCGGCGAAGCCCTGGATGAACCCGCCGCGGAAGCGCTAAATACTTACGAAGTTAAGATCGACGGTGACAACATCCTGGTCGGCCTGCCGGAATAGAACCGAAACAGGCACAAACTTGTAATTTTTAATACCACCCACAGATAAACTCCATGAAAGAAGTCGCCGAATTACTGCAAAAAGATCAAAAAACCATCATGCGCTCAATTATTCAGCGCATCGCTACCGGCCCGGACATGAGTAAAAATGTCTCGCTGGAAGAAGCGCGTGCAGGCATGCGCGCTATCCTGGAAAATGCGGTTAGCCCGGTTCAGGCAGCAATATTCCTCATCGCTCTACGCATGAAACGCGAGACCGACGATGAGAACAAAGGCATCCTCGACGGCATCCGCGACAAAACAAATTCGGTTGTTACCGACGTCGATGAAATCCTCGACGTCTCCGACCCCTACAACGGTTATAACCGCTCGCTGCCTGCTGCGCCATTTTTACCCGCGGTAATGTCTGCCTGCGGTGTTGCCACCGTGTCTCACGGCGTCGAAACCATGAGCCCGAAATTTGGCATCACCCACCATCGCGTATTAAAAGCTGCGGGTAAGGATGTATCGCTCAGCGTGCAACAGGCCGCCGATCAGATCAGCAACAGCGATATCGGCTGGGCCTACGTCGACCAGAAAGCCTATTGCCCGGCACTGCATGAGCTGACAGATCTGCGCAGCAACATCGTAAAACGCCAGGCCATCACTACCGTCGAAGTGTTGACCGGCCCTGTCCGCGGCAAGAACAAAACTCATTATATGTCGGGTTACGTACACAAACCCTATACCCGGGTTTATGCCATGCTCGCCAGGCACGCTGGCTTCGATAGCTGCCTGATGGTCCGTGGCGTTGAAGGCGGCATCACGCCATCCCTGCGGCAGACAGGTAAAGTGTTTTATTACCATGACAAGGCAGAGGAACTGGCTCAGGACTTCGATCCGACAGAAATTGGTATCGAACAAAGCGTTCGTGCTACGCCATTGCCTGACGAGTTACCGCCCGCTGCAGAAAGTGAAGACGTCAGCGCTAGCTTTGATGCCGATGCCGTTGCTAAAATGGCAGCGGATGCAGGCCTGTCTGCTTTGAACGGCGAACGCGGCAGCACCTATGATGCACTGGTCTATACCGCCGCTATAGCATTGTGGCACCTGAAAAAATATGCAAATATTAGAGACGCTGCTGATAAAGTAAGGCAGGTACTGGACGATGGCAGCGCATTAAAACATTTCAATGCCGCTTTATAAAACACAGATAAGATAAACAGAACACAACAACATTATGCCTTTATCCGACGAAAAAAAATTTGAGACGCGTGACCGAATAAATCGGGACCCTGACTTTCGAAACGCCTTTTTAATAGAAGCACGCAACATGTATAAAAAAGCATTAGAGTTTAACTCCTCGCTCGAAGACGAGATCAATCGCTTCGAACAGATACTCGGCGCCGAACCAGACACTTACGAATTCATGGAAGCAGAACTCGATGAGATCGATATCTTTGAACATATACTGGATGCCTTTGACAACCAGACACTCGAAGATGAAAAAAGCAACAGCACGATTAATTAAAGCCAGATGAAAATCTTCACTCTCATACTTCTCTTAAGCATCAGCCTGGTCGCATGCACACAGACAGACAATGATCCGGCAATCGTTGCTAATAAATACTGGCAACACCTGCAGGCTGGAAACTTCACAGAGGCCGAAAAACTTGTTTCCAGTGATAGTCGCCACGCATTATCTAGCACACAGTGAGCGCATGACATCGATCTCAAAACTCGATAACGGCGAAGCAAAAACCATCGTGAGCACGACCATCACCACGATCAACCCCGACAGTAATGTCAGCCACACACAGACGTTTGATACCGTTCTGGTGTTACAGAACGGGCAATGGAAAGTTGATGCCAGTCAATCACCGTTACCGCCACCATTGATTACAAAAGAAGAAGAACTGAAAAAATTAACTGAAGAGCTTTCCGACTCGATGCAGGAAAATATCGAATCTATCGATGAAGCGATGACACAGGGGATGGAAATGTTAAACGAGGCCTTACACGAAGGCTCAAAAGAGATGAGCGAGTCCATGCTGCAGATGATGAACGAACTCAACAGCACCATGCAAGAATCAATCGATAAAATGAAACAGCGTCGACAACAGCAATTGCAGGAACAACAGCAACAAGAACAGCCGCAACAGACTCAGCCCGACCCCAGCCAGGGCGAAGGTATGATTTAATACCCGGTTATTTCAACCACAGTCCAGTCATTACCGCTTTCGAATATCATTCTCAAGAAGTATTACCTTTAATATCCCTTCGTCGTTTACGCTAACATAGCAAGTTAAGCACTAACTTCCGGCTACCTGCTTGGGATTTAACTATAATTTGCTTTTTTTTGTTTTTCTACGCTATGATTAATTAAATTAATATAACAATAAAAATATATAACCTTTATTTCTACCGGTTATACGAGGCAAAAAAATATGATAACTCCCCTCTGCCTCAAAAAATACCTACGTTTCACCACGCTATGCTCACTCATATTATCACTACCATTACCTGGCCTTGCAAACACAGAGACTATTTATTCAGTCGGTGTGGTGCCACAATTTGAAGCCAGACGTATCACAGAAATATGGCAACCCATCCTGGCAGAAGTCAGCCAGCTTAGCGGTGTAAAACTCGAACTCAAAGGCCTCTCCCAATATTCCTGCGTTCGAACAGCAGTTTACCGCCGGCGAATTCGATTTTGCTTACATGAATCCCTATCACGCCATCATCGCTAACAAAAAGCCGGGTTATACTACCACTGCTAAGAGATAATGGCCGCAGCCTGTCTGGTATCATCGTGGTGAAAAAAGACAGCCCGATACAGTCAGTCAGTGAGCTTGATGGAAAAACGGTTGCTTTCCCCGCACCCAATGCATTAGGTGCGGCCCTGCTGCCTCGCGCAGAGTTCGACAGAAAATTTAAAATCAAGATCAATGAACTCTATGTAAAAAGTCACAGCTCAGTGTATCTTAATGTGTTGCTTGGCAAGGCAGCGGCCGGTGGCGGTGTAAAGAAAACCCTGTCACAGCAAGCAGAAGAAATTCGAGATCAACTACGCGTTCTCTACCAGACAACAAAAGTACCGCCCCATCCGTTAACCGTACACCCACGCGTAGACGCAGCCATTCAGGACAGAATTAAATCGGCGTTTCTGCAACTGGGCGATACTGAGAAAGGCCAGGCCATGCTAAAGGCAATTCCTATGAAGCAGATTGGCCCCGCCAGCATTGATGATTATGCGCCATTGAAAGAAATGGGGCTAGACCAATACTCTGTAGTTCAGTGATCACATGAACCTGCACTTCAAGCTATTCATCCCGACACTCCTGCTGCTCGTAGGTATCGCTGTAAGCATGCATTTTTACTGGCTGCCGAATTATCTGGCACTCGAAACCAGCGGCCAGAAAAAAACTGAATACGCCTTCACCGGTTTGCTGGCTACAACATTAACAGCCGACCTGTTGAACAATGACCTGGCACAGACCCACGCCACGCTAAATCGCGTACTGGAAAATCGCAAGTACTGGTATGCGATCAAATTGTATGACCAGGAAGAGCGACTCATCTATCCGATCGTCGAACAACCTCTGCCGGAAGACCTGGCACTCGAAGTATTGCGACATGATATTATTTTCAATGATACGACCATTGCTCACTTCCTGGTCTGGGTCGATCTCAATGCGGCAAGTTCTCTGCGTATCGAACATATTTATAATCTCGAACAGATACTTTTAGCCACCTTACTGCTGGCAGCACTATTTTCCACCCTGCTACAGGATAGATGGATCAGATATCCTTTAAGACAACTCGCCACTTTTGCCAGTGATATCGCCGACGGCAAATACGACTCCACCATGAAATACCAGTCACATGATGAAGTCGGCAAACTGGTCGACGCGTTCGATACCATGCGGTCACAGATCAAACAGCGTGAACTGGATCTCATCGAAAGTAATGCACGCAGCAGAGCGGTCATCGAAAATGCTGTCGATGGTATTATTTCCATCGACGCACTTGGCAAAGTGGAAAGCTTTAATTCAGCTGCCGAAAAAATATTCGGTTACTCTGCTGATGAAGTCATCGGGCAAAACATCAAAATGCTAATGCCGCAACCTTATCAGCGTGAACATGACGGATACCTCTATAACTATCATAGTACCGGCACAAAAAAGGTTATCGGCATCGGTCGAGAGGTCGAAGGTCTGCGCAAAGACGGCTCTACCTTTCCACTGGAACTGGCGGTAAGCGAAGTAATACTCGATGACCGAAAATTATTTATCGGCATGACGCGCGACATCACTGAACGTAAAAAAATAGAACAGATGAAAAGCGAGTTCGTCTCTACCGTCAGTCACGAACTGCGGACTCCACTAACCTCGATACGTGGCGCACTGGGTCTGCTCATCGGCAAGGGCGCAAAGGATCTGCCGCCTAAATTTCTACGCCTGCTGGAAACAGCCAATCGTAACAGCGAGCGCCTGACCTTCCTGATAAACGACATCCTTGATCTGGAAAAAATCAACGCTGGGAAGCTCGAGTTTCACCTGCAGGCAGTTAACCTTGCTGCTCTGGCAGCAAGAGCCGTTGAAGAAAATGAGGGTTATGCTCACTCACACAATGTCAAACTGAAACTCATAATGGACACTGATGGCTCGACCACAGTGCGAGTCGATGAACATCGCCTGTTGCAGGTTTTTTCCAACCTCATCTCGAATGCCGTCAAGTACTCACCCGAAAACGATACCGTTAAAGTCGTGGTGACTCGCAACAACGAGACATTACGTGTTGCTGTGGTTGATAACGGACCCGGTATTCCCGAAGAATTTCGCTCCCGTATATTTGGTCGTTTTGCCCAGGCCGACAGTTCTGACACCCGCGAAAAAGGCGGTACCGGTCTAGGCCTGACCATCACTCAGGCCATCATCGAACAACTCGGTGGCCACATCGGTTTTAACAGCACCCCTGGCGAGGGAGCCGAGTTCTTTTTTGAGCTATCGGCCTGGGACCAAACTGTCGAGAGTCCTCACCTCGATGACTCCATGCCAAAAGTACTGGTCTGTGAAGATGACTCGGACGTCGCCTATATACTGGTTAACCTGCTGGAACATGAAGGCATGTCTGGCGATATCGCGGCCACAGCAAAAAGTGCGCGCGAATTACTCGAGAAAAACAACTATCAGCTATTACTGCTCGATCTAAAACTACCGGATGCCAATGGTCTTGATTTTGTCCGCGAATTACGTAGCATTGATGCAACCAGGAAACTCCCCATCATCGTTGTCTCTGGCCGAGCACATGAGGGTCGTAAAGAATTCAACGGCGATTCCGTTATGGTCGCAGACTGGTTACAGAAACCCATTGATCGTAAACGCCTGTCGCAGGCAGTAGCCGACACCATCCGTGGCGGCCATCGCCCGCACATACTGCATGTGGAAGATGACCTTGATGTCGTTCAGGTGTCACAGGCACTGTTTGAAGAAGACAGCGATTTTGAATATGCTACCTCACTTGCTGACGCCAGAGTTAAACTAACTGATCATACTTTTGACCTGGTGATCCTGGATATGTCGCTACCCGATGGCTCAGGACTCGAGCTGCTTAACGAGATAGGCAACGACTGTCCGGTAATGCTGTTCTCTGGTCAGGATATCGACGAAAATATCACCGAACAGGTAGCAGCGACGCTGACAAAATCGCGCAGCAGCAATGAAGAACTAATGCAGACCGTAAAACGTTTATTAAATAACAGCTGATAATGACAGGCTTACAGAAATGAAATTACTCTATGTAGAAGATGAAGCAGACATCCGCGAAATCGCCGAGTTCGCCCTCGAAGACGAAGGCTTCGATATCGTGTTCTGCGCCTCAGGTGAAGAGGCAGTAGAAAAAGCCGGTGATTTTCAACCGGAAGTGATACTACTCGACGTGATGATGCCGGGCATGGATGGACCAACCACCCTGAAAAACCTGCGCACCATTCCCGGCCTGGAAACAACACCAATCATCTTTCTCACTGCCAAAGTACAGCCCAATGAGATCCAGGGTTTTATCGCACTCGGCGCCATCGACGTTATCCCAAAACCATTTGACCCGATGACGCTTGCTGACAAAATTCGTGAGACGCTGAATCGTACCTAGTGATGGCATCAAATAAACAAGAAAAGTTACGCAAGCTACAGGATAAATATATATCCCAGCTGCCGGGCAAACTTAGTGCGCTAAACCGAGTCTGGTTAGATGCATTACATAATAATGACACCTCAGCATTAACTCAACTTCGCCAGATGGCTCATAACCTGGCAGGCTCCGCTGGAACTTTCGGCTTCCCCTCTGTCAGTGTCGAAGCCCGAAATCTTGAAGATTATCTTCGCTCGTTGAAAGAAGAACAGAGCATGGACAGCACCATCGAAGAGACTATCGCTGATGCACTGCAGCGGATTGTCAGCCTGGTCGAAATGGGACCGGATAAGCGTAGCTCCCACCAAGCCACCGAACCGTCTTATGAAGTCCAGACTAATACATTCAACCGACTAATCTACATAATTGAAGACGACGAATTACTGGCGAGAGAAATCGCTTCGCAGCTGCACTATTTCGACTATGAAGTAGAAACATTCAACAACACTCCTCACGCCATAGAAGCCATCAAACTGCGCTTGCCTTCGGCGATGATTATCGACATCCATCTGCCCAATGGAGAACTTGCAGGCCCTGAATTCGCTCTTCTGATCAACGAGTTCTCTGATACTCCCGTGCCTACAATATTTATCTCAGCACGCGACGACTGGCAGGCGCGACTCGCAGCAGTACGTGCTAAAGGCAATGCCTACCTGACAAAACCACTAGACTTCAACGAACTACTGGAACGTCTCGACCTGATCACAATAAAAAACGAACCCGTACCAATCAAGGTTCTCGTCGTCGATGACATGGAAGTACTTGCCGAGCACTACGCTGCTGTTTTAACTGCAGCAGGTATGCATGTTAAAACTGTTTCAGATATTGACGACTTACTCTACGTACTGAGCGACTTCAAACCAGAACTGATTTTAATGGACATCTACATGCCCCAGTGCTCTGGACTGGAAGCCGCAAAAATCATCCGTCAGAAAGACGAACTGCTGAGCGTGCCGATCGTTTTTCTTTCGACAGAGTCAGACCCGTTACAACACATCACCGCCATGGAGTTAGGCGGTGATGACTTCCTGCAAAAACCTATCGCAGATGACAGCCTGGTATCGGCTGTACAGGCTCGCGCACAGCGTTTTCGCAAGCTGCGCATCCACATGCAACACGACGGCCTCACCGGTTTGCTAAACCATGTCAGCCTGCGAACACACCTGGAATCTGAAATCGCACGCGCACAACGTCAAGCAGAAGCACTAAGTTTTGCCATGCTCGATATCGATAAGTTTAAGCAGGTTAATGATACCTATGGTCACCCTACGGGTGATCGCGTCATCAAAAGCGTTGCGCGGATGCTGATAAAACGCTTGCGACGATCCGACCTCATCGGACGCTACGGCGGTGAAGAATTTGCCATCATATTACCTGATACCGACTTAAATACCGCACTCAAGGTTATCGAAGATATACGCCAGAATTTTTCACAGATCGTGCAACAGAATAACGAAGTGCAATTTAGCTGCACACTCAGCGCAGGTATAACGCAACTTAAACTAAACGATGACATAAACACCCTGATCAATAATGCTGATGAAGCCCTGTACCAGGCAAAAAATTCAGGCCGAAACAAAACCTGCACAAACTAAACCGGCATGATAAAGACCATGCCGATAAAAGCTAAACACGCAAAGATGGTAAAACTCAGATATAACGACAACCTCATCAGAACACAGACTGAAAACTGATCCCGCCACCATCACCGGGGTCATCTATCAGGTCATCCACATTCAGGCTGATATTAACCTGCAGCGAACTGAGACCGTCTGCCGATGAATACTCGAAGCCCATACGAAACTTTGCTTCCACAGTATCATTTATTGTATCCCTGGTATCATCCTGAAGATAATCCTGCCTTTCTTCGACCTGGCCAACATGCAAGCCGAGATCCCATGCCATGTGCTCATTAAAAGGGTGATAAGCCGTTGCATAGAGCTGCAAGGTATCCATGAAATAATCAAGATTGTTGCCGGGCGTTATAAAATCACGAATATCATTCGTGATCTGGTCATACTGCGCACCAAGCCGAAATTCGTATAACTTGCCCATGCCCTGCACCCAGTAAGCATCAACAGAGAGGTAATCTGTTGCCTGCGACTGGTTTTCTCCGGTTTGTGACTTTGATTTATCCTGGGTAAAACCATCGACGGTTATGCCGATCACCGAATCGGGCACGCGCTGGTAATCAAACAACAGAAAATAATCGTTGCCTTCATAATTGAAACGGCCATTATTATCGGGATCGATAAGCTCAAGAGACTCATCACGTTGTACGGCGAAACGTAGTTTATAATGATCACCGATACGGTAAGCACCTTCCAGCTTCATCGATATCGGTTCTTTACTATAATAAGTATTGTCCGACATATTCTTGTCATTATAGAGCGTGTCAACTTCGACGTATTCGAAACGTGTGTAGTTCCAGGGACGCCTTCCCCAGATCAGCGCCACCCCCAGGTCGATATCACGTTTCTCATAGGCTGGCGTGCCAAAAAATGAAAAGCCCAGATCGCCCGCCCACGGATAGTACTCGATCTCGGTCGTCGGCAAGGCGAATTCCTTATCTGCATAGAAGACTTCCTGCTCAGCTTCGAGACGGATATTGACGTATTCAGATAACGCCTGCTGAAATTTGAGCTCGGTCTGAATAAACGCCAGGTCACCATCGAGACTGGCACCGGTCAGCCGCCAGGCAGAGGTATGGTCATACCAGTTATATTCGAGTGACTTACGAAAACGGTGCGCCTTGATGTCGAGAAAGTTTTCCTCGTTCAGGTTGATATCATTGATCTCAAAATCATTATCAAACGCCAATGCAGGCGAAACCAGCAATATCAGGCCAGAGACAAATAATAGTGGATGGAGAAAATTACGCATGACTGCAAACTATAAAAGCACCTATCAAACACACCTACATATTAATAATAATTAATTACATTTTAAAAATCCTGATATATGTCACAACAGACAAATATAGCATCCCTTAGTCTCATTCATGCGTTTACATTACTGTATCTAACGGGCTTTTTACGCCACGCCCGCCTTTATTTAACACATGCGTATAAATCATTGTTGTTGATACATCTGCATGTCCTAACAACTCCTGAACAGTACGAATATCATAACCATTCTCAAGCAGGTGCGTCGCAAACGAATGACGCATAGTATGACTGGTAACGCGTTTATATATACCAATATGTCGCGATGCCGTTTTGATCGCACGTCCTATATTTTTTTCATTTAAGTGATGTCGACCAATCAGCCCAGTCAATGGGCTAGTAGAACGACTCATTGAAGGAAAACAGTATTGCCAGCCAAACTCCAGGCCAGCTCTCGGATACTTTCTATCTAAAGCAAATGGCAGGTATACACGTCCATAACCTTCAGCCAAATCACTATTATGAATCACACGTACTTTCTTTATTTGATCTTTTAGCTGATCAACCAATGACTCTGGTAATGTGGTGACACGATCTTTATTTCCTTTGCCAGATCGTACGATTATCTGAAACTGCTCAAAATCAATATCCTGGATACGCAACCGCAGCGCTTCCATCAAACGCATACCCGTGCCGTACAATAATTTTGCGACCAATACATTCGTTCCAGACATAGAATTCAAAATATTCGTCACCTACGATTTTATCAATACTACCGGCAAATATTTGGGCCTTTTGGCACGCACAACATCATCAATCCAGTCTAATTTCAGCTCCAGAACTCGCTTATAAAGAAACAAAATTGCAGATAAAGCTTGATTCTGAATCGAAGCTGAGACATGCTTATCTACCGCAAGATGAGTGAGAAAGCTTCTAATTTCCTTTTCACCCATCTCTTTAGGATGACGCTTGTTATGGAAAAATATAAATCGCTTAATCCACTGAATATATGTCTCTTCAGTGCGAATACTATAATGATGCAAACGCATAACGTTGCGTGTTTGGTCAATAAGACGGGGTTTATTCATGGTAGCCTCCTGCACCTTTTGAAATTCCGTTTCGGTTCCCTAATCAGGAACTATGTGATTGATTTAATTAAAACCGAAGTTATTATATCCCCTAATTGTAGTTATGCATAAAATAATGGAAGCAATATGAATAAAATCCTATTGGCTGGATCAACAGGTTATTTGGGAAGCTACATTGCGAAGGAGCTTCAAAAACAAGCTTATTTCTGTAGGGCAATCGCTCGAAATCCAGAAAAGCTTAAACAAAAGGATATTGAAGCTAACGAAGTACTTAAAGCAGAATTGACTAAGCCAGCTTCCATAACAGAGAGCTGTAAAGACATCGATGTCGTAATTTCAACTGTTGGCATTACAAGGCAAAAAGATGGTCTTACCTATATGGATGTTGACTATCAAGCCAATATGAATTTGCTGGAAGAAGCTAAAAAGAGTGGAGTTAAGAAATTCATTTATGTTTCAGTTCTAAATGGTGAAAAGCTCAGGAATTTGAAAATATGCGATGCAAAAGAGATGTTTGTTGAGCAATTGAAGAAGTCAGGGGTAGATTACTGTATTGTCCGCCCAAATGGTTTTTTCTCTGATATGTCAGAATTTTTTAACATGGCGAAAAAAGGGCGAGTATATCTTTTTGGAAATGGAGAGCTGAGAGCGAATCCAATCCATGGTGAAGATTTGGCGACTGTTTGCGTAGATGCTATCGACAAGTCTGATAAAGAAGTTGAAATAGGAGGTCCCGAAACACTCACTCAAAATGAGATTGCATCAATAGCCTTTGATATTTTAGGCAACAAACCGAAAACAACTCATATTCCAGATTGGGTAAGGGTTGCAATTCTCAAAGTGATTAGGTTGTTTTGCGGAAGCAAGGTCTATGGACCAGTTGAATTTTTCTTGACAGTCATGGCAATGGATATGCTTGCCCCTGAATATGGGAAACATACGTTAAAAGAATACTTCACCAATTTGAATAACGCCAATGCATAACAATGCACTGCACGCGGACTGAACCTACCCTATAAAAATTGACACTTCAAACTAACTAATTAGACTTGAGGTGAACAATGAAAAAGGAAATCCATACTTTTTACAATTATCAATTCAAACATACGGCGGTAAGTGTATCAAATCATCCTGCCATACAAACGCAGGCGGTAGCAGAGGCGCTAAAGATACATCCGTTTATGTTATCAAGATGGAAGAAACAAATGAGAGACGGTAATCTTAAAGATAACGGAGAAGAAGCCAGGTCGACATCAGAACTTCTCGAAGCCAAACGAAAAATAACAGCGTTAGAAAAAGAATTGAAGCGTGTGCGTTCTGAAAATACCGTATTGAAAAAAGCCGAGAGGATATTCCCCGGAAAAAAGTAGATAGCTTTCGTTTCGTCCATAGCAATATAGGTTGCTGCCCTATTACAGTATTATGCGCCAAGTTGGGCGTTACACCTGGCGGCTATTATGCCTGGCTAAAACGAGAGAAGAGTAAACGAACTTTAGAGAATGAAGCCCTGTTAAAGGAAATACAGACCATTCATACGAATAGTCGTGAATGTTATGGATACCCCAGAGTACATGCTGCATTAAAGCAACGTGGTATCGCCTGTGGCAAGCATAGGGTCGCGCGGCTTATGCGAGAGAACGGTATTGTGGGTAAATTAGCGCGGCGATTCAAGAAACACTCGCATCGTCACCATCTAATGCAGGGCAGTAAAAACCTACGCTTAAACCGGGTACCTGTTACAAGCAAGAATCAGGTTTGGGTTGGTGATATTACCTTTATTCGCGTTAAAAAGAACTGGAATTACTTAAGTGTCGTAATGGATTTATATACCCGAAAAATCATCGGTTGGACATTTGAGAAAAAACGGAGCGCTGACCTCGTTGCTGAGTCACTCATGATGGCAGCAAACGACAATGACTTCACATCACAGACTATCTTTCATTCCGATCAAGGTTCTGAGTATGCTTCTAGACATTATCTTAAAGTATTAAATGACAGAAAAATCAAAGCCAGTATGAGTCGTAAAGGCCATTGTTGGGATAATGCACACATGGAATCATTTTTTCATAGTCTGAAAACAGAAATGATTTACTTTAATCACTTTAAGACACTAGAGGAAGCTACTGCATATATTATTGATTACATAAACTTTTATAATAACGAGCGATTACATTCTAGTTTGGGTTATACAACGCCCGCAGAATATGAAAGAATCGCTGCATGATAAGTGTTAATTGTTTTAGGGTAAGATCAGACACATTATCCGCTGCGCTCCAAATTTGCCGGTGAGCGCGGCGTTAGGTTAACAAAAAGGATTACAAGCAGTGACTAGCTTTCTATTTAATATATTAATTAAAAGTTTAGGTGGAAGCATAATAAACGCTTTTGTCATTCAATTTGTTACCACAAGAGTATCTTGCTTTAAGCCAAGTTATCTTTCTGCGTATATAGCATCATTTCTAGTATTAATCGCTGCTCAAATATTAGGTGCAGCTGGCGCGATAGCAAATATTAACCGCACACAATTTGGCGTGCCAATATCAATGCTGGTTATATTTATATTAGGTTCAGCAATATACGGCTGGCTATTAAAGCACCCTACAGACGGCTCAATAGGTCTGCGTAAAGGCGTGTTGGTGTCATTAGGGCAAATGCTTCTTGCAGGCGCGCTACTTGTCGGAATGATGTTGTATTTTTACGTATATCGGCAATTATAAAATAACCATACAAGTCATTCAAGTGTGACCTCCGCTTCGCTGCGGCCACTTAATTCGAACGCTAG
Source organism: uncultured Gammaproteobacteria bacterium (assembly GCA_963752725.1). GTDB lineage: Bacteria > Pseudomonadota > Gammaproteobacteria > SZUA-229 > SZUA-229. Next base: position 87,625 of record CAVWAI010000039.1, read on the forward strand.
ATATGCATAAAACAAAAATATTCCAACTAGTTCTTCTTTCAGTTATCGCCATGCATTTGACAAGTTGTACATACGACTCGCCAATGACAATGGTAAAGATTGAGAACATGTCGAGAAAAGCAAATTCTTACAGTTTTGCTGTAGTACTTACCTACACAAAATACAAAGATCCGACTGGCTTTTTAAATACTTTCCCCAATGGCGGAGTACCGATGATTCTAGAAGAATCGGCACTATTTTATTTATGCAATGCCATTACTAAGAAAGTAACCTTTTTAGCAGAGATTAAAACTCCATTTATGGAGATGAAGAGATTAAAGCCTTGGCTTGGAGGGTGGGATAAAGACTCTTTCTATTTTTCTTTGGTACATGGCGAAAGTTGGGATGCAGATTATAAACATTACTATTTTAAAATGAACCAGGATGGCACATTTCAGCAAGTGCAATTAGATACATTACCCAATCAACCAGGAAAAAGTTCAGCCAGAATGTCAGATGAGAAAAATTATTTGCGCTTAAGTACTGATAATAAACCACTATCAATAACAGCAAGAATGACAGATAACGGTAAATTTTTACCAATATTTATTATCAATAAAGAAAATAAAATGCTAGTTCCCGTTAACAATTAAACGAATGTCTAACAAGGCGCTGCGCAGGACGACTTTTCAGCTACGCTCCAAAGCCGCCGGCGAGCTTGGACATTAGGCACATTAATGAATATAAAGCTCAATAGGTACTTTGATAAATGAAAATCACCCAAAAAATATTGGTATCCGTAGCTGTATTATTTGGTCTTTTAACCATTTTTGCAGGCACTCGTGTCCTTCTCGGGTCAAACCCGGGATATATCGTTTTCCGACCGCTGCTAATCTATAACGCAGCAATGGGTATCGTGTATGTCGCAGCAGGTATAATCGCATGGCGCAACATTAAACAGGGCATGTATGTGGCAGCTGCTATATTCGTTCTCAATCTCATCGTGCTGACAGCAATCTTCTTTCTGTACACAGAAGGTAACTCAATTGCTGTTGACAGCCTTCGCGCTATGTCTTTACGAACCATAGTATGGTTCGCTCTGTTTGCTGGGTTTTGGTGGTTATGTCGTAGTAATAAATTCGACGATTTCAAGCCAGATGCCTAACAAGTCATTCAAAGGTGACCTTCGCTTCGCACGGCCACTTAACTCGAACGTCAGGCGAATAGAGAAATATTTATGAATCAACAAGAACTACTCTACGGGTATAGCAGTGTCGCAATAGCAGTAACTCTTTTTATTGCGATTATTGTATTTAATGAGATTGTTTTTCGAGTTGGTCGTTTTGTTCAAGCTCGTACTGATAGTGAAGTCAAAGCGCTCACGTGGGTCGCTACACCGCGATGCGGCTCACGCCCCACAGATTAACCGTTATGTGGACGACCATTACAAGTACACCCCTCCGGAAATGCGTTTGCTGGTCATGAGTTGTGCTCGCTGTTAAAATTGATCTATGAATAAATCAGAACGGCGCATTAGAGAAGAGATTATTAAAACTGCGACCATGCTCCATGATAAAAATATGCTGGCGGCATGTGATGGCAACATTAGTTATCGCTATGATGATAATACCATTCTGATCACGCCTTCAGGAAAGCCGAAGTTTCTTTTAGTAGAGGATGATATTGCAGTTGTCGATATAGATGGCAATGCGATTAAGGGAAACCCCAGTAGTGAGATGCTGATGCACCTCGAGGTTTACAAGATTAGGGAGAATGCCAGGGCAGTGATTCATGCCCATCCCCCAACGGCAGTTGCTTACAGTATTGCACATCCTGCTGCGGAGGAAATACCCGGCAAAAGTTTTTCTGAACTGATCCTTGCCGTTGGAAAACTCCCTATTGTTCCTTTCCAGATGCCGGGTAGCCTGGAGATGGGAACGGCACTGCATCCATTTATTAAAAATCATAAAGTGATGGTTCTTGCTCGCCATGGAGCTTTAAGTTTCGGCGAGGATCTCATCGAAGCGTATAACGGAATGGAAAGGCTGGAACATTCCTGTGAGATTTTGCTTAAGGCGGAGAGTTTTGGCGCAGTTACAGAACTTGATGAACAGAGCATCGATGCGCTTCATGCGATGAGAAAAAAGATCGGAGATAAAACTCTATGAGAGATCTGTACTCCCTGGGTATCCGTTTTACAGACGGAGAACTTTATATCCTCGACCAGCAGCTTTTGCCCCATGATGAAGATCTGATCCTGGTTAAAGATGTGGATCACATGGTGGAAATCATCCAGATGCTGAAGGTAAGAGGCGCACCTGCTATAGGTATTTCAGCCGGGCTTGCGCTAGCTAGATTTTCACAAGGTATCGATGACCGGGACGAAGTTCGGAGCATGGCGCTTAAACTGCGTGAGTCACGCCCTACGGCCATTAACTTAATGGTGGTTATCGATCGTATGCTTGTACATCTGGAGAAGGATAACTTTCATCAGTCTTTTGAAGAGGAGGCGGTCAAGGCCTTCGAAGAGGATGTAGAACTGTGTGACAGGATGGCTGAATACGGTGCTGAGTTAGTTCAGGATGGTGATGGTATTCTTACTCACTGTAATACGGGAAGGCTTGTTACTGCAGGCGTAGGAACGGCACTTGGTGTGATTTTTAAAGCCCATGAACAGGGTAAAAAAATTCATGTTTATGTCGATGAGACCAGACCGCTGCTACAGGGCGCGCGCCTGACTGCGTGGGAACTGGAACAGGCAGGAATCCCCTATTCAATTATCACTGACAATATGGCTGCCCATATGATGAAAACCGGAAAGATTCAAAAGGTCTTTATTGGTTCTGATCGGGTGGCACTCAATGGCGACTTCGCCAATAAGATTGGCACCTACGGACTCTCAGTGCTTGCTAAATATCACAACATTCCTTTTTATCCGGTAGCCCCTTACACCACGATCGATTTTGAATGTGAATCTGGAGATGGCATTCCCATCGAAGAACGTGAAGCCTATGAAGTGCGTGGTGTTCGCGGAAGTTTTGGCGATGTGTGCTGGGCACCAGCGAATGCCCCTGTATGCAATCCGGCGTTTGATGTTTCTCCGGTTGACAATGTAACAGCCTTTATCTGTGATAAGGGCGTTTTCACCCGGGAAGTATTAAAAAAAGGCGCACTTAAAAATTTATAATTCCAGGTAAATGATTGAGGCCAGTTGTATAGAAAGGAGCTGAAGATATTAAGATTTTAACCAATCACTTTTAATAAACCCATTGATCATTTCAATCCCTCCGTCCTCTTTAGCGTTTCTCTTTAGCACAAGTCGAAAAGGCTACCCACTGGATAAGGCTTATGCCGAATCTTTTTTCCACACGATAAAAGCAGAGCTTGTGCACCACCGTTTATTCGATAACGCGATCGATGCAGTTGCACATAATCGTGGAATACATCGAATGTTACAACCGCGAAAGACGTCATTTCGCATTAGACTTCCAATCTCCGCAAAGAGTTGAAAAGCTATATGCATAATAAATAGTGTCCACAAAAATGGTGCTGGTTCATAATCCTTTAGCTGACCAGGCAGGAGATTAAGGTCTAAAATGGACTTTTATTCTTTTATTTCTATGATTAAAATTTATGCCCGCATCTGACACAGAAAAAGAATTTGTAACTTACGTCGTCGATCTCATGCAATCGATTGGTCCTGTGCAGGCTAGATTCATGTTTGGCGGCCACGGTATTTTTCTAGATGACCTCATGTTCGGATTAATAGCAGATGCCACTCTTTACTTAAAGGCTGATAAAGAAACAATCAATGAGTTCAGCGATAAAGATCTCGAAGCATTTACCTATGTCAAGAAAGGGAAAGAATATAAAATGTCTTATTACCAGGCGCCTGAGGAAACATTAGAAGATAGTGAAGAAATGATCACCTGGGCAAACAAAGCCTATAACGCTGCATTAAGAGCTGCATCTAAACAACGTAAAGATGAAAAATAACATGATTGAATGCAACAGATACAGCGCAACATTTATTCACAAAATACTATTACTATCCCCATTAATGGCCTATCTCTTAGGCTGTACTGCTACCAATACGATAACAAAAGAGGAGGTTAATAATCAAAACCTAATTCCAGTGCATACCTGAATAAACATCGATAGCAATAAAAACCGTCCACACTTATAGAATCTAGCCTAAGATTTGTTATGATGTAACTTTGTTTAGTTTCAAAGGCCTACTAAGCAGTGATCTCTAATAAAAATAATTATATATCTGGACTCTCTGCCTCCCTGCTCCTATTGTTGCCGTTCTCTGCCGAAGCATCATCCGCTGCGGATGCAACCGACTGGATCGACCTGACAGCACATCCCGTCGGGCTGTTCTCACTTGCCCTGTTCGTCTTCGCTTACATGGTGGTTGTGTGCGAGGAATGTACCCAGATGCGCAAATCCAAACCGGTGATACTGGCTGCCGGTATCATCTGGGGACTGATCGCCTACCAGTACAGCACCGCCGGCCTTGATGATGTCACGATCGTCGCTTTCCGGCATAACATACTCGAATTTACCGAGCTTTTCCTGTTCCTGCTGGTTGCCATGACCTATGTTAACGCCATGGATGAACGCCAGGTATTCATAGCATTGCGTTCATGGCTGGTACACAAGGGCTGCAGTTACCGCCTGCTCTTCTGGATCACGGGCGGCCTGTCGTTCGTACTCTCGCCGGTGATCGATAATCTGACCACGGCGCTGGTGATGTGCGCGGTAGTTCTGGCAGTGGGCAAGGATAACCGAAAATTTGTCAGCATCGCCTGTGTAAACATCGTGGTCGCCGCCAATGCCGGCGGCGCCTTCAGCCCGTTCGGTGATATCACTACGCTGATGGTCTGGCAGAAAGGTGTGGTCGAATTCCAGACCTTCTTCTTATTGTTCGTACCCTCGCTGGTAAATTTTGTGGTACCGGCAGCGATCATGCATTTCTTCGTGCCCGATGGGACACCTGAAGCGATCAACGGCCGCGCAGAACTGCGCCGTGGCGCCTATATCGTCATCGCTCTGTTCGCTTGCACCATTGCCACCGCCGTGAGCTTCCACAGCCTGTTACATATGCCGCCGATGCTGGGCATGATGACCGGCCTTGCCTACCTGCAGTTCTATGGCTACTATCTGAAAAAAACCCATATTATAACAGCGATGGACTCCGCCGATTACGGCACGGTGGATGAGGTGATGCATACACGCGGCAAAGCAGGACATAAAGCATTCGATATCTACGGCCGTCTTGCCCGAGCAGAATGGGATACCCTGCTGTTTTTCTACGGGGTCGTGTTGTGCGTCGGCGGACTCGGTTTTATCGGCTACCTGTCGATGCTGTCTGAACATATCTATGTCGATCTTGGCCCGACCACGGCTAACATCCTGGTCGGTTTCATGTCTGCCCTCGTCGATAACATTCCGGTGATGTTTGCCGTGCTTACCATGCAGCCGGATATGCCTCTCGGCCAATGGCTGCTGGTGACACTCACTGCCGGTGTCGGCGGCAGCATGTTGTCGATCGGCTCAGCCGCCGGGGTCGCCCTCATGGGACATGCCCGGGGCATGTATACCTTTTTTACCCATCTAAAATGGACGCCGGTAATCATGCTCGGTTACGCGGCGAGCATCATGACACATATCTGGATCAACGCTGACACCTACCTGGTGCCAGTAACAGGAGGCTAAAAGCCATGATTGAAAATCACCTCGTCAAAGACATCTACGTAAAAATCGACGACTACCCGAATATCCAGGAAACGTCGCCCATCGGCAATGCCTTTTATATGATGCACAACGTGCTAGAAGATCAGCACAAATACCGAAGCATACTGGTACTGGATGAAAACAATCATCTCAAGGGCTATCTCTCTATAAGAGACCTGATTCGCTCGGTCGGACCGGACTACCTGCAGAAAGTCCATCCTGACGTAAAAGGCCACCAGCCTTTTAACTTCGAAGGCCTAGACCAGAACCTGAGTGCACTGTCGTTATTATGGCAGGACGGTTTTTCTGTCGAACAGTTACAGAATGAAGCGAAAAAACCCGTCAGCCAGTACATGACGTTAATCGAAGAAGAGGTATCGCTCGCAGATCCGGTGGCAAAATGCCTGTACTTAATGTTAGTCAAGGATTTACTTATGCTGCCGGTCGTCGAAGATGGACAGGTGGTCGGCGTCATCCGCCTGGTCGATCTGTTCGAGTGTTTAGCCGATAATGTTGAAAAAGTATGGGGTCCAGATCAGGAATAGAGGTCAGTTATGTCGGAACCAGAAGAAAACCAAAATATCCAGTTTACCATCACCATTCCGGTGCTCGACCTTAAACGGATCGGGTTCATCTCACTCGGGCTTATACTTTTTTTCTGGCTTTACCTGGCCGACCCGTTACCCGATGCCATCGACCCGCTGGGTGAACATTTCGCGCTGTCGCGCGAGGGCAAGGCAGCGATTGCACTGTTCCTGCTCGCGGGCACCTGGTGGGTGTTCGAAGTGGTTCCCATCGGGGTCACCAGCCTGGCCATCGGCGTAGTTCAGGCACTGTTCCTGATTCGCCCTGCCAGTGTCGCTTTCAAAGATTTTATGGATCCATCTGTACTGTTTATCTTTGGTTCACTGGTCATCGGCATGGTGTTCACCAAGGTAGGGCTGTCGCAACGGGTATCCTACAAGATGCTCACCATCGTCGGCGAAAAGACCAGCATGATATACCTCGGCTGCTTCATCGTTACCGCGGTGCTGACACATTTCATGGCGCACACCGCCGTCGCCGCCACCATGTTTCCTATCCTGATGGCGATCTACGCACTCTATGGTGAGGGCGACAAACCCACGAAGTTTGGCAAAGGGCTGTTCATCGGTATGGCATTCGTTGCTGGCGCCGGCAGCATGATCACCTTGCTCGGGGCTGCACGCGGCGCTGTCGCTCTCGGTTTTTTCAACGATATCGTCGAACGTGAGGTCACCTTCTTCGAACTCACCTTCTATATGTTCCCGGTGGGCTGGCTGATGGTGTTCCTGTGCTGGGGCATGATGATGCTGATGTTCAAACCAGAGAAAGCTGAAATTCCCGGCCTGCGAGAAAAAGCCAAACGCCTCTACAAAGAGGCCGGTCCCATCAGCCGTGACGAGATCTTTGTCGCCATGGTCGTACTGGCAGTAATCGTCACGCTATCGCTGAAATCTTTCGTCCCCGAGATGGCATTCATCGACAAGACCTCGGTGGTACTGCTTTCCACCATTACCTTTTTCATGTTCAAGATCCTGAGCATCGATGACCTGGAGAAAATCCCCTGGAATATCGTGCTGCTGTTTGCCGGCGCCATGAGCATCGGCTTCTGCCTGTGGGAAACCGGCGCAGCAAAATGGCTGGCCATCAACTGGCTGGCAATGTTCCAGGATTCTAACTGGTTCATCTTCGTTATCGGCATCTCGTTTTTTGTCATGGTCATGACCAATTTCATCATGAACGTCGCCGCCATCGCCATCTCGCTACCGGTGGCACTGGTGATTGCACCCTACCTGGGCGTGGCACCTGAAGTGGTACTGTATTCAGCGCTGATCGTTTCTGCCTGCCCCTTCCTGCTGCTGGTCGGTGCCGCGCCTAATGCCATCGCCTACAACTCGAAACAGTTTACGACCGGGCAGTTCTTCATGACCGGCATACCGGCCAGCATCGTACTGATGGCGGTGGTCGCCCTCGCTGTCGGCATTCTCTGGCCGATGATGGGTATGCCGATTACGACGTAATTAATCGTGTTCTCATGCACATAAACAATAGCCGTTGATAAAACATGTTCGCACCACCCCCGATTAGATTTTCTAAAAAATGCAAGCGCTGCGGGCTGCGTTATCCTCGCAAAGACAAGCAGTGTCTTCATTGCGGTAATCTCACTGACACAGAGATTAAAGAGATGCTGCTGCAAAAAAAGCAGGAACATAAAACCAGCGCGAATATTGGCAGGCTGTTTCTATTCATCACTATCTTAATCGTTATCGGCATCGCTGCATCGACGTTATAATTTATTCTATTTATGACATTGATATAAACATTAACCCTGTTCATAATGACGTGATTAATCTCCTCTGTATCTCCCGGAAAACAGTGATCACAAAAGGCACACCGTTATGAGCAAATCATGTTTAACTGTTATTACCCTGCTGCTAATGATCATCGCTGGCGGTGTTTACAAATTTATATTAACGGCCGACGCCTCAAACAGCAGTGACACTCGTGAGCTGATACAGTTAACTGCGGCTGAAAAAGATATCGTATTAACTGAAATGCGCATATTCCTGACCAGTACCCAACAGATAATCAAAGGTATTTCAGAAGACGATATGGAGCTTGTAGCCAGCCAGGCCAAAAAATCAGGCAAAGCCGCCCAGGCAGAAATACCTGCAAGCCTGGCCAAAAAACTGCCCACCCCGTTTAAAAAACTGGGATCCGACACCCATGTGAAATTTGACCAGATAGCAATGGACGCTGAAGATCTGGGCGATAGCGAGCACGCCCTGTCACAGTTATCGGTGTTATTACAAAACTGCACCAGTTGCCACGAGATCTATCGATTTTAAACCTGTAAAAAGCCTATACCTTTATATAAAAATATAACTGGTATATAATAAACGGCTAATATTCGACAACCCCTACAGGAGCACTATCATGTCGGTAGAACGCACTCTTTTTGCATTTGGCGGCATCATGGTGATGCTTACCTCACTACTCGCTATATTTCACCACCCCAACTGGACGTGGTTCACCTTGTTTATTGGCTTCAATTGTTTCCAGAGCTCATTTACCGGCTTCTGCCCACCCGCGTGGGCAATGAAAAAATTTGGTCTGAAGACGGAAGCTGAATTAGCTAAAGAAGGCAGCTAAGTCTTAGCTAGCTGATTAAATCCTGGCGCTGGTTACCAACACGACGTAGTAGTAATGTGTCGTAACCAGCGCCAGGATTTGTTACCAATGCGCAATCGAGTTTGCGTAATAGCTGATAATCTCGACCTCAGATTCTTTCACCCGATACAGGTTATCTTTTTCTTCTAGCAGACCACGTCCGTTTATCGCCTCGATGGCTGAGCCTAAGACACTTTCTAGCGCACTCGATGAGATATCGATCGGTGCACCAGCAGCGGCCAGCTGCTTTATTCTTTCAGAACACTGCGCCTTAAGTTCTAACTCGCTCTTCCATGCTGATTGATTCTTTAACAATACCTCACACACGAGAGCGACCGGCACCACCGGTACCACCTGTGAGATATTTTGCATGATGTCTTTTGCCAGCGACTCAACACGTACAAACCTGTTATCTTTATCGAGCGTACTAAAGTCTACATCGTGTGTATCACAATACCGTTTTGCAGACACCGGCTCACCAAAATTAACACTGGCATAACCAAATCGACGCCAGCGATTTTTTCTCGATAACAGGGCATTTTTGAATATAAAAGTCGCCGTTGTTTTCATCACGAACCAGAGGCTTCTTTTTTCAGCCGATTTATCGAGACGACGGATAAGGCTCCTGTCTTCGATGACGCGGTCATAGTTGATACCCACCGGAATAAACACGATATCTTTATCACTGTGAGGGTGGTAATCACGCAACATGTAATCGAGAAAACCTAAACGCGGCTCACGCAGCTCGCCATCCCTGGTCAGACCACCCTCTAAAAAAACCGCCTGACAAACACCCGCACGAGTCGATAAGTTGATGTATCGCTCCAGTACTTTTCGGTACAAGGAATTACCCGAGTTACGCCGTACAAAAAAAGCACCCATGGCTTTGATCAGCATCTGCAATGGCCAGATGCGTGCCCACTCCCCGACCGCATACGACAGGGTAGTTTTTTCTGCGACTAAAAAGGATACCAGCACATAATCCATGTTACTGCGGTGATTCATGACAAAAACAACTGAGGAGTTGGCATCGATCTCGCTGATCTTGTTGTTATCGTAAAAACCCACTCTCACCCGGTAGACAAGTCGGGCAAATTTCTTTGCCAGCCAGTAACCGATACGAAAATAGATATAGGCATTAAACGCCGGGACGATCTCTGCAGCATATCTGCGCGCATTTTCCTGCGCGATGGCGTGCGGCATATTATGCTCATGCGCATAGCGCTTGATTTCATCGATAACTTTTTCATCAAACACCAGCTGATCGATCAAAGCCTGACGACGGGTAAACTGGATGGGGCGGATTTCTATGTCCAGGCGGGTATTGATCTCTTCGATCACACGATTGACCCGTCGCTTCAGATACCAGCGCATACCGGGCAACAGGATCCTGTCCAGCACCATGATGCCAGCGAATACCAGCAAGACGATAAAAATCCAGTAGGGTAGCGTTATTGTTTCCATTGATACTCAAAGCGCTAGAGAAGAGCATATATTACACAATCACCTGATAGAATTGCTAAGATTCACCCACTTTTAAAAGATTAATAACAGGTAACTTAATGAGCAAGTACGACGTCTACGGTTTAGGTAATGCACTGGTCGATATGGAATTTGAGATCAGTGACCAATTCTTACAGGATAACGCTATCGATAAGGGCATAATGACCCTGGTCGATGAAAACCAGCAACACGAACTGATCGAACAGCTCGATGTATTTGAAGGCAATAAAGCCAGTGGCGGCTCTGCTGCCAACACGCTGATCGCGGTTAGCGCCATGGGCGGTTCTGCCTATTATTCCTGCAAGGTTGCCGATGATGACCTCGGTCACTTTTATCTCGATGATCTGAAAACGGCTGGCGTCGACTGCAACATGGACGGTAAACATAAAGGTGGTATCACTGGTAAATGCCTGGTGATGGTCACCCCTGACGCGGAACGGACCATGCACACTTTCCTCGGCGTCTCCTCCGAGCTGTCTCCCTACGAAGTCAGTGAAGACGCCATCAAAAATGCCAGCTTCTGTTATCTCGAGGGTTACCTGACCACTTCAGAGAGCGGCAAGGCGGCTAACATCGAAGCACGAAAAATTGCTGAAGCAAACAATATCAAAACCTCACTCACTTTCTCTGACCCGTTTGTTGCCGAGCATTTCCGTGATGGTTTTACCGAGACCATCGGTGATGGCATCGACCTGCTGTTCTGTAATGAAGTCGAAGCGTTAAGTTATACCCAGAAATCATCCATCGATGAGGCGATTGAAGTGATCAAAACTTTTTCTAAAACATTTGCCATCACGTTAGGCGCAAACGGCGCTGTTGTTTATGATGGAAGCAAGCTGATCCAGTATCGATGCGCACCCGGTTAAAGCGGTCGATAGCAATGGCGCAGGGGATTTATTTGCCGGTGCTTTTATGTATGGTTTAACCCATGGCCTGTCTTTTGAGCAGGCCGGCAACCTGGCCAGTAAAGCCTCTTCGCAGATCGTCAGCCAGTTTGGCCCACGCCTGAGATTAGAGCAATATCAGGCATTGAGTTAAGTTTATAGATACTGCGATCGTCTGGCACACTGTGAGCGCCAGACGATCGCCGGTCTAGTCCAGCGTCACGCTAAGGTTCTCGCAGACATGACCAGCAAAACCAGAGCCCGCTTCTGCGTAGACATTGAATACCGAGTCTACCCCGGCATCTTTCATCAGTTGCACACTATCCTGGTGTTTTACCGCGGCGGCTATCAAACCATGATACTCGGTGCGTTTGATCATTTTAACTGCCGCTAATGCTTCTTTGACGTTAGGCATGTCCAGTAAAATTAATTTTACCGAACCCGGTCTCAGGCGCTCCCAGAAATCATAGTCCGTGGCATCACCGACGAGTACGTTTCTACCTTCTACCTCGTGCTTGCGGATCACCTTCTGATCGATATCTATGCCTAATAAATTTTCACCGTACTGGCCTAATAAATTATCATATACACCGGTGCCGACACGCCCCATACCAAACACCAGTACCTGTGCATCACCGACCTCGATCGGTTTATCATGAGGCAGTCGTTGCAGGCTCTCATACTTATACAGGTAATTCTCTAACCTTGCATACAGACTGTGCGCATGTGTATTCACTAATGATGACATGGTAAAGGTTATCGCCAGAGCGAGCGCGATGATGACCAGCCACTCACCGCTCATCCAGCCATTCGCGACACCGATAGCGCCCACGATCAGACCAAACTCACTGTAATTCGACAGTGACAGACTGGTTAAAAAACTGGTACGCCCGCGTAATTTAAAGATAGTGAACAATCTAAAGAACAGATAGGATTTGCCAAGCATCAAGACAGCAAGCACGACGGCAATCACTAACGACATCGCTGACGGCATGCCGTAAAAACCGATACTGAGAAAGAAGGCGACGAGAAAAATTTCTTTAAAGGTGAGCAATGATTTAGCCATCTCGTCTGATTTCTCATTGCCGGCTAACAATACACCGACGATCAGTGCACCAAGATCCGCTTTCACACCCACCATATCAAACAACACTGCACCACCCAGTGCCAGTGACATACCGCTGAGCACCAGCAGCTCCCCTCGACTCACCTGCTGCAACAACTTGACAAGGAGCGGTCTTAAAGGAATCAGCAACAACAGTAATAACGCCCATGGCGAAGGAACTTTACCTGATGCGGCAGTGAGAAATAAAACAGCAAATAAATCCTGCATGATCAGGATGCCGATCGCAATCTTGCCGTGCAGCGACGACATCTCGCCTTTTTCGTCTAGAACCTTAACCGCGAATACCGTACTGGAAAAACTTAAAGCAAATGCGATCAATGCCGACTCAGCAACGGAAAGTCCGACAAATGCCTGCAGAGCGCTAAAGCTCATAGCAAAAGTCAGTACCCCGAAAACAACCACCGTTATCAACATGTGTATAATGGATACCGCCCATATCTCCGCACGTAACAGGTCTTTTATATTTAGTTTGAGACCGATACTAAATAACAATATGGTGACACCAAGCTCTGCCACCGCATTGAGCGTGTCACCGCTCTGCATGTCCAGCGCACTCAAAACAAAACCGGCAACCAGGTAGCCGACCATCGGTGGCAGTGACATGTGTGTGACCAGAACACCAAAAACCAGCGCAAAAAGTATCCAGGTAATATCTGAGAAGTGTGTGGCTAATAGATTTAATTCCATAATTTTTTACAGCAAATTAGATAATTTAAAAGTCTATATTATTATAGCCTTGCTATACTCCGTGCATGTCCAGCACAAAATCATTCTACACAAAGCAGGGATTCAAAACAGTCACATTGTTTTTGTTCCTCATGGTGCCAGCAGCAGAAGCTGACAGCTATGATAACAGTGCTGCTGCACGACAGACAGAGTCAAAACGAATTGAAGTTTATTCTTTAAGCCAGAATTACTGGGACACACGATACGGCGATACCTTAGGCGACATCGTTCATCACCTGCTGCCCAATAACCCCGCCAAACGTGAAGCATTAAAACAGGATATCGTACATTTAAACCCGCAGGCATTTATTAACGGTAACCCTGAACAATTACTTGCCAACAAGCGCCTGTGGTTACCCGGGTATATGAACCAGGCCGATTCTAAAGCAGACCCTGAGACCACAACGGTAGAGCGTTATTCATGGGGCAACATCAAACGGCCACGATAACATAACCTTGAACCACAGAGACAACAGAGGTCACTGAGAAAATCTTTATTGACTGGTTTTTGCACCTGCGGCACAAATTTTAAAAAAGACTCTGCGGACTCTGTGTCTCTGTGGTTAATAATCTCTCAGACAATAAACACTATAACAAACCACGTTCTGCAAACGACACCACCTCATCACCGACGACAAAATGATCCAGCACACGGATATCGACCAGTGCCAGTGCATCTTTTAAACGCTGAGTAATCTGCTCATCGGCCTGACTGGGCTCTGCCACGCCGGAAGGATGATTATGCGCAAAAATAACCGCTGCGGCATTCTGCTTTAACGCCATAGACACGACCTCACGCGGATAGACGCTGGCACCGTCGATGGTGCCATAAAACATTTTTTCAAAGCTGATGACCCGGTTCCTGTTATCCAGGAACAGGCAGGCAAAAACCTCGTGCGGAAAACTTGCCAGCTGCGCGGCCAGGTATTGCCGTGTTTGCGCCGGACTGCATAAAGCATCACCGCGAGACAACTGCTCAAACAGATGACGTTTTGCCATCTCCAGCACCGCCTGCAGCTGGGCATATTTGGCATCACCCAAACCTTTATGCTGGCAAAAATCGGTCTGACTGGCGCGCAGCATGGGTTTAAGTCCGCCAAAGTTATCCAGCAACTGCCGTGCAAGATCTACCGCGGTATAACCTTTACAACCGGTGCGGAGAAATATTGCCAGTAATTCAGCATCAGACAGTGCTTCGGCACCTTTGATGAGTAGTTTTTCGCGCGGCCGTTCATCCATGGGCCATTGTGATATCGCCATAATTCTTCCCTGTTGGTTAACATCCTTTAACTTACCGAATACTTACGATAACCAGTAAAGCGTGCAAACACAAGCGTTTGCAACACTGACTCTGCTAAACTAGGCGTCATGAACAGGCTAACCGGCAAACATATCGTTATTGGCATTACAGGTGGCATCGCTGCTTACAAAAGTGCCGAGCTCACGCGTCGCCTGAAAGAAGTGGGCGCTGATGTGCGCATTGTCATGACCACTGCTGCCACCAGGTTTGTTACGCCTCTGACTTTCCAGGCTTTGTCCGGTTACCCGGTATTTTTTGACAACAGTAACGATACCGAATCATCCGGAGCCTCTGCCGGTATGAAACATATCGAGCTGGCACGTTGGGCAGATGCGATTATTATTGCCCCCGCCAGTGCCAATACCATCGCCAAACTTGCACATGGCCGGGCTGATAATCTACTGACTACCCTGTGTCTCGCCAGTGAAGCCATCAAATGTTTTGCCCCCGCGATGAACCGCGTGATGTGGGATGACCCGAGCACGCAGGCTAACTGCAAAAACCTGGTCGATAAAAACTGGTTTCAGTTTGGTCCGGGCAGCGGCTCTCAGGCCTGCGGCGAGATCGGTGAAGGCCGCATGTCCGAAGTCAGTGACATTCTTAGCAGTCTTGGCCAATGTTTTAAATCCGGTGCGTTACAGGGATTGAACCTGGTGATTACTGCTGGCCCCACTTTTGAAGCCATCGACCCGGTACGTTTTATCGGCAACCGCAGTTCCGGGCGTATGGGATATGCTATCGCCCGTGCGGCACAGGAGGCTGGCGCCAACGTCACGCTCATCAGCGGCCCGAGCCATCTGCAGAAACCCGAGTCGCTCACTTTTGTTGCTGTCGAGTCCGCTGCAGAGATGCAGCAGGCGGTATTATCAGTCATCGACAACTGTCACATCTATATCTCTTCCGCGGCTGTGGCAGATTATCGCGTTAGCGATATCTCAACACAGAAAATTAAAAAAACAGCCGACAGCCTGACATTGCAATTGACCAAAAACGATGACATCCTCTCGATTGTGGCCGAGCATCAATCACGGCCATATGTTGTCGGTTTTGCCGCCGAGACCGAAAATATTATCGCCAATGCCAAAGAAAAATTACGCCGAAAAAATCTGGACATGATCGTAGCAAACGACGTCAGCCCAACGTCTACCGATACTTCAGACGGGCAACCAGATATCGGCTTTAATAGTGAGTACAATGCACTGCATGTTTTCTGGGCCGACGAGACTCGACAGGACAACAACCTGATAACGGGTGAACAGCATTTTGAGCTCGCTCGGAAATCTCAGTTAGCCAGACAATTAATCTCACTCATCGCAGAACAATACAAACTTAATAGATCACACAATGCAAAAAATACAGCTTAAGATTCTCGACCCACGCATAGGCGACAGCATAGACTTACCCGAATACGCCACCGATGGCTCAGCCGGCATGGACCTGCGCGCCGCGCTTGATGAGACCACTGAAATAAAACCCGGCGAAACTTTATTGATCCCCACCGGCATATCAATCTATGTCGAAGACCCAAACATGGCAGCGATTATTCTGCCGCGTTCTGGCCTCGGCCATAAACATGGCATCGTATTGGGTAACCTGGTGGGGCTGATCGATTCTGATTACCAGGGCCAGTTATTTGTTTCCTGCTGGAATCGCGGCGACAAAAATTTCAGCATCGAGGTCGGCGACCGTATCGCACAGCTCGTCATCGTGCCGGTTATCCAGGCCAGTTTCGAAGTGGTCGATGAATTTGCCAGCACAGAACGTGGCGCTGGCGGTTTCGGCCACTCCGGTCATAACTAAAGACTAAAATTAACCACTATACTAGCCCGTACCGGCTACTCGATAATAACTATTTATATTTGAAAACATTATGACAATCTCAAAAGATATTTTTCGCGCTTATGATATTCGCGGCGTGGTTGAAACTGCGCTAACCCCTGATGCAGTACAACAGATCGGACAGGCCTTCGCTACCGAAGCGTTATCACAAGGTCAGAAAACCGTGGTTATCGGTCGTGACGGCCGTCTCTCAAGTCCCGAACTGGCACAACGTTTGAGTCTGGGTCTACGTGCTGGCGGCTGTGATGTGATCGACGTCGGCATGGTGCCGACACCGGTACTCTATTATGCGACACACAAGTTAAAAACCGGTACCGGCATCATGGTTACCGGCAGCCATAATCCACCACAATATAATGGCCTGAAGATGTTGATCGACGGTAACACCCTGTACGGCGACGGCATAAAAGCGCTTTACCAGATGATCGTCGAAGACCAGCTCAATCAAGGTGAAGGCCGACATACAGAACAGGACGTTATCCCCGACTATATGGATACCATCGTCAACGACATCAAACTCGACAAGCCATTAAATATCGCTGTCGATTGCGGCAATGGTGTGGCCGGTGTTTTAGCCACCGAGCTGTTCACTCGTTTAGGCTGTAATGTCACCGAGCTGTTCTGTGATGTTGACGGTAATTTCCCCAACCACCACCCTGACCCGTCTAAACCAGAAAACCTGGTCGACATGCAAAATGTGATGCAACAGAATGCTCTCGACATCGGCCTGGCATTTGACGGTGACGGCGACCGTGTTGGCATCCTGGATGACAAACAAAATATTTTATGGGCCGATCGTCAGATGATGTTATATGCCGCGGATGTTTTAAAACGTAAACCCGGCGCACAGATCATCTTCGATATTAAATCGACTTCTAACCTGGAGAGCTATATTAAAAATCTGGGTGGTGACCCCCTGATGTGGAAAACCGGGCACTCTTTCATCAAAGCTAAAATGAAAGAGACCGGCGCAGAACTGGCGGGCGAGATGAGCGGACATATATTCTTCAAAGAACGCTGGTTTGGTTTTGATGATGGTTTATACAGTGCGGCGCGCATGCTGGAAATCGTCAGCCAGCACAGCGAGACCAGCTCAGCGATCTTTGATGCTTTACCCGACAGTGTTAATACACCAGAGCTGCAGATCGATTTTGAAGAAGGCCAGCATTATAAGTTCATGGAAAGATTTATTGACAAGGCAAGTTTTGAAAACGCTAACATCGTCACTATCGATGGCATCCGGGTTAACTTTGCTGACGGCTGGGGACTGGTTCGGCCGTCCAATACGACGCCGTGCCTGGTATTACGCTTTGAAGCCAATGACGAGAACACCTTGAAAAAGATTCAGAACATCTTCCGCGAACAGATACTGGCGGTAGATAACAGTTTGAGTTTGCCATTTTAAGCAATGCCGACATGGTGAGCGAATTCGACTCGCCGTAGCGTTTATCGTTGCAGCAGAAGAATCCTATTAAGCACTTCCATCATGCTGAAACAACAGGCACAATAACAGCATATAACCTATACCTTATCGAGGAACACCGGTGGACAAAAAATCCGCAACTAACATCGCCAGCGTTTTATCCGAGGCACTGCCCTATCTACAACGCCTGAACAATAAAACCATCGTGATCAAATTTGGCGGCAATGCGATGGTCGATGAAAAACTAAAAAACAGCTTCGCCCGCGATATCGTTTTATTAAAGCAGGTTGGTGTTAACCCGGTCGTGGTTCATGGCGGCGGTCCTCAGATAGGCAAGTTACTGGAAAAGATCGGCAAAGAGTCAAAATTTGTCGATGGCATGCGTGTCACCGATAGCGAGACCATGGATGTCGTTGAAATGGTGCTCGGCGGCCTGGTAAACAAGAGCATCGTCAACCTTATCAATCACAACGGTGGACAGGCTGTAGGCCTGACAGGAAAAGATGGCTCCATGATCCGTGCCAGGAAGATGTCGCTGACACGAGAATCATCCGAATTCGAGACAGCCGAATTACAGGCACCCGAGATCATAGACCTCGGTCACGTCGGTGAAGTGACAAGCATCGACCCGTCTATCGTTAATGTGCTTGATGAAGGCAACTTTATTCCTGTCATTGCGCCCATCGGTGTAGGCGAAGACTCTGCCTCATACAATATCAATGCTGATCTGGTCGCTGGCAAGATGGCCAGCGTATTAGGCGCTGAAAAATTATTATTACTGACCAATACAGCCGGCATCCTGGACAAACAGGGCAGTGTTCTTACTGGCCTGGATGGCAACAAGATCAAGGAATTAATTGCTGATGGTACGATCGCCGGCGGCATGTTGCCAAAAGTGGCTTGCGCGCTGGATGCGGTTCACTCTGGCGTAAAGACTTCACATATTATCGATGGCCGTGTAGAACATGCGGTACTGCTGGAGCTGTTAACCGATGAAGGTGTTGGTACGTTGATCAAATCATAAGCTGTTGCACTAATAACAACGCCGCTACTATTTAGTATCCAGCGCGCTCTTTCATCAGCTTGTCTCTTCTTGCTTGTTGCTCAGCCTTTAGTACTTTAAATCGCTCGATGTAATCATTAAATTGCGTTGCGATATCTTCATGGCGCTTTTTATGGCTCGCCATCACCTTGCTCTGTACCGCTACCTGCTGTTTCTCACTATCGATACGCTGATAGACATCCGCAGGCACCTCGCGATTTGACGCCTTGATCTCCGCCACCTGTTTTTCCAATGACTCGATATTTTTATTGGAATCGCTGATAATTGTTTCTGCTAACTGGATCTGGGAATCTACCGCTTCTAGTCGAGAATCACGTGCCACGATTAAGTCTCGCTCGGTGGTGTAAGTATCAAGCAGTACCCGGTCACGCTGCTGTTTCTTTTTCTCAAGCAGAGCTTCTTCTTTCTTCTTCTTTTCTAGCCGCCTGTCCTCAGCTTTTTCTGCCGCTGTTTTTGCTGCCTGCTGACGTTTAGTCACCACACCTGATTCGTTTAACTCTTGATGCTCCTTCACCATATATTCTGGCGGTATCTTGTCGCCAAAATGCATCTGGCCTTCTTCGTCCACCCATTTAAACATCTTGCCATGCGCTGAAAATGAACAAGCTAATATAACCGCAGATACAGAAAACAAAGCATAACGCATAGTGTGTAACCTCAAAAATTAAATACTGATAGACTCACTGAGTATAGGCACAAATCTGCAGGAATCGAGTATTTAACTACGTGGCTGAACAACTCCTTATCTTTGTCATATCGCTGGTTGCCAACTTGTTCTCCGCACTGTCCGGTGGCGGCGCGGGTTTGATACAGCTACCCGCCCTTATTTTTTTAGGTTTGCCGTTTGGTCTCGCCCTGGCTACACACAAGGTTGCTACCATCGCTTTGGGAATTGGTGCCACTGCTCGCCACCTGAAAGAAAACCGGATAGAGCGCGACCTCGCGTTGCTGATGATAATAGCCGGTCTACCGGGGGTCGTGCTCGGTGCCAGCTTTATCCTGCAGATACCTGAAGATATCGCAAAAACAGCACTGGGCCTGTTGACCATGGGGCTGGGCATCTATTCGTTTTTTTCACCCGATCTGGGCCAGAGCATAGTGCCAACGAACAGACATCAAAAAGGATATATTATCGGCGGCCTGGTGTTGTTTTTAATCGGAATACTTAATGGCTCACTAACATCAGGCACCGGTCTATTCGTTACGCTGTGGCTAATCCGCTGGTTTGGTCTGGATTATAAACTGGCCGTGGCTTATACCCTGGTCTTCGTGGGTTTGTTCTGGAACGCCTCGGGTGCGGTCACTTTAGGCTTTCTCGGTGATATACACTGGTTATGGATACCGGCGCTATTGCTTGGCTCGGCCATCGGTGGCTATATCGGTGCGCATTTATCCATCGTTAAGGGCAACAAAGTGATTAAGCGCAGCTTTGAGATTGTGACGCTATTGATTGGCCTGAAATTAATACTGGGCTAATTTTACTGCTTTTATTCATTTTATTTAGCAAGCTGGAAATTGCCATGGCAAACAACACTATTTACTGCCTGCCAGCAAGCAGATAAAACAGGACCGTATCTTTTAATTGCTCGATGCAGCAACAACAAGCATTACTACCATCACCAATAGTATCGGGTGTACCAGGTAAGCACCGAGAGCCCATAGTGAGGCTAATCCCATCAACATTGGTTTGGTTAACTTCATATCAGATACCTGCTGAAACGTGTTCAGCAGCCTCCATCATTAGATGCCACTGTTATCTCACTTGTTATCTGCACACCGCCAGGCATAAATAACGCTAATGATTGCTGTGAATAAACCAGCAGAAAAATTGCGAGAATGTACCGAACCGTAGCCATGCGTAACTCCAATGCTTGTAATACTTATTAACAAAGCAATATACATGCCATAAATAAAACGTTTTAAATATCAGGGAGATAGTTCGCCACAACATTACGATTGTAAACTTTACAGACACCCGTTGAACGGTCTTTTTACCGCGATGCCCACCATACGGCGCATTTCACTGTTTCTGAACATTTTTTCCTTAGTGTTAATATTTGCGACACTGTTCTACATAGCCGCTTTTGATTGTGGGCATTGATTAAATACCGGTGGCTCCCAGGTAAAGCAGATTAATGCGTCGCTGACCGTAGAACACTTAAAAAGTTAGCCTGATATCTCCAGACTTCAAAAATGATAATATAGCCGCCGTGAGAGCTTGCCTGATGAATCAGCCTGAAGCATTTCTATATAAATAGAGCGGCCGGGGCGTATTAGTCATCAAACTTGCACCCGATTTATCCATGCCGAATATAATATGAATTTAAAAAGAAGGAGTTTGCTGACCATCATACTCGTTGTTTTTCTGACAGCGAGTTACCTCATTTTTTATGGCTTTAAGAACGCACAGATCGTCTATATTCGCACCGCTGAAGCAATCGATAATCACCAGTTAAAAAACCAGTTACTGACAACCATGTACAACGCATCGGAAGAGCGCTCTGTCATCTTATTGAAAATGCAGATCGAAACAGATGCGTTCAAACTGGACAGAATGAACATGAACATGGGCGAGCAGGCCCGCATATTTCTTGATGCTCGACAAAAACTCTTCACCCTGGCGTTGAGTGCAAAAGAAAAAGAAATATTAGAAGAGCAAAAATTAGCAGCGATGAAAAATGCACCGCTGCAGGATCAGGTCGCCAGACTATTTATCGAGGAAGAACGCGATGCTGCTACCAGGCTATTAATAGAGCATGCCCTTCCAGGACAGCATGCCATGCGCAACCACATCATCCGTACGATTGCGGAATACGATAAAGAGTCAATCCATCTCATCGAGAACATAAGACTGAATTTTGAAGAAAATAACCGTATCTCTCTGATACTGGGTGCTATGTTGGCATTCACCAGTATTGCCATCATCATTATTATCATGACGCGTCTTACGCGGCAGGATGAAGAAGAATTAAAACAGGCACTGGAACAGGCAGAGAAAGCCAGCCATGCCAAGTCTGAGTTTCTTTCCCGGATGAGTCATGAACTGCGTACGCCACTGCACGCCATCATCGCCTTTTCTGATTTAATTCTCTACGAAAAAGATCTCGACCTAAAACTTAAAAAACATATTCAGCATATCTATAAAGCAGGCAGCCACCTGCTGGCACTGATCGATAATGTCCTTGACCTGTCCAGGATCGAAAATGGCAAGTTATCCATTACCATAGAACCGATAGACCTACAGCCCATACTGGAAGAATGTGAATCGCTGATCAAACCGATAGCCCTGGATGCCGGAGTAAAACTATCATTTGATACCGATGTTGACTATATCGTTAACGCTGATCATACCAGCCTGAAACAGGCACTGTTAAACCTGCTCAGTAATGCCGTCAAATATAATCAGGAACCAGGTACTATAACGGTTAGCTACCAGGTCAAAAACAATAAACGCCTGCGTATCAATGTCATGGATACCGGCAAGGGACTGAGCAGCAAACAGCAACAACTGCTGTTCACACCGTTTGAGCGACTCGGTGCTGAATTTGGTGAGATCAAAGGCACCGGCATAGGCCTGACGATTACCCGTGAATTAGTCAATATGATGGGCGGTGCCGTGGGTGTCGATAGCAGAGAAGGAGAAGGCAGCAATTTCTGGCTTGAGATACTGCTTAGTGAAGAGCCGACAACAAGCCAGCCGGCAGCGATACAGCGTCGCGACGGTTACACGCAACAGAGCAAAAACATTGTTTATGTTGAAGACGATCAGATTAATGCGCACCTGCTATCAGGTATTTTCGAGACCATGACGAATCATCATCTGATGATTGCTCGAACCGGCACAGAGGGTCTGGAATTAATCATGAAAGAACTACCGGACCTGGTGTTACTGGATATAAACCTGCCGGACATGGACGGTTACGAGATATTAGAACAGATGCGTGCGCAGCCTCAGACAAAAGATATTCCGGCTATCGCGATCACTGCAAACGCCATGATGGATGACGTTGAACGTGGCGAGAGAGCTGGCTTCAATGATTATCTGATCAAACCCGTGAAAGCTTCTGAGCTGCTGAAATCGATGCAGGTGATAATAGACGAGGTGTAACGATCGATATGCTGCCTCACAGGAACGTGGACAGGTGACGACTAGATACCATATTCACTGCGATAAGCTTTCATCGCTTCCAGGTGTTGTGCAAATGAATCATCCGTGGCTAAGTATTCAATCAGATCGGCCAGAGTGATAATGCTGAAAACATCGATAGCATAATCGCGATTGACTTCCTGTATTGCCGATAATTCAGACTTGCCTCTCTCCTGGCGATCCAGCGCAATCAACACGGCAGAGGTTGTCGCACCTGCGCTCTGAATAATATCCACTGCTTCACGAATCGCTGTGCCCGCGGTGATCACATCATCGACGATCAACACATTACCTTGTAACTCAGCACCGACGATCAGGCCGCCTTCACCATGATCCTTGGCTTCTTTACGATTAAAGGCATAGGGTTTGTCGATGTTGTGGTTCACCGACAGGGCATAGGCGATTGCTGACACCAGTGGGATCCCCTTATACGCAGGGCCGAACAGAACATCATAGTCAATATTTTTATCGATGATGGTCTGCGCGTAACAGCTGCCTAACTCGGCCAACGCATAACCACTATTGAATAATCCTGCATTAAAAAAATAAGGACTGACACGTCCTGACTTGAGGGTGAACTCGCCAAAGCGGAGCACCTGATACCTTATGGCCAGCTCAATAAAGCGTTTTTTGTTTTCCTGCATATCTCTTACCTGTATTCTGCCTGCGCAGTATACGTGAATTTTAGCTTACAGCGTAACGGTGAGGTTAAATTCAGGTATCATAGGCGCTCAAATAATCATTCCTACAATAATAAAAGTTATCATGCGTATCATCTCTGCCAACACCAACGGTATTCGAGCCGCCGCGAAAAAAGGATTTTTTGACTGGTTAAAAAAAGTTGATGCTGACGTCGTCTGCATCCAGGAAACCAAGGCACAGTTTCATCAGCTCACCGATGAGCACTTTTGCCCACAGGGCTACTTTTGTGAATACCACGATGCTGAAAAAAAAGGCTACAGCGGCGTCGCCATCTACAGCAAGGTCAAACCCAAAAAAGTTATCAAGGGCATCGGCTGGCATGATATCGATCTCGAAGGCCGCTTCATCGAATTCCAGTTTGAGAAACTCAGCGTGATCTCACTGTACATGCACTCCGGCTCTGCCAGTGAAGAACGCCAGCAGGTAAAGTTTGATTTCATGGAACGTTTCATGGGTTACCTGCAGGCACTGCGCCGCAAGCGCCGTGAATTTATTATCTGTGGCGACTGGAATATCGCGCACAAAAAAATCGATATAAAAAACTGGAAAGGCAACCAGAAAAATTCTGGCTTCCTGCCCGAAGAGCGCGCCTGGATGGACACGCTGTTCGACGAGCTAGGTTATGTCGATGCTTTTCGTGTGGTCAATCAATTGCCGGACCAGTATACCTGGTGGTCTAACCGCGGCCAGGCCTGGGCAAACAACACCGGCTGGCGCATCGATTACCAGGTTATCACACCCAAACTGGCACCAACGGTTAAAGCCGCTGATATCTATAAAGATGAACGTTTTTCCGATCACTCGCCCCTGATCATCGATTACGACTTCGAGCTGGGTTAAATCAAACAAACGCACTTGAAACACACGATACCAAAACTAGAACAGCATAAATCTACCTGGACACAGGTATTCACCGCACTGTTTACCGGGCGCATGCTTCTCGCCTTTGTCATGGGCTTCTCTGGCGGCCTACCGCTGTTACTCACTGGCTCTTTATTGCAGGCATGGATGGTCGATGTTGGCGTCGACCTGAGCACTATCGGTTTGTTCGCCCTGGTCGGGCTGCCTTATACATTAAAGTTTGTCTGGGCACCGGTGATGGATCGTTATTCACCCACGTTACTCGGACGGCGCCGCGGCTGGCTTTTTTTATGGCAGCTATGCTTAACCGGCTCGATTGCATTACTGGGTTTTTCCAACCCTTCACAGATGCTGTTAATGACGGCACTCGCCGCCCTACTGCTCAGCTTTTTTTCAGCCAGTCAGGATATTGTCATCGATGCCTACCGCCGTGAGTCACTGGCCGATGACGAGCAGGGCATGGGTGCCTCTCTCTACGTCGGCGGTTACCGGGTTGGCATGCTGCTCGCCACTGGCGGTGGTTTATTTCTTGCCGATCACATGGCCTACCATTGGGTTTATATAATCATGGCCACCGCTATGAGCGCGGGTTTAATTGCCACCCTGCTCGCACCTGAGCCCAATGCCGAGCACGGCAAACCAAAGACCCTACAGGAAGCCGTTGTCCAGCCATTCAAGGAATACTTCACTCGTGACTACGCCATCATCATTTTATTCTTTGTCTTTTTATACAAAGTTGGCGATACCATGGCCGGTCAGATGACGACCCCACTGTACCTCGATCTAGGCTTTAGTAAATCTGAGATTGCCGGCATCGTAAAAATATTCGGTTTTCCGATAACCATCGCCGGTACCTTCGTCGGTGGCATTCTTGTCATGCGTCATGGCATCTATAAATGCCTGCTCTGGTTTGGCATATTACAGTCGGTGTCAACGGCCGGGTTTGTCTGGCTGGTCTATATGGGCAACAACATCCTGGCGCTCACCGCGGTTATCGCTTTTGAGAACCTGAGCGCCGGCCTGGGCACCGCCGCTTATATCGGTTTTATCGCCAGCCTGACCGACAAACGATTTACCGCAACCCAGTTTGCCCTGCTGACCAGTTTCATGGGTATGCCCCGGGTATTTGCTGCCGCGCCGACCGGTTATATGGTGGATGCGTTCGGCTGGTCCAGCTTCTTTTTATTCTGCACACTCATCGCCATCCCCGGCATCATCCTCATCGTCTGGTTACACAATCGCCTGACAGACACTAAAAACCGATAAAAATCCCGCACATTACAAATCACCCCCATAACAAAAGCGTAAAAGACCTAAGCGATTGATTTTATATAATTTTTTATCGAACAATCTTCTTCATAAAACTTGATCTCACTCTTTTTTTATAAAAATGTAAAAAATTGTGAATTATCATTCAAATTATTGCTGAACTTTATAATATTAGACTATACTAATACCTTAGATAATAAAGAGGTGAACAAAGTCATGATATTTGACGCAATGACATACAGCATTATAGTTATCGGACTGGTTCTGACTTACGTGGTAGTGCATTTAGCTTTATCAAAAAACAAGAACTAACGTTGAATTTACAGGTAAAAAGATGGCTACTTTAAATTGCGACGATATCCGTCGCACCATGCAATCTGGAGCAACACTACTTGATGTGCGAAATATCGCTGAATTCAATCGTGGCGCTTTACCTAATGCGAAAAATATTCCATTAGCCATTTTACCGGTAGTAGCTCATGAGCATATGCATAGAGACCACCCCGTACTGGTTTACTGTCAGGCAGGTGGTCGAGCGATAATGGCCGAAAAAATTCTGGCCAGCCTGGGCTTTACCAATGTGACGAACATTGGTGGCATGCATCACTATCAGCACTGTAGTTAATAAACCATCCATCTATTTTGAATGGAGTAAATAATGATAAAAATCGAGCAATTATTTTATCCTCCGGCACGCATCGATATCGCTGTGCCGGGCAACCAACTTTGTGGCTTGAACACATAAACCCTCAGTCAGGTACATAAGCAACACCTGATCGTATTCAAGCTACATTGGAAGAGGCATAACTGTTAAAGTTATGCCTCTTTTTTTACTCCCCTCTAAAGCAGTGTTAAACAACATCCCCTTAAGTCTTTATGTTCATATCCCATGGTGTATTAAAAAATGCCCCTATTGTGATTTTAACTCACATGAAAAAAATGAATCATTTGATGAGAACATGTACGTCAAAGCACTATTGCTCGATCTGGACAATGAATATAAAAACTGTCAGCAGCGCCGCTTAGACAGTATTTTTTTTGGCGGCGGCACACCCAGTCTGTTTTCGGCAGAGGCTATCAGGAAAATAATAGATCACGCCAGGCAGCTTTTTGACTTCAACGATATTGAAATTACTCTGGAAGCCAATCCAGGAACGTTCGAACAGGAAAAGTTTGATGCCTTCAGGGAAGCTGGGGTTAATCGTTTATCGATCGGTATACAGAGTTTTAATGAAGACCATCTGAAAAGTCTCGGTCGTGTACATGATGGTAAGCAGGCATTCAGCGCTATCGAAACGGCCAGACCGTGGCGGGTTTTGATAACATCAACCTCGATCTCATGTTCGGCCTGCCAGGACAGTCGATCCAGCAGGCGATTGATGATGTCACCATCGCCTGCGATTTTGCTGTGCCCCATATCTCACACTACCAGCTCACTATCGAAGCCAACACCTACTTTCATAAACACACGCCCGTGTTACCAGAAAATGATCTGATCTGGGAGATGCAGAACCAATGTCAAGACATCCTGGCCAGCAAGCAATACAAACAATATGAGATATCCGCTTATTCGAAAGCCAACAAACAATGTGCACACAACCTTAACTACTGGCACTTCGGTGACTACATCGGCATCGGTGCCGGCGCACATGGAAAACTATCGACCGTCTCAGACGCCGCTAAATTAAAAATTATGCGTCAGTGGAAACATCGACAGCCGCAAAAATACATCGAAGCAAGCCTTAACGGCAAAGCGATATCGGGCGACCAGGAACTCGATCAAAAAGATATCGTGTTCGAATTTTTACTCAACGCGCTGCGTTTGAAAGCCGGCAGTGATATAAAAACCTTTGTAAAAAATACCGGGCTGGATTTCGAAGTATTAAATAATGCGGTGAAAGATATCGATGCTTCGTTATTGTTTATCGATAAAGATAATGTTCGTACTACCGACAGAGGTTTTTTATTTTTAAATGATATTCTAGAAGATCTGATATGACTATAAACTTGAACCACAGAGACACAGAGAGCGCAGAGGCTTTTTGTATGATGCGCCTAGGCGCTAAAACATACTACATTTTACTCTGCGACCTCTGTGTCTCTGTGGTTCAAGAATTACGCTTATATTTTATAAATTCTTTATCATTTCCTGCTGCCCTTCATGACGCTGCTGCAACAGTTCTTCGACACCCCTGGCATCATCCATTACTTTTTTCATGCCTTTTACAGAATAGGGATTGGGTGATTCAGCTTCAACCTCCTGTTTCACCTCTTCTTCCTCAGGCACTTTAACGGCCTGCATCAGATTGCTGTTTGGATCCAGCACCACCTGTTCGGCAGCACCACCGGTTGGCGGCGGTGTATTACTAAACTGCATGACCCCATGTTCATCGCGCCACTTATAGACCTGCACCTTTTCATCGGTGACGGCATTACTGAGATTTTTCGGCGCTTTCGCCTTCAATTTGGCAAATTCTGAGCCGCCCATACTAAAGCCAGATTCAAGGAATGATAGCGGGTCAAATTTACCCATATAGATCATCGGCATAACCGACACTACGCCTAATATGACTAACATCGAAAATATTTTAAATTTCATGACTTCCCTGTTACGCTCCCGAATTCTATAAAGTTTGATGAATTATGGACCAGTGCTGGTGAGATTTCAGTATATTTCCGGCAAATTAATGCATTATTAGAGAGGCATAATAAGGACTTGCCTGAACTCGCGCTTACAGGTAGAATTCACTCCCTGTTTTTTCAGTCGCAACAAACCGAGTCAAAAAGACCTGTTGTGACACATTTATTACTAGCGGAATCGACATGAAAGCTGATACTCATCCACAATACAACGATGTTAACGTTAAATGCAGCTGCGGCAATGCGTTCACAACTCGCTCTACCTACGGTAAAGACGACATGACTATTGATGTCTGCTCTGAATGCCATCCATTTTATACCGGTAAACAGAAGATTCTTGATTCTGCTGGTCAGATCGATAAATTCAACAAACGTTTTGGTAATAAATCTTAGGTTTCTCATAACCACAGGATTTATCACAAGATGTTGACGAAAAAAGGCGCTATATGGCGTCTTTTTTTATGCTCGCTGTATTTTCTGCCTGGCTTAATTTATTCATCGGCTGCGTTAGCTGACAGCAACTGCCGCAGTGATTTTTATGATGAAACAACAAACATTCGTTATATTCATGATGGCGATACGCTTCACCTTGGTGATGGCCGCAAAGTCCGCCTGATCGGCATCAACACACCGGAACTGGCTCGCGATAACCGAGCCGCAGAAGCTTTTGCTCAGCAGGCAAAAAATGCGCTGAAGTCATTATTCGAAACGGATAAGTCTATTTCCCTGGTATTCGGCAAAGACAAAAAAGACCATTATGGCCGTTTTCTCGTCCATGCTTTTTTAAACGACGGACAGAATGTTCAGGCCATATTATTAAAGCAGGGTTATGGCAGCGCGATTACGCTGCCACCTAACGCACGATTCTCTGCCTGTTATCTGGAGATGGAACGTTTCGCCCGCTGCAATAAAGCCGGCCTGTGGCAGAAACCGTCGGTTATTCAGGTCAATGAACTGCGTAAGCAACATCTCGGCTTTCACCTGGTTCAGGGAAAAGTTAAAGCCATCGATATCAATAACAAAGGCATCTGGCTAAATCTCGACGACAAACTCAGCGTCGGCATTCGCCCTGACAACCAGTCACTATTTGATATCAAGGCGATAAAGGCGATGTTAAATCAAACCGTTATCGTCCGCGGCTGGCTCAATAAAAGTAAACATGCGCAGCCTTTTTATCTGCGGCTTCGACACCCCGCATCCATTCAGTTACTTTCAGACTTCTCCTGCGAATAAGAAAAATGCTGCACTGGATAAAGCGCTGATTTTTAACCTCTAACTCGAAATCCGATAGTAGAAATGCTAATATAGTCGGCCCTATTTCCTTGCCCGATATCGACCGTCATGCCACAACGTTTTAAACAACAAGCACTGGACTATCACGCAAACCCAAAACCGGGGAAAATTGCGACTGAGATTACCAAACCCTGTGAAACCCAGCTTGATCTTTCACTGGCATATACGCCAGGAGTCGCCGAGCCCTGCCGTGCCATACACCGCGATGAAGAAACGGCTTATGAGTACACTGCCAAAGGTAACCTGGTGGCGGTCATTACCGATGGTACCGCTGTACTGGGTCTGGGCAATATCGGCGCACTCGCCGGCAAACCGGTAATGGAAGGTAAAGCCGTACTATTTAAAGCGTTTGCTGATATCGACGTTTTCGATATCGAAGTTAACGCTGATTCCACTGAAGATTTCATCAAAACAGTAAAAAACATCGCACCGACATTTGGCGGCATCAATCTGGAAGATATTGCTGCACCGGCCTGTTTTGATATCGAAGAAGCCCTGATCGAACAGCTCGACATTCCCGTGTTTCATGATGACCAGCACGGCACCGCCATCATTATCGCTGCCGCTTTATTGAATGCACTGGAAATTGCGCATAAAAAAATCGAAGATGTTCGTGTTGTCTGTCTGGGTGCAGGCGCTGCCGGCATCGCTTCGATGAAACTGTTACAGGGTCTGGGTGCTGATCCTGAGAAACTGTACATGATCGACCGTAACGGCATCATACAATCCGAACGGGATGACCTGAATAAATACAAAAAAGAATTTGCAGTCCATACCGAGAGACGCACACTCGCCGATGCGATGGATGGCGCCGATGTTTTTATCGGTGTATCCGGTCCTGACCTATTGTCCCCCGACATGCTCAACACCATGGCGCCACAGCCGGTGGTATTTGCCCTGTCGAACCCAGACCCGGAGATCCTGCCCGAGCTGGCACACATGACCGGGATGACCTGATCATGGGCACCGGCCGCAGTGATTACCCTAACCAGGTCAACAATGTTTTAGGTTTTCCCTACATCTTTAAAGGCGCTCTCGATGTTCGCGCCAGCTGCATCAATATGGAGATGAAGATAGCTGCGGTCCATGCGCTGGCAGAACTTGCCCGCGAGCCGGTACCACAGGAAGTTTTAGATGCTTACGGCGTCGATACCATGATGTTTGGCCCTGACTATATTATTCCCAAACCATTAGATCCGCGCCTGCTGAGCACCATACCGCGTGCCGTATCAAAAGCGGCCATTGCCAGCGGTGTTGCCAGAAAATTCCCCAAAGAGAATCGCTCGACTAAAGAAGCATAACGTCTAGCACAGGTTACGCTTCAAACCGGCTGATGGCTTTCCGATCACAGCCGGTCGTTACTCACCATACTCCGTTGTCTAGCAACCTGCGTTAGCAGGTTCAGGTTGCGGCTAATATTTATTAGCCAACAGCGAAATCCAGCCTTTTGATGCCCGCAGGCATAAAATTTACAGCCGAGCGGCTATCATTTAATTATGCTAATGAATTTATTTACAGGTAGTCAGTCGATAGATAATAATGCTAAAACTACAGATAACCACTAAATATAAAAAAGAGTAGCTGCCATGAACAAGATCACCATAGTCGGCGCCGGACGCGTCGGTGAATCAACCGCACAGTTTTTAGCCGCCAAGAACCTTTGCCGTGAGATCGTATTACTTGATATACACGAAGGTGCTGCTAAAGGCGCCGCTCTGGACATCCAGGAAGTGGCGCCATTATTCGAATACGACACCCGTCTGATCGGCAGCACCGACCATGCAATGATGACAGACTCCGATATCATCATTATCACTGCCGGACTGCCACGCAAACCGGGCATGTCACGCTCAGATGTGTTATCCAGCAATATCCCGATCATCGATGACATCGTCGATGGCGTGATGAAATATGCACCGGATGCGATCTTACTGTTTGTCACTAACCCGGTCGACGTCATCACCTATCGCGCCTTTATCAAAACCGGCTGGCCGCGTAACCGCGTCTTCGGACAGGCGGGCGTGCTCGATTCCAGCCGTATGGCGAGTTTTATCGCTATGGAAACAGGTTTCTCCAGCATGGACATCAATACCATGGTACTCGGTGGCCACGGCGACACCATGGTACCGATGTTACGCTACTGCACCATAGCCGGTATTCCGGTCGAACAATTCATCGTCAAAGATCGTCTCGACGCGATAGTCGAGCGTACCCGAAACGGTGGCGCTGAGATCCTGAAGCTACGGCAAAACAGCAGCGCCTACGATGCACCGGCCGCTTCTGTAGCTGAGATGGTGGATGCCATCGTACACAACCGTAATCGGATCTTACCCACCGTCTGTTTACTCGAGGGTGAATACGGTCACGAAGATATAGCGATCGGCGTACCGGCTATGCTCGGTCAAAACGGCGTCGTCGATATCATCGAACTGGATATGAACCCAGCCGAACAGGCGATGTTTGATAATTCAGCCGCACTGGTAAGAAAAGATCTTGCCCTGCTGAAGGCGATGTAACCGATAATTCAATAGACACCTAAGCCATAAAACCTTGTGTGGTCAAAACATAGGTGCGCACGTAAACTACGCCCATGCTCGAACTG
Organism: uncultured Gammaproteobacteria bacterium; assembly: GCA_963752725.1. GTDB lineage: Bacteria > Pseudomonadota > Gammaproteobacteria > SZUA-229 > SZUA-229. The sequence goes on from CAVWAI010000039.1 coordinate 119,913, forward strand.
TTGCTCACCCTGACCTCCATCAGCCTGCTCGACAGCCTTAGCGCCGTGCCGATCGCACTGATTCCGCTGGCTATCATCCTGAATGGCCGCACCCCGCTAAAAGGCTCAGTCGGTTTTATCAGCGGCGGCTTCATCGTTTATTTTATTTTTGGCATACTCATATTGATGGGTCTGGATACGCTGATCGATGAGTATGCAGAGCTATTTATCAGTTATGTCAAATCCGAACCGGATTGCGTCGAGCTGATAATACAGATCTTTATCGGATTTTTAATGATCTATTTTGCCTGGCAGTTTTCCAGGAAAGCGCCACAGCAAAACAATATAAAATCTTATGATCCTGACATAACACCGGTACAGGCATTCACCCTGTCCGCTTCGATCAATATAATAGGTATGTGGGGCGCGCTGCCATACTTCGCAGCGATGGCACAGATATTAAAGGCCGACCTCGAAACCATATCGATGTTATGGATATTAGCCTATTACAATTTTGTCTTTGCACTGCCATTAATCGGATTTATTATATTGCGTGTATTAATGGGTGATAGAGCAACAGTCGTACTAACTAAAATGACAGACTTTTTTACACATTGGGGGAAACAACTGATCGTATATTCTTTATACTTCTTAGGCCCGTTACTAATCGCTGATGGTATCGGCTGGTTTACCGGCTACCCAATACTGGATTTTACCGAATGAAACACATTGCATCTCTCTACTTACTAATTTTTACTGGCTTGATCATTTCATCATGCAGCCACACCAATAAAGCACACCCGGATAATAAACCTGTGCGCCTGATTCAAAAAAATGAATTGAACATTGTCGCCACGGATAACAAAGCTGACTGCCGCTATCTTGGTGAGATAATCGGGTCTGAAGGCCACTGGTACACCTATCTACTCATCAGCAATACTGATCTAACTCAGGGCGCTATAAATGATCTATACAATAAAGCGAATGAGGTCGGCGCCAATGTAGTTTTCATCAGCGATGACATTAATTTCACTACCTCGGTCACCTTTTATGGGCAGAGCTATTTCTGTGATTACGGCGATGAATCCCGATAAAGATAAAAAAACTGATATCGATGTTTTGCGTGCCAACATCAACAACGAGACCTCGCAGATTAACTGGGGAGAGCTGCAACGTTTTTTTGCTGGCGGCTGGTTGATCTATGTAAGCAGCGATACCAATCTGCTCGATGTTGCCGTTGCATTCTCCCTGGACGATAAAGAGCAGGTAAGCAGATGGCTAACCTCGGGCGAGGTCACCAAGGTATCAGATGAACAGGCAAAACAATGGCATGAAAAAAGACACGGCTTTCTGGGCAAACGTGGTAAAACCCTGGGTATTGATCCAGCCCATCACTGAGTCGGACACGACACAGATCAACGACAGCAAATTACACTGAATTAAATCCAGGAATAACTGAACCATGAACTTCATCGAAGAGTTTATTAAAAAAGAATCATCGTCAGGCATCTTGCTGATAATTGTTACGATTCTTGCACTGGCATTAAAGAACTCGATGTTTAGCGAGGTATATGCTGCTTTTCTAAGGACGCCTGTCGAGATTCGCTTTGCCGATCTTCATATCGCGAAACCATTATTGCTGTGGATCAACGATGGCCTAATGGCGATATTCTTTCTGCTGATAGGCCTCGAAGTAAAGCGAGAATTTATAGAAGGCCAGTTATCCACACCGAGCCAGTTCGCCCTGCCGGGTATCGCGGCGATCGGCGGCATGGTGGTTCCTGCACTGTTTTATATCTACATTAATATTGGTGATGAAACCGCTATGCGTGGCTGGGCGATTCCAACAGCAACAGATATTGCATTTGCTTTAGGCATCCTGGCATTACTTGGCAAACGTGTACCGCTATCACTCAAAGTCTTTTTAATGGCTCTGGCTATCATTGATGACCTTGGCGCTATCGTTATCATCGCGTTATTTTATACCGTTGAACTCTCAACACTATCGATCGCTGTTGCTTTCAGTGCCCTGACCGTACTGGTTATTATGAATTTTTTTGGTGTTACCAAAAAGGCCGCGTACATCGTAGTCGGCGTAGTGTTATGGGTCAGCGTATTGAAATCCGGAGTGCACGCCACCCTGGCCGGTGTTGCACTTGCTTTTACTATCCCACTGAACAGTAAAGACTGTAATGGTGAGCCTTTTTCTTTATCAAAAGAGATGGAGCATGATCTGCATTACTGGGTCGCCTTCTTCATCCTGCCTTTATTCGCATTCGTCAATGCCGGTGTTGATCTGCGTGATGTGTCACTGGACCAGATGACCACAGGTGTTCCTTTAGGCATCATGGCCGGGTTGTTTTTTGGTAAACAGATTGGTGTATTTGGATTTAGCTGGATCGCGATTAAACTTGGCCTGGCAAAAATCCCCGATAAGAGCACCTGGATGCAACTCTATGGCATTTCGATCTTAACCGGCATCGGTTTCACCATGAGTCTGTTCGTTGACTCGCTGGCCTTTACCGATGGCGACCTGTATCACCAGGCAGATAAACTTGCCGTATTGATCGCTTCGTTTGCTGCCGGTGCCGCTGGGTATCTGATCCTGCGCACAGCCAAATATAACGACTAACACCAAACATTATTGCTACAATTAGGCCGCTTTTAACTCGATACGAAACAAACGACGCTTACACTTCAGGGCAACATCATGGAACTACAAAAATTATCACTCGCCGCACTGATTCTTGTCTTACCACTCTTTCTCAGCGCTTGCGAAGAACCGGCGCAAACCTATGTTGCCAGTTCACGCCCGGTAAAAACTATCGTCATCGGTGACGGCTCAACTGGTGATACGCGAACATTTCCTGCCGTGGTGGATGCCATTCAAAAGGCTGACATATCATTTCGGGTCAACGGCAAAGTTCAAAAGGTCCTCGTCAAGGAAGGCGATGAGGTAAAAAAGGGACAGGTACTGGCTGAGCTTGACCCGATTGATTTTAATATCCGCATGAAAGACCGAAAAGCAAGTTACGCCACGGCAAAAGCCAACTTTGATCGTGCCAAAGAACTGGTAGAAAAAGGTGCCATCTCCCGGGTTGACCATGATGATATCCGTGCAAAATACCATACAGCTAAAGCTAACCTGGACGAAGCTGAGCAGGACATGCTGTATACAAAACTAAAAGCAAACTTTGATGGCATTATTGCTAAACGCCATGTAGAAAAATTTGAAGAGATCATACTTTCACAACCGGTCTTTTCGCTGGAAGACGTGTCTGCACTAAAGATCAAGATCGACGTGCCTGAAAACCTGATGATCATCATCAAAACAAACCGCGGGAAAACCCGAAGCCTGCTCGCGGTATTCGATAATATCTCAGGCCAGGAATTCCCGCTCAGTTTCATCGAATCAACGACCAAGGCCGATCCAAACACCAAGACGTTCAAGGTCACTTTAAAGATGGACAATCCCGATGGCTACAATGTTCTTCCGGGCATGACTGCTACTGTCTTGGCTGAGCTGTTCCCTGATGAGTCAAAATCTGATTCCACAGTCACATTACCTATATCCGCAGTCATTTCGAACAACGAAAAACAGGCCACCGTCTGGGTGGTTGACGAAAAGACCATGACGGTAAAATCTCAACCGGTAAAACCGGGAACAATGGTCGGCGATGCCATGCAGGTCGATGGTCTGAATCCAGGGGACCGCGTTGTTGTTGCAGGTGCACCATTTCTGCGTGACGATATGAAAGTCACCTTGCTGGAAACTGGCGATCAGGCGAAATAAACGCTCTTCACGTTACAGGGATTACTTAAATGAATATTGCTGAGTATTCAGTCACCAAAAAAGTCACTACCTGGCTTCTTATTATTTTATTTCTCGGTGGCGGTATAACTGCACTGCAGGATATCAGTCGGCTGGAAGATCCTGAGTTTACGATTAAAGAAGCCAAGGTATATACACTCTATCCCGGTGCGACACCCCAGGAAGTCGAACGCGAAGTCACTTATCATATCGAAGACGCAGTGCAGCAGCTGCAGCAGCTCAAACGTGTCGAGTCCATCTCGCAAAACGGTTTTTCTGAAGTCACTGTCAAAATAAAAGACAAGTACAAAAAATCCGACTTTCCCAACATATGGGATGAACTGCGCCGAAAAGTTACGGATGCGCAGTCCCTCCTGCCACCCGGCGCGCAGACTTCCGTGGTGTTTGATGATTTTGGTGATGTATTCGGTCTGTTTTATGCCCTGACCGGCGAGGACTATACTTACCGTGAGTTAAAAGATTACGCAGACATTTTAAAAGAACAGTTATTGCTCGTCCCCGGGGTTCGAAAAATCACCATCGATGGCGACCAGAAGGAAGTTGTTTACCTCGAGGTCTCACGTGCCAACATGGCGAAACTTGGCATTACCCCCGCACAGTTTCACAACGTTTTAAAATCTCAAAACCTGGTCTCTGACTCAGGCAACGTTCGCGTTGGCGATGAATACATCCGCATAAACCCTACCGGCCAACTGCTGTTTGTTCAGGAGATTGGTGATCTGCTGATCAGGGGAAAAAACGATACTTTAGTTCGTATCAAGGATATCGCCACAGTGCGCCGCGCCTACGAAGAAGTTCCTGTCAAATACAACTACTTTAACGGCAAGCCGGCATTGACCATCGGCATCTCGATGCTGCCGGGTGAAAACGTTGTTGCCGTTGGTGAGCGCCTGGATAGACGCCTGCAGGAACTGCAATCGGTTACGCCAGTCGGCATGCAACTTGACGCTATCTACAACCAGCCAGTCATCGTCGATGAATCCGTTGGCGGCTTCATTGTTAATGTCGTTGCAGCACTGGTCATCGTTATCGTTGTCCTGCTGTTTTTCATGGGTTTGCGCACGGGGTTAATCATCGGTGCCGTCCTGTTGATTACTGTTTCTGCCACTGTCTGGCTCATGTACTTCTACGCCATCGATCTACAGCGTATCTCTTTAGGTGCGTTGATCATCGCACTGGGTATGCTGGTCGATAACGCTATCGTTGTTGCTGAAGGCATGCTGATCAGGATTAAACGCGGAGAAGACGGCACCAAAGCGGCAAGAGAAGTTGTTGGCTCCACGATGTGGGCCTTACTTGGCGGCACGATTGTCGGCATCGTCGCCTTTGCCGCTATCGGACTGTCTGAAGACGCGACGGGTGAGTTTGCTAATTCATTATTCTGGGTCATCTTAATCTCACTGCTACTGTCCTGGTTTACCGCGGTGACCATGACGCCATTATTATGCGTGCAATTTCTTAAACCTGACCCTCAGAGCAGCGATGGGAAACCCCAGACTGACCCTTACGGCGGTTTCATGTTTACAAAATACCGCAGTTTTTTAAGCACGGCTATCCGTTTTCGCTGGATTACGGTCAGCATCGTCGTCGCCTTATTTGCTACTGCTATTTTTGGTTTCGGTTATGTAAAACACAGCTTTTTCCCGAACTCAAACACGCCGATGTTTTTCTTTGATATGTGGAATATCGAAGGCGATGACATACGCAAGACACGCGATGACATCCTTAAGATCGATGAATATCTGCACAGCCTTGAAGGCGTGGTCGATACCGCCGCATTTGTCGGTGGCGGCGCAACACGATTTACCCTGGTCTATACCCCGGAATCTCCCACCAGTGCATATGGCCAGATAATCGTTACCACAAAAACCTTAGACGATATCCCACGAATAGAAAAACTACTGCTGGATTATACGGCGATTAATTTCCCAAATTCCGAACCAAAGACTAAAGCACTTCGTATCGGTCCAGGGCGCGATGCAAAAATCGAAGCACGGCTCAGTGGTCCCAACCCGGTGGTGCTAAGAAAACTCTCACAGCAGGTACAGCAGATCCTGGGGGATGACGGCGGCGCCATCAATATTCGTGATGACTGGCGCCAGCCTGTCAAAGTAATACGCCCCATATATAATGAAAAGGCCGCGCGCCCGTTGGGCATTACCCGGGAAAATGTCAGCAAGGCCATGTTAACGGCGTTCGATGGCCAGCAGGTCGGTCTGTTCAAAGACGGCATCCGATTATTACCTATCATCATGCTGCCGCCATATGCAGAACGCAACGATGTTAGCGTCATCCGCGATATCCCAGTGCACAGCAAGATACTCCAGGAAACGGTGCCGGTCGGCCAGGTGGTCTCCGATTTCAAAACAGAATGGGCGGATGCCAAGATAAGAAAACGTAATCGGATCTATACCATTACTCCTTCCTGCGATCCGGCACAGGGTCTGGCGACTGTTTTACTTAACCGTGTTAAGCCAAAAATTGATACCATGGAGTTACCACCGGGTTACTTCCTCGAATGGGGCGGCGAATACGAAGACTCAAGGGATGCGAATAACGCGATAAATTCATCACTACCTGCAGGCTTCCTCACCATGATCGTGATCGTAATATTACTGTTCGGAAAAGTGCGCCAGCCATTGATCATCTGGCTGACCGTACCACTGGCTATCATCGGCATAACCGCAGGCCTGTTGAGCATGAATGTTGCTTTTGGCTTCATGGGTCTGCTCGGTTCACTGAGCCTGGTCGGTTTATTGATCAAAAATGCTATCGTCTTGATAGAAGAGATCGATATGCAGATCGAAAGCGGTAAAGAATCCTACACCGCGATACTCGATTCTTCCGTTTCCAGGATGCGGCCTGTAATGATGGCAGCCAGCACAACCATCCTGGGTATGGCACCTTTATTAAGCGATGTATTCTTTTTGGATATGGCGGTTGTTATCATGTTTGGTTTAGGATTTGCATCAGTGCTAACACTTGTCGTCGTACCCGTGCTCTATGCTATTTTCTTCAACATCAAAGCGAATGCTTAAATCAGGAACATTCATGAACGAATTATTAAAACTTTTCTTCAGCCTCGCTCTCTTATCAGCCACGATCATTGTCACTTCATGTACAACGTTGACCAGTGACATCGAAGTTGAAACACACGCCAACCCGGACGTTAACTACAAGGCATACAAAACATACGCCTGGGCAGGAAGCGCACAGATCGTTTTTGACCCTATCGGTCAATGGGAGCAACCTACGCTGGATATGGACGAAGAGGTCAGATTTGTCATCAATCGCGAGTTGCGTGCACGCAATATCAACCAGGTCGAGAGCCAGCCAGATCTTTTAGTCGCATTTGCTGCTGGTATCGACACAACGGTACTTGAACTTAAAGATGACCCTGAGAGCGATAAAAAAGTACTGACGAATATACCCAAGGCAGCCCTGGTCATTGCGCTTATAGATACAACAACAGGTTACACTGTCTGGTTAGGTTACGCCGAGGCGGATGTACAGCCACAACAGACCATAGAAAATATTCGTACACGAATTGATTATGCAGTTAGTGAAATCTTTAAACCTTACAACCAGTAAGATACTGTTTACAAACACCAGGCGTTAATAATTTGGTAAAAAAGAAGCAGAAGAATAAAGTATTTAACTAAGGACTATCTTTTTTTCTGGCATCCTTATGCCACCAGATGTCGCCATCGGCAAGCTCACCTCCGACATCTGCCGAACGACGAGGTTGACCACTCCTGCAGTCATAACTGATCATGCGCAAACGCTCCGGGTTTCGTCGATCTCCTCCGCCCCTGCGATCACACCACTCCTTACGCCGCTCAACCGCCTCATCATTAGCTACGCTGTGTTTTTTTGACATCGCGAACACCTCTGTACTGAGTTGACATCAATTTACTGAATCTAGCCAGTTACCATGAAGCGCTTTTATATTGCCTAAGTCAAGAAAAAGGCGATTGAAGTTTTTTATACTTCAATCGCCTCTTGCTAACCCGAAACCGGGTCAGTATAAACAAGCTGTTTAAATGCTAATGTTGCACTTCTTCTCTTTCAACCGTTTCCAGACGATCATTCAAAATCATATAATCACCGCCGGTTTGAAAACGAACCACAGAAAAACCATGGTTGCTGACGCGTTTCACTTCAACAATTTGGCCTGTGCTAGCAATTTTAGCTTGAGATCCCTTTTGTAGATATTTTGTATCCATCTTCATCACCCCTTTTTTTATTATTATCATTTTTATTATTCTCAGGGGCATTTATAGCATACTTCTGATAAAAGTTTTATATAAATCTTGTAACTTGATGATTTTTTGTTCATTTTATCCGTTTTAACGTTGCTATCCAGTCTGAATTTGGCTCTCCATCTCCCAAACGGACACTATTTCCCACCTCGTTTTCATACCAGCTACGATGCGATAGATTCGGCTCCACTTGATATCCCCACCAGACACCATCGAAATCTTGCGCAATCCAGCACACCCACTCTGGAAATTCGTTACAATCAAAATCTATACTCATAATAACCAAAATCATATAAAACGCAAAGCTAATGGGAAGATATCGACCACCCCAACCCGTGGGTTCAAAATATATCACAGCTGAAGGTCATAAACGCCTGTCAGAAGAGCTCGATTATCTGTGGAAAAAGAAACGCCCTGAAGTGACGCGCATCCTGTCTGCAGCGGCCGCCGAAGGTGATCGCTCTGAAAATGCCGAATACATCTACCGTAAGAAAGAACTGAGAGAGATCGATGCGCGTGTACGTTTTTTACGTAAGAGGCTAGACGACATGGTCATCGTTGATCGTAGGCCAACTGACACTAACAAAATATATTTTGGCGCCTGGGTAACGATCGAACAGGATAATGGCGATGAGAAAACTTATCGCATCGTTGGTCCAGATGAATTCGATGCCAAACTAGGCTGGATAAGTATGGATTCACCGATGGGCAAGGCGTTACTTGGAAAGTCTCTCGACGATGAGATCAGCATCTCCGTCGAGACGAAAGATGGCCAGCAAAAAAGCTCGTACATTATTAATGATATACGCTACGAGGAATGAAATAACCCGTCACAACGCCTTTGCCGGCTCCTTGCGGTATACGACCACCATGGATGGTGGAAGTGCAGAAATTGCAGGAGCAAATATATGTCCGTACTTCCAGAGCATATCCGCACCGCCTTACCGCGTCGCTCATTGCCGTCCATACACCGCGACATGCGTACTGCTGTAAGTGCTGCCATCCATGGCACCGCGACATATGCCGTACTTCCTTTACACGCGTCGCTCATCCGCCATCCATGGCACCGCGACATACCGTACCTCCTGTACATAAAAAAAGCCCTCATTAAGAGGGCTTTTTGCAGTCAGATCATGATCTAACTTATCTTTGCACCGGAGCCTGCTGCTGAGGTGCTGACTGTGGCGCAGGAGCATATCCTGGAGGAGGGCCATAACCGGGAGGAGGACCGTAACCAGGGCCGGGGCCATATCCTGGGCCGGGACCATATCCTGGACCTGGGCCATAACCTGGGCCGGGACCATAACCGGGACCTGGGCCATATCCTGGGCCGGGACCATAACCATATCCTGGGCCTGGGCCATAACCATAACCTGGAGGAGGACCACGATAGTAATCATCGTCATCATCAAATTCATTTTCCATTTCTTCCATCCAGTAACGAGGATCCCACTCATCGTAAGGGTTCCAGTCGTTACCACCCCAGCCATTATTGTTACCAAAGAAGGCATAACTGCTAGTGGCTGCCAGCAATAAACTTACTGCCATAAATATTCTTAAAATTATTTTCATCATTTACTCCGTCATCAGGATAATTTTCCAACGCTTCCATTCTATGCTAGTGAAATTGACACTTCAATGACCTGAATCAAAACTTTCTTTTATATAAAAGGTCATTAAACTCGACTCTTTCATCGATTTACTGCCATCATCTATTAATCCCACGCTGCAGATCATTTAGCCATGAATAAAACAAACATCCATCAGTTAACAACGACAACTGCCTTACTCGATGCCGCCATACAGGATATTGGCAAGGTTATCTTAGGTAAAAAACAACAGATCAAGCTGGCACTGACCTGTTTACTGGCTAGAGGTCACTGCCTGATAGAAGATCAGCCAGGTGTTGGCAAAACAACACTCGCTCATGCCATGGCACAGGTTATGGGACTGGACTTTCACCGCATCCAGTTTACCAGTGACCTGTTACCTGCCGATGTATTAGGCGTCTCTATTTTTAACCGAGAACAGACACAGTTTGAATTTCATCCCGGCCCGATATTTTCACATTTCGTACTGGCCGATGAAATAAACCGTGCCACACCCAAAACACAGAGTGCTCTACTCGAAGCCATGGAAGAACACCAGGTGACCGTAGAAGGCGAAACGCGAGAATTGCCCGACCCTTTTTTTGTTATAGCGACACAAAATCCGATTCATCAGATCGGCACCTATGCGTTACCCGAGTCACAACTCGACCGCTTTTTAATGCGTCTGGATCTGGGCTACCCCGATAAGGAAGCAGAGCGTCAGTTGCTAGAAGGTGATGACCGCAGATCTATTATCAAAAACCTGAAACCAGTGTTCAGCAAAGAACAGCTGCAGATCACACAGCAACTTGCAACGACATTACATGTATCACCCGCAATTCTTGATTACGTTCAATCGATACTTGAGTTTTCTCGACAGTCATCAGCTTTTGAATTTGGCCTGTCGCCACGCGGCGGTCTTGCGATACTCAATGCCGCGAAAGCATATGCCTTACTCGATGGTCAAAAACATGTGCTTCCTGAGCACGTGCAGATGATTCTTCCTGCTGTGGTCAACCATCGACTGCCTGTACATCTAGATAGCGCATCAAAACAACTTTCTTCCGCGGCGGATTACATCCTGGAATCTGTCAGTATCGTGTAACGCCTGTGTTTAAAGCTCTATCATTTAACAACCTACTGAGCACGATAAAAATACCGGACTTTAAACGCAAGCCCGTTTTAAACTTTATCTCGAAGCGTAGCGGACCATTTGATGGTAACGTTTCCTTAACGCGCGACCGGGTATATATCATACCGACTAAAATCGGCCTGATCTTCTCGTTATTACTGTTAACACTTTTGATCGGCTCGATCAATTATGAAAAAAGCCTGGGTTTTGTCTTAACTTTTCTTTTAGCAAGCGCGGGAAATATAGCCTTATTATCCACCTGGCGGAATATCGCAGGCCTGCAGTTAAAACGCCTGATCAACACACCTGTATTTTGTGGCGAAGCCGCCACCTTCAACGTGCAACTTATCAACCATCAGCTTTTAAACAGATACTCACTTGTTATCAGTCAAGAGGGTATCGAACATGACATCGTTGACTGTGCAGCGAACAGCCACCAACTCATTAAGTTTCAAATCGATAGCAAAAAGCGCGGGGTATTGGATGCGGGAAAATTTCGCCTCTACACTGAATTCCCAACCGGTCTATTTGTTGCCTGGACATGGGTAGATCTGTCCATGAGCTGTCTTGTTTACCCGGCACCGGACAAACACACTGACACCAGTGTCTTCGATATCAGTGAAAGTGGTGACATTGATCTTTCAGGAAAAGGCATGGAAAATTTCAGCCACCTGAGAAAATATCAACAAGGCGATAATATCAGCCGTATATCATGGAAGACGGCAGCAAAGAATAATGAATTATATAGTAAAGAGTTTGTCGGTTCGAAACCAGTAACCCACTGGATTAACTGGGATGACATCGTGGCTCGTGATGATGAGCATCGTTTATCGATAATGACGACGCTGATCATCCAGGCAGAAAAAAATCAGCAGCATTACGGATTAAATCTTTCAGATAAACAGATCCAGCCCGACAGCGGTCACAAACATTTTCATCAGTGTCTGACAGCGTTAGCGCTACATTAATCGAGCCAGCAATCATCACCTTTCCTAAATGAAAAACTTACCCAGACAACCTGATAGCAATATATTATTTTCGCTATTAGCCGGCGTTCATCTGAGCGCCCTGCCTCTATATACCGGCATGCCTGTCTCTGTCATTTTTCTTTTGCTAATACTTAGCTTCTGGCAACTTACTATAATAAAAAATAATAAAAAAAATCCTGGAAAGATAGTACAGCTGCTCATCATCGCAACTTCGTTAGCGATCATACTGTATGCCTACGGTCATGTCTTTGGCCTATCCTCCGGGGTTGCGCTGATAACATTAATGACGATCTTGAAGTTATTTGAAATCAAAGACATCCGCGACTGCTACATTGTCATCTATAGCTCGATGTTCATCATCGCCAGCAATTTCTTCCTTTCACAATCTATCTGGCTGATACTTTATGTCTTTTTAGTCCTGATTTTTTTATTTTCCATACTCATCACCCTGAGCGACAGGCTTGCTTCAATGACATGGAAGCCGCGTTTAAAAATGTCCTCACAGATCATCGGATATGCCTTACCTATGATGCTGGTCCTGTTCGTCTTGTTTCCGAGAATCCCGGGGCCTTTATGGGGACTGCCTGATGATGCTTTTAGTAGCCATACCGGTCTAAGTGAAGAGATGTCGCCAGGCAGTATCAATCGATTGATCAGCTCATCCGCAATCGCTTTTCGCGTTCGATTCGATGGTGATATCCCTGCTCATAAGCAGCGATATTGGCGCGGCGCAGTATTATCTTTATACGATGGAAAAACATGGCGGCGAAACGATGCATCAAACAAAGCCTTACATAACATCACATATAGTGACGACAAAACAAAAAATATCCAGTACCGTATCACACTGGAGCCAACGAATTTGAACTGGCTGCTCAGCCTCGAATACCCGTTCACTTACGACCATGCATACCGCTTCTCTCGTGAAGCCATGTTATTAACCGACAGTAAAATCAACAACGTCATCAACTACAGCCTCAGTTCGCAGACAGCTGCGACTAATGAAGCATTATTCTTACAGGAGAGTCATAAAAATCGACTGCTTCCGACTGGCCTTAACCCGCAGACATTGAATTTTGCCAGCACATTATTCGATCAATCAGATAATAATCATCAGCGTTACATCAATAATGTCTTGAACTACTTCAACAGCAACGATTTCATCTATACCTTAAATCCAGACTTGTTGGGTGATAACGCTATGGATGATTTTCTTTTCAGTAGTAAACGTGGTTTCTGTGAACATTATGCCAGCGCTTTTGTTTATCTGATGCGTGCTGCTGGCATACCGGCTCGCGTCGTCATCGGTTATCAGGGAGGAAAGATGAACCCGCTGGATAATTACATGATCGTCCGTCAGTCTGACGCTCACGCCTGGGCTGAAGTCTGGTTTGATGACCACTGGCAGCGAGTCGACCCAACGGCTGCGGTCTCGCCTGACCGCGTCGAACAGGGTATTTTAAACGCGGGTCTCGAACAGAATAGACTGCCGTTATTATTTACCACCAATAGCAACCTTATCAAGAACGCCGCTTTTTTATATGACAGCTTTCAAAATAAATGGAACCAGTGGGTAATAGGATTTGATCAGAAAAAACAAAATGATCTATTGAGGTTACTCGGATTCGAGAACACCGCCCCTTCCAGCCTGGTATTTTTACTGATTATATTTTTAACTAGCACGGGCTTATTAGTCGCATGGATGTTGCTAAAACAAAAGCCCACTAAAACAGATAAGGTGCAGCATTACTATAATCTGTTCTGCCATAAATTAGCTGCCCGTGGTATGCCACGACGCCTCAATGAAGGCCCAAAAGATTTTGAAAATAGAATACTCGGTGAGCTAACACTTTCAGCAACAAATAAGACAGCGATCGATTTTATATTCAGAGCTTATCGTAATCTACATTACGGCGATCATCATGATTCAAAGCTTGTCGATCAGTACGTCAAATACATAAAAAATTTTAAATTACGCAGCGTGTAGAAACTTTAGCCGCCAAACGATATAGACAATAACTAGTTCAGGTTTTCTTCGATAAAATTTCGTAAAAAAGATAAAGGCTTAGCACCACTAAAACGCGCCACCTCTTCACCTTTGTTTATCAGTATTATCGTCGGAAAGCCTCTTACTTTATAACGACCCGCCAGCTTCATATTCTCACCTTCATCGACTTCGACTTTTGCCAGCAATATTTCGCCCTCATATTCATCGATCAGCTTTTTCAGCACAGGTGCGATGACCAGGCAGGGCGAACACCACTCGGCCCATAGATCGACCAGGATGGGTTTATCATGTGATGCCAGCATAACCTCTTTTTCAAACTGCTCCAGGTCGACATCGAATATCAATGTTTTACTCATCTGATTTCCACTTACGATTAGATTTACGATATACCCATTATACAATGTCATCTTCGTTTCACGTTATAATAGCGAGATATTCAAACATTACTGAGATTAGCTATGAGCTCTATCACCATCGAACACCATGTTACCCCGGCAAAACTGGATGTTCTCTATGTCGATGACTGGCCGGTCTGGTCCAAAGAGATCTCTGAATTTAACTGGACCTATGATAAAAAAGAAACCTGTTACATCATCGAGGGCAAGGCTATTATTACGCCTGAAAATGAGGAACCGGTAACCATTCAGGAAGGTGACATGGTTTTTTTCCCGCAAGGCATGAAATGCCTATGGAAAATAATCGAACCTATCGAAAAACACTATATCATCGAATAATATCAGGTAAGCACTATGGAACTTTGGCAACAATTACTGGCTGGCGCTATCGGCCTTTTGGTACTCTTCTGGTTTTTCCCTGGCATCAAAGCCACCATGGAAAAAAGCAAAAATGCGGAAGAAAAACACTGGGGCACCCTGGCACTACTTGCACTTGTATTGATCGGCTTCGTTTTACTGATGATCTACTCGGTACAATAATCTACCGCCACCCCATCTAGAGGTAAGCGATGAAAGTAGCTTGCCAGCACGGTTAGACCCTCGTATTCCAGGTCCACATCTTTCGCTTCTGATTGCAGGTATCGCGCAGAGAGATCAAACGAGCTGTGCATATCCTTTATCCAGTTATATCCCAGGGTAATGAATTGCGTAGTCGCATCCAGCCTGTAGGTGTTCTTACCGATAAACACATCATCAGCGACGAGATTAAAGTTCGAGGCTTCTAAAACAGACAAGCCTACTGGCGGTGTCGCTGATGAGAAAGTATCCCCTGCTTCAATCTTGGAGGTGGTGTAAAAGCAATGTGTTATTTAACCACCTCCCAGTCCAGGTTGATGAAAAACGAAGTATTCTCTGTATCAACAACACTGCTTTCTGCGTCTCTATTTCTATAAGAAACACCCAGGCGCACAGATTATTAGTCCATTTATTTGTAGCCATTAGCCTTTGTGGCTTAACCGCTTACGATTAACTCACTGACAATTAATTTACTTGCTGCCAGCTGATCCAGTCTGAATGATTTTCAGCAACATGAAATAATGCGGCGATGACATGGCGATCATACCGGGTGTCCGCTTCCGAGATTAAGATATCTAACACTTCTTTAACTGGCTTACCGGAGCGATAAGCTCTAGAACTGGTCATAGCAACAAAAGCATTGGCGACAGATAAGATCCGTGACTCCTGATGGATATCATCGCCGGACAGGCCTTTAGGGTAGCCGCTGCCGTCAAGACATTCGTTTTTCTGTTGCACGAACTCGATTACCGGACCATCGAACTCGAGATCCTGTAAAATCTCAACACTGTAGTTAATATTTTCCCTTAATAACAACTCTTCCTGCTCTGTTAAAGGGTCCATATTTGTCAGCATTTCTGCCGGTATGTACAACTTGCCAATGTTGGCTAACAATGCAGCCATCGATAAAGCATCCACTCGCGTCTTCGGCAGACCCATGGCACCTGCTATCGCTATCGCCACTTCTCTTGTCCGTTCTGAATGATGCTCGCAATACGGGTCATGTTTATCGATGACTTGAGCCAGAGTTGAGATAATTCCACCCATCAAACGATTATGCCTGCCCTGCACGTCTTTCAATTTTGTGATGTCGTGCATGACGTAAAGATGCGACTGTTTATAATCGGCATGATTTAAAGCAACGATAGAAACGTGATAATCATGGCGTTTTTTATTGAACTCAAGCCGCATCTCTTTATTGCGGACCTCGCCCTCGTCATCATCTGGTTTCAAATCCAGCAACCGATCCGTTATATCATTATTGAAAATATGATTCAGCGCTTTACCGCGTATATCGACGTTGTCTATATCAAACGACTTTGCTAGCGCATCATTGATGAAAACCAGTTTGTCCCGGTGATCGAGCAAAAACATGTGGTCGTTAATACTGTCTCCAACTGCATTCAACAATGCTGCCCGCGCTTCAAGTCGGCTTTTTGCTTTTTGCAAACGCAGGCTGGTGGCATGGCGCCAGATCGCGATGAAGCTGATCGCGACGATAAAAACAGCCAGTAAAAAAACGGTCAACAAAAAGTTCTGATGCACCGTTGACTCGGCTATAGCCTCAGTGACATCAATTTTTTGCACCAGCACCATCCTGGTATTACGTATTATTCTGGCTGTCGCCAGAACATCTATGCCACGGTAATCAGGCATGCTTACAAATGAGCCCGTGTTTTTTGCCACGCTCACTTCGGCGATCATCGCTTGCGCGCGTTTATGAAAAATCTCATAGCCCTGTTTCAACGGGCTTATATAATTAATGCTGTTATCATCCAGCGCAACCAGCAAGCTTTCTTCTGACTCGGTGGTCACCCAGTTCTTCAACAGTAATTTATACAAATTATTTTCAGGGTTGATAACTGCCACAACGGCCGCCCTTATATCATTCGAGGTTAACGATTGCACCGAGCTAACCGGCACTACGATAATAAGTCTGGACTGCTTGTTGCCGATGTCATAAATATTAGAAATATATGTCATCTGCGTCTGCAACACCTGCTGATATGCTTGCGCCACTGCGACATCATTAGCCGGGAAATAACGTGTCGCTAACAACGCGCCAGCTTCATTAACGATGGCGATACCATCATTAATTTTATTTTCTTCATTACTTTTTATCACATTGATCGCTGTGAAAACGTCGACATTATTTGCCGTTGCATTGATCAGGTTTTTTAAATGCTGCAGCTGGCCACGACTGGTCTCGTCATCTAAAACATCAACCGAAGTTGATTGACTAACATATAATTGCAACAGTGGATTAGTTGCCAGACTATCAATATTTTGTATCTGCTCACTAAACCAGTTTTCGATCGCGTGCTGCTGCGATTCAGCCATTAAACTCAAACGTGCCTGCCATGCATCGAGATCACGCTGTTTTTCGGTGGCCACATATTCAAAAACCAGCCAGGTACTGCCGCTGATAAATAGTATTAACAGACCAAAAGCTATAAGTGCAGGTTTATTTTTCAATTACACACCACTCACTCTAATAATATGCAGACAAACAATTAATTCGGTACATGCATCCACCAGTTGTTTTCATTGACAGAGTACACCGGAACATAATGGAAAATGTCAGCGTGTGAAATCACTTCGTCTATCTGATTGTCCAGTATAAGAATATCATTATTCTTTTCTATCGCCATCACTGCATGCGCAATCCTTAAGTTCGTATCCTGCACCACGACTACACGCATCATGTCGATGTTATAACCCAGCCATTTCATCGATAACATTTTAATAATGGCATAATCTTCACAATCTCCATTATTGACTAAAAACTCCTTTGGAGTCGCCCAGTAGTCTGCTACGCCATAGTTTTCTATATCAAGAATATACTCTTTCTCATTAGCATATCTATTTACCAGTTTTATCTGCTGCATAACCGGCAATGAATTTATCTTCTTTAGAAAGGCCTGCCATTGTCTCAGGTGACATTGGTTAAATCGTGTCGATCGGCAACTGCCGGAATCTTTCAGATTCAGTAGATGGCGCTCGATAACTGACAACCACTGCGGGAACAGATTTAGATTTTCCTTCTGAATTTCCTGATAGCCAAATAAGCTGGGGGGCATGGTGTTAACTGACCAGACATTCGAACTTGTCAGCAAAAAGAGTGTGATGAACAAACATTTTATCTTTTTAACCATTGGTGGGTATAATACGCAACTTGTTATCATCCTGCACGAAATTGTTTACATAATGAACGACATCACAACAAAACCGCTAGACATCATTTTTATCACCGTCTTTCTGACACTATCCAGCCTTAATCCAGCACTGGCCGAAGAAGTCATAGATGAGGAAATGACAGACAAGCACGCTCAGACGGTCTTTGATATCGCAATGCAAGAGCGTGATAGCGGTAAAATATATGATGCCATCGAAAAATTTGAATACATTCTGAGCCGGCGCCCTTCTCTTAACCGTGCCCGACTCGAACTAGCAGTTAGTTATCATCGAGCCAGTCAATATGACGATGCGATGCGAGAGTTCCAGACAGTACTTGACGACCCGGAGACACCAGAAAAGGTACGTCTTGCTATATTGGCTTATCTGGGACAGATAGCCAGTGATGAACTTAAACCTAAATCCGAACACAGCTTTTCCTATTACACAAAAGTAGGCGTTTTATATAACACCAACATAAATTTTGCCCCGTTAAGAGGCACCGTCAACATACCCGACGGGCAAGATACAGCCTCTCCTGGACTGGACACCTTTTTAAGCGCATCACATCGATACAAAGACAATAAACCGTTTGATACGGATGGTGCAGCAACCCATTTCGAGTGGCTGAGCCAGGTTTCATGGACAGGAAATAATTACACACGCAACAGTGACTTCAGTTTAAATATCCTTAGTGCCAGCACAGGGCCCGCCTTTATCTCAGTAGGCAGATGGCGTGGCGCAATAAATCTGCAAGTTGACCAGACCTACTTTGGTGGTTCGACCCTGGGCACTTTTCTCTCATTAAACCCATTAGTGACTTTTGACCTGGGGAACTATCAAGGCATTACCGTTGAAGCATCGTATACTGATAACAATTTCGTCCGCAGCGAAGACCAGGGGCGAGATGGTGACAGTGTATTAGCAGGGGCATCCTATTCAACATTGTTGGGTGGCGTCGATAATGGACTGGAAGCTGGTTTCCGACTGACTGATCAGGACGCAGTAGACCAGCAGTTCGGTTTTGATAGCAGCGAAATCTATTTTGGCGGCTTTGCTTCTATCAGCTCAAGAAGCAGTGTTTACCTTAACCTTAATTTTGAGCAGTATGATTATAAGGCCGCTGATACCCTGGCCTGCGCACCTGCCCCCTGTACCTCTAACGTAAGAGATGAACTCGAAAGCCGTTATGTTCTTGGTTATAACCGGGATTTCTCCGAAGGCTATTTAGAAGGCTGGACACTAAATACCTATTTTTCATTTACTAAAAATAATTCAAATGTTGACGCCTATAGCTACGAAAGGAAGATCTTTGCTGTCAACTTCGCACGATACTTCATCTAAATTTACTGACTACCCGGCATCTCTCAAACGACTTTTCTTGTCTGAAATCAGTTGAATATGTAAACAAAATCAACGCTTACAATGGCATCCAAATGAAATATTTTGGCTTATTCGGTTAATAATTAACCAGCCGTATGCAAAAGTGTAAATTTTTTCGTCATTCGTCGGTATTTTATACACCTCTAAAACGGTTATTTATTTCTCATATTTATAACTGCTCTCTGGCACTTTAAAGACATCGGCGGTAATCTATAGGCTGTTGAAATTAAAATAATTTATCCGCTATATTTACGATATTGAACAACAGAATATGACATATAAAATAATCTGACAGTTAATACCATATTAGAAAATAAGGATATAATGACGAGGATTATTTACAATTTGTAATATGCAGCATGAGACAAGTTGATATAACCGTGTAACAGGGCTGAGATATCATATCCTGTCCACTTAAGATATTGATATTTATAGGCCAATAAATAAATGGCACAACATGTGCATTATCTTTAAGCAGTATTACTTGTTAATAAAATTGCACAAAAAAATAAACGAGACAAAAATGAAACACCGTTACCACTCTAAAAATAGATTAGTTTCTGTTAAGGCATCTCAATTTGTACTTGCGACTGTAATCATGTCCTTTGCCGGCACATCAATCGCAGCCTGGAAAGGCGATGCCGATAAAGATGATTATGTTGATTCAGTGACCAAATGGGGCGCCTGGGAACTGGATATCGAACCTGCTGCCGGTGGACTGCAACAATCTTCGAGCCAGATAATAAATGCACGTGACAGTAAAGTGACTTTACGTACTAACAGCATCGCTGCACTGGCACCGCAAAGACCTGATATACCCGCGGTGCCCGCGGTGCCTGCGATTCCCGCAACACCGACGACTCCGGCTGTACCTGCAATACCAGCAATACCTGCAGCGCCTGCTACCCTGCTCCACCCGGTGCAACACCACCTGTAGTCGTCACACTGCCATAATCCATCTGAGGATGCCAGCGACGTTAACCAATAAACAAAGATAAATAATTATGAAACAACTACTTTTACTGAACATCATGCTTGCTGCATTATTGGCCCCGGCACATGCAGCGACTATTCAGGCTATTGCGACTCAAGTGAATGCTACCTATGGTAGTAGTTTTTCAGCAACGGCAGGCGGCTACTGCATTAAGCACTGACGACGAAATACAGACAATTATCTCCAGCGATGCCAACGCAGCCATCTTTGGCTATAGCCCTACCGATTATTCAGTGATTGATCTTGGTTTTGGCGATACCACCGTTAAAACCGGTTCCGGCGGGGATACTTTAGGTGCTGATCTGGTCGTAGTTTCGCTATGGAATGACATTGTTACGGATTTGGGCTAGAGGCTTTTGATACTGCGGTAGCTCGCTCAGTTCTACACATACCGTTGATAAGTAGTACTCCTAATGTATCAACAGCACTGGCAACTGCTTTTTAAACGATGTTAAAACTACCTCAATTAACCTTTACAACGACGACACTTTCCACTGCACCAACGTGAACTAGACGATAACATAGAGATAGGCTATGTCAGGCTGTTTATTGGTGGTACTAAATACAATGGCGCTGGAGGATTAGACGGCTACTCAAATTTCTCACTCGTAGGCGCTTATCATACAGATGCAACCGTTGTGCCTCTGCCGCTACCTGCAATATTATTTAGCTCCGGGCTGTTATTACTAGGCTGGGTCGGTCGCAGAAAAGCGCATAACCTGATTTCTCGGTACACAATATCGTCGCTAACAGTGAAACAAAAAGCAGCTTAATCGCTGCTTTTTTTGCGTATATCAACGGCCTAACAATTGTTATAATTCAATCTACCTCCATTTTTAATCGTCTTACCCTATGTCCACTACAAAAAAAAGCGGTCGCCCTGATATCCGGCGGTCTTGATTCACTGCTCGCAGCCAAAATGATGATCGATCAGGGAATCCATGTCGAAGGCATCAACTTTTACACCGGTTTTTGTGTCGAAGGTCATACTCACGCCATCCGAAAAAAAGACAAGGCTAAACCGAAACGCAATAATGCGCTATGGAGCGCGGAACAGCTGGGCATCAAACTGCACATCATCGATATCATCGATGAATACAAAGACGTTTTGATCAACCCCAAACATGGTTATGGCGCCAATATGAACCCATGCCTGGACTGCAAGATCTTCATGGTCGGAAAAGCCAGGCAGTGGATGGAAGAAAATGGTTTTGACTTTATCATCACCGGCGAAGTCATGGGACAGCGGCCGATGTCTCAGCGTAAAGATCTGCTGCCGGTCGTGGTCCGTGAATCCGGTGCCGATGACCGTCTGCTCAGGCCTCTCTGCGCTAAGAACCTTGCTGCCACACTGCCCGAACGCGAGGGCTGGGTCGATCGCGAACAACTGGAAGGCTTCAGTGGCCGCAATCGTAAACCGCAGATGGCGTTAGCCGCTAAATTCGGTTTTGAAGATTACGCAACACCTGCCGGAGGCTGCTGTTTTCTTACCGATAAAAATTACTCCGACAAACTGGTCGACCTGTGGCAGGCGAGAAACAAAAAAGATTACGAACTCGATGACATCATGTTGTTAAAAGTCGGCAGGCATCTGCGGCCACAGCCACATTACAAATTAATCGTCAGTCGTGAGGATGGTGAAAATAAATTCCTTCAGGGTTATAAGAAAGATTTTTCGACCATAGAGATAAAAAGCCACAACGGCCCGCTGACACTGATCGATGGTGAATTAAGTGAAGAAGACTTTCGATTTGCCGCGCGCATCGCCGCTCGCTTTAGTCAGGGCCGCGACGCAGACGAGGTTACTGTAAAAATCACCAGCAAAGATGGCGAAGAACAACTGTTTGATGTCACGCCGATGCCGGCATCAGAGGTAAAACAGGAATGGTACATCTAGAGACTTACAGACGATGAGCCATTACACCTTAGATGCACGCAACAGCTTATGCCCGATGCCGGTAATCAAAACACAGAACAAAGTCGCTGAACTACAGGCTGGCGACACCCTCGAAGTGACCTGCACCGATCCTGGCGCACTCAATGACATCCCGGCATGGTGCCGTATTAACGGTCACACCATTATAGAGACACAGGAAAAAAACGAGGAAGTAATCATTACTGTCCAGGTCGCCTGAAATAATACGCCATCCTGCTATTCAACTAATATTTTAATTAGCAATATAGCTTTGTATCTCGCCTAACTTTCTTATCTGCGGACGCTGCATATCGATATAACCTGGCATTGCCCGCACCGCTTTCATCGCCTGCTGCTGAGTAGCATAACTGCCAGACAACAATACATATTTTTCTGACGCACCATCATTAAGCGAAAAGTAAGATAATGGATCTTTCAGGTAATAATTATAACGCCGAGAAATTTCAAACAGGGCCTCTTTGTTGTCGACATAGGCCAGCTGTACGATGAAATGCTCTTTTGGCAAAGCCGTTATCCAGCTTTCACCATGTAAGATATTATCATTACCAATCTGGCTGAATGGCGCTGTCTGGTTGAAGCGGCCTTCGACACTTTGCACCTGGTCCTGCACGCTGGCAATCTCATTTTTCAGATCAGCCAGTGAATCACCTGTCACTGCGTTAGAACTCACTTGCTCCTGTTGCATACTGGTCAGCTGGCTATCGATATTTCCACTGCGCTCCGCATACCTGGCATCATTCAATGCAAACTGATTCTGTTGCGTAAAATACAGCACAGCCGTAACAACCAGTAACAGGAATAGACTAACAGTAACGATACTAAAGTGCTTTGTCTCACGATCTGAAAGCGCAGAAACTTTATCGATGATATCGGACGCTGCTTTTTGCAGGCTGTTAATAACCAGTCCATGATCAGCGGTTAGTTCTTCGAGCTCATCGGTGCGCACTTTCAGCTCACTAACACCCGTGAACAACGTCTCTGAACTTTTCTGCAGCTGTGCGATATTGGCATCCATACGCTGGCTCGAAACGGTCAACTCTGCCGAAGAGATCTCCAGCGTTGTTGCACGCCGGATGATAGCTTCATCGACCGATTGTAATTTCAGAATTTTTGCTTTATTGCTGTCGACAGAATTCTCTATCGAAGCAGTCTTTTCCTTGGTCGCACCTGAGAGCATTTCAATTTCATTGATTACACTTTTTTCAATCTGCCGCATACTCTCTGTTGTTGATTGAATTTTCTGATTGAGCAACTCACTGGTAAGTTTTGAAGTTTCAACCAGCTGCTCAACTCTGGAAGCTACCTGCTGGTTTTTTTGTACGAACTCATGCGACTGAGCGATGCTTGTCTGCTCAAGGTTTCTGATGCCCGACGCTGACTGTTGAGCGACATGACTAACGTCACCATTTAAAGTTTGAATATCATTATCAATACGAGAGGATATATCTATAAGAGATTTATAGGCGTTATCGATCTCACCCAGGCGTTTATAAGTTTCCGAAACCTTTGCCGTCAGGTCGGTATCGGTATCGCTTAAACGATCAAGCCCTTCTTCTACACTATTGTTTATCGTCGCCAGTTCGTTACGTAGATGTTCGAGATCGGTATCCAGTGCGGTAATTTTGCTATTGATGTCCTTACCAGGCGTTACCGCATTTACCGTATTGTTGTCATCAAATCTCAGTAATTTAGATCCGCTGCGTTTTTTTTGTGTCGTTGCGGCGCCAACTGCTTCTTCTGTTTGTATGTTATTTTGGCTCATTTTTTTGCTCACATTTCAATTGACGGGCAAAAAAGATGTAGCAGCCCATTACTAGTAAGAGTATACCAAATTAGCTGATTCTTATATGTTCCTATAGGGAGACCACGGGCGGAAAAAAGGATATACAGCTATATCCTCGAGAGACTGATCTCAGGCACTCTGCTCGATGTCCTTGCCGGCCTGATTATCCAGCCAGCGATTAATAAATCCGGCAACCTCTTCGACCGCATTTAAATTGAGTAATGGCAGATCACCTGTCTCAACATCTTCATCGGAGGCAACCGCAATGATCGATGGATCTTCTGTAAACAGCAACGGCTTTGCTGTAGCAGGCCGGTGCAGCTCGATCTTGGCAAACGGCAGGTGCCGGAAACCTTCCACCAAAACCAGGTCCAGGTTATTCAGATCTAGCTGTCCGACCAATTGCTTTATATCTGGTTCAGATTCTTCATCATACTCAGTCAATAACGCACTACGTTTATCTGACGCAAGCAAAACCTGGTTGGCACCGGACTTCCTCAATTCATAGCTGTCTTTGCCCGGCTGATCGATATCAAAGTCATGGTGCGTATGTTTGATCATGGCAACACGCAATCCCTGCAGTTTCATTAACGGTAGAAGCTTAACCAGTAAAGTCGTTTTCCCTGTTCCGGAATAAGCCGCAAAACCGAGAACCGGTATGTTAAAAACTAATTGTGCTTCATCATATTTTTCCATGAAATATCATTCTCCCTAAGTAACCCGATCGTAATAAATAACCTTCGATGAGGTTTTCATAATCTTCTTTTATGCCCCGGCTTAAAATTGTCCAGGAGACATACATCGCTGGCAGTAACAATAACAGCACTAGCCAGACCGATGAATCTGGCAGTGCATAGGCCGCAAGTGCCAACAGGTATAACGGCCAGCTAAATAACAAACCTCTCAGCACATGTTTCATCGTAAGCAGTATTATTGCTACCGCACGGCTATAGCGCTGCTTTGGCGAATTATACAACACAGAAAAAACACCGCGTTCAAAATCATTTTTAATATCTGACAAACGCTTAGAATTGTATTCTGCCATGGCATGAACACCCGTACCGCTAATGCAGCTCGGGTAGTACGCCGACCTGAGGCATCTTAGCCAGACCTGTCTCGCGGGCATGCTCGGCAAATTTTTTGTTACGCCAGAAGAAAGCACCAGGCATCGTCGTCGGCATCACCAGCGCATAAAATAGCGCCCGCCCAGTTACTGCTGTTAATAACACGATAACTGCTGCACCTAGCCACAGGACAAGTGCAGCCAGGCCATTCAAATTGATCATTATCATGATGGCAGCCAGGACCAGAGCAGACAGTAAACCAAAATTCCTTGCCATGTAGGTATAGCCAAATTTAGTTACCTGTTCAAAATGTGCCGCCGCGCCTTCACCACTGTTTTTCTTTAAATCATACTGGTGTACATAAAGACCGACAGCTTCCATCAGCAGGCCAAGAAAAATAAAACTCGCAAATACCGGTGTTATCTGCACCCAGGATTCACCATTAGCCACTTGCACGAAACCATAAACCAGTGCCAGTAATAATGGTCCCAGTGTTAATACGTTACCATAGAAGCTGGTGAACACCTGCCAGTGATTCCAGAAAGGTCGTGCTGGGATACGATAGATCTTATGCATAAAATATATCGCAGCGATACCTGAAACCACGGCACCCCAGCCAGTTGTCGTTACTAATAACTGCAATATAGATTCCGGCAGCCAGGCAAACATCTGCGGCAGTCCTGTCAGCAGCGTAAACGCACCGATAAAATTATAGAACACCGCAATACCTGCAACCTCTCGACTCACTGGCGAATAACGCAGGTTATTAAATGCCCGGTAAAAACGATGCGGCTTACCAAGATGCATGGTCGACAACACCAGCGCGATGGTTTGTATGCCTATCAAACTAAATAAGAACATTGGCCAGGCGATGGTATTTTTCTCTGGCGTTAATGTTTCAATACCCATCATCGGACCGATGAATAATAAAATAAATGCACCAACCACTGCCTGTGATATCAGGGTAAAAATAACCAGTGGGTTTTCACGCGTACTTAATTTTTTAATATTCCACTCAGTCTCTGCCTTCTGCCCACTGACACTTTTTTCAGCGACCTGCGGTTCAAATTCACCTTTTTCATTTTTCTTATACTGCACCGGCATACTATCTGTTCTGCGCATCTCATCAGGCAGAACATTTTTTTGCTGGAAACGAATATTAGGGTGGGTGATATCTGTCCGCGGAAACCCGGGGATCTGCGTTTCTAAACCATCACGGTTTTCCGGTGCGGTTTCCATGATACCAAAATCTAACGCACCGGCGAGACAGGCTGAAACACAGGCCGGCTTCAAACCGATCTCAAGTCGATCAACACACATATTACATTTCGAGACATGGCCTTTACTGTGATCAAGCTGCGGCGCATTATAGGGACACACCCAGGTACAGTAACCGCATCCAAAACAGATGTCCGAATCCTGTAATACCGCACCATACTCTGCGAATTTTGTATACGCACGTGTTGGACAGCCCTTCAAACAAACCGGGTCATCACAATGGTTACACGCCATAGAAATATTTAAACGGGTATATTCAGGGTAGCTACCGCCTTCGACATATCCTACAGCGCGAAATGCCTGGTGCGGCTCCAGGTCATTTTTTTCCGAACAGGCCGACTCACAGGCATGGCATGAAATACAGTTATCAGCAGTAAAATAAAAACCGTGTTGTTTATAGCGGTTAGGGTTATCACCGACACGGCTGTCGCCGTTGATATTTAAACTCTGGCCGCGCAGCTCAGAACCTTCCGGCACAGTCTCGATCGATTTACCATAACGATTCTTTTCAGGATGTTCGACATCGCTTAAAAATGCGTATGACTGTTCGTTTGGTCGTAAGTATTTAAACATTTTGATCAACCACAGAGACACAGAGTACACAGAGAAAAAATGACATGGTTTTTAAAAACACAAAGAACTCTGTGATCTCTGTGTCTCTGTGGTAAAAAATCATTAAAACGCCCTCGCTTCGACATTTTCTTTTGCTGCTGCGACCTGATCTTCTATCACTTCGATCGTTACCGCACATTGTTTATATGCCGGCTGTCTCGAATGCGGATCCAGCAAACCCAGTGCGATACGGTTGACACATTCATGAAAATGAAACGGGATGAACACGGCATCCGGTGCGATACGTTCGGTGCACTGCACCATCACCGTGGCATCGCCGCGGCGAGATAATACTTTTACGTAGGAACCATGTTCGATGCCCAGATTCTCAGCTGCACGCGGATTCATTTCCATGTACGGCGTTGGCGAAAACTTGTTGGCATTACCTACCTTACCGGTACGCGTGCGTGTATGAAAATGCTCGACCACACGGCCAGAGTTCAACCAGAACGGGTACTCTTTATCAGGACGTTCATTATCATCAACAAACGGTAGCGCCAGCAGTTTCGCCTTGCCGTCGCCATACTGAAAAACACCGTCGGTATATAAACGCTGCGATCCTTCTGGTGATGTCTCGTCATTGCAAGGCCACTGCATGCCCCTGTTCTTTTCGATCTTGTCGTAAGACATGCCAGAATAATCCAGCATACGACCTTTGGACAATTGTTTTATCTCTTCAAAGACACCTTCTGCGGTTTCTGGAAAGACCATCTTGCTGCCGCGTTCAAAACGTTTCGCCATCTGGTTGAAAATTTCCAGGTCTGTTTTCGAATCACCGTGTGGCTTCACCACGTTGCGTATCAGGTTCACGCGTCGTTCAGTGTTGGTGAAACAGCCTTCTTTTTCTGCCCATACTGCTGATGGCAGGAACACGTGCGAGTACTGGTTGGTTTCAACATCCGCATACGCATCCTGCACGACGAGGAATTCTAATTTGGATAATAGTTTACGCATCAATGCCGTATTTGCCATCGACGTCATCGGGTTGGTCGCTATCAGCCACATGCCTCGAATTTCACCACTTTCGATCGCCGGCAAAATATCGGTCATAAACATGCCGCGCTTTTCAGGAAAATAATCCGCATCGATACCCCAGAACTCGGCGATCTCGCTGCGGTCTTTTTCATTCTCCAGTGCACGGTAACCCGGCAGGCCGGAACAGGATGACCATTCACGCGTGCCCATGGCATTACACTGGCCGGTAATCGATAAAGAAGAACCGCCCGGTTTTCCGATGTTGCCGGTAATCAGATTTAAATTATTGATCGCGCACACACCATCAGATCCATGCGTACTCTGATTGATGCCCATGGTCCAGATGGTCATCGCTGCACCGGCTTTGGCATACATACGGGCAACTTTGCGAATCATCTCGGCATCGATACCACAGATTTTTGACGCGCTCTCCGGATCGTACTGTTTTACTAAAGCACTAAATTCTTCATAACCATTGGTATGCGCTTTGATGTAATCATCATCAGCCAGACCTTCTTCTAAAATGACGTGTGACAGTGCATTCAATAACACCAGGTCGGTGCCCGGTGACACGGTCAGGTGGATATCTGCTTTTTGCGCGAACATGGTGACACGCGGATCAACCACGATGATCGGAAAACGCGGCCGGCCTTCGCGATCACATTTCTCCAGTGCTTCGTTCAGACGCCAGTAGATAATCGGATGCTGTTCAGGCAGGTTTGAGCCAAAGGCTAGCAGGCATTCGGTGTGATCAAAATCATCGTAACAGCCTGGCGGTCCATCTGAGCCAAAGGAACGTTTATAACCTGACACCGCTGAAGCCATACACAGGGTCGTGTTACCGTCGTAGTTGTTAGTACCAACAACACCGCGCGCCAACTTGCCCAGGGTATAAAATTCTTCGGTCATGATCTGACCGGTGGAGATTATAGAAAAAGAGTCTCGCCCATATTTTTCCTGGATGCGTTTAATTTCGTCGGCGGTAAAATCCAGCGCCTGTTTCCAGGTGACTTCTTCAAACTCATCATTAAAATTTTTTCGTTTTAATGGTTTATCGCCACGACCGGCCGTCTTACGAAACAGCTCATGTTCAAAGATACCTTTGACACACAACTTGCCACGATTAACATCTGCATCTGCCAGACCGCGTGATGCCACGGGCTCGCCATCTTCATCTAGTCCGACCTCAATCGAACAGCCTGTAGAACAATAACCACAGGTGGCATACTTCCATTCGACCACGCCTTTATCGGCGATCTTGATTGGATTTTTTTGTTTACGACCAAATAACATAATTTTTGTCTCACCGCAGAAACCAGAACTTAATCTACGGAGTCACCGAACGACGTGTGATCTTGTAACGGATGTAAAAGATCCTTCCCATTGGTCAGAATGACAATAGTCTAATTTTCTCTGTGTTCTCGGTCACTCTATGGGTTAATAGTTGTTAGGCAGCTACTGCAATTGCAAAACTGATATAAACTCTGCCGTTCTCAACCTTGGTCGGGAACACATTAGTACAGCCTTCATCCGGCCCTAATGCTTCACCACTGGCGAGGTCAATCTTCCAGTTATGTAATGGGCAGGTAACCGAATTACCATGCACGATGCCCTGCGATAACGGTCCTTTCTTATGCGGGCACTCATCTTTCATGGCAAACACTTCATCGCTCGCAGTACGAAATACAGCAATCTTCATGGTATCGGTTGCAATCACGCGTGAGCCTAATGGCGGTATATCTTCCAGTGCTACGACTTCTGTCCAGTTACTCATCTTTTCTTCTCCAGCTAATTTTTTTAATACGTTCGTACTCATGGTCTAACCTGCAATTTTCAACTGGGTAAACTCATGTGCCGCTTCACCTTCTGCGCGTGCTTTCCACGGATCGATCTGGGAAACTTTCTGGCTGATCTTGAATCGTTCGGCCAGGGCTTTACGTTCTTCTTCGTTATCAAGAATGACTTCTTTGATACTGCTCAGGCCAACACGCTCAACCCACGGCGCAGTACGTTCCAGGTAGTGTGCTTCTTCACGATATTTCTGGGTAAAGGCAGCACAGTATTCCAGCACTTCTTCTTCGGTTTCTACTTTGCATAACAGATCCGTGACACGAACTTTGATGCCGCCATTACCGCCAACATGTAATTCATATCCGGAATCGACACAGACCACACCAAAATCTTTGATGGTAGCTTCGGCGCAGTTACGCGGACAGCCTGATACTGCGAGTTTGAATTTATGCTGCATGTACGAACCCCATGTCAGCTCTTCGAGTTTTACACCAAGGCCGGTCGAGTTCTGTGTGCCGAAACGGCACCAGGTTTTTCCGGCGCAGGTCTTCACCGTACGCATGGCTTTACCATAAGCATGGCCTGAGACGAAACCAGCATCCGATAGATCTTTCCACATCGCCGGCAGGTCTTCTTTTTTGATGCCGAACATATCGATACGCTGACCACCGGTCACTTTCATCTCCGGCACATCAAATTTGTCGCAGACATCGGCGATAGCACGCAACTCGTCCGGTTTAACCAGGCCGCCAAACATACGCGGCACCACCGAATAGGTGCCGTCTTTTTGAATGTTGCCGTGAGCACGTTCGTTGATAAAACGTGATTGTGCATCATCCTTATACTCTTCAGGCCAGCGTGCCATCAGGTAATAGTTCAACGCCGGACGGCAAGCAGCGCAGCCATCCGGCGTTTTCCATTCGAGGAATTCGCGAACCGCGTCCATGGTTTTTAATTCGTGGTCCTTGATCGCATTGATGACTTCGTCATGACCGCAATCGGTACAGGCGCATACCGCTTTCTTACTCGGTGTTGCGTCATAACCTTCACCGACCGTCGATGCCAGGATCGATTCGACCAGGCCGGTACATGAACCACATGACGACGAGGCTTTCGTATGTGCGCGTACTTCATCTAAGGTGAAGATGCCGTTTTTGCTGATCGCCTGAACGATGTCACCTTTAGTCACACCGTTACAGCCGCAGATCTCTGCACCATCCGGTAATGACATGACCGCCGACGCATCACCGTGTCCGGCATCACCCAGGTCATGCTGGCCAAATAATATGGTTCTACGGAAATCGGCAATATTGGTCGCATCACGCATCAGGCTAAAGTACCAGGTGCCGTCCATGGTATCGCCGAACATGACAGCGCCTTTGATCACGTTGTCTTTAAGTACCAGCTTTTTATACATGCCACTGGCAACGTCCTGTATCTGTAAAACTTCATCGCCTTCTTCTTCGTTGAATTCACCGGCAGAAAACAGATCGATGCCGGTCACTTTTAATTTCGTCGAGGTCATGGAACCGATGTATCGGGTGCTGCCGACCTGCGCAAGGTGGTTTGCAGCAACCTTTGCCTGTTCGAATAATGGCGCTACCAGGCCATAACACTCACCACGGTGCTGTACACATTCACCCACCGCATAGATGGTCGGATCAAAGGTCTGCATGGTGTCATTCACCACGATACCGCGTTCACAATGGATACCGGCCTTCTGCGCCAGTTCAAAATTAGGCCGGATACCGACTGCCATAACGACCAGGTCGGCTTCGACTTCAGAGCCATCAGTAAACTTCACACTGCTGACACGCTTATCACCGGCGATCTCTGCTGTCGAAGCCTCCATCAGGAATTTCATGCCGCGAGTTTCCAGCGAGGCTTTTAATAACGCAGACGCTGGTTTGTCTAACTGGCGCTCCATCAGTGAATCGAGCAGATGCACTACGGTGACATCCATACCCTGCTTCATCAGGCCGTTGGCCGCTTCGAGGCCTAACAGTCCGCCACCGATAACGACCGCTTTTTTATAATCTTTGGCTGCCTGCACCATGGTGTTGACATCGCTGATATCGCGGAAGCCTAAAACACCTTCTTTATCTGCACCTGGTATAGGAATAATAAATGGATTGGAACCGGTCGCGACCAGCAGCCGGTCATAAGGGTATTCTTTACCGCTCTCGGTGATTACCGATTTTTTAACGCGGGAGATCTCACTGGCGGCATCACCGGTAACCAGGGTGATATCATTTTCTTCATACCATTCCAGACTATTAAGAATGATGTCGTTGATGGTCTGCTCACCCGCCAGAACCGGTGATAACATGATGCGATTGTAATTTGGATGCGGCTCAGAACCGATGACCGTAATGTCATACTGGTCACTTCCTTTTTCACCTGATGTGTTGTGTTTAAAGAGTTCTTCAAGAGCTCGAACTCCTGCCATACCATTGCCGATTAATACCAGTTTTTGTTTCATTGTTGCCTCGTTGCAGCTAGCTGAATATAAATACTTGCTAATGTACTAACAAGATTCATGCCATGTTTTTTAAACACAGGAATAACGCTTTAACGATGATTATCTTTGTCGATTTAGCCGATATCGCACCAAACAGGTGCGCGCAATACGACTGCTGCACCGGCTATGTGCAACAACAATAAAACAGGCCGAGCAGAACGCTACAGCCCGAAAAAAAGCCATCCATGGCGATACAGCCTCTCGGAGAAAAACCTTCATTGGTCATTGTGAGCGAAGCACGGCTATCTTCAGCAGGCAGCAATCACTTAAAGAGACTGCTGCGCTTCGCTCACAATGGCTGGTATCTATCAGTGTTTATTTCATGCGGCCTCCGTCTTAACAACGCTCAAAACCGGCGATGACTCATCGTCCTGTTCAGCTGCGCCTACATCCTCTTCACCCGGACGTCTTTGACGCTCATAAAGGAATTTCAGCACTTCGTGGCGGTAATGGTTATATTTAGCATTGTCCGACAACTCAACACGGTCACGCGGTCGTGGCAGATCGATCTCCAGTACCTCGCCGATGGTGGCCGCCGGGCCGTTGGTCATCATCACGATACGGTCGGATAACAACACGGCTTCATCGACATCGTGGGTGATCATGATAACGGTATTGCCGAGGTCAGCATGGATCTCCATCAGTGACTCCTGCATATGGGCACGCGTCAGTGCATCCAGCGCGCCAAAAGGCTCATCCATGAGCAATACTTTGGGCTGCATCGCCAGTGCACGCGCGATACCAACACGCTGTTTCATGCCGCCGGAAATCTCATCCGGACGTTTATGCATGGCGTGATCCATATGCACCAGGTGCAGATTATGCTCTATCCATTGTTTCATCTCGGCCTTGCTTTTGGTCTGCTTCGAATTGGAGCGGCCAAAAACCTGCTTCACCGCCAGCTCGACATTTTCATAGGCAGTCAGCCATGGCAGCAGCGAATGGTTCTGAAACACCACGGCTCGTTCCGGGCCCGGCTCATTCACTTCTTTACCATCGAGCACGACGCCGCCGTTTGTTGCTTTATGTAAACCGGCAACCACGTTAAGCACGGTTGATTTGCCACAGCCGGAATGACCGATCAAGGAAACAAACTCGCCTTCTTTCATCTCCAGATCAACATCCTGAAGTGCCACGTAGGGGCCATCAGGTGTTGGAAACTCCATCGAAATATGATCGATGTTTAGATGTATATTTTTCATTATCCTGTTCTCCGAATCTTTTCTCTAAGCTGTTCGTTATTTAACGCAAAACAACCGATTTATCCCAGGTCACTTTTTTCTGCAGCATCAGCATGCCGCGATCCAGCATGTAACCAACCAGTCCGATGGCGAGTACTGCTACCATGATGCGGCCCAGCGAATTGGAACTGCCGTTCTGGAACTCATCCCAGACAAATTTACCCAGCCCCGGGTTCTGCGCCAGCATCTCTGCTGCGATCAACACCATCCAGCCGATACTCAGGCTCAGACGCAGCCCGGTGAAGATCATCGGTACCGCCGATGGCAATATAATTTTATAGACCTTGGTAAACCAGCCCAGGCGCAAAACCTTGCTGACATTGATCAGGTCCTTATCCACGGTTGATACACCCACCGCGGTATTGATCAGTGTCGGCCACATGCAACAGAGCATCACCGTAAAAGCCGAAGTCAGATAGGACTTATCAAACATCGGGTCGTCACTGACATAAACCGCACTCACCACCATGGTAACGATCGGCAACCAGGCTAACGGTGATACCGGTTTTAACAACTGCACGATAGGATTGATCGCGCGGTAAAGATCATTGCTCAGACCCGTAATAATACCGACAGGTATGGCGATAAGTAACGCCATAATAAAACCGGTAAATACCGTGAACAGGCTGGTAAGAACCTGATCAAAAAATGTTGCCTTACCGGTATAAGGCCGAATTTTTACTTCTGCCTCAGGATCTTTTTCCAGCTTTGCCGCATTACGCTTTTCCTGGCGTTCATAGAAGCTGACTTCTTTTTCACGTTCAGCATAATGCTCATCGACCAGGTTACTTGCCTGGTGAAAAACAGCCGTTGGTCCGGGCAACTGACCTAACGAGGTTTCCACCTGTTGAGCCGAGATGCTCCAGAAACCCAGAAACATCGCTATCGCGATGAGAGGAAAAATATAGCTACGAATAAATACATTATATTGTTCGTCGCTAAATGTTTTAAATCTAGATAATTTCATTGTTTTCTCCGAATGATTAGAAGGTAATTGTGGAGACGGCGAACACAGCAATCATGCATACTTTGTCCGCAGCCTCCCGGATACCTGCTACTTCACAATGTCCTTACCTTTCAGTCCGATCTTGAATGATTCAAGATAAGCATTTGGTTTGCTACCATCAAAGGTCACCTTGTCGATGAACTCGGTCTGCGGTGCACGGAAACCTGATTCTTTTTCGAAGTCAGGGAAATCTTTTGCATCTGCCTTGCCTTCAGCGATCAGCTCTTTCGCAGCGGCAGCATAGATATCAGGGCGGTAAACTTTTTTCGCCATGTCCTTATACCAGTCGTCTGATTTATATTCCGGAATCTGACCCCAGCGGCGCATCTGCGATAGATACCAGACAGCATCAGAGTAGTAAGGGTAGGTTGCCTTGTTACGGAAGAATACGTTGAAATCAGGCAGCGAACGCTTGTCGCCTTTTTCATATTCAAAAGTACCGGTCATCGAGTTAGCGATAACCTCATAGTCAGCACCGACATATTCAGGACGCGCCAGAATCTTTGATGCTTCTTTACGATTTTCCAGGCCGCCTTCATCAAGCCACATCGCTGCACGGATCAAAGCTTTCACCACGGCTTTATGCGTATTCGGATATTTTTCAGCCCATTCTTTAGATACACCAAAGACTTTTTCAGGGTTGTCCTTCCATATCTCGTAGTCGGTGATCACCGGTACACCGATACCCTTGAATACCGCCTGCTGGTTCCACGGCTCGCCGACGCAGTAACCGTAGATCGTTCCTGCTTCCATGGTTGCCGGCATCTGCGGCGGCGGAGTGACAGATAACAGCGCATCTGCATCGATAGTACCTGAGGTGTCGCCACTCAGCGGTGCGTAATAACCCGGGTGAATATCACCGGCAGCCAGCCAGTAACGTAACTCATAGTTATGAGTCGATACCGGGAACACCATGCCCATCTTAAAAGGTTTACCGTCATCTTTATATTTTTCAACCACCGGTTTCAGATAGTCCGCCTTGATCGGGTGAACCGGTTTGCCGTTCTCATGCGGAACATGTTCTTTCATCTGCTCCCATATCTTGTTCGAAACGGTGATCGCGTTACCGTTCAAGTCCATAGAGAACGCGGTGATAATATCGGCCTTGGTACCAAAACCGATGGTTGCCCCCAGCGGCTGTCCTGCCAGCATGTGCGCACCATCAAGCTTGCCATCGATCACACCATCGAGTAATACTTTCCAGTTGGCCTGCGCTTCGATGGTGACATACAGGCCTTCATCTTCGAAGTAGCCTTTCTCATATGCGATCGCAAGCGGTGCCATATCGGTCAGTTTAATAAAGCCGAATTTAAGATCTTCTTTCTCCAACCCTTCAGTCTCTGCATAGACAGAGGCGCTCCCACTCAACAGGAAAACTGAGGCAGCGATGCCCGCAGCAAGGTTTTTAAGAACTCGCGTTTTAAATACAGGGCGTACTGAAGCATTAACATGTTCAGACGTCTTTAAAAGTTTCATTGATTTCTCCGGATATTTTCAAAAGTTGCTTTTATGATTGTTAGCATAAAAATTTAAAGCAAAAAAAAGGCGCTCATCACCACAGACGGAGTCAGCCTGGGTGATGAGCGCCATTGCTCAAGTGATTAGCTATAATCATAAGGACCGGCCGCCATTGGCCGGTACA